>DBFPAR010000020.1:0-130078 GCA_048362915.1 Collinsella sp.
TCATCGTGTCTCCGTGGATTCTGACGGTGCTCGTTACCGACCGCCTGGCTCGCTACTACGAGACGGTCACCAAGCACAACCTCAAGTATCGTCGCTACTATCACCAGTTCGACTACTAAGAGCAAATAACGTTTGTGTAATTGGGCCTCGCTCCTATATGGAACGGGGCCTCGCTTGGGTTGGAGAGTAATTATGAGCTATCCCCAGCTTGCCGTCATGAATATCAGCCATCGTTATTTTGACCTTGAGGAGTTCTTTTCTTCGGCGTCGGCTTCGGGCTACACGTGTTGCGAGCTTTGGACCGGGGCGATGCATCTGTATGTCGATTGCCATGGATACGATTCGCTCGAGCAGGTGCGGGAGCTATCACAGCGGTATGGGGTTCGGATTGTGGGGCTTTGTCCCGAACAGAACAACCCCAAGCCGTGGAATATCGCGGCGCGCGGGAATGAGGCGCGTGCCCGCACGCTCGCGTACTTTAAGAACGTTGTAGATATCGCGGCGGAACTTGGAGCCGAGCAGGTCATGGTCTCGAGCGGCTGGGCATTTTTGAACGAGCCGATCGAGAACGCGTGGGGTCGCAGCGCCTCGATGCTGCGTGCGATTGCCGAGCATGCGGGAGAGCGCGGCGTGCGACTGGTGCTCGAGGCCCTACAACCGGTTGAGTCGATGATCGTGAACTCGGCGGCCGATACGAAGCGCATGATCGAGGCAGTTGATCATCCGGCACTTAAGGCGTGTCTGGATTTGGGCGCTATGGCGGTGGCGGGGGATACCATCGACGATTATTTCGATCTGCTTGGCGATGATGTCGCCCACGTGCATTTTGTCGATGTTGCGGCAGATGGCACGACGCATCTTGCCTGGGGTGACGGCGACCGCGATATGCGCGCCGACCTGGATAGGCTGGTGGCGCGCGGCTATCGCGGAGTTGTTTCGGCCGAGACCTATGACTGGCGCTATTTTGCCGACCCCGCGGCAGCTGACGCTCAGGTTATGGCGGAGTATCGACGCGCGATTGGCGCCTAAGTGGGACAGGGCGCCGAGTTGGCGTTTGACGCTTTTTGAGAAACGGGACGTGCTTTCCGCTTGAGGCTTCTGGCGGAAAGCACGTCCCAGAACAGGCGCTCAGAATGGGACACACTTTCCGCTGAGGACCTCAACCGGAAACCGCATCCCAGTTTTTGGCTGGCGGGCGGGACGCGCTTTCCCCTATGTTTCCAAATGAATACGCTATGAGCCGAGGAGGACGATTCTCCCCGCAAACACTCTAGTATGCTAAAGTACCCAGAAGACCGGCGGAGCTATGCCGGTCTTCTGCTCTATATGAAACACAGCATGAGGAGGCTCACCAGATGACGGCCACACCGTGGGGATTCCGGGACATATTGCCCGAGGAGGCTCAGGCGCGCGAGGAGATCGCGCTGACGGTGAAGGGCTGCTTTAGGGAGCATCATTACCTGCCGGTCGAGACGCCGCTACTCGAGGACAAGGGTTCGCTCGAGGAAGGCGGCCGCATCGCGGATACGCCGTTTAAGCTCTTTGATGACGACGGTCGCCTGCTGGTGGTCCGTCCCGACAACACGCTGCCGATCGTTCGCCTGGTTTCGACTCGCATGCGCGCGGCCGACCTGCCCCTGCGCCTTCGCTACGAGGCGCCGGTGGTTCGCGAGTGCCAGCGCAATGCCGGCGGCTCGCGCCAGTTTACACAGCTGGGCTTTGAGCTTATCGGTGCGGGCGATACCGCGGGCGATGTCGAGATTGTCTCGCTCGTGGCCGAGGCGGTGCGCAAGCTGGCGCTGCCCGATGCACGCATTATCGCAGGTAGCGTGCGTCCGTTTAAGGAACTGCTCGCGGCGTGCGAGGATCGCGAGCTGGCCGCCGAGGCCCTGCGCTGCGTGCACGCCAACGACTTTGTGGGCCTCGATGCCCGCGTGGCGGCAAGCACCGAGTCCGATGCCGTCAAGGCCGCCATTAGCGAGCTGCCGCGTCTGCACGGCGGTGCCGAGGTACTCGACCGCGTGGACGCGCTGCTGGAGGCCGCCGGTATCGTCGCGCCGCTGACGCGCGAGCTGCGTGCCCTGGTTGAGGGCCTGGCACCCGAGGACGCCCAGGTGCTGTCGTTCGACTTCTCCATCATGAACTCTTTCGATTACTACACGGGCCTGGTCTTTAAGGCTTATGCCGGCGGACTGCCCGATCCGGTCGGTTCGGGCGGACGCTATGACTCCATCTTTACCGGCGCATTTGGCGACGGTATCGAGGTGCCGGCGGCGGGCTTCGCCTTTTCGCTCGAGCGCCTGGAGGCCGCGCGCACCTCGGCCGAGGATGCCGCTTCCGACGGCGATCACGCCGCGGGCCGTGGCGCCGAGGGTCCGCTGCGCATCGCCGTGCCCAAGGGCTCGCTTAAGGCTGATACGCTCGACGTGCTCGAGGCCGCGGGCCTGGACGTCTCTGAGCTGCGTGACCCCGGCCGTCACCTGATTGTGCGCGGCCGCGACGCGCGTGCCGGCAAGGGCACGGTCGGCGATATCGAGTTTGTCATCGTGCGCCCCAGCGATGCGCCTGCCTTTGTGGGCTGCGGTGGTGCCGATTGCGGCATCTGCGGCTGGGACTCGCTTATCGAGGCCGACCTTAACCTGCTGCAGCTGGTCGATCTGGGCTACGGCCTGTGCACCTTTATCGAGGCGGAGCCCGCGTGGCGCGCCGGTCAGGCCGAGCGCAACTATGCCCGCCGCGGGTCGCTTCGCGTGGCCACCAAGTATCCGCGCATCGCGAGTGCCTGGTATGCCGAGCGAGGCGTGAACGCCGACATCGTTTCGCTGCATGGCAACATCGAGCTGGGCCCCATTGTCGGCATGACCGATCGCATCGTGGACATCACCGCCACGGGCGCCACGCTGCGCGACAACGACCTGGTCATCACCGGCCGCATCATGGACTGCACGGCCCGCTTCTTTGTCAATCCGGGTGCTGCGCGCCTGGATCCGCGCGTACGCAATCTGGCAGATCGCTTGGCCGCGGCCGTTAAGGACAAGCATTTTGAGCCCGTCGCGGGCTCGGCACAATAGCGCGAGCGCGCACGGGCGCCCCAACGTACGGGCTGCGGGCCGATTGGCGCCGCCGCCCGGCCTCTCGTTTTTCGAACACAACCTCGACCGATAGGGGATACCGATATGAAGACCATCAAGCTTGCTCCCGGTGAGCGCCTCGTTACCAACCAGCTCAACCGCAAGGGCGTGCTGCCGCAAAACATCATCGACGCCGCCCGCGATATCGTGGCCAACGTGCGTGCCAACGGGGATGCCGCGGTGCGCGATTACTGTCAGCGTTTTGACGGCGTTGAGCTGCAGAGCTTCCGCTTGCCGCAGGAGCAGATCGATGCCGCGCTCGAAGGCCTCGACCCGGCCTTTGTCGTCGCGCTCGAGAAGGCCGCGCGCCAGATTCGCGAGTTCCACCAGCGCGAGGTCGAGCAGAGCTGGTTTACCACGCGTGCGGACGGCACGATGCTCGGCGTTAAGGTGACCCCGCTCGCGGCGGCCGGCATCTATGTACCGGGCGGCCGCGCGCAATATCCCTCCACCGTGCTCATGAACGCCATTCCCGCCAAGGTCGCCGGCGTCAAGCGCGTGGTTATGGTGACCCCGCCGCAAAAAGACGGCCTGATCAGCCCCTACACGCTCGCCGCGGCTAAGCTCGGCGGCGTGGACGAAATCTATATGGTGGGCGGCGCTCAGGCCGTGGCCGCGCTGGCGTACGGTACCGAGACCATTCCGCGCGTCGACAAAATCACCGGCCCGGGCAACGCCTTTGTTGCCGCCGCCAAGCAGATTGTGTCGGGCGACGTGGGAATCGACATGGTCGCCGGTCCCTCCGAGGTCTGCGTGCTGGCCGACGCCACGGCCAAGCCTATGGTGGTCGCGGCAGACCTGATGGCCCAGGCCGAGCACGATCCGCTGGCAGCCTGCTATCTGGTGACTTGCGACGAGCAGTTTGCGCGCGAGGTCGAGGCTGGCATCGACATCCTGGTGGCGCAGTCGCCGCGTGCCGAGATCACGCGCGCTTCGCTCGACAACGAAGGCACCATCGTGGTGGCCGCCGATATGGCTGCCGCCGTCGAGGCCGTGAACACCGTGGCGCCCGAGCACCTTGAGCTGCACTGCAAGGACGCGATGGGCCTGCTCGGCGGCATTCGCAACGCCGGCGCCATCTTTGTGGGCGCTTGGAGCTCCGAGCCGCTTGGCGATTATGTTGCCGGCCCCAACCACACGCTGCCGACCGGCGGCACGGCCATGTTCTCCAACCCGCTTTCGGTCGAAGAGTTCGTTAAGCGCTCGAGCGTCATTTGCTATACACCCGAGGGCCTGCTCTCCGACGCTCCCGCCACACAGCGTCTGGCCGAGGCCGAGGGCCTGTGGGCGCACGCGCTCTCTGCTGCCCTGCGTCGTCGCGTGCTGGAGCAGGGTGAGGATGCCGTGAGAGCCGAGTCTCTGGCCGCGGCCGACCTGACCAAGGTCGCCTGGCCGGGCGACGCCGTGACGACGGTTGCCGAGGGTGTGGACCTGGCGGCTGCGGGCGGTGCCGCTGGCGCGACCGGCGAGGAGGCCTAATATGGCCGAGCTGACGCCCCACATGAAGGAGCTCGTCCAGCCCTACTTGGCCGGCATTGAGCCCTACGATCCCAACTTTGCGCCTACGCGCATCAACCTTTCGGCTAACGAGAACACCTATCCCGTGCCGGCCGGCGTGCGCGAGGCGATCGACGCGGCCCTGGCTGCTACACCGCTCAACCGCTATCCCGATCCCATGTCCAACGATCTGCGCGACGAGCTTGCTGCCTGGCATGGCGTGACGCGCGAGAATATCTGCGTGGGCAACGGTGGCGACGAGCTGCTCTATAACTACCTGCTGGCGTTTGGCGGCGCGGGGCGGACCCTGCTCAACTGCCCGCCGTGCTTTAGCGAGTATGCCTTCTTTGCGTCGCTCTGTCAGACCGAGGTGCGCGACGTGTGGCGCGACCCGGCGACCTTTGAACTCGACCAGGCGGCTGTGCTCGCGGCCGCGCCCGAGTGCAACCTGACAATCGTGACCTCGCCCAATAACCCCACGGGCGACGCGGCTCCGCTCGACTTTGTCGTGGCCCTGTGCGATGCGTGCCCCGGCATGGTCATGGTCGACGAGGCCTACGTTGAGTTTGCCGACGATTCGTTTGGCGCGGCTACCACGGCGCAGGGGCTTATCGCCGAGCATCCCACCCTGGTGATTCTGCATACGCTGTCCAAGGCGTTTGGCGCCGCCGGCGCGCGTCTGGGCTATGTGATCGCGGCGCCCGAGGTCATCGATGTGTTTGCGGCGATTCGTCAGATCTACTCGGTTAACGTGCTGAGCCAGGCCGCCGCGCTTGCCTGCGTGCGTGCCCGCGACGCGTACGCGCCCGTGGTGGCACAGGTTGCATCCGAGCGCGAGCGCGAACTGTGTACCCTGCACGCAATGGCTGCCGAGGGTCTGCCCGTGGAGGCGTGGCCGAGCGCGGCGAACTTTGTGCTCGTGCGCACGCCGCGTGCCACGCACGTGCGCGAGCGTCTGCGCGACGAGTATTCGATTTTGGTGCGCGACTTTAGCTATGCGCCGGGGCTCGCGGACTGCCTACGTATTACCGTGGGTACCCCGCAGGAAAACGACGAGGTGCTGGCCGCGTTTGCCACGCTGGTGAAGGAGGAGATGTAGATGGACCGCTATGCTGAGGTAACCCGCAAGACGGGCGAGACCGACATTGTCGTAAAGCTCGACTTGGACGGATCTGGCGTGTGCGATATCTCGACCGGCGTGCCGTTTTTCGACCACATGCTCAACGCTTTTGGCCGCCATGGTCTGTTCGATCTGACGGTGCACGCGGTGGGCGACGTGGAGGTCGATGCGCACCACACCGTCGAGGACACGGGTATTGTGCTGGGCGAGGCGTTTTGTCAGGCGCTGGGCGACAAGGCGGGCATTACGCGCTTTGCCGACGCGGCGATCGCCATGGACGAGACGCTCGTGATGGCTGCTGTTGATATTTCGGGCCGCGGGCAGGCCTACTGCGAGCTGCCCGTGCCGACCGAGCGCGTGGGCAGCTTCGATACCGAGCTGGCCGTCGAGTTCTTCTACGCCTTTGCGCGTGACGCCAAGCTCACGCTGCACGTGCGCGAGCTGGCGGGCAGCAACTCGCATCACATTATCGAGGCTGCCTTTAAGGCCGTGGGCCGCACGATGCGCCACGCCTGCGAGCTCGATCCCCGCGTGCAGGGCATCCCCAGCACCAAGGGATCGCTGTAACCGTTACAAGGGTAAAACCACCACAAAGGGGACAGGCACCTTTGTGGTGGTTTTGGATGATGAGAAGTGGAGGGGTCGCGTGGGCGAACCGAAGATCGTGGTGGTCGACTACCACAAGGGCAACTTGTCGAGCGTTGTGCGCGGGCTTGCGCGCGCCGGTGCCGTCGCCTGCACGTCGGACGACCCAGAGCAGATCCGTAACGCCGACGGCTTGGTCATCCCGGGCGTGGGCGCGTTCTATGACGCGATCGCCTTTATGCGCCAGAGCGGCGAGGCGGACGCGGTGCTCGATGCCGTCGCCGCCGGAACTCCGCTACTCGGTATCTGCCTGGGCCTTCAGCTATTTTTTGAGCGCGGCGACGAGGGTGTGCCGGCGGACGAGGGTGCGGACGCGGACGACGATGCCTCCGAGCAGGCCGGCGGCCCCTGGGTCGATGGCCTGGGCATTATGCGCGGTTCGTGCACGCGCTTGGAGTCGAGCCGCCTGAAGGTGCCGCACGTGGGCTGGGACCAGGTGCACATGACGCCCGCCGGTGCGGCCGACCCGCTGCTCGCCGGTTTTGCCGAGGGTGCCAACATGTATTTCACCCACAGCTATGCGGTGGCCGACGATGCCGATGCCGCCGATGTGCTGGCGCGCACGCACTATACACGGAGCTTCCCGTGCATCGTGCGCCATGGCAACGTGTGGGGCTGCCAGTTCCATCCCGAGAAATCCTCCGCGCTGGGTCAGCGCATCCTTAAGAACTTCGTCAACATCGTCGAGGAGGGTGGCCGATGATCCTGTTTCCCGCAATCGATTTGATCGGCGGCAAGGTCGTGCGCCTGGAGCGTGGTGACCGCAGCCATTGCAAGGTATATTCCGACGATCCCGTGGCCGTCGCCCGCTCGTTTGCCGAGCAGGGCGCGAGCTGGGTGCACGTCGTAGACCTGTCCTCTGCCTTTGGCGAGGACGAGGGCGCATGCGCTGCCAACTCGGCGGCGATAAAGGCTATCTGCGGCGTCGACGGTCTGTCCGTGGACGTGGGCGGCGGCGTTCGCTCGCTTGCACGCATCGACGAGCTTGCCGGCTATGGCGCGCGTCGCATCGCGCTGGGCACGGTGATCGTGACCGAGCCGGGATTTGCCGAGGTGGCGGCTCGCGGCTTTGGCGAGCTGCTGGTGGCAGATATCGCCGCACGCGACGGCCAGGTCAAGGTGAACGGCTGGCGCGACGGCGCGGGCGTGGCACTCGACGATGCCGTGGCGCAGCTTTCCGAGCTGGGCTTTAAGCATCTGGTGTATACCGACATCGCGCGCGATGGCATGCAGACGGGCATCGATGTGGCGGCGTATCGCCATGTGGCCGAGGTCGCGGGCTTTCCCGTCGTGGCTTCGGGTGGTATCTCGACGCTCGACGATATCCGCGCGCTTGCCGCGGTGGGCGAGGATGCCATCGAGGGCGCCATTACCGGCCGTGCGCTCTACGAGGGCAACTTTACGCTGGTACAGGCGCTAGCCGCCGCCCGAGGGGAGGAGTAGCCCATGCTTACCAAACGCGTGATTCCCTGCTTGGACGTCAAGGACGGCCGCGTGGTCAAGGGCGTCAACTTTGTGAGCTTGCGCGATGCGGGCGATCCGGTGGAGCTGGCGCGCGCCTACGACCGCGAGGGTGCGGACGAGGTCGTCTTCTTGGACATTACCGCCACGAGCGATAACCGCGCAACGACCATCGAGATGGCGGCGCATGCGGCCGAGGAGCTCGCCATTCCCTATACCGTGGGCGGCGGATTTCGCGACCTGGCGGGCATGCGCACCATGGTTGCTGCCGGTGCCGACAAGGTGTCGCTCAACTCGGCGGCCGTGCGCGACCCGTCGTTGATTAGCCAGGCTGCCGCGGCGTTTGGCAGCCAGGCCGTGGTCGTGGCGATCGATGCCAAGCGCGTCGGTTTGCCCGGCGCATCCGGTGCCGACAAGTGGGAAGTCTTTACCGCAGGAGGCCGCAACGCCACGGGTATCGACGCGGTGGCGTGGGCCGAGGAGGCGGCCCGTCGCGGCGCCGGCGAGATTCTGCTCACCAGCATGGATCGCGACGGCACCAAGGCCGGCTTTGATTTGGCGCTCACCCGCGCCGTGGCGCGCGCGGTGCCGATTCCCGTCATCGCGAGCGGCGGAGTGGGCACGCTCGAGCATTTTGCCGAAGGCGTGATCGAGGGCGAGGCCGACGCCGTGCTGGCGGCGAGCGTCTTTCACTTTGGAACCTTCAGCATTCGCCAGGTGAAGGAGTATATGGCGTCGCAGGGTATTCCCGTGAGATTGGATTTTTAAATGGAGCAAGTGACAACTGCGTCCGAGCTCAAATACGACGCCCGCGGGTTGATTCCTTGTGTGGTTCAGCAGTATGACACTGGCGAAGTGCTTATGGTTGCCTGGATGAATGAGGAATCGGTGGGGCTGACGCTCAAGACCGGTGCCACGTGGTTTTGGAGCCGCAGTCGCCAGGAGCTCTGGAACAAGGGCGCGACGAGCGGCAATATGCAAGCGGTCAAGGAGCTCTGGGCCGACTGCGATAGCGATACGCTGCTGGTCAAGGTCGACTCGCCGGGCCCGGCCTGCCACACCGGCAACCGTACCTGCTTCTTTAAGAAACTCGCCTAGGGCAAGCGCTCTACTAGGCGCTCGGCAAAACGGAAAGGATTGAACTATGGGTGTGCGCACCGCAAATGTTCAGGATGGAAATATCGGTGAGACGCTGACGGGTCTGGCCGAGGTGATTCACGGTCGTCGCAACGCATCGCCAGAGGAGAGCTATACCGCTCGCCTGCTGACCGACGTCGAGGACGAGTTGCTCAAGAAGCTTGCCGAGGAGGCGAGCGAGGTCATCATGGCCTGCAAGGACAACGACCACGACCACATTCGCTACGAGGCCGGCGACCTGATCTACCACCTGCTCGTAACGCTCGAGCGCTATGGCATCACCCTCGACGAGCTGGCCGGCGAACTCAACGCCCGCCGCCACTAAGTCAAACCTAAATTAGCTACCCTGGCCCCATGGAAGTTGCGGTGAAATAGGGACTGTTTAAACGCTTCATCAGGCAAAACGGTCCCTATTTCACCGCAACTGATGAAGGGGATGGGTTAGAAGAGGGGCGTGGATTCCCATTCGCCGGTGGGGTGGGGGATGTCGAAGGTGCGGTAGCCACATTCGTAGGCGTGGGCCTGGGCTTCGCGGATGTTCCAGCAGATATCGCAGGCGCGGTGCGCGTCCGAGCCAAAAGTGATCGGCACCTCGGCGTGGGCGAAGCAACGCAACAGACCGGTCGCGGGATAGTAATCGTCGAGGCCCTTGCGCGGCGCGGCGGTCGAAACCTCAACGCGGCGACCCGTGTCGTGGGCGCACTCGGCCATCTGCTCCCAGAGCGGCGTGGGGTCAAAGTCGGGCGCGAAGCCCTCCTTCGAAAAACGCATGACCAGGTCGGGATGGGCCATCACGTCAAAGTTGAGCGAGCTCTCGCAGGCGTGGCACCAGTCGTCGACATAGCGCTCCCATACGCCGCGCACGCTCAGATTTTCCCAGACGTGCAGGTTGGTGTCGTCGTCGATCCAGCCACAGAGCGAATCTGGCGTATCGGGGCGAGCGACATTTTCCGTTCCCGCCGTGCCTGCGGCCCCGGCCATGATATCGCCGGGGTCGCCGATCCAATGTACGCTGCCCAGGCGCACCACGGCGCCATCGGACCAGCGCTCAACCAAGGGCTCGCAGCCTTCGTACCAATCGCATTCAAAACCGTAGATAAAGGTGAGCTCCGGCGCGATTTGCGCGGCGAGCTTGCGGGCGTCCTCAAATGCCAGGCGATGTGCCGGCAGGTCGCCCTCGACAACCTGCACCTCGCAGCTGGCGTCCATACTGGCGGGCAGGGTGAGGTGGTCGGTCGAGACCATGACCTGACATCCGGCAGCCGCGGCAGCGCGGACGTTCTCCTCAAACGAGGCATGCCCGTCCGAAAACGAGGTGTGGGTATGGCAATCGACCAGCGGACATGCGGACATGGAGACTCCTTTGCATTTGGCGAATCCGCTCCATTGTAATGGCGCGGCCCCCAGCGCACCGGGTGTGTCGGGGACCGAAATCGATTGGAAAGGTTGCGCGGCGCGTGGTGCGGCCTCGCTTGCTCTCAAAACGTGTACGTCAGCCTCCAAAACCGACAAATAATGACATGTTTGGAGGCTGACGTACACGTTTGGATGGGGGCAAGGGCGGCGACGGACGAAAGTCACGCTTGTGCCACGTCCGATGTGCTAGCGTTTGGATGAACAAAACGAGCCTGCGCGGAAAGGAGCCGGACCGTATGCCATGCGATAGCACATCCCCGCTGTCCCGCGAGACCGATGCGCCCGAAACCATCGTCAAGCTGGAATGCGACATCGACGACGCGTCGCCTGAGGTACTCGCCTACGCCGCCGACCGCCTGCGCGAGGCGGGTGCGCGCGAGGTGCACTGGCTGCCCCTCTATTGTAAGAAAGGCCGCCCCGGCTGGCAGCTGCAGGTAATCTGCACCTACGAGGATATCGAGCGCCTGCAGACGATCATCTTCTTGGAAATCACGACCAACGGCATTCGTCGCCAGGTTATGGAGCGCGTTTGCCTACCACGCCGCTTTGAGCGCGTAACGACGCCATGGGGCGAGGTGTTCGTCAAGGTGGCCACCCTGCCCGACGGCAGCGAGCGTGCAGCGCCCGAGTACGAGGACTGCGCCCGCCTTGCCCGTGAGCACAATGTGCCGCTCCAGCGCGTGATGCAGGCGGCTCAGAGCGCGGCACTGCGATTTGAATAATGCGGCTGGTGGCGACATTCTGCGCCCAGCCATATCAACCCCATTCGAAAGGATCTTCCCATGAAATACCTCATCGCCTCTGACATCCACGGCTCGGCATATTGGGCCGAGCGCCTCTGCACCGCTATCGAATCCGAGCAGCCCGACCGCATCGTGCTACTGGGCGACCTGCTCTACCACGGACCGCGTAACGACCTGCCGCGCGATTACGCCCCCAAGCGCGTGATTCCGCTGCTCAACGCCCTGGCCGACCGCATCATCGCGGTGCGCGGCAACTGCGACGCCGAGGTCGACCAGATGGTGCTCGATTTCCCCGTCATGGCCGACTACGCCACCCTGTTCGACGAGACCGGCCGCGAGCTGTTCCTGACGCACGGCCACGTCTTTGGCGCCGGCGTGCACAACAGCGTTGACCACGCGCCCGCGCTGCCCGAGGGCTCCGCGCTCGTCTACGGCCACACGCACATCAAGGTTAACGAAGAAAGCGCCGCGCACCCGGGCCTGTGGCTCTTCAACCCCGGCAGCGTGAGCATTCCCAAGGACGGAACGCACAGCTACGGCATCTACGAGGGCGGCGTGTTCCGTCACGTGATCCTGGAGGAGGAATAACCATGGCGCAGCACATGGCTCAGCAAAATGCCGAGGGCTCGCGCGATCTGTCCACGCTGGTCGATGCGTCGGCCGAGCTTCAACATCTGGTACAGACCATCTGGCGCTTGCGTCAGCCCAATGGCTGCCCGTGGGATCGCGAGCAGACACATCAGAGCATCGGCAAGAACATGATTGAGGAGGCCTACGAGGCGCTCGACTGCATCGAGGCCGACGACGCGGCGCATCTGCGCGAGGAGCTGGGCGACGTGCTCATGCAGGTAGTGTTGCATGCGCAGATCGCGGCGGACGCCGGAGAGTTTACGCTGGCCGACGTGGCGCGCGATATCGACGCCAAGCTCATCCGTCGTCACCCACACGTGTTTGGCGATGCGGATGCCGACAACTCCGACGAGGTGCTAAAGATTTGGGACGAGGTTAAGCTTGCCGAGAAGGCCGCCAAGGACAAGGCCGTAGCGGCGGGTGAGGCTGCGCCCGAGGGCCTGCTCGACGGCGTGCCCACGCATCTGCCGGCGCTGATGCAGGCTCAGAAGGTGTCACGCAAGGCGGCTGCCGTGGGCTTTGAGTGGGAGACGGTCCAGGATGTTTGGGACGAGGTTGCCGAGGAGCGTGCCGAGTTTGAGGCCGAGGAGCCCGGCTCGCCCGAGCGCGAGATGGAGTTTGGCGACTTGCTCTTTGCCCTAGTCAACGTTGCGCGCAAAGAGGGGATTGACGCCGAGAGGGCCCTGCGCGCGAGCACGGCCAAGTTCCGTCGCCGCTGGGCCGCAATGGAGCAGATGGCGGCCGATGCCCACGTGGATCTTGCCGAGCTTTCGACCCATGGCCTCAACGACCTCTGGGATGTCGCAAAGGCAGGGGAGTAATAACCGCGGGAGCGACGGGACGGACTTGTCCCATTGCTCCCATTATTTTTATAAAAAGATTGTATCCCTTGGCTAACTTAGGGCATAATGCAAAAAGTGCGACAAGGCTAACTTATGAACCTGCGCGCCGCTGCAGCGTGCAAGCCGTGTCGCCAAGCATTCAATCCGTTCCAAGTGAGAGGGAGACAACATGAGCGATATTTTGGATGTCTACGGTCGTGAGGTGCTCGACAGCCGCGGCAACCCCACCGTCGAGGTCGAGGTCGTGCTCGAGGACGGCAGCTTCGGCCGCGCGATGGTGCCTTCGGGCGCTTCGACCGGCGCCTTTGAGGCATGCGAGCTGCGCGACGGCGACAAGGGCCGCTATCTGGGCAAGGGCGTTTCGCAGGCCGTCGAGCATGTCAACAACGAGTGCGCTAACGCCGTCGTGGGCCTCGACGCCTTCGACCAGCGCGCCGTCGATGCCGCGCTGATTGCTGCGGACGGTACTCCCAACAAGACCAAGCTCGGTGCCAACGCCATCCTGGGCGTGTCGCTGGCCGTTGCCCGCGCTGCGGCGGAGTCGGCGGGCCTGTCGCTGTACCAGTACCTGGGCGGCGTCAACGCTCACCTGCTGCCCACGCCCATGATGAACATCCTCAACGGTGGCGTGCATGCCGACAACAACGTCGACTTCCAGGAGTTCATGATCATGCCGGTGGGCGCCCCGAGCTTTGCCGAGGGCCTGCGCTGGTGCGCCGAGGTCTACCATACCCTCAAGGGCGTGCTGCACGAGGCCGGCCTGGGCGGCGGCGTGGGCGACGAGGGCGGTTTCGCGCCCAACCTCAAGACCAACGCCGAGCCATTCGAGTACATCACCAAGGCCGTCGAGAAGGCCGGCTTTAAGCCCGGTGTCGACTTCATGTACGCCATGGATCCGGCGTCCACCGAGTTCTACAACGCCGAGACCGGTATGTACGAGCTCAAGGGCGAGGGCGTTGAGTACACGAGCGCCCAGATGGTCGATTACTGGGAGAAGCTCGTTGACACCTATCCCATCATCTCCATCGAGGACGGCATGGCCGAGGAGGATTGGGACGGCTGGGTTGAGCTCACCCGTCGCATTGGCAACAAGGTGCAGCTGGTGGGCGACGACCTGTTCGTCACCAACACCGAGCGCCTCAAGAAGGGCATCGAGCTGGGCGCCGCCAACGCGATCCTGGTCAAGGTCAACCAGATCGGCACGCTCACCGAGTCGCTCGAGGCCATCGAAACCGCCAAGGAGGCCGGCTATGCCTGCATCGTGAGTCACCGCTCCGGCGAGACCGAGGACTCCACCATCGCCGACCTGGTCGTGGGCGTCAATGCCGGCCAGATCAAGTCGGGCGCCCCGTGCCGTAGCGATCGCATCGCCAAGTACAACCAGCTCATCCGCATCGAGGACGAGCTCGAGGGCAGCGCGCGCTACGCCGGAAAGGCCGCGTTCTACAACATTCGCTAGGCAGGCGGCGTGTGCGGGGACGGAGCTGACTCGGATTCGCCTCGTTCCCGCCGGGCACTGTTGAGCACCATTGGGCGCTGGGCCATATGGCTCAGCGCCTTTTTTATGTCGAGCAAGGGCCGCCGAAGGCGGTGCGCGCACTCGTGCTATAACTAAAAGACTTAGCGCAAACAAACCTCAACCGCACAAGGCGCACATGGATCAGATTTACGACAACAGGTACTATTCCGCCGGTTCGCGTGAGCCGTCACCTCGCCGTGCGCGCACGGTGCAGCTCGGCGGGTCCGATTACGCCGGTGCCGACCGCTCCATGCAGCGACCGACAAGCGCCTCACACTCCCGTGCTCAAATGAACACGCCGACGGACCGTCCGCCACGTTCGGTGAGCCCGGCGCATTCGGAGCATGCTCAGCGTTCCTCAGCTCAAACGCATGAAAAGCCGCGCCGTCTCTCGAACCGTCTTTCGGGCTCGGACTTCATGCATTACGCCAACGACAACGCGGTGGTCAAGGCAATTTACGACTTTACCCACGGTCCCCAGCGAGGGCTGTTTATCGGTATTGTCGTCGCCCTGATGCTCGTGAGCCTGTACTTTCCCGTGCGCGACCTTTACGTTGCCAAACGCTCGAGCGATATCTTAGCCAAGCAGGTCGAGATTCGCCAGCAATACAATGATGAGCTGCAAAAAAGCGTCGACAAGTTGCTCTCGGAGGAGGGTATCAAGGACGCGGCGTCCGAGGACCTGGGTCTGGTGATGCCCGGTGAGAAGAAGATTGAAGTGCAGGGCCTGGACGACGATTCTGATGCCTCGTCGAGCCAGAAGTCGTCGAACGCCAAGAAGGCCAGCGAAGTTGCCAAGGAAATCGAAGAAGTCGGCAAGGACGTGCCGTGGTACATTCAGGCGCTCGACATGCTGTTTGGGTTTAACGGCGTCGAGGGCCAGACGGTCGTGTCCAACGGCAAATAGCGCCCGGAGGGGAGCCGGCAATGGCAGATTGCAAACGATATAAGGTGGCGGCGATCGATCTGGGAACGGTGTCGTCGCGACTGGTATTAGCGCAG
The DNA here is from genome assembly GCA_048362915.1 of Collinsella sp. Classification (GTDB taxonomy): domain Bacteria; phylum Actinomycetota; class Coriobacteriia; order Coriobacteriales; family Coriobacteriaceae; genus Collinsella. Next base: position 15,144 of record DBFPAR010000020.1, read on the forward strand.
GTCGAGGACGGGGCGATCGTGGAATCGTCCAAGCATACCGAGATTACCGACTTGGGTGAGGGCGTGGACGCGACGGGCCGCTTTTGCGAGGCGGCCGTTGAGCGCGTGCTCTCTGCGTGCCGAATGTTTGTGGATGAGGCGCGCACCTTTGGGGCCGCGTGCGTCTGCACCACCTGCACGAGTGCCGCGCGCGATGCGTCCAACGCCGCGCTGCTGCTGGACGGCCTGCGCGGGCTGGGGCTCGAACCACAGGTGATTCCGGGCGAGGTCGAGGCACGCCTGACGTTTTTTGGCGTGGCGCACGACTTTGCCGGCGAGCGCATCATTGTTGCCGATTCGGGTGGCGGATCCACGGAGCTCGCGACGGGCGTCTATGCGCCGGAGCGCGGCGTCTTTGCACTGGAGGGAACGCGCTCGCTGGACATCGGTTGTCGCCGCGTGACCGAGCGGTTTTTCTCGGCGCTGCCACTCTCGCGCGGCGAGCTTACTGCCGCTGCCACGTGGGCAGGCGAGCAGTTCGCTGCCTATTTTGAGGGCCTGCCCAGCGACTTTGAGCGCGCCGAACGCTTGGTCGCAGTGGGTGGCACGGTGACTACGCTGGTGGCTCTGGTCCACGAGCTGGAGCCGTATGATTCGAGCTTTGTGCACCTACGCGAGCTGTCGCTGGAGCAGGTCTCGGCCGCTATCGAGCGCATGTCTGTGTTGGACGCGGAAGGCATCGCCGCGCTACCGGGTGTACAGCCCAAACGCGCGGGCGTGATCTTGGCTGGCGCCGTGGTGATCCGCGAACTCATGCGTGCCGGCGGCTACAAGACACTCACCGTAAGCGAGAACAGCCTACTCGCCGGCATGGCCGCCACCATCAACGAGACCCTCGACGGCGCCATCCCCACCATCGGCTGGACCCCGAGCCTGAGCGCCCTTTAACCATCCTTCTCTGAGTTGCGGTGAAATAGTTCCTAAATAAGCTGGTAAACGATATAAACAGGATCTATTCCACCGCAACTTAGAGCCCCACCGGCGTGTAAAAGAAACGAGCCCGTATCCCTGGGGGACACGGGCTCGTAAGTAATACATGGTAGGGGCGGTGGGACGTCTGCGTATTTGCTGCGCAAATCCGCACCGGCTTCGGCCGCCTGTCGACGCCCTCGCCGGCTCGCTGCGGACGCTGCGCGTCCGCTTGACGCTCGCCCCCTCGCGGGTTCGAGCCCCACCGGCGTGTAAAAGAAACGAGCCCGTATCCCTGGGGGACACGGGCTCGTAAGTAATACATGGTAGGGGCGGTGGGACTCGAACCCACAATCCTTGCGGCGAGAGATTTTAAGTCTCCTGCGTATGCCAATTCCGCCACGCCCCCGTGAGACTAGAAGTCTAGCACAAGCCGCCCGTTACGCGTTGACAGCCATCGAGTGCCGGCCCGACTTTTCCAGGTACTCGGCAAACTTGGCCTCGTCGCCCTTGTTCTTGTACTGTAGGGCCAATAGGTACTCCAGGCGGCAACCCTTAACCTTATCGTCGCCGGCCTCCTCGAGCATGCGCTCCAGCTCGGGAATGTCGTTGTGGCGCTTCAAGATCATCGTGTCGTACATCAGTTGGCATTCGTGCGCGACTGCCTCGGCCTGGCCGCCCTCAAAGCCTTTGATCTCGTGCAGCAACTCCTTGGACTTTTTGCGGTTCTCCTGACCAACATAGTAGTTAAAAGCTTTGATTACCAGGTCGACGCGCTGCATTTTGGGCAGGTTGAGCCCCAGCAGCAAATCGAACATCTCGTCGGCGCGCTTGTGGTCCTCGCGCAGCAGATAGGAGTTCAGGCGCAGGTAGTCGCGGTTGTAGCGCGGGTACAGCATGCTGGTGAGCTTGCTGTCGAGCAAGCAATCGAACTCGTCCCACTGCTTAGCGGCCATAAGCTGCTGCAGGCGTTTAAACGTGGTGCGTTTTTTGACGCTGAAGAACACCGACACGGCGATACAAATAATGACGACGGCGGTCCAGAGTGTGCGGGAATCGGGCATATTGAGCTCCTCAGTCGCTCGTAAAACAAGCGGTATGACAATGCGTGCTAGATGTATTATACGCACCGTGCAAGCAAACTGGCACAATAGTGCATCGAGGCCGAGCGCCATCGCTCGCTGCGGTACACTTACCTAAAGTAAACCATGAAGGGAGACATTACCTATGAAGAAGATCGTTTTGGCTTGCGGTGCTGGCGCTGCTACTTCCACGCTCGTTGCCCAGAAGGTCGCCACCATGCTCGACGCTAACGGTTACGCCGACAAGTACGAGATCGTGCAGTGCGCCATCTCCGAGGCCAAGGACTACTGCGACGAGGGCGCCGACCTGCTGATCGCCACCACCGTTGCCCCCGAGGGCCTCACCTGCCCGTACGTGAGCGGCGTGCCCTTCATGACCGGCATGAACCGCGTCGCTGCCGAGAAGGCCGTTCTCGACGTCATGGCTCAGTAGGCGCTACCTGTATGAATGAGCAGAACGCCAATCCGGTCGAGCTCTTTGGCATGCGCGTTGCCCATGTGGGCATTAACGCCACCGACCCGGCAGACGCCCTGGAGATCGCGGAGCTGTTCTCGATGATGATGGGCCTGCCCGTCATCGAGACCCCCGTTTCGTACTTTAACGATTCGCTGGTCGAGATCATGAAGCAGAACGGTCGTGGCGCCAAGGGTCACATCGGCTTTGCCGTCAACGACATCGATGCGGCGGAGAAGTGGTTTGCCGAGCGCGGGCTCGAGGTTAACGAGGAGTCGCGCGTGCTGCTGCCCGACGGCGGCACCAAGCTCGTGTACTTTAAGCGCGAGTTCGCCGGCTTCGCCGTGCATCTGTGCCGCGAGTAGCGCACAAGCTGCTTATAGCTAGCGAAAAATGGGGTAAGGCCACGTGGCCTTACCCCATTTTTAATGCCGAGAGGGTGACTGACGGGCTGTCGTAAAACGAAGGTGAATGGTTTCCCGCGAAGTGAACGAGTGAAATCGGATCCCCGAAGCATCGACACTTTGGAGACGCCGTTTCCTGCGGTTTTGTCAGGTATTTCCTGCGGTTTTGGCGCCAAAAAGTGCGGATGCTTCGAGGGTCCAAAATAGGTCGTTCACTTCGCGGAAAACCATTCACCTTCGATTCGTGAGAGACGCCCCTACCGCGGCAGGCGAATCGTAAAGCGGCTGCCGACGCCCTCGACTGAGGTCAGGCCAATGACGCCGCCATGGCTATCGACGATCCACTTGGCGATGGCGAGCCCCAGACCCGAGCCCTGCGCGCCGGCATCGCGTGCGTTGTCGGCGCGGTAGAACCGTTCAAACGCGTGAGCTGCGGATTCCTGGTTCATGCCGATGCCCTCGTCCTCAACACTTATGTCGATCGCACCCGTGCCCGCATCGGGCGTTATGCCAAACGTGACGGTCGTTCCCGCACCCGAGTACTTGGCAGCGTTTTGCACGATCACGCGCAGAGCCTGCTTCACGAGCGCCACGTCGACAGATGCGTCGCAGCGCGGGTCGTTGGCAAGCGTGGTGTCGTACGCCAGCCGATACGTGTGCTCGGTATCGATCATCTGCGATTCCTCGCATACCTCGCCGACCAATGCGGCCAGGTTGGTATTCGCGCGCCGCAGGACCGTGCGCCCGGCATCGCCGCGCGCCAAAAACAGCAGCTGCTCCACGAGCTCCTGCATGTGCTCGCTTTCGGCTTTAAGGGACGCGATGGATTCCGTCAGCACGTCCGGGTCGTCTTTGCCCCAGCGGTCGAGCATGTTCACGTAGCCCTGAATCACCGCGATGGGCGTGCGCAGCTCGTGGCTTGCATCGTTGACAAAGCGCATCTGCTGCAGCTTGGCCTCTTGCATCTGGCGCAGCAGGCGGTTGAGTGCGACCTCGATGCTTGCCAGGTCGGCGTCGCCGGTGGTGACGCTCGGCGAGTCGACGCTTGCGCGCTCGATGGCCTGCTCCAGCGTTTCCATCTTGCCGCCGGCGAGTTGCATGCGGCCGAGTTCATCCACGCGCAGTGCCAAGTCGTTGAGCGGCGCCATGGTGCGGCGTACGCGGCGGGCACCGCCGAGCATGTTGAGCACGCTGATGACCTGCCAACCCACAACGACAAGGTAGAGAGGCCATAGCGTGACGAGGTCCTGCGCGAGGGGGAAGGTCTTGCTGGTGCGCGCAAGCTCGACGGTATAGGTGAGCGTTGTCAGGTCCCAGCCGCGCGCGGGCGTCAGCGACATGCCGTGAACGGTGGCGCCGGGAATCCAGCCTGCGGTAAACGCGCTGTCGGGCAGCGTCTGGTTGTATCCATAGACGAGGATCGCCGCCGCAATCACCATCAGCAGCAGATTGAGCCAGACGTAGCTCATCAGGCGGCGCCACATATAACTCCAGTTGATGGCGCGGGCGATGGAGGTGACGCGCTTGGCCTCGGCGTTACGCGCGGCAGACATAGCCCACCCCGCGCACGGTCTGGATGATGCGGGCGCCGCCGGCGTCTTCGATCTTGGCGCGCAGGTGCGCGATATGTACGTCGACGTTGTTGGTGTCGCCCACGTATTCGTAGCCCAGCGCTTCGTGCGCGATGCGCTCGCGCGTGAGCACGGTGCCGGCATGCGCCATAAGCAGGGCGAGGACGTCGAACTCGCGAGCCGTGAGTGCGATGGGCGAGCCGCCGACCGTGACTTCGCGGCGGTTGGGGTCGAGCGCGACCGAGCCCACGGCGAGCGTGGCGGGGGAGGGAGAGGCAGAAGCCTGGGTCGAGTCGCTGACCGGGGGTATCGCAGCGGCGCCGACGCCCGCGCCGCCTGCCGCGCCCGCCCCAGTACCGGCGCCGCCAACGCCCGAAGCCGTCCGCACGGCCTCCGAGCGCTTCAGCGCCACGCGAATCCGTGCGAACAGCTCTTCGATCGCAAACGGCTTGGTCAGGTAATCGTCGGCGCCGGCATCGAGCCCGGCAACCTTATCCATCACGGCATCGCGCGCGGTGACCATGATCACCGGCACGTCCTTGTGCTTGCGGACACGCCGCAGGACCTCCATGCCGTTGAGCTGCGGCAACAGCACATCGAGCAGAATCAGATCGTAGTTGCGCTCCAGCGCCAGGTCCACGGCGGTGCGGCCGTCGGCGGCATGTTCCACCTGGTAGCCCTCGTGCTCCAGCTCGAGCGTCACAAAGCGGGCGATTTTCTCCTCGTCCTCTACGATCAGGATCCGTGCCATGCGTGCCCCCGTCTGCGATTACTTGTCGTCGTTCAGATTTTGCTTGATGTCGTCCGCGGCATCGGCAGCGTGATTCATAAGGTTGTTGATGCTGCCGGGCACGTCGCCGTCGCTGTCGATGCGGTAGCGCATGCCAAAGAACAGGCCAATCAGCATCAGCCATATCGTGGCACCCCAGGCAAACAGCGCGACGATGGGGATCAGGATGGGGATGTTGAGGATGATCGCATCGCGGCGCGTGGCGATAAACTTGGTGTCCAGGCTCAGGCGGAAGAGCTTTTTGAGGTACTCCCATACGCTGTCCATCTTCTTGGAGAAGTCGGTCTTTTCGCTCGACTTTTCGTAGGCGGCCTGCGCGGCGACCATCTCGGCCGAGGGCTCGTCGACTGGCGCGGACTCGGTGGCGGCGTGCGCCGACGTGGTCTGGGTCTTGCCCTGCGACTCGAACCAAATGATGGCGTCCAAAACGTTGTCGTCGGCGGCGTCGAGCGCTGCCTTGGCATCGGTGTAGCTCACGTTGCACTTGGTGCGGATGGTTTCAACTTTTTCGAGGTCGTCCATGACCTGTCCTTTCGTTCGATGGGCGCGACGCCGGGCGATCTGCCCGGGCGCGAGCGTTGCGTTCGGCGGTCTGCGTTGCGCCGCCCCGCCCTTGGTCGAACTCTATAGTGCAGGTTATAGATTAAGCGATTCTTGAGCCAAGATTAATGTTGGATGAGTTTTTGGGTAGCGGTGGGAAAAGTATTAGACCTCGATAGCGGGGGATGTGGTGCCGGTGCAAAACGGCGTCAAAGGTTGGTCGAGCAGGCGGTTTCTCCATTGATGTCCGCACAGCATGTGACACTTACCCTGCCGCCCCGCTCTGCCGCGGCGGCATGCGTCTGAACAACGACCCTCTAAGGAGTTCGATACCGATGAGTGACAACGCAAAGCATCTCGCAAAGAAGTGCGTAAAGGACGCGGGGCCGTGCCTCGCGCTGTGCGTAGCCGGCGCAGCGGTCGCGCTGCTGGCTGTTCTGGGGCCGTTCGACGTGCTCCGAAGTGCCAGCTTTCTGCATGTTTGCATGGCTCTTGCCGGCGCCACGATGACCGGCGGCGTGCTCGATCTGATCTTTTGGGTGTTTGACCCGTTTGGATGGAAGAGCGAGGGGTAGGTCCCAAAGGATGGAAGGGCTGGAACGGTTGACTTAGTGATCGTGCAGAATGTGGGCTAGCGACTTACAGGGAAGTGGTGATCCGATGACGGTCTATGTGACGGGCGATATTCACGGCGGCGTCGACATGCAAAAGCTTCGCGACTGGGATCTTGGGGATGGTCTGACAAGTGACGACTATCTCATCATCGCGGGCGACTTTGGCTTTCCGTGGGATTTCTCTGCCGAGGAATGTGCCGACATCGCCTGGCTGGAGTCGCGCCCCTATACCGTGCTGTTTGTCGACGGCAACCACGAGCGTTTCGATCACTGGGCGGAGCGCCCCATGGAGCTGTGGCACGGCGGCCTGACGCAGCGTCTGTCGGACACCTCGCCCATCCGACGCCTGACGCGCGGTGAGGTTTTTGAGCTCGACGGCTCAACGATCTTTACCATGGGCGGCGCCACGAGCGTGGATAAGGAATACCGCATTCCGTATTCCAGCTGGTGGCCGCAGGAGCTGCCGGACGAGCGCAACTTTGAGGAGGCGCGGGCAAAGCTCGACAGCGTGGGTTGGAAGGTCGACTATGCGATCACCCATACCTGCTCCACGCGCATGCTTTCGCCCACGCTTTACCCGGCACCTGGCTGGAATTATCCCGATGTCGATCGACTCACCACGTTTTTCGACGAGCTGGAGGACCACCTGGACTACAAGCGCTGGTACTACGGGCATTTTCATCGTGACGCCAACCCAGCCGAGTGCCACACCGTACTCTACGACTGTATTGTCCGCCTGGGCGACGAACTCCAGCCCTGGGATGTCGCGTAGGGGCGGGGTGGCTGGCTACTCGACCGTTACAGTGATGTTTTCCCGATGCGTGCGGATAACATCCCAGCTAAAGTGCTCGACCAGCTGCTCGGCAGAGCGCGGTGTGGCGTCCGGCGCGATGCCTGTTTGCCCGGCGAGCCAGCCCAGTAGTGCCTCGGGCGCGCCAAAGCGGGTGCGGAGCTCGCCCAGGTCCAGGTCGCGGTCGCGCTTGGAAAGGCGGCGGCCATCCGGCGACATGAGCAGCGGAATGTGCGCGTAGTGCGGCGTGGGAAGTTCCAGCAAATGCTGCAGGTAGATTTGGCGCGGCGTGGAGCCCAGCAGATCGCATCCGCGCACGACCTCGGTGACGCCCATGGCGGCGTCGTCGACCACCACGGCTAGCTGGTAGGCAAAAACGCCGTCGCTGCGGCGCACCAAAAAGTCGCCGCATTCGGTGGCGAGTGCTTCGCATTGGGCTCCATACGTGCGGTCCACGAATTCGATCACATCGTTTGCGAGGTCGTCGACGGCGGGTACGCGCAGGCGCGTGGCCGGAGCGCGCAGAGCGCTGCGGCGGGCAACCTCCTCGGCAGAAAGGTCTCGGCAGGCGCCGCGGTAGATGGGCGTGCCGTCGCTCGCGTGCGGCGCGCTCGCGGCGTGGAGTTCGGCACGCGTGCAAAAACAGGGATAGGTGAGGCCGGCGTCTTGCAGCTGGCGCAGGGCGTCCTCGTACAGATCCAGGCGATCGTGCTGGTAGTAGGGGCCTTCGTCCCACTCGAGCCCCAGCCAGGCCAGGTCGTCAATCAGTTGAGCGGCAAGCTCGGGGCGCTTGCAGCGATCGTCCAGGTCCTCGATACGCAACACGATGCTGCCGCCCTGGCTGCGGGCCGAAAGCCATGCGCACAGGCAGCTGAACACGTTGCCCAAGTGCATGCGGCCCGAGGGCGACGGGGCAAAGCGGCCCACGACGGGGGTGGGCACTGCCGTTGCTGGTGCGTCCGCGGCGTGTGTTGCTATGTTGCGTGCGTTGATATCCATGCGGACGAGTATAGCGCGGGGCTTGGCAGGGAAGGCGTTGCCGCGCTCACAAGTTGGCGGCGGTGCGCATTGCGCACGGTGGGTTTGCGGCTCAAGGTCTCGATCGCTGCGTACCGACTTAGCCTCACAAACGACAGAAACCCCGGCAGCTCTTCGCAACTGCCGGGGTTTCCGCGGAAAAGGGGGACATGATCCTCGAGCGAACGGCAAAGGGGCAAACCGTTTTCGCTCAACTGCTTTATGCCCCTCAGCTGGCGGCTCAATCAGCGCATGCCGCGCCCACACAAAGCCGCTACACCTGTGACGGAGCTATGAAGTGGTATCTATTGCTGGCGCAGGCCATGCCAAGGGTGTCCCTAATGACTGGTCATTTAAGAACGTCCCCAATGACTGGCTGTTGGGGTGCGGGTGTGACTTTCATCCCGTTTGGCGCTCCGGTCGCCTAGATGTTCGTCATGCGTACCCGCAAACGTGGGACAATGGCGCTGTTGGTTTTACAGACAAAGGATGTGCCTATGAACACCCTCGCCGCCAAAGTCAGCCGGCAGCGCCACCTGTTTGCGCGATTCGCTTCCGTCTGCGCACTCGTCGCGCTTGCATCGCTGCTACTGCCCGCCGCCGCACACGCCGACGGTTATTCCATGACCCAAACCTACATCAGCGCCACGGTCGAAGCCGACGGATCGCTGACCGTTGTCGAGGGACGCCAGTTTGATTTCGACGACGACATCAACGGCGTGTTTTGGGAGATCAATACGGGCTCCAACCAGCAGGGTGGCTCGGCGGCCGTCGACGTGCTGAGTGTCGAGGAAGAGGACACCGCGTTTAACAAAGTCGATAGCGCGAACAAGGGCGATTCTGGCGTCTACACGGTCGAGCAGACCGGTGACGGCGTAAAGATTAAGGTATTCAGTCCTCACGAGAGCGGCGACAGCGCGACCTATTACGTGAGCTATACCATGACCGGTGCGGTTATGAACTGGGCCGATACCGCCGAGCTCTACTGGAAGTTTGTGGGCGACGGCTGGTCTGCGGATTCCGACGATGTCGAGATGGAAGTGCGCTTCGCAAATGCCGCTGCCGGGACGGCGGCCGTCAAGGGCGATAACTTCCGCGCATGGGGCCACGGTCCGCTGACGGGCGACGTGTCACTCGATGAGGACGAACCCATGGTCACCTATACCATTCCCTGCGTGCATCAGGGCGAATTCGCCGAGGCACGCATCGCCTTCCCTAGCGACTGGGTGCCGCAGCTTGCCGCTTCGGGCGAAGAGCGCATGTCAACGATCCTGAGCGAAGAGAAGGAATGGGCCGACGAAGCTAACGCCCGCCGCGCTCACGCTCGCATGATTGCCAATGCACTTGCCGTGCTAAGTGTTGTTGCGGCGGTGGCCTTTACCGGCACAATCGTTATGCTCAAGCTGCGCAAGCGCAAGCCCAAGCCGTTTTTCCAGGACGAATATTTCCGCGATGTGCCTTCGGCCGACCATCCCGCCGTGCTTTCGGCCCTCATGAGCTGGAACGAGGTGCCCGATCAGGCATATATCGCCACGCTCATGAAGCTCACTGACGACCGTGTGATCAAGCTGGAGCAGGCGACCGTGACCAAGGCCAAGAAGGGTCCGTTGGGGCGTGAAAAAGAAGAGCAGACGTATCGCGTGACGGTGAGTGATGCGGGCTGGAAGTCGGCCAAGGGCATTGACCACATGGTGCTCAAGGTCTTCTTTGCCGGTGCTAAGCCTGACGAGAACGGCGATCGCTCGCGCACATTCGACGAGCTGCAGCACTACGTCAAGCAGCACGCTACACCCGTGGGCGACAAGCTCGAGGACTATCAGAACACCGTTAAGGGCAAGCTGACCGATAGCGAGTACGTTGCCTCAGACGGCATTGTTGCAATGGTGTTTTGCCTGGTTCTTGGTATCCTGATCGCCTTTGTTCCCGTGGGATCCATCTTCTTTACCGATGGCGCACAGGCGAACATTACCGCCGCGTTTATCTCGGTGCCGATTGTGCTGGTGGGTATCGGCGTGGGCCTTACGTTCCGCCGCTTTACGCCGGAGGGCGCCGAGGTGGCGGCTCGCTGCAAGGCACTTAAGCATTGGCTCGAGGACTTCACTCGTCTAAAGGAAGCCGTCCCCGGCGATCTGGTGCTGTGGAACAAGCTGCTGGTGATGGGCGTGGCGCTGGGTGTTTCCAAGGAAGTGCTGCGTCAGCTTGCCGAGGCCGTGCCGCCCGAGGTGCGCGAGGCCGACGGCTTCTATGACAATTATCCCTGCTACTGGTGGTACTACCATCATTACGGTATCGAGTCTCCGCTCGATTCGTTCGATGACGTGTATCATGAGAGCATCCGCGAGCTGGCTTCGAGCTCCGATAGCTCGAGCGGCGGCGGTGGTGGCGGCTTCTCGGGCGGCGGAGGCGGCGGCGTCGGCGGAGGCGGCGGCGGAACGTTCTAACGGTCGTAAATTATGGGATGGGCTTTTCTCGACAGCCGTCGGGGAAAGCCCATCCCCTTTTTACGCGCTACCTACGAAGACTGTCCCCAGCAACTAGTCATTTAAGAACGTTCCCAACGACTAGGTGCGGTTGCTGCCAAGGAGTGTCCCGGGGTGCCGGCACAAAAGGAACGTCCCTAACTGCCGGGTTTAGGCTGTTAGGTCGAGTTCGTAGAGGAAGCTTTCGCGCGGCATGTCGTGACGGCGCTCTTCGCGGTTAGCGCGGTGCGTGGCCGTGCGCTTAAAGCCGTGCAGCTCGTAGAACTTCCACGAGCAGTTGGAGTCGGTGTACAGGTGCGCCCTCGTCGCTCCAAGTGAGGACAGGTGCGAGACGGCGGCATCGAGCAGAACCGTGCCAACGCCCAGGCCATGGACATCGCGATCCACGGCAAGCAGCGTGACCTCGTTGTCGTGCGGCAACGGGCTGCTCTCGAGCAGGCGGTTGTTGGTCCGGATGGTTGCGCGCACAAACGAGAGGTACTCGGCGCAGGCATCGGGCTCCAGCTCACGCATCTGCGATAGCAGCGCGCGTTCGGTATCCATCCAATGCTCGTTGATAGTGGCGCCGGAGCTCTGTCCCGCACGCGCGAGCGAAATGCCACGCGCCTGACCGTCGATTACGGCAACCTGTGAAAACGTCGACGACGAAAGGCAATAGGCGAGGTCGCACGCGGCCTCAAGGCGGTTGTACTCATCGTTATCCGAATTGTTATGCCAAAGCTGCTGCAGAATCAGCGCGATGGCGTCGAAGTCTTCGGTATCAAACGGTCGGTAGAGAACCCGCGAGACCATGGTGCCTCTTTCTTTTGCGGATGCATATCGAGCACAGTTCTACCACGCCATTGGCATCTAATTATGGTGCCCCTGTGTTCCATGAACTCACCGTGCCCGGTGCCATGCCCATCCCCTCCGCTCGCAAACTTTTTCTGCACATGCGCCCGTTGCGGGGTGCATCGATGCGCTCGATGCGCTACATTAAATCAGTATTTTCAATGCCGCTGCGCGAGCGCTGCAGATCGACGTATCACCGACTCACAGAGCACGGCGGCGTACCAGACAGGAGGACTGCATGGGATCTGATGTGAAGATCGCACGCGCGTTGATCTCGGTTACCGATAAGACGGGCGTCGTCGATTTCGCACGGACGCTGGTTGACGACTTTGGCGTCGAGATCATCTCTACGGGCGGCACGGCTCGTGCCATCGAGGACGCGGGCATTCCCGTAACCCCCATCGAGGAGTTCACGGGCTATCCCGAGATGATGGACGGCCGCGTTAAGACCCTGCACCCCAAGGTTCATGGCGCGCTGCTGGCCCGCCGCGATTCCGAGCAGCACATGCAGGAGGCGGCTCAGCACGGCATTAAGCTGATCGACCTGGTCGTCGTCAACCTGTACGAGTTCGAGAAGACCGTCGCCAACCCCGAGGTCACCTTCGCGGACGCCATCGAGCACATCGACATCGGTGGCCCCTCCATGCTGCGCTCTGCCGCCAAGAACGCCACGAGCGTTACCGTCATTTCCGACCCGGCCGACTATGATGCCGTCCTGGCCGAGATGCACGAGACCGGTGGCTGCACCACGCTTTCCACCCGTCGTCGCCTGCAGGTGAAGGTCTACCAGACCACCGCCGCCTACGACACGGCCATCTCCCGCTGGCTCGCCGCCCAGGCAAGCGACGTGGCGGACACCTCTGCCAAGCTCGAGATTTCGCTGGAGAAGGTCGACGACCTGCGCTATGGCGAGAACCCGCAGCAGAAGGCTACGGTCTACCGCTTTGCCGAGGGCTGCGAGAACACCGCGAGCTCGCAGTTCCCGCTCGTGGGCTCCGAGCAGGTCCAGGGCAAGCCGCTCAGCTACAACAACTATCTGGATGCCGACGCCGCTTGGAACCTGGTCCGCGAGTTCGACGAGCCGGCCTGCGTAATCCTCAAGCACCAGAACCCCTGCGGTTCCGCCGTTGCCGAGGACATCACGGCTGCCTACGACCGCGCTTTTGCCTGCGATCCCAAGAGCGCCTTCGGCGGCATCATCGCCTGCAACCGCGAGGTTCCCTTTGATCTGGTTGAGCACTTTGCCGATCAGAACAAGCAGTTCGTCGAGGTCATCATCGCCCCGAGCTACACCGCCGAGGCGCTCGAGCGCATGGCCAAGCGCCCCAACCTGCGCGTGTTGGCGACCGGCGGCGTGGACCACGGCGCTCAGGTGGAGCTGCGCTCCGTCGACGGCGGCATGCTGGTGCAGGAGGTCGACCACGTGACCGAGGATCCCGCGACCTTTACGTTCCCCACCGACCGCAAGCCCACCGACGCCGAGATGGCCGAGCTCGAGTTTGCCTGGAAGGTCTGCAAGGGCGTTAAGTCCAACGCCATCCTGGTCTCCAAGGGTAAGGCCGGCATTGGCATGGGCCCGGGTCAGCCTAACCGCGTTGACTCTGCGCTACTTGCCTGCGAGCGCGCCGAGGACTTCTGCGAGCGCGAGGGCGTGGAGAAGGGCGGCTTTGCCTGTGCAAGCGACGCGTTCTTCCCGTTCCGCGACAACGTCGACGTGCTTGCTGCACACGGCGTGACCTGCATCATCCAGCCCGGCGGCTCCAAGCGCGACGACGAAAGCATCCAGGCCTGCAACGAGCACAATATTGCTATGGTCTTTACCGGCGCCCGCCACTTCCGCCACTAAGTTCCGCCTTGGGACAAAATAATCTCCGCAAAAGACGGCTGCTCCGTTTGGAGGGCCGTCTTTTTGGTATAAGAGGACGGAATGACTAACACGAAAGGTATGACCATGCCCCAGATTGATGATGCCGAGCTGTTTGGCAATGCCGAGGATCAGCGTGCGTACGAGGACTTTTGCGCCAATCAGGAGGCGGTCGAGAAGTTTACGCTCGACAAGCCCGCGCTTGTCTGCCGTTGGCGCATGTCCAATAAAAAGGTGCCCATGCTCAACCGCCACATTCGCGCACTGTCCGAGCGCTTGGTGCAGGGCGAGCCGCTTACCCATAACATGCTCAGCTGGGCCAAGCAGCACGTTGAGTGGTCGCTTGCCGAGGGCGATTACACCGCACGCGACGGCGTGCTCATGCTGGTGATCGACGTCAACGGCAACGCCGCCATGACGGTGGGGGAGTACGAGCCGCTAACCGATACGTCGGCCAAGGCGCTACGTGCCCGCTCCGCCGAGGCCCGCTCCGAGGCCGACGAAACCGGCGTGGCGCCCGAGCTGCTCGCCGCCGTCGATAACGGCGAGCTGGCCTTTGTGGCGCCGGCGGACGAGTGCCTGTGCGGCACGGCGACGCTCATCGAGCAGCTGGCCCAGACCAAGGGCATCCCGGTCACGCGCGTAGACATTCCCGCGCAGCTCAAGGGTGCGCTGTTTCTGGTGAGCGACGAGCACGGTGTGGTTGCCGCCGCCGACTCCGACGCCGCCGACTCCGACGCCGCCACGGTCGCCTTCTTCGCCGAAGGCTACGAAAAGCTCCGTGCCCGCCGCTAAATGATGTTTCTGGGACGGGGATTAAAAACTCATTTAATTCCCGTGCTCGTCGCGAGCGAGAGGCAAGCCTCTGCCACTCGCGAACAGTTCTGTCACTTTGGTGCCGCGTGAGGCGCGTATCTGCGGATCCGCGGTCATAATGGGGCAAGACAACCAAGAGGGGGGCGGAATCCATGGCGCTAATCTATATCGTTGAGGATGACGAGCCCATTCGTCGCGAGCTTGCCGACATCCTTGCCCGTGCCGGTTTTGAGGTCGAGGCCTGCGAATCGTTTGAGCATGTCTCGCGCGATATTCTCGCCGCCGCGCCCGACCTGGTGCTGCTCGACCTGACGCTTCCCGTCAAGGACGGCCAGCATATCTGCCATGAGGTCCGCCGCGAATCCGAGGTCCCCATCATCGTCCTCACCTCGCGCGCGACCGAGATTGACGAGGTCATGGCCATGACGCTCGGCGCGGACGACTTTGTTCCCAAGCCCTATAGCGCGCGCGTGCTCGTGGCGCGCATCAATGCCTTGCTGCGTCGCACCGCGGCGGCGGGCGAGCGCAGCACACTCGTCCACAAGGGACTGGAGCTCGACCTCGCACGCTCCATGGTCACCAACACGCAAACGGGCGCCAGCACCGAGCTCACCAAAAACGAGCTGCGTATCCTCTCGCTGCTTCTGAGCCGCGCGGGCAAGATCGTTTCGCGCTCGGCCATCATGCAGGACCTGTGGGACTCCGACGCCTTTGTGGACGACAATACGCTTACCGTCAACATCAACCGCCTGCGCACCACGCTCGAAAAAATCGGCATCAAGGGGTATTTGACAACGCACCGCGGCCAAGGCTATTCGGTCTAGGGGCCGGCTATGTCGTTTGGCAAGTTCTTTAAAGATGCGCTGCTTCCCGTCGCCGTGTGGACGTGCGGCGTGCTGCTGAGCTGCTTTGTGCTGACGGTCGCCGGCGCACCCGTTTCCATCGTGGTCGTGGCGGTCGGCGTGTCCTTTATCTTTGGCATGCTGGGCATCGTGATCGAGTACGCGCGCCGTCGTCGTTTTCTGCGCCAGCTGGAGCGTGCGGCAGAGGAGCTCGAGAGTCCCGCATGGGTGCAGGAGATGGTGCAATGTCCGACCTATGCCGAGGGCGAGCTCGAGTACGAGGTCTTGCGCCGGGTGGGCAAAGCCGCTTGTGACGAGGTTGCCGAAGGCAGGCGCCAGACCGATGACTATCGCGACTATATCGAGAGCTGGGTCCACGAGGCCAAGCTGCCTCTGGCGGCAGCCCATCTGATTTTGGAAAACCTGGACGGCAGCGAAGATGATCTGTCGCGCGTAGATGACCTCGGTCGCGAGCTTGCCCGCGTGGAGCGCTATATCGACCAGGCGCTCTACTATGCGCGCTCGGAGGTTGTGGAGCGCGATTATCTGATTCGACGTTGGAACCTCAAGGCTCTGGTGACGGGTGCAATCAAGGCCAATGCGCGCGAGCTCATCGCGGCACACGTGGCGCCGGTGTGCGAGAACCTCGACTTTGAGGTCTTTACCGACGAGAAGTGGCTCGAGTTTATTCTGGGCCAGCTCATTCAGAACAGCATTAAATATGCGCGTGAGGACGGCGCAAAGATCGTGTTTTCGGGTGCGTTGCTGGACGAGGGTCTGGCAAGCGAGCGCATCGAGCTTACCGTCGCGGACAACGGCTGTGGCGTGTGTGCGGCAGACCTGCCGCGCGTGTTCGAGAAGGGCTTTACCGGCGACAACGGCCGCACCACCAAGCGCGCAACGGGCATCGGCCTCTACCTGGTGGCGCGCCTGTGCTCCAAGATGGGCATCGACGTCACCGCGGCATCCGACTCCGGCAAAGGCTTCGTCGTAACATTCGCCTTCTCAACCAACAAGTTCCAATACTTTGAATAGTCGGGCCGTCTTGCGGTGCGGACGGCTATGTTCCCGAACGTGAACTTAGCTAAGGCAATTGGCGCTATGTTCCCGAACGTGAATATAGCTGCAAGGATTTAAATGAATCGCCCCATAAAAAACGTGCCGTCTCAATCGGGGCGGCACGCAATCTTTTATCAGCTAACTCGTTGAAGTAAGGCTGCGAAGGCCGCGGGGCCGGGAGGGGTTTCCTAAGGGCACATCCCGCAGCCGCAACGCGGCGAGGACGTGCCCGTGGAAACCCCGCAGGCCCCGCGGCCGGTGGGAGCAACGCTACTTCACGACCAAAATGTCGCAGTCCGTATTGCGCAGCAGGAACGTCGAAATCGAACCCAGCAGCGCATACTTGATCGAGGACAGGCCGCGGGCGCCGCAGAGCACCAGGTCGGGCTTAACCACGTCGAGCATCTCGTCCTTAAGCGTCTCGCGAATGCGGCCGGCGCGAATCATGACCTCGACCTCGGGGATGTCGGGATTGGCCTTAGCCTCTTCGAGCTGCTTGGCGATGGAGTTCTTAAATGCCTCCTCTAGGCCGTTGACCAGATCGACCGGATAGGAACCGGCGCTCTCGAGCGCCGTGGAATCGATAACGTGGCCGATTATCAGCTTGGCGCCGTTGTTCGCGGCGACCTTGATGGCGCGTGCGAGCACAAAATCCTGCTGCTCAGTACCGTCGAGTGAAACAAATACCTTGGTGTAGCCCTCGTTCATGGTTTCCTCCTTGGTCTATCGCACGGGCGCGGGGCTCGTGCGTCGGGCGGGCGCGGGCGCGTTGGCCGCCGGACACTTTATCTTGTTGCAGTTATACCCAAGGATTTCGGTTTGACTGCTCGCAATTCTGTGAACGGGCGAGTTTTTTGGTAAGGGTAGGCGCGGTCGCACCGCCAACGGTTGATAATGGGACATCGCCCGCATCGTCCTCAGAACATCTACCGGCGGGTGTCTAACGAGGGGGTCCCTTTGGATATTATCGAGCTTCTAAAATCTGCCTTCATGGGCCTGGTCGAGGGCATCACCGAATGGCTGCCCGTCTCGTCGACCGGTCACATGATCTTGGTGGACGAGTTCGTCAAGATGAACGTGAGCGAGACGTTCTGGAATATGTTCCTGGTCGTGATTCAGCTTGGCGCCATTTTGGCCGTCTGCGTCCTGTTCTTCCATGAGCTCAATCCGTTCTCGCCCAGCAAGGGCAAGGAGGGCCGTCGCGACACCTGGGTACTGTGGGGCAAGATTGTGCTCGGCTGCATTCCCGCTGCGGCGATCGGTCTGCCGCTTAACGACTGGATGGAGGAGCATTTCTACAATGCTCCCGTCGTGGCGCTGGCGCTCATTGTGTACGGCGTGCTGTTTATCGTGATCGAGAACTGGCGCGCGAGCAAGCGCGAGGAAATGGCCGTTGCCGGTTCGTTTGGTTCGCGTGCTGTGGTGTCGGGTGGACGTCCCGCCGGTGCGCACTTTGCGGCGCCCGCCGCGGCTACCGCTGAGGATGAGGACGATGACGAGAATCTGGACTTTGGCTCCATCGCCACGCTCGAGGACCTGAGCTGGAAGACTGCGCTGGGTATCGGCTGCTTCCAGGTGCTTTCGCTGGTGCCTGGTACGTCTCGCTCCGGTTCTACCATCATCGGCGGCCTGCTTTTGGGCTGTACGCGTTCGGTGGCGTCCAAGTTTACGTTCTTCCTGGCCATCCCTGTCATGTTTGGCGCGAGTGCACTCAAGCTGGTCAAATACTTCATCAAGGGCGGCACGTTCGGCGCCAACGAGGTCGCTATCTTGGGCGTGGGCTGCGTTGTGGCCTTTGTGGTTTCGCTCATCGCCATCAAGTGGCTCATGGGCTTCGTCCGCCGTCACGACTTCAAGTGCTTCGGTGTTTACCGCATCATCCTGGGCGTCGTAGTGCTCGCATACTTCTTCGTTCTGGAGCCTATGCTCGGCCTGTAACTTGGTTGACGCCGCGCGGCGGCCAGGGAGACAACTTGTCATTCGAAGGGGGCGGCATGACCAAAAGGTCTATGCCGCCCCCTTTTCATGCCAATTTGTTCGCCCTGGCCGCCGCTCGCTACCGTTGCCATGACATCGGTGGCTCCGTGATTGGTGCAATGGGTCAGGTTTCTTTGCACCAATGTGGTGCAGACTAACCTGACCCCATTGCGCCAAATCCGCTGGGCGGGCCTGACGGTGGCGCACGGAGTCGTGGTGTGATTTGCGCCGGTGTCCGCGCGGCTCGGTATACTGGTACGGCTCAAACTATGGCGCCGCCCGCAGGCGCGCCGTCCGTCAGATGAGGAGTCGCCCATGACCCAGCCCCTGCCCTGGGAAAAGAACACTGCCGCGCCCGTGCCGCCCGCGCCGGAACCCGTGCCGCTCGATGCATATACCGCCCCCGCCGCGCCGGAACCCGAGCTCGTTCCGCTCGACATCTACGACGCCCCGGCTCCGGCGCCCAAACCCGCCAAGCCGCTCGTCGATATCGATAGCCTGAACCCCGCTCAGCGCGAGGCGGTCCTGACCACCGAGGGCCCGCTGCTGGTCCTTGCCGGCGCCGGCTCGGGCAAGACCCGCGTCCTGACCTTCCGCATCGCGCATATGCTTGGCGACCTGGGCGTCAAGCCCTGGCAGGTCCTGGCCATCACGTTTACCAACAAGGCCGCGGCCGAGATGCGCGAACGTCTGGCGGCGCTCATCCCCAGTGGCACCCGCGGCATGTGGGTGTGCACCTTCCACGCCATGTGCGTGCGCATGCTGCGCGAGGACGCCGACCTGCTGGGCTACACCGGTCAGTTCACCATCTACGACGATGACGACTCAAAGCGCATGGTGCGCGACATTATGCAGGCGCTCGGCATTGAACAAAAGCAGTTCCCCATCAACATGATCCGCAGCAAGATCAGCTCGGCTAAAAACGCCATGATCGGCCCCGAGGACATGCTCAAATCCGCCGACAGCCCCAACGACAAAAAGGCCGCGCAGGTCTACCTGGAGCTGGAACGCCGCCTGCGCGCCGCCAACGCTATGGACTTCGACGACCTGCTCGTGCGCACGCTTGAGCTGCTGCGCACCCGCCCCGAGGTGCTCGATAAGTACCAAGAGCGTTTCCGCTACATTAGCGTCGACGAGTATCAGGACACCAACCACGTCCAGTACGAGATCGCCAACCTGCTGGCCGCCAAGTACCAAAACCTCATGGTCGTGGGCGACGATGACCAGTCCATTTATAGCTGGCGCGGCGCCGACATCACCAACATCCTGGACTTTGAGAAGGACTTTAAAAACTGCAAGACCGTTAAGCTGGAGCAGAACTACCGCTCTACGGGTCATATCCTGAGCGCCGCCAACGCCGTGGTGCGCCACAACTCGCAACGCAAGGACAAGCGTCTGTTTACGGCCGAGGGCGACGGCGAGAAGATTCAGGCCTTCCAGGCAAGCGATGAGCGCGACGAGGGCCGCTGGATTGCCGGCGAGATCGAAAAGCTGCACTCCAAGGGCACGAGTTACGACGATATCGCTGTGTTCTACCGCACCAACGCCCAGTCGCGTATCCTCGAAGATATGTTCCTGCGCGCAGGCGTGCCCTACAAGATCGTGGGCGGCACGCGATTCTTCGACCGTGCCGAGATCCGCGACGTCATGGCCTACCTCAAGATGATCGTGAACCCGGCAGACGATATGAGCGTCAAGCGCGTTATCAACACGCCGCGCCGCGGCATCGGCTCCACCTCGATCCAAAAGATTGAGCAGCTGGCGCGCGACAACCGTTGCTCGTTCTTCCAAGCCTGCGAGATCGCAACAGCCGAGACGGGCATGTTTAGCGCCAAGGTGCGCAACGGCCTGTCGAGCTTTGTGGCGCTGGTGCGCGAGGGTCGCCGCATGGACGGCGAGCTCAAGGACGTCGTCGAGATGATCGTCGATAAGACGGGCCTGCTGCAGGCTTTCCGCGCCGAGGGCACCATGGAGTCCGAGAGCCGCGCCGAGAACATCCAGGAATTCCTGGGCGTCGCCGCCGAATTTGAGGAGACGCACGAGGATATCGAAGGTACGCTCGAGAGCTTGGAAGAGCTGCGCGCTGCCGGTGTTGCCGATGTGCCTGCTAGCGCCGAGCCCGAGCCTGTCGTGGTGAGCGCGCCTGCGCCCGAACCGGGGCCATCTGCCCCGGTATCCTCGTTTGAGGCGCTCGTTGGCGCGCGTGACGCCGCGGGCTCCAATCCGCTCGATAGCTTGGCCGCTCCGGCGCTGTCTCCGCAGGATGCCCTGGCCGCCGCCATCGCGGGCAACGCGTATGCCGTGCCAACAGAGTTGCCGGCGGGTGCCGTGCATGCCGACGAGATCGAGCGCACCTACGGTCCGCTCACCTGTAAGGCGCTGCCGGCGCTCATGGAGTGGCTGGCCCTGCGCTCCGACTTGGATTCCCTGGCCGGCGAGACGCATGCCATTACCATGATGACCATCCACTCCGCCAAGGGCCTGGAGTTCCCGGCGGTGTTCGTGGCCGGCATGGAGGAGGGTATCTTCCCGCACGTGCACGACTTTGGCGGTAGTGACGATCCGGGCAAGCTCGAGGAGGAGCGTCGCTTGGCCTACGTCGCCATCACGCGTGCTCGCAAGCGCCTGTTCCTGACCTATGCGGCCACGCGTCGCACCTACGGCTCGACCTCTGCCAACCCGCGCTCGCGCTTCCTCAACGAGATTCCGTTTGAGGATATCGAGTTTAGCGGCATCGGTTCTGCCGGTTTTGAGGGCACGGGCTGGGAGAAGCGCGGCGACCGTCACGGCACCTTTGGCTCGGGCATGGGCTCGGATATGTACGGCGGCAAGGTGTTTGGCTCGCATACGCGCTCGACCGGCGGTTCCGGTTCGCGCGGCGGATCGAGCTTTGACGATTTCTTTGGCGGCAGCAGTTACGGGACCGAGCGCCATCGTGGGGTTTCGCCTGACGCCGGCCGTGTTGCCTCGACTTTTGGTTCGGGCGCGTCGCGAGCCAAAAAGCCGTCTTCCAAGGTGTCCCCGACGGTGGAGCGCAAGGTCGATCGTGCCAGCGCATCGCAGGACTTTGCCGCGGGCGATACCGTGAGCCACAAGACTTTTGGCACGGGTACCGTGATCTCGGTCGCCGGAGACATGATCGAGGTTCAATTCGAAAAGACCGGCCAGACCAAAAAGCTGATGAAAGGTTTTGCGCCAATCGTCAAGCTGCAGTGATCCCGGCGGACCTGGGCGGGCGTATAGGGCAACATCGCCTGCTCGGGCAGTCCTGCGCAAGACGGAGGCCACATTAAGTGGCCTCCTTTGCGTGCGGAACTCGCGATCGATGTTGCCCTATACGCCCGCCCAGGTCCTTGGGTAACGTTGCTAGACGAGCGTTGCTTTGCTCGTTCGCTTTTTGGTCTGGAGAGCCGGGTGGGCTGATATATATGGACAAGGGGCTCCCCCGTTGGTGAACGGGGGAGCCCCTTGTTGCGTTTGGGTTGTTGGTGCGAACTAGAGGTGGCTGATGATCAGTTCCATCTTGCCTTCGAGGTCGATGGAGCTGACGGTGCTCGGGGCCAGCAGGTGGCTTCCCTTGTGGACGGGGTCGCCGCAGACGGTGCCTTCGCCGTCGATGACCGACAGGCACATGAAGGGCCAGCGCTGGTCGAGGGTCTTGCTGCCGTTGACGCGCACGCGATCGACGGTGTAGCAGGGGTTGGACTCGAGCTCGGTCACGCCGTCCACCTCGGGCGCGGTCACCGTGCCGTCGGTCGGAGCCTGAGCATCAAAGTCGATGCAGTCGAGGCTCTGCTCAATGTGCAGCGTGCGCAGCTTTCCGTCGGTGCCGGGACGGTCGTAGTCGTACAGGCGATATGTCACGTCGCTCGACTGCTGCGTCTCCAGAATCAGCGTGCCGGTCTTGATGGCGTGAACGGTGCCGGAGTCGATCTGGAAAAAGTCTCCCTTGTGAATCGGCAGCACGTTGAGCATCTCGTCCCAACGGCCCCCCTCGATCATCTGCGCGGCCTCGGCGCGGTCGTGCGCGCGCTGGCCGACGATGATCGTGGCACCGGGCTCGCAGTCCAGTACATACCAGCACTCGGTTTTGCCCAGGCTGCCGTTCTCGTGCTTGGCGGCGTACTCGTCGTTGGGATGAATCTGGATCGAAAGGTCGTCCTTGGCGTCCAGAATCTTAATGAGCAGCGGGAACTCCTTGCCCTCGCAGTTGCCAAAGAGCTCGCGGTGCTCGGCCCACAGCCACGACAGCGTGTGGCCGGCGTACGGTCCCTCCGCAATCTGGCAGTCGCCGTTGGGATGGGCCGAGATGGCCCAGCACTCACCGATGGGACCCTCGGGAATGTCGTAGCCAAACACGGTCTCCAACTGGCGGCCGCCCCAGATCTTCTCGTGGAAGATCGGCGTGAGTTTAATCAAATCGGACATGTGCATACTCCCATAAGGTTGTGCGGGTGCCGCGTAAGACGGCTCAAAACGAGCGCCCGCGTGACTACAAAAACCTATGCCAACGTTACGTTGTGCAACTCAAAGCGATCGCCAACGTTGCGCGAGATCGAATACTCAAAGGCGGCGCCGCTGTCCAAAAAGCCAATCTGGGTGAGCTCGAGCAGGGGAGAGCCAAGTTTGGTGTCCAGACGCTCGGCTTCTTCCTCGGTTGCTGCCACGGCGCGAATGGTACGGTGGAAGCTCGAAATCTTCAGCCCACATTGCTCGCGGATGAAGTGGTAGACCGATCCGTACAGGTCCTTCTTTTTAAGGCCTGGAATCAGCTCGAGGGGCATGTAGGTGTACTCGATAACGATGGGCTTCTCATCGGCCTGACGCACGCGCACGACGTGATAGGCAAAGTCATCCTCTGCAATTCCCAGCTGGGCTGCGATGTCCGCTGGTGGATTAACGATCGAGAAATCGTAGACCACCGAGGTCACCTTCTCCCCGCGGTGCTCATATGAAAAGCCCTGGGCACGGTCGTTTTTGCCCTGGAAAAACGCCTGGCCGGGAAGCCCCGCCGTGTCCTTAACGTAGGTACCCGATCCGCGTCGGCTGGTAATAAGACCTTCCTCGGTGATTTGCTCGATAGCTCGTTTGACGGTGATTTTGGAAACGCTATAGAGCTCGCAGAACTCAACGACGGTGGGAAGCTTGTCGCCCGGTTTAAGAGTGCCATCCTCGATACTTCGACGAATATCTGCAGCTATCGCCTCGTATTTGGGAATCATGGAACCTCCTTTCCGACATATATGAATACAAAAAGTAAGTATAACCCTCAACAGGGCATCCATATTACTTTTATCTAAGAAGTTCGAGAAAGAAAAAAGAAAAAGACGCTTTACTTTTAAATTTAGAACGCTATAGTCTAAGCAGCGAACGGAATCCTTCCGCACAACAGGATCGACCGTTTGGGGACGGTTTTGTTTTGGCGGGTTGGATATCGGTATGGCCGGTGCGCGCCCGCGCCGGATAACCTGCCAAAGCAAACCCGTCTCCAACCGGAAGCTCTAGAACACGAAAGCGAGGACTTTGATGGCACAGTATCAGCTGCCCAACGACTTCTTCTTTGGCGCTGCTATGTCCGGCCCGCAGACTGAGGGTCAGTGGAACCAGGGCGGCAAGCTCGAGAACCTGTGGGACACCTGGTCCATCCAGGATCTGGGTTCGTTCTACAACCGCGTTGGCTCTTACGCCGGCAATGACTTTATGGCCAAGTACCAGGAAGACCTTCGCATTTTGAAGGACTTGGGTCTGGATACCTATCGCACTTCCATCCAGTGGAGCCGTCTGCTCGATGCCGACGGCAACCTCAACGAGGAAGGTGCCGCGTGGTATCACGAGTTGTTCCGCGCCTCTCGCGAAGCCGGCTTGGAGCCGTTTGTCAACTTGTACCACTTTGACATGCCCACCTACCTCTTTAACCGTGGCGGCTGGGAGAGCCGTGAGGTTGTCGAGGCTTACGCACATTACGCCGACGTCGCCTTCCACGAGTTTGGCCAGGAGATTAAGTACTGGTTCACCTTTAACGAGCCCATCGTCGAGCCCGAGCAGCGCTATCAGGAGGGCGTGTGGTTCCCGCAGCTCCACGACTTCAACCGCGCCCGCACCGTGCAGTATCACATCTCGCTGGCGCACGCGCTGGCCGTGGCCAACTATCGTCGCGCCTATGACGAGGGCGCTATTCGCGCCGATGCCAAGATCGGCATGATCAACTGCTTTACCCCGGTCTACACCAAGGAGAACCCCAGCGAGGCGGACCTCGAGGCCGTGCGCATGACCAGCGGCATCAACAACCGCTGGTGGCTCGACCTCATCACCAAGGGCGAGCTTCCTGCCGACGTGCTCGACAGCCTGGCCGAGGGCGGCGTTAAGCTCCCGTTCCGCGCCGGCGACCAAGAGATCCTCAAGCAGGGTGTTGTCGACTGGCTCGGCTGCAACTACTACCACCCCACGCGTGTTCAGGCGCCGGCGAGCAAGGTCGACCAGTACGGCCTGCCGCACTTTGCCGACGAGTACGTATGGCCCGACGCCGTTATGAACGAGAGCCGCGGCTGGGAGATCTACCCGCAGGGCCTCTACGACTTTGGCATGGACTGCGCTAAGAACTACCCCGATCTTGAGTGGTTCGTTTCCGAGAACGGCATCGGCATCATGGACGAATACAAGAACCGTGACGCCGAAGGAACCATCCAGGATGACTACCGCGTCGACTTTGTACGTCAGCACCTGGAGTGGGTTGCCAAGGCAATCGCCGAGGGCGCCAAGTGCCGGGGCTATCACTACTGGGCCGTCATCGATAACTGGTCTTGGGCCAATGCCTTTAAGAATCGTTACGGCTTTGTCGAGGTCGATCTCATGGACGGCTACAAGCGCCGCCTTAAGAAGTCGGCGGCCTGGCTCAAACAGGTCGCCACGACCCACGTGGTTGATTAGCGACCGGGCGAACGCCCAGACCGCGCGCCGCCGCGCGCAACACATGGCACATCTGGTGGCAGAGGGCGACAGACCACCGTGCGCATAGGAAAAGGCCGGATTTGAAAGTTAGGAGCAATCATGGCCAGTGACAACGGAAAGAGCTTCCTCGACAAGTTTGCCGAGGTCTCTGCGAAGGTGGGAAACCAGGTTCACCTGCGTTCCCTGCGTGACGCCTTCGCGACCATCACGCCGCTCTATATCCTTGCGGGTATCGCGGTTCTTATTAACAACGTCGTGTTCCCTCTGTTCCCGCTCGATGCGGCGGGCCTTGCCAACCTTCAGACGTGGGGCTCGGCAATTACGCTGGGCACCCTCAACGTCTCTGCCATTATCTTGGCCGGATTGATTGGCTACAGCCTCGCCAAGAACAAGCGTTTCGATAACCCGCTCGCTTGCGTGGTCGTCGCTATCTCTGCTTTCGTCATCATGATGCCGCAGCAGATCACCGCCTCGCTTGCCGCCACGAGCCCGCTGCTCACCGACAAGATCACCTCCGCCGAGGTCACGGGCGCCCTTTCGACTGCCAACACCGGCACCAACGGTCTGTTCTCGGCTATTATCATCGCCCTGCTTTCCGTCTCGCTCTTCATCAAGATTTCTGGCGTCGAGAAGCTCAAGGTTAAGCTGGGCGAGGGCGTGCCTCCCGCGGTCTCCAACTCCTTCAACGTCATGATCCCGATGCTGCTCAACCTCGCGATCTTCGCTCTTGCCGCAGCCCTGCTCGCCGTGTGCGCCGGCACCGATCTGTGCACCATCATCTCCACGTGCATCTCCAACCCGCTCAAGAGCATCATGAACGCCGGTCCGTGGGCTGTTATCCTCATCTACACCCTTGCTAACCTGCTGTTCTGCGTCGGTATTCACCAGTCCACCATCTCTGGCGCTACCGTCGAGCCGATCCTGACCATGCTCATCGTCGACAACATGGCTACCTTTGCCGCCGGTGGCACCATCCAGCCCGATCACTACATGAACATGCAGATCGTTAACAGCTTCGCCCTCATCGGCGGCTCGGGCTGCACCCTCATGCTTCTGCTCGACACGCTCCTGTTCTCCAAGAACAAGGCTTCCGAGACCGTTTCCAAGATGGCTATCCTGCCTGGTCTGTTCAACATCAACGAGCCGGTTATCTACGGTTACCCCATCGTGTACAACCTGCCGCTCATGATCCCGTTCGTCCTTCTTCCCGATCTGTTCATCGGCATCACCTATGGCCTTACCTGCGCAGGCATCATCAGCCCCTGCATCGCCCAGGTGCCCTGGACCATGCCTCCCGTCATCAATGCTCTGCTCGCTACGGGCTTTGACTGGCGCGCCGGCGTGTGGCAGGCTCTCGAGATTGTCATTGGCATGGCCGTCTACCTGCCCTTTATGAAGATTTCCGAGAAGGCAATCGCCAAGCAGGAGGCTCTCGCCGAGTAGAACGCCTAACGTTCGTCCCTTTCACCTTTGCGGGCGCCGGTACGCGGTGCCGGTGCCCGCGGCTCTCTCCCTTGCGTAAAGATACAGGGGAGCGGGCACAATAGCCGCAAGGAATACAACCAGTTGTCGTCTGCGCGCCGCGCAGTTATAAGGAGGAAACCATGAAGAAGATCATGCTCTGCTGCAATGCCGGCATGTCCACGAGCCTGCTGGTCCAGAAGATGCAGGCCGAGGTTGCAAACCGTGGTCTGGATATTGAGGTCGAGGCTCGTCCCATGAACGAGGCCCACGATCACCTGGACGAGTGCGACATGTTGCTGCTTGGTCCGCAGATCGGCTACACCAAGGGCGATTTTGAGAAGGAGGCCGCCGGTCGTTTTCCGGTCGAGGTCATCAACATGGTCGACTACGGCCGCATGAACGCTGCCGGCATCATCGACCACTGCGTCAGCGTGATGGGCTAGGTGCTCCGCATGGAGGATATGAACGAACTGCAGATGACCTGCTTCGAGATCATCAGCTACGTCGGTACCGCCAAGAGCATGTACATCAATGCCGTGCAAAAGGCCAAGGAGGGCGATTTTGACGCCGCCGAGGAGCTTATCAAGCAGGGCGACGAGGCCTATAACGGTGGCCACGATGTTCACATGGGGCTTCTGAAGAAGGAGGCCAACGGCGAGCGTAACGGCGAGGCCCCGTTGATTCTGCTGCATGCCGAGGACCAGATGGCCGGTACCGAGACCATGCGCGTCATGGCGACGGAGCTCATCGAGATTCACAAGCAGCTGCAGGTACTTCAGGCCTAGTCGGCGTTATCGCCGCGATGGGCCGTGCGGTCCAACAGACAACACAGTCCCTTTGACGGGCGCCGGGAGTCTCCGCCTCCCGGCGCCATTTTTCTATCAAGATTCAGATATAGGGGAGGTCGATAGTGAGACGGGGAATGGAGTACAACCCGCGTTATTACCAGATGCGCGAGTTTCAGCTCGAGCGCATGCTTGCAATCGTGCGCGCGAACCAGGACGCTAAGCCGGGTGGCGTGGTGTTCTTTGGAGATTCGCTGACGGAGTTTTGCGACGTAGAGCGCTGGTATCCCGGTATTGGCGCCTATAACTGCGGCATCGGCGGCGGCACCTCTCAGGAGCTTTTGTGGATGGTCGACGAGGGCGTGGTCAAGTATCGCCCACGCGCCGTGGTGATTATGGTGGGCACCAACGACATGGGCAATACCCTCATGGGCTCGCCCAAAGACATAGCCTTCAACATTCGCGAGATCGTGGAAATGATTTTGGGCTGTCTGCCGGCATGCCGCGTGCTCGTGTGCTCGCCCACGCCCTGCATCGAGCGCCTGGAAGGCAGGGCGAGCGGCAAGGATGTACTGCGCTCTAACGACTTGCTGGGTCGGGTTTTACCGCAGTGTCGCGATATGATCCGCGATGAACAGGTGGCTTTTGTTGACGTGACGCCTGCGTTTTTTGACGAGGACGGGCGTCAGCGCGAGGAATTGTACCGAGAGGGCGACGGCCTTCATATCAACGATGAGGGCTATCGCGCGCTGACGGGGATTGTGCGTCCCGCGCTCACCGAACTGCTGGCAAAGACGGATATGGACTAGGAATTAGCTATGAAGAACATTTTGCTTTGTTGCGGCGGCGGCATGTCGACGAGCCTGCTGGTGCAAAAGATGCAGCACGAGGCGGAGAGCCGCGGCTTGAAGATCGATATCGAGGCGCTGCCGGTGAGCGAGGCGTCAGATCATCTGGACGGCGTGGGCGTTCTGCTGCTTGCCCCGCAGGTGGCGTATGCGCGCGTGAATATCGAGGGCGATCTGGAGCGCGCGGGCGTGAAACTCGTGATGCTCGACATGCTCGATTTTGGTCGCATGAATGCGCCTAAGATCCTGGATCAAGCTATTGCTGCGATGGAGGGATAACGCCCCGGAACGGCCCGTACGCGGATGATGAACGCGTGCGGGCCGTTTTTTATACGCAAGTTGTTTAAACACTTACCAAAAATGTGCGAGCTCGGCGGCGCGTTTTGTATGTGCGAGCGGTACCATACAGGCAATGTATGTGTCCGCGATTCTATGCCGCGGACCCAATCCTCGAAAGGCGGGCTCCCATGGAACCTAAGCAGTATTACATCGGCATCGACGTCGGCGGCACCTCGGTTAAGGAGGGCCTGTTCGACGAGGACGGTAACCTGCTGGCCAAGGCCAGCGTGCCCACGCCTCCCATCGTTGACGCTGCGGGCTTTGCCGCGGTGACCGAGGCTATCGACCAGGTGGTCGCCAAGGCCAAGATTCCGCGCGCCTTTGTGGCGGGCATTGGCCTGGCCGTTCCGTGCCCCATCCCGGCATCAGGCGATGCCAAGGTCAAGGCCAACATTGCCATTAACCTGCCTGAGCTAAGAATCGCCATTCAGGAGCACTGCCCCGACGCGGTCGTTAAGTACGAGAACGATGCCAACGCCGCTGCCATGGGCGAGGCCTGGCTCGGCTCTGCCAAGGGCGTGCAGAACGTGGTGATGGTCACCATTGGTACCGGCGTGGGCGGCGGCGTTATCGTCAACGGCGACGTGGTGTCGGGCGTTGTGGGTGCCGGCGGCGAGATTGGCCACATGTGCCTGAACCCGGCTGAGGAGCGCACCTGCGGCTGTGGTGGCCATGGCCATCTGGAGCAGTATTCCAGCGCCACCGGCGTGGTGAGTAACTACCTTGCCGAGTGCAAGAAGGCGGGCGTCGAGCCCATCGAGCTCACCGGCCCCTCCGATTCCAAGGACGTGTTCCAGGCCTGCCGCGAGGGCGACAAGCTCGCGCTGGCAGCTGCCGATACCATGGCCGACTATCTCGGTCGTGCCCTGGCGCTTATTGCCAACGTGGTCGACCCCGAGATGTTCCTGATCGGTGGCGGCGCGTCCGCTTCGGCCGATGTCTACCTCGACGCCGTTCGCGAGCACTTTAAGCAGTACGCGCTCTCCGCCTCGCGCGAGACGCCCATTAAGGTCGCTTCGCTCGGAAACGACGCCGGCATCATTGGCGCCGCCTACGTAGCCCTGCGCGCCGCCGGCAAATAGTCGGTGCAGGAGGGCGGGTGGTACAAGGGGGACAGACTTCGCCCCCAGGCTCGCCCCAAATTGCGCCGCGGCCCTTGCGTCTCATAAGGTTCGGCGCCAGCGTGCTACCATAGCTACGTCCAAGTACACATATCAAGTGGAGGATATCCATGGCAAACGTTCTTGTCTTTGGTCACCAGAACCCCGATAACGACGCCATCATGAGCGCCGTCGTCCTGTCCCAGCTGCTCAACCAGGTTGAGTATGCCGGCAACACCTACGAGGCCTGCGCCCTTGGTCAGCTTCCGGCCGAGTCCGCCAAGCTGCTCGCCGACGCCGGCATCGCCGAGCCCCGCGTGATCGAGTCCGTCGAGGCCGGTCAGCTCGTCGTCCTCACCGACCACAACGAGTCTGCCCAGTCCGTCGCTGGCCTTAAGGACGCCACGGTCTTTGGCGTTGTCGATCATCACCGCATCGGCGACTTCGAGACCGCCGGCCCGCTGCACTACATCTGCCTGCCCTGGGGCTCCAGCTGCACCATCGTCACCAAGCTCGCCGGCGTGCTCGGCGTTGAGCTTTCCGACGTCCAGGCCAAGCTGCTGCTCTCGGCCATGATGACCGACACGCTCATGCTCAAGAGCCCCACCACCACCGATGTCGACCGCGCCGTCGCCGCCAAGCTCGGCGAGCAGGTGGGCGTCGACCCGGTCAAGTTTGGTATGGAGGTCTTCCTTACCCGTCCGTCCGGCTCCTTCACCGCAGCCGAGATGGTCGGCAACGACATCAAGATGTTCGAGCCCGCCGGCAAGAAGCTGCTCATCGGCCAGTACGAGACTGTCGACAAGACCCGCGCACTCGGCATGATCGACGAGATTCGCGAGGCCATGCGCGCCTACGCCGCCGAGAAGGGTGCCGACGGCATTGTCCTGTGCATCACCGACATCATGGAGGAGGGCTCGCAGGTCCTGCTCGAGGGCGAGACCGAGGCTGCTCAGAAGGGCCTGGGCATTGCCGATGAGCACGACGGCGTCTGGATGCCGGGCGTCCTCTCCCGTAAGAAGCAGGTCGCTGCCCCCATCATGGCCGCCTGCTAGGTTTAGTTGACCGAACGCCACGACCGGATCGCGGACGCCCCGCGCTCCGGTCGTTTTTTGTGCATGCGCCGCGTCGTCTCTTGGACAGGCGTGCCCGTGCCGTTGAGCAAATAATGTTCAACCTGTGGTTCCGCTTTTCGGCCACGCCTGCGTGCTTGTCGTGCAGGGTAGGCTAGATGCAAGCGTAATACGTTAGAGCGCGGCGCCGCCACTTGGGCGGGCCGTGCTTTTTTAAGACGGGAGCTTTCCCGTGAAAGGAGCCGCCCATGGCAGCAACTGAGCAGCTATTCAACGTTCGTGAGCGCAAGCGCTTTGAACGTCACGACATCTGGGAGCGCATCGCCGAGAACGGCACGATTTCCGCCGCCGTCATGGTCTTCGCCGCCATCGCCGCCGTCATTTGCGCCAACACCGATGCCTACGAGGCTATCCATCACTTTTTGGAGACCCCGCTGTATGTGGGTCTGGGTAACCTGACGGCCGGTCTCACCGTTGAGCTTTTCGTCAACGACTTCCTCATGGCGATTTTCTTTTTGCTGGTGGGCATCGAGCTTAAGTACGAGATGACAGTCGGCGAGCTCAAAAACCCGCGTCAGGCCATGCTTCCCATGCTGGCGGCCGTGGGCGGCGTCGTCGTTCCCGCCTGCATCTACCTGATCTTTAACCATGCCGGCGCCCGCAACGGTTGGGCCATCCCCATGGCAACCGATATTGCCTTTGCGCTGGGCGTGCTGTCGCTTTTGGGCAATCGCGTGCCCAACGGCGTGCGCGTGTTCTTCTCGACGCTCGCCATCGCCGACGACCTCATCTCCATCGCCGCCATCGCCATTTTCTACGGTCAGAGCCCCAATCCGTTTTGGTTGGGCGCCGCCGCGCTTGTGACCTGCGCGCTCGTGTGGCTCAACAAGACGCAGCATTACCGCCTTGCCCCGTATTCGGTACTGGGTCTGCTGTTGTGGTTCTGCATGTTCAAGAGCGGCGTACATGCCACGCTTGCTGGCGTCATCTTGGCCTTTACCATTCCGGCCAAGTGCGGCGTCAAGCTCGACAGCCTCACCGATTGGCTGGGCGAGTGCCTGCCGCTGCTCGATGACCGCTACGACGACGAGGCACACATCCTGGGCCAGCATGACTTTACCGTCTCGACCACCAAGGTCGAGCGCGTCATGCACCGCGTGACCCCGCCGCTCATCCGCATGGAGCGTCTGATCTCCACGCCGGTCAACTTTGTGATTCTGCCGATCTTTGCGTTCGTCAACGCACAGGTTCGCCTAGTGGGCGTGGACATGAGCACGCTGCTCACCGACCCGGTGACGCTCGGCGTGTACTTTGGCATGCTGCTGGGTAAGCCGATCGGTATCTTTGGCATGACGTTCGCCTTGGTCAAGCTCAAGGCCTGCGAGCTGCCGCACAATGTCAACTGGCACATGATTGCCGGCGTGGGCATTCTGGGCGGCATCGGCTTTACCATGTCGATTCTCATCAGCGGCCTTGCCTTCCCGACGGCTGAGTTTGAGGTTCTGGCCGCCAAGGCCGCTATTCTCGCCGGCTCTGTCACCGCGGCCGTACTTGGCATGATCTACATGAGTGTGATCTGCAAGCACCCCGCGCCCAAGGACGAGTAGGCGCGTAGAAACAGACGCCAGAGCCTGCTCGAGCGCGTGTGAAATGCGGTTTTGAGTGGTACTTGCCACCTGCCGGACACCCCAGTGGCCAAAAAACGCCGTTTGTGAGTACTGTCACAAACGGCGTTCCATTTTAGGCGCGAAAAATAATGTACAAATCTATTCTGTCTGTGCATTAACGATTGCGTGGCTGGACGAAAAATGACGACGCATCCTTCCAAAACCGGACACAAAAGGCCAAGACAGGCCTTTTTAATTCAAAATCGCTGTCACTAAAAAAGTAACAGTACTCATATTTGCTATTTTTTGGCCACAGGCCCCAATGACTAGGTTTATTCCACGGTGCCGTAGACGGCGCCCCAGCCGTGGGCGGCCAAGGCGGAGTTGAGCTGGTCGCAAAGTGACTGGCGGTCGTAATAGCCGGGCGGTAGCAGGTTGACGATTTCCATGAGATCGGGCGCCAGGTCCAAGATTTCGGCCTGTACGATCAGATCCAGGCGGTCGATGGCGTGGCGGTCGTAAAACAGCCCGTCGACCAGGCGCTGCAGGTCGCCGAATTCCTCGGCCTGGAACGATCCATACTCCATAGTGCCTCCTTGGGCGCCCCACGCCGGCATGCGCGGCGATTCGTAATTTATTGCGATGGACTTAATCTATCACGGCTTCATAACGTTGCGGCGGTGGCGGTCTATACTTAGACGAACTGCAACGTACCGCTTCGCGAAAGGTCGCACCCCATGCAGACGATCTACCAGAAGATGGAAACCACCGAACTCGATGCCGCCATCGAGGCGCTCAAAGCCGAGGTCGCCGAGGTCAAGGCCAAGGGCCTGGCGCTCGACATGGCCCGCGGCAAGCCGTCGCCCTCCCAGGTGGACATCTCGCGCCCCATGCTCGACATCCTCAATGCCGACGCCGATTTGCACGACGGCAACGTCGACTGCTCCAACTACGGCTGTTTTGAGGGTATTCCTTCGGCGCGCAAGTTGGCAGGGGAGTTCCTGGGCTGCCCCGCCGAGCAGACGCTCGTGCTGGGTTCGTCGAGCCTGCTGATCGAGCACGATATCGCCGGCATGTTCTGGCGCTGTGGCTCGTGCGGCAGCGAGCCCTGGGACGCCTACGAGGCCGCGCACGACGGCAAGAAGGTCAAGTTCCTGTGCCCCGTTCCCGGCTACGATCGCCACTTTGGCATCACCGCCGACTTGGGCATCGAGAACGTCCCCGTTGCGATGACCGACAACGGCCCCGACATGGACGAGATCGAGCGCCTCGTTGCCGCTGACGACTCCATTAAGGGTATCTGGTGCGTGCCCAAGTATTCCAACCCCACGGGCATCACCTTTAGCGAGGACACTGTGCGCCGTCTGGTCGAGATGCCCACGGCCGCGCCCGATTTCCGCATCTTCTGGGACAACGCCTACTGCGTGCACGACCTGTACGACGAGACCGACGAGCTCGCAAACATCTTCGACCTCGCTCGCGCGGCGGGCACCGAGGACCGCGTGGTGGCCTTTGCCTCGACGTCCAAGATCACCTTCCCGGGCGCCGGTATCGGCTTTATCGGTGCGAGCCCCGCGGTTATCGCGGAGTTCTCCAAGCGCCTGAAGGCCGGCCTCATCAGCGCCGATAAGCTCAACCAACTGCGCCACGTGCGTTTCCTTCCCACCATCGAGGCGGTCAAGGAGCACATGAAAAAGCATGCCGAGTTTTTGCGTCCGCGCTTTGAGGCCGTTGAGCGCAAGCTCACCGAGGGCCTGGGCGATACGGGTTGCGCTACCTGGACGCATCCTCGCGGCGGCTACTTTGTGAGCTTCGATGGTCCCGAGGGCTCGGCCCAGAAGGTCGCCGCGCTTTGCGCCGACCTGGGCGTCAAGCTCACGCCGGCCGGTGCTACCTGGCCCTATGGCAAGGACCCGCGCGACACCAACATCCGCATCGCGCCGAGCTATCCCACGGTCGAGGACCTGGAGGCCGCGCTCGATGTGCTGGTGCTGGCCGTCAAGCTCGTCGCTGCCGAGCTTGCGCGTTCCGAGCGCGCCTAACGCGCGGCTTCCCGTACTATCCGCACTTTCGATACGTAAAGGAGCGTATACATGGATTTGGGTATTTCCACCAACCCCACGCCAGAGCTCTACACCATTAAGGTAACCGGCGAGATCGATATCTCTAACGCCGATAGCCTGCGCAATGCCATCGACCTGGCGCTCGAGCAGCCCACTGAGGCCGTTGAGCTCGATTTTGCCCAGGTGAGCTACATCGATTCGACGGGCATTGGCGTGCTTGTGGGCGCCGCGCACCACGCGGTCGACCACGGCAAGCGCTTTAGCTGCACCAATGTGCAGCCCCCGGTGATGCGCGTGGTTCAGCTGTTGGGTGTCGACCAGGAGATTTCGATCACCGCTGCATAATCTTTGCCCCCAAAAGGGCGTGCCGTTTGGCATATGTTTGTGATGCGCTCGGACGTTTTGGCGTCCGGGCGCTATACTTGACCGAATGAATAGACGAGTTCCGGCCGAATGGCGCGGTGCGGGCTCGACTCACATCGAGCCTTGGAGGTATGTGTGTTTGGTATTGGAGAGGGTGAGCTCGCGATCATCGTGGTCTTCGGCTTTTTGCTGTTTGGCCCGGATAAGCTCCCACAGATGGGCCGCACGATTGGCCGTGCCATCCGTCAGTTCCGCGAGACGCAGGAAAAGATGACGGCCGTTGTTCAGTCCGAGATTATCGATCCGGTAAGTGAGGCCGCTTCGGCACCGGTCAAGCCCAAGAAGACTGCCGTCGATGACGATTCCGATGCGGACGAGGACGCCGCCGAGGCGGCAGCGCCCGCCAAGAAGGAGACCTTTGCCGAGCGTCGCGCCCGTCTTGCTGCCGAGAAGGCCGCGAGTGAGGCTGCCGCCGAGGGCGAGGGTGCTGCTGAGGAGGCCGAGGGTGCCGAGCCTGCCGCTGCCGCCGAGCCTGTCGTCGAGCCCGAGCCTGCTGCAGAGCCGGAACCCGAGCCCGAGCCGGCAGAGCCCACGACGGCTGACCTCTACGCCCGTCGTCCCCGCAAGCGCAAGGCCGTCGTCGACCAGATCGCCCGCGAGCTCGAGGCCGAGGACGACGCCGCTGCCGCCGACGCCTCGAAGGGAGGTGATGAGTAATGCCTATCGGACCTGCGCGCATGCCGCTCTTCGATCACCTGGGAGAGCTCCGTCGCCGCCTGACTATCGTGGTCGTGTCGGTGTTCGCCGCCGCTATCGTGCTGTATTTCGCCACGCCCGTGGTGCTCGACATCTTGGAAGACCCCATCCGCTCCTTTGTGCCGGACGGTAAGTTCTACATCACCACCACGCTCGGCGGCTTTGGCCTGCGCTTCTCGCTGGCCATCAAGATGGCCGTGGTCATGTGCACGCCCATGATCATCTGGCAGATTCTGGCATTTTTCCTGCCGGCACTGCGTCCCAACGAGCGCAAATGGGTCGTGCCCACGGTGCTCGCCTCGACGGTGCTGTTCTTCCTGGGCGCAATCTTTTGCTACTTCATCATCATCCCCGCGGGCTTTGAGTGGCTTATCGGCGAGACCTCGGCCGTTGCTACGGCGCTGCCCGATCTGGAGAACTACGTCAACATGGAGCTGCTCTTTATGATCGGCTTTGGTGTGGCGTTTGAGCTGCCGCTCATCATCTTCTACCTGTCCGTCTTCCACATCGTGTCCTACGCGGCCTTCCGCAGCGCCTGGCGTTATGTATACGTTGGCCTGCTTGTGGGATCGGCTGTGATTACGCCCGACGGCTCGCCCGTTACGCTGGGCCTCATGTATGGCGCCCTGCTCTCGCTCTACGAGATTTCGCTCGCTATTGCCCGCGTGGTCATTACCGCGCGCGAGGGCAAGGAGGGCTTGTTTGTGAGCCGTCTGGACCTGTTCTCGGACGATGAGGACGATGAGGAGTAAATCGGTATGCACGAGGTTGGCATTGTCAACGGCATACTCGATACAGTGATTCGCGCGGCGCGTGGGGCGGGGGCCTCGCGCGCCGTTTTGGTAACGCTGCGTATCGGGGATATGACCGAAGTTGTGCGCGAGGCGCTCGACTTTGCGTGGGAGACATTTCGCGATGAGGACCCGCTCACGCGAGGCTGCGAGCTTGCCGTGGAGGAAGTCCATCCACAAAGCGAGTGTCTGGACTGCGGGGAGGTCTTTGAGCACGATCGCTTCCATTGCCGCTGTCCCCAATGTGGCGGCGCCAACGTGCGTCTGCTGCACGGCCGCGAGCTCGACATCGCAAGTATCGAAATCGAAACCCCCGACGATTAGCCCGCTAGCCATCTGGTGATGGGGTATAAAGGGGCCAAAGTAAGGAGTGCCGAGTATGGCTGAGAAAACGATTGATATCGCGTCGCCGATTCTGTCGCGCAACGAGCGCCTGGCAGATCAGCTGCGACAGCGATTTAAAGAGACAAACACCTATGTGATCAATGTGCTGTCGAGCCCCGGTTCGGGCAAGACCACCACGATCCTGGGCACCAACGAGCGCCTGCGTGACAAGGCCGGCTTGCGCTGCGCTGTTATCGAGGGCGATATCGCCTCGGATGTCGACGCCGTCACCATGAAGGAAGCCGGCATGCCCGCCATCCAGATCAACACGGGCGGCCTGTGCCACCTCGAGGGCAACATGATCATGGAGGCCGTTGACGCGTTCGACCAGGCGGTGGGTCTTCAAAATATCGACGTCATCTTTATCGAAAACGTGGGCAACTTGGTCTGCCCGGTCGACTTTGACCTGGGCGAGAACCTGTCCATCATGATTCTCTCGGTGCCCGAGGGCGACGACAAGCCCATCAAGTACCCGGGCATCTTCCAGCACGCCGGCGCGCAGCTGCTCAATAAGGTCGACGTGGCCCCGGCTTTCGATTTTGATATGGATAGGTATACTAAGACACTCGATGACCTCAATCCGCAGGCGCCGCGGTTTGCCGTGAGCGCGCGCAAGGGCGAGGGCATGGATGCCTGGTGCGATTGGCTCATCGGGCAGATCGAGCAAGCAAGGGCGTAAATCGGCCGCCATACGGGCGGGCGTAGCCGCAGAGACACGAGATAGGAGCCTCTTTTGAAGCTCATCATCGCCGAGAAAAACGACGCCGCGCGTCAGATCGCCGAGCGTCTGTCCACGGGTAAACCCAAAAAGGACAAGGTGTACAACACCGCCATCTACCGTTTTGAGTGGAAGGGCGAGGAGTGCGTGACCATCGGCCTTGCCGGTCACATCCTTGCGCCCGATTTTTGCGACAGCGTGCTGTTCGATAAAAAGCTGGGCTGGTATTCGGTTACCGAGGACGGCGAGATGCTGCCGGCCGACATGCCCGATGGTCTGGCACGCCCGCCCTACGACACCAAGCGCAAGCCGTTTCTTGCCGACGGCATCTCCATCAAGGGCTGGAAGCTCGAGAGTCTGCCGTATCTCACCTGGGCACCCGTCATTAAGCTGCCGGCCGAGAAGGAACTCATCCGCTCGCTTAAGAACCTCGCCAAAAAGTCCGACAGCGTCATCATCGCCACGGACTTTGATCGCGAGGGCGAGCTGATCGGTTCGGACGCCCTCAACAAAGTGCGCGAGGTTGCGCCCGACTTGCCGGTCGCCCGCGCCCAGTATTCTTCGTTTACCAAGGCCGAGATCACGCAGGCCTTCGATAACCTTGTCTCGCTCGACCAGAACCTGGCCGACGCCGGCGAGAGCCGTCAGCACATCGACCTCATTTGGGGTGCGGTGCTCACGCGCTACCTGACGCTCGCCAAGTTTGGCGGCTTTGGCAACGTGCGCTCCGCCGGCCGCGTGCAGACGCCGACGCTTGCCCTGGTGGTCGAGCGCGAGCGCGAGCGCATGGCGTTTGTGCCCGAGGACTATTGGCAGATTCGCGGCATGGGCGCCGCGCAAGGCGCTGCCGAGGACGATCGCTTTAAGATCGCGCACAAGACGGCGCGCTTTACCGACAAGGATGCTGCTGAGACGGCGTACGGTCACGTTGACGGTGCCAAGACGGCAACCGTCGCCGCGGTGACCAAGCGCTCGCGCAAGCAGCAGCCGCCCACGCCGTTTGCGACCACCTCGCTGCAGGCCGCCGCCGCGGCCGAGGGCATCTCGCCTGCGCGTACCATGCGCATCGCTGAGTCCCTCTACATGGCCGGTCTCATCAGCTACCCGCGTGTCGACAACACCGTGTACCCCGCGACGCTCGATCTGGGCGCCGTGGTGAGTGACCTGGCAAAGATCAACCCGGCGCTGGCGCCCGTATGCAAAAAGGTGCTCGCCGGCCCCATGAAGCCCACGCGCGGCAAAGTCGAGACCACCGACCACCCGCCTATCTATCCCACGGGCGAGGGCGATCCGTCCACGCTCGATGGCGGCCAGCGCAAGCTTTACGACCTCATCGCCCGTCGCTTCCTGGCGACGCTTATGGGTCCTGCGACCATCGAGAACACCAAGCTCGAGCTCGATGTGAACGGCGAGCCGTTCGTGGCTTCGGGCGATGTGCTCGTGACCCCGGGTTTCCGCGAGGCATACCCGTATGGACTCAAGCGCGACGAGCAGATGCCGCCGCTGGAGCAGGGCGATACGGTCGACGTGTTCGACATTAAGCTCGAGGCCAAACAGACCGAACCGCCCGCACGCTACAGCCAGGGCAAGCTCGTGCAGGAGATGGAAAAGCGCGGCCTGGGCACCAAGTCCACGCGCGCGAGCATCATCGAGCGCCTGTACGCCGTGCGCTACCTCAAAAACGATCCCGTGGAGCCGAGTCAGCTGGGTATCGCCATCATCGATGCACTGACGCAGTTTGCCCCGCGCATCACGAGCCCCGATATGACCAGCGAGCTCGATGGCGACATGACCCGTGTGGAGCGCGGCGAGGATACCGAAGAGCATGTCGTGACGCACTCGCGCGCGCTGCTGGCTGGCGTGCTCGACGAGCTGCTCAAGCACACGCAGGAGCTGGGCGACGCCATCAGCGACGCCGTCACGGCCGATGCGCGCGTGGGCGCTTGCCCCAAGTGCGGCAAGGACCTGGTTATGAAGACGAGCGCCAAGACCCGCGGCAGCTTCATTGGCTGCATGGGCTGGCCCGACTGCGACGTGACCTATCCGGTGCCGAGCGGCGTCAAGGTGAGCCCGCTCGAGGGCGAGGCAGCCGTGTGCCCCGAGTGCGGCGCGCCGCGCATTAAGTGCCAGCCGTTCCGCCAGAAGGCCTTCGAGATTTGCGTGAACCCCACGTGCCCCACCAACTACGAGCCTGACCTTAAGGTGGGCGAGTGCAAGGTGTGCGCCGAGGCCGGACGCCATGGCGATCTGATCGCGCACAAGAGCGAGAAGAGCGGCAAGCGCTTTATCCGCTGCACCAACTACGATGACTGCGGCGTGAGCTATCCTCTGCCGGCGCGCGGTAAGCTCGAGGCGACGGGTGAGACCTGCCCCGAGTGCGGCGCCCCCATCGTGGTGGTCAACACGGCGCGCGGCCCGTGGCGCATCTGCGTGAACATGGACTGCCCGACCAAGGAGAAGAAGCCGGCCCGCGGCCGCAAGACCACGACCAAGGCGAGCACGGCAAAGAAGACGACGGCGGCCAAGAAGACGACGGCTAAGAAAGCCACTGCCGCCAAGAAGACGACCGCGAAGAAGTCGACTGCCAAGAAGGCCGCCGACAAGTAACCGAGCACATATAGACGCGGCGGGGCCGGGCGCGCAAATGCAAATGCGCGCCCGGCCCCACTTCTAAGTTGCGGTGAAATAGGGACTGTTTTTGCTGGCAAAAGGCCTAATTAATCCCTATTTCACCGCAAGATTTGATCAGTTGTTGGGATTACTTCACCTCGACAGGTTTGGCGCCGGGATAGCGCTCCTCAAAGTCTAGGCGGTACTTATTGTCATTGGTGCCCGCCACGTTGTCGCGCGACAGCGGCGCCACGATCTCATTCTTGTGGTCCTCAGGCTTGGCGTATTTCAGGCTGATCTCCCAGGCATCACAGATTGCGTCAATGCGGTGATCCAGGTCATCGTACAGGGCGATGATGTCCTTCCAGGAGCTGTAGTTCTTAGAGCTCGTCGGGACGTCTAGGTCCTCGACGATGTCGTAATACTGCTCGATGGTGTCCTCCGTGCGCTCGGCGACGTCGGCGAGATTTTGACGGGTGGTTCGATCCTCTTCCAGATAGCTGCCGTTGAAGTTCTGCGCGCAGCCACGGACGTAGTTGTCGAGGTCTTCGAGCAAGTCGTAGTATTCGCTCAGTCGGCGGTAGAGGTTCTGCTCGGAGAGCGTTGCTTCGCTGCCATCCTCGTCGTCATCGTCATCATCGTCGTACAGGCTGTTGGGATTGCCGAGAGGCTTTAGGTCATCGTCGTCGACGTCATGGTGCAGCTTAGCTACCTCGGCAGTCGTCTGCGTGGCGGCGTTGTCGAAAGGCTTGATCACAAAGAAAACGACCAGGGCGATGATGATCGCCACCAGCACAACAATAACGGCGATAAGCGGCCCGGTGCCGCTCTTTTTGGGAGCGGGGGTCTGTGGCGAAGCGGGCGTGTATGCGGGAGCCGGCTGCTGTTGGGGCGAGCCGCTCGCGACGGGTATGCGCTGCGTGGTCTCGACGGCCGCAGAGCTTGCGGCGGGGTCGGGGCGATAGGCGAGGGGGTCGTCCGCCTTGGCTTGCGGCGTATCAAGGGAGCCGGTCTGCTCAAAAGCGGGCTGGCTATCGCTCGCGGTTGTTT
Organism: Collinsella sp.; assembly: GCA_048362915.1. Taxonomy (GTDB): domain Bacteria; phylum Actinomycetota; class Coriobacteriia; order Coriobacteriales; family Coriobacteriaceae; genus Collinsella. The sequence goes on from DBFPAR010000020.1 coordinate 56,122, forward strand.
GCTCAACGGGTGCACCGCACGAGGTGCAGAACTTGGCATTATCTGCAAGAAGCTTGCCGCACGAGGCGCAATACCGAGACATTGCCACTCCTTTCGCCACATTTCAATGCAATACGACGATTATACCCAGCGTCCAAAATTCCCCATCATAAGTTGCGGTGAAATAGGGACTGTTTGGCGGTCTCAGAGCTTCAATCAGTCCCTATTTCACCGCAACTTCGGGGATGCCTCGATGGCTAGGTTGGATTTGGGACGCGCCGAGCACTGGGGTATCATGGCTTGGTTGATATATCTGCATTTACGCGCCTTGTAGGAAGGGGCTGTGCCCATGGCTTTTGAGCCCGCTCAACATAGCTTTATCACGCTCGAGGGCGTCGATGGCGCCGGCAAGTCCACGCAGGCGCGCCTGCTTGCCCGCGCGCTCGACCTTGCCGGCTACCAGGTTGTGAGCCTGCGCGAGCCGGGCGGTACCGCCATCAGCGAAAAGATCCGTGCTCTGCTGCTCGACCCCGCCAATACGGCGATGGGCGACACTTGCGAGCTGCTGCTGTATGAGGCCGCCCGTGCCCAGCTGGTGCACGAGGTCATCGCGCCCGCCCTCGCTGCCGGCAAGGTGGTCCTGTGCGATCGCTTCTACGATTCCACGACCTGCTACCAGGCGTTTGCCGACGGCCTCGATCGCCAGATAGTGCGCGACGCCAACAACCTGGCCGTCGCGGGTACGCACCCGGCGCTCACACTCGTTTATCACATCACGCCCGAGCAGGCGGCGCTGCGCATGGCAGCCCGTGGCGCGGCAGATCGCATGGAGGCTAAGGGCATGGCCTTCCAAGAGCGTGTCTACCAGGGTTTTTGCGCAATTGCCGCCGAGGAGCCAAACCGCGTAAAGCTCATCGACGCCACTGCGACCGTCGAGGAAGTCTTCGAGAAGACGGTTGAGCAGGTTCGCGCCTACGGCCTCGACATTTCCCAGGACGCCGTCACCGCCGCGCTTGCCAAGGAGGCCGAGTAACATGGCCCCCGCTCAGGCAAGTCTGCTGGCCAAGCTCGACACCCAACAGCGCGTGCGCGATTTTTTGACCAATGCCGTCGCCAGCGGTCGTGCATCGCACGCCTACCTGTTTTTGGGCGCGCCCGGCGCGGGCAAGCTCGACGCCGCGTGGGCACTCGCCCAAGCCTTCCTGTGCGAGCAGGATGGCTGCGGCTCATGCGATAGCTGCGTGCGCGTCGCCCGCCATACGCACCCCGACGTGCACTATTACACGCCCGAGAGCGCCACGGGCTACCTCATCGCCCAGACGCGCGAGCTACTCGACGACGTGCCCCTGGCGCCCATCCGCGCCAAGGCCAAGGTCTACATCATTGACCGTGCCGAGCAGCTGCGCGCCAACACCGCCAACGCGCTGCTCAAAACACTCGAGGAGCCGCCCGAGGGCGTTATGTTTATCTTGCTGGGCACCTCGGCAGACGTGATGTTGCCCACCATCGTGAGCCGCTGCCAGTGCGTGCCGTTTCGGCTGGTGTCGCCCGCCGTCGCCGCGCAGGCCGTGAGCCGCGCCACCGGTCAGGACCCTGCGCGTTGCCGCATGGCCGTCGCAGTAGCGGGAAGCCCCACGCGTGGCATCGAGTTCCTCAAGAGCGCCGAGCGCCAGGACGCCCGCCGTCAGATGGTTCGCGCCATCGATTCGCTCATCGCCGCCGACGAGGCCGACGTGCTCAGCCGTGCCAAGTCGCTCATTGTCGCCGTTAAGGCGCCGCTCGCCGAGGTCAAGTCCACACAGGAAAAGGTGCTCGAGCAAAACGCCGACTACCTGTCGCGTGGAGCATTGAAGCAGCTTGAGGACCGCAACAAGCGCGAACTCAACGCGCGCGAGCGTTCGGGTATCATGGAAGCGCTGGCGAGCGCGCGGACGCTCATGCGCGACGTGCTGCTGACACTTCAGGACGAGGCAGCCGACGTGGTGAACGAAGACGTGCGCGACACGATCGGTCGGCTTGCCGCCGCGACCAATGTTGCGGGTGCCACGCGGGCGCTCGAGGCAGTCGCGACCGCCGAGCGCAACATCGCCAGAAACGTTACTCCCCAGCTGGCCATCGAGGTCATGCTGTTCGATATCAGGAAGGCACTGAAATGCCGTTAGTCGTACCCGTTAAGTTTACCTACGCCTCGCGCGACCTGTGGTTCGACCCGCAGGATCTGGATATCCTCGAGGCAGATTATGCCATTTGCTCCACCGAGCGCGGAACCGAGATCGGCCTGGTCACTGCCGATCCCTTTGAGGTGCCGCAAGACGAGATCGGTCAGCCGCTCAAGCCCGTGCTGCGCGTGGCGAGCGACATCGACCTGCAGCTTGCCGATGACCTGGCCATCCAGGGCGACGAGGCCATGGTCGACTTCCGCCGCCTGGTCAAGGAGCTCGACCTCGAGATGAAGCCGGTGGGCGTCGAGTACCTGTTTGGCGGCGAGAAGGCCGTGTTCTACTTTGCAGCCGAGGAGCGCGTCGATTTTCGCCAGCTCGTCAAGGACCTGTCCTCGACGCTGCACATTCGCGTCGATATGCGCCAGATCGGCGTGCGTGACGAGACCCGCCTGGTGGGCGGCTATGCCCAGTGCGGACAGGAGCTCTGCTGCACGCGCTTTGGCGGACAGTTTGAGCCCGTCTCGATCCGCATGGCAAAAGAGCAGGACCTACCGCTCAACTCGTCCAAGATCAGCGGCGTTTGCGGCCGCCTGATGTGCTGCCTGCGCTATGAGTTCGAGGCGTACAAGGACTTTAAGAGCCGTGCGCCCAAAAAGAAGACGCTCATCGATACGCCGCTCGGCAAGGCGCGTATTCAGGAGTATGACACGCCGCGTGAGCAGCTGGTGCTGCGCCTGGAGAACGGCAAGGTCTTTAAGGTCAACCTAGCCGATATGACGTGCTCGGAGAGCTGCAAAAAGAAGGCTGCCGAGCAGGGCTGCAACTGCCGCCCCGACTGCGTGACGCGTGACGTGCTCGAGCGCATCGAGTCGCCCGAGATGCGCCTGGCGCTCATGGAGCTCGACCGCGAGAACGGCGTCGACGTGGGCGATGGCCTGTCGAGCGCCGACCGTCTTGCCGGCACGTCGATGCCCAAGCGCCGTCGTCGCGATGCTGAATCCGATGCTCGCGCCGGTCAGGGTCAGGGCGAGGGCCGTGGCCGCGGAAAAGGCCGCGGTAAGGCCGAGACACCCGAGGCCGAGGGGGCGGCCGATGGCCGTCGCCGTCGCAAGCGCGCGGGCTCGGGCGATGCTACCGAGGTTGCAGCCGCGGGCAAGAACGCCTCTCGCGAGCGCGAGGTTCAGCAGCCCCAGCAGCAGAATCGCGGCGGCGGCATGAACCCCACACGTCGCCGCCGCCGTCATCTGTCGAGCGAGGAGCGCGAGGACGCCTTCCGCGCCGCAGCTGCTCGCGAGGCCGGTGCCGCTTCCAAGGGCGCCTCGGCCTCCGATGCGCCTGTCGACAAGAGCGGCAAGTCACGTGGCGAGGAGGAGCGCGCGCCGCGTCCGCGCCGTCGCCATTCCTCGGGCGCGCAACAGAAGCCCTCAGTGCCCTCCGTGGCCGATCAGGTCTCGGATGGCGAGGTCAAGGTCACGCGCCGTCGTCCCGGGGATGGCGGGGGAGCGGCTGCCAAGGCTTCGCGTGGCGCCGCTCGCGACGAGCGCGAGCCGCGCGAGAATCGCGGTGGCGAGGGCTCGGCCGACCAGGGTCAAAAGCGCCGTCGCCGTCGTCGTTCCCGCAAGCCGCGCCAGGATGGTGGCGAGGGCTCGACCCCGTCTTTGTCCGCACCACAACCGCCCGCCGGCGAATAACGCCCGCGAGCGGATTTAACCCGCCTTGCCCCGAGCGCATCGGGGTATCATAGCGCCGAATCAACAACCCTCCCTGCGATCGAGCGTAGGGAGGGTTGTGTCTTGAAGAGCCATCTGAACATATTGAGCCGTCTGCAGAGTGCCGGTGCCCTACCGTTTGCGGACGAATTGCTACCGTTTGCCGAGCGCGCGACGTACGAGGCGCTCGAGGCATTGTCGCCAACACGATGTACCGGCTGCGAGCGCGCCGGTGCGCTTATTTGCCAAGACTGCCTGGCCGCGCTCACGCTCATCGACCCACGTCATAGCTGCACCCGATGTGGCGCCCCGTTTGGGGATTTGCTGTGCACTGAGTGTTCGGTCGAGGGCACGTCTTCGGCAATGGCGGAGGCGCTCGACCGCTGCCTGGCGTGCGCCGTCTATGCGCATCCGCTGCCGCGCATCATTAAAGCGTACAAGGATGCGGGCGAGCGACGTCTGGCTCCGTATCTGGCGGAGCTGCTCTACGACACCGCCCTGCATGCCCAGGTCGTAGCGCCCGATCGCTATGGAGGTGTGCTGTCCGGTGCGGATGCGGTGGTGTTTGTGCCTGCGACGGCGGCAGCGTTTCGGCGGCGTGGTTTTGATCATATGGAGGCTATTGCGCGTCCATTTTGCGAGCTGTCGGGTGTTCCCCTGCTCGATGCTCTCGTCAAGTACGGGCATGGCGACCAGCGTGAACTCGGTCGTGAAGAACGCCGTGAACGCGCCCGAGGCATGTATGAGACCGTTGAGGACGTGCAGGGCAAGCGCCTGCTGCTTATCGACGACGTTATCACTACGGGTGCGACGATGGCCGCGGCTTCGGCGGAACTCAAGCGCGCCGGCGCTGCGGCCGTTGATGGCCTCGCTATCGCACGCGTTTGGTAGGGGTGGTTCAGATGGCAATAAAGATCGGGCAGCGTGGCAAGCCTGCAAGCGAGCAGCTGGCTGCTTCCGTAATTTTGACGGGTGCCTCGGCGCTGCGCATGATGCGCGCCGAGCGCCGGCAGATGGGCTACATAAGCTGGAAGGACCTTAATCCCGATGAAGAGCGCCGTGTGCTGCGCACGTCGTCGCCCTCGACCGAGGACATCTATCTTCCCGATTTGGTGCGGATTGGGGCCGCAAGCGGCGAGGTGCAAGAGGATTTGTGCTTGCTGGTAGGATCTGCAGCGCAGCGCCGCCGTATTCTTGGCGTGAGCTGGTCCGTATGCTCCGAGTTGCCCGCCGGCTCGATTCTAGAGGTGGAACCGGGGGTGTACAGTCTATCTCCCGAGGCCCTTTGCGTAGCCGTCGCGCGCGAGGTCGGCTGCATCCAGGCATTTGCCCTGGCCCAGGAGCTGTGCTCTAAGATTTCACTGAGTGACCGCGGGAAGTATCTGCCTCCCTACACCTCGCCTGTCGTGAACAAATTGGCAAAGGACAAAGACCAGCCGCCAGATGTCGGTTACTTTGAGGTCGAGTCCGTGCTGACACCCGATTGCCTGGTAGATTACCTCGCGGCATGCAAGGGGAATGTGGCCAAACAGCTGCTGCGCCTGTGTCCCTACCTGTCAGAAAATCTGCGCTCGCCCATGGAGTGCATCATGCTCGCTCTGTTTTCGCTTCCGTTTTCCTATGGCGGATTTGCCTGCGGTCCCTTTAAGACCGACTACAAGATCGAGTTCGATGACCGTGCGCAGGCAATCTCGGGGATGCCGCATGCAGTTTGCGATGCGTATCAGGAAGCAGCCCAGTTTGACCTGGAATACAACGGTGAGCTGGGCCATTCCTCCCGGAGGGGACGTATCCATGATGAAAAACGCAACACGGGCTTGATTACTATGGGAATCGAGGTCGCGACGGTCAATAACGAGATGCTCTGCGACATGGAAGCAATGGAGGCGCTCGCATGGCGCATGCACCAGCGTATGCGAAAGCGGTACCGGAATCGTGTCGATGCCCGCAGGAAAAAGCAAGAGGCGCTGCTTAACACGCTGCGGGCGTGTTTTGGGCTTAAACCCGCCTAACAATGCTCTGAAACAGAGGGTTGGATATATGCTCTGGCCAAAATATAGCAAATATGAGTACTGCTACAAATTCAGTAACAGCAAAATCAGGGATTTTGGGACTGGAAGAGGGGGTAAATTAGAAAGTTATTAAACAAATGTGGAATACCCTGGCATCAATCTGACGTTATAGAGCGTGAAAACAGCTTGCAGAGCCAAAAACTCCTGCTACTAAATTGGTAACAGTACTCATATTTGCTATTTTTTGGCCACGGCGCCCTAAGACGGGTGTGTTGGGGCTTTCCATAGGGGAGCGACGGGCTCAATCAGAGCACGTGCGGTCCGTCCTGACCTGCGAAATCTGTACTCGCGATGCGAATAACGCCCCTAACCTTAAACTTTAGCTTGAACTTAGCTATAATGCGCTTCGTTCCTACCAGGCTGTGGTTGCGGACGGACGAAATGCCCGTCCTAGTCCAAGACAGACGCGGTCAAAGGGATCCACGTAAGCGACCGCGTGCGCGCGGCGCGATCATGGCGCGTCCTAGATGTAAGCCGCACCGTCCGTTCGACTTTCTTTGGGGCAATACCGCCTCGCGGGCGAGCGGGCCAGTCGTGAAGGTGGCTGCGGCCTCCCGAGCAAACACCCCGGTGCGCAAGTGTGGGGTCAAATACCAGGTCAGCTGGTGGGAACAACCCGATATTCCGTGCAACGCACGGATCGTATACGACACAGAAGGCAGGGTAGTGGACATGGTGAGGGGCAGCTTGATGCACGCGGCTCGGTTAGGTGCTGGGACCGCAGCGGTCATCGCCGTTTTGGGCCTGAGCGGATGCGCGTTCAACCCGCTGTCTACGTTCACGACTCCCACGATCGACCAGATCGAGTACGAGACCGTCACGCCGGCGGTGTCGGACGACGCCCTGGTCACTCCCGGAACCCTGACGGTCGCCCTCGATACTTCCGATGCGCCGCAGGCCATGCAGGACGCCGACGGCGAGCTCACGGGGTATGCGGTTGACGCCGCCCGCGCCCTCGCAAGCCGCATGGGCCTTAAGGTCTCCTTTGTCGATGCGTCTTCGGCAGGTTCCGCGCTCGGCGACAAAAAGGCCGATATCTTTATTGGCGAGATTAACTCCACGGACGGGGACATTAGCTCGCTCGGCACCTGCCTGTACGATGCCACTTCCGTGTTCGGTAAAACTAGCGATGGTGGGTCGCTAAGCGTTTCCACCGATACCCTTAACACGTCCACCCTGGGCGTTCAGATGTCCTCGGCCTCGCAGGAGGCGCTTGCTAAGCAGAGCATCACCGCCAACCAAAAGACCTACTCCAACATCAACGAGTGCTTTGAGGCGCTCGAGTCCGGCGAGGTCGACTATGTGATCTGCGACTCCACGGCCGGCGGCTACCTTGCACGCCTGATGAGCGAGGTCTCCTATGTCGGTGCGCTCGAGGCGCCCTCGACGCTTGGTGTTGCGGGCGCCTCGTCCAATGACGAACTGTGCCGTGCCGTGAGCGACGCCCTCGACGACATCACGGTCGACGGTACGCTCGAGGCAGTCCACTGCGTCTGGTATGGCACGATGCCCTACGACCTCACCACTAAGACGGTTTCGGGCGCTAGCGTGCAGCCGGGTGACTCTGAGTCCAGTGAGACCATGTCCTCCGGCAGCGAGTCCTCCGATTCCGACAATGAGGCCGCATCCTCCGAGGACAAATCGTCCAGCCAGGAAGGCGCCATCACCGACGACGACATTAACAAACTCAATAGCTAGTTATTGCCAGGGGTGGTGTCTCCTATACGTTGGAAAGGACACCTCTTCACGGTTTCAACACGCACTGCCGGGTTTCCCCAATAGGGGAGCCCGGCTTTTTCGTTTCCGTAAAACCAGCAGGTCAAAGACATTTTTTAGGTGCAAAACCAAAGTCGCCGTCGCCCTCCTATAGCGCACTTTGCCACAGAAAAGTGCGAGACTTCGGTATGCGGTATCAAGCAATCGTTATTCGGGTCTTTGGGAATCCGCGTGATTAAATGCACGGCAATGGGTACATAGCCAGTACAGTAAGTCCCCGAGGCAGATTGGAGCCACGTATGGATATCAAGGTTTCTGGACGCAAGACGACGGTAACCGATGCTCTGCGTGCGCATGTGGATGAGAAGATCGGCGAGGCGCTCAAGGTTTTCGATATCGAGCCCATGACGGTCGACGTTGTACTTCGCTATGAGAAGAACCCCTCGAACCCCAACCCGGCAATCGTCGAGGTTACGGTTCGTGCCCGCGGTTCGGTGATTCGCGTTGCCGAGCACGGTGCAGATATGTACGCCGCCATCGACCTCTCCGCCGATAAGGTCACCCGCCAGCTGCGCAAGTTCAAGACCAAGGTTGTGGACAACCGCCAGGGCGGTGCCAGCGCCGCGGATGTTGCGCCGGTCGAGCGCGTCGAGGATCTGGCCGACCTGCTGCTGCCCGAGGAGGAGGACGACCTGCTCGTCCGCGAGAAGGTTATCGACGTCACCCCGATGACTGAGGAGCAGGCGCTGGTGCAGACCGATCTGCTTGGTCATGACTTCTACGTGTTCGAGAACGCGACGACTGGCCTCATCAATGTGGTGTATCACCGTAAGAATGGTGGATATGGCATCATCAAGCCCCGCATCGAAACACTTGACGAGTAAAATACGTTAACTTGCATGAGTTAACGGTTGGCGGCCATCCCATGCGGGTGGCCGCCTTTTTACGTAAGGAGTCGCTTTGATGGACAAGGCCGCATCCGCCGGTCATTCGAACCGTTGCCGCATCGTCGTCGATACCTGCTGCGACTTTAGCCCCGAGGTCGCCGCGAACCTCGATGTCGATATCCTGGGTTTCCCTTTCATTATCGATGGCGAGGAGCGCACAGACGACATCTGGTCGAGCATGAGCCCTAAGGAGTTCTACGACCGCATGCGCGCCGGTGCCCGCGTGTCCACCTCGGCTGTGTCGCTCGGTCGCTATATCGAGTTTTTTACCGAGTGCGCCAAAGAGGGCACGCCCACGGTCTACCTGTGCTTTACCTCGGCGCTGTCGTCGAGCTACAACTCCGCGTGCCAGGCGGCAGATGTCGTGCGCGCCGAGTATCCCAACTTTGAGCTCTACGTGGTCGACAACGCTCTGCCCTGCGCGACCGGTGCGCTCTTGGCGCTCGAGGCCGTGCGCCAGCGTTCGGCGGGACTGACCGCCAAGCAGCTGGTCGATTGGGCAAACGAGGCAAAGACCTACGTGCACGGCTACTTTACGCTCGAGAGCTTCGACGCACTGGCTGCCGGCGGCCGCATTCCTCCCGCGGCGGCGCAGCTCACGGCAAAGCTCGACGTCAAGCCCGAGCTCTCCTACGACCTGGCCGGCTCGCTGTCGCTGATCGGCGTCAACCGCGGCCGCAAGAAGGCGCTCAAGTCCATCCTCAAGTCGTTCCGCGAGAACTACGTGCCCGATCGCACCATGCCCATCGCCATCATGACGGCCGATGCCGAAAAGGATGGTGACTGGCTCGAAGCCGCCATCCGCAAGGAGGAGGGTTGCGCCGACGTCACGATCATTCGCGGCTCCGTGGGTCCCACCATCGGCTCGCACGTGGGCCCCGGCATGGTGGGCTGCGCGTTTTGGGGTAAGAACCGCGCCGACAAGGCGTCGCTTTCCGACCGTATCGCCCGCCGCGTGCGCGGTCAGTAGGCAAGCGCTGCGTCCGTAATCGCCCTCGACTCACAGCTCAAACGCTGGCACCGAGTATTCAACCTGGTAACAACACCCAACCCAAAAGGAAAGGTTTCATGGCAAACAAGCTCTCCGTCGCATTCATTGGCACCGGAATCATGGGTGCCCCCATCGCCGGCCACATTCTGGACGCCGGCTATCCCGTCACGGTCAACAACCGCACCAAGTCCAAGGCGGCGGCGCTTATCGAGCGCGGCGCCGTCTGGGCAGATACGCCGGCCGATGCCGCGGCGAACGCCGATGTCGTCTTTACCATGGTGGGCTATCCCTCCGAGGTCGAGGAACTCTACCTGGCGGGTGACGGTCTGCTCGCGTGCACTAAGCCCGGCGCGGTCCTGATCGACCTCACCACGAGCTCGCCCGAGCTGGCGCGCGACATTGCCGAGGCCGCCCAGGTTTCTGGTCGCATGGCGTTTGACTGCCCCGTCACCGGCGGCGAGTCGGGCGCTATCGCCGGTACGCTCACGGCTATCGTGGGCGCTACCGAGAACGACATCGCGCCGGTCCGCGACATCCTTGCCACCTTTGCGGCCAACATCTGCTGCTTCGACGGCGCCGGCAAGGGCCAGGCTGCCAAGCTCGCCAACCAGGTGTCGCTGGGCGCCTGCATGGTCGGCATGGCAGACGCCATGGCATTTGCCGAGTTGAGCGGCCTTGACCTGGAGAAGACCCGCCAGATGATCCTGGGCGGCACCGGCAAGTCCGGCGCCATGGAGAGCCTGGCTCCCAAGGCGCTCGACGGCGACTACAAGCCCGGCTTTATGGTCGAGCACTTTATCAAGGACCTGCGCTTGGCGCTCGCCTATGCCGACGACCGCGAGCTTGCGCTGCCCGGTGCCGACGTGGCCTTTACGCTCTACGACATGCTCGACGCCATCGGTGGTGCCAAGCTGGGTACCCAGGCCGTCACGGTCCTCTATAAGGAGGAGGCCGACGCCATCGCCGCCGGTCTGGACTGGTCGCAGTATCGTCCCGAGGAGCATGGCGCTCACGAGGACGGCTGCGGTTGCGGCGAGCATGGCGACGATCACGAGTGCGGTTGTGGCCACCACCACGACGAGGGCCACGAGTGCTGCGGCGGCCACGGCCATGATGACGGCCACGAGTGCTGCTGCGGCCACCATCACGGGGAGTAGCGCCCATGAGCTGGACGTTCGTGGTGCTTGCGCTGGTGCTCTTTCTCTTTGCGATCTACATTGGCTTTTTGTGCGGCCAGTGGGCGTGCGAAAAGCGCGTCATCACCAAGCGCGACTACTGGATTGCCAACTTTGCGGGAGCGGCGGCAGTCGTCCTGCTGACCTGGGTGTTCTCACTGTTCCCGCTGGTGCAGTTTGCGCCGATCGGCTGGCTCGGCGGCTTTATCGCCGGCCTTAAGATGAGCTTTGGCGAGTCCGTCGGTCCGTGGCGCAAGCACGACGAGGTCTTTAACGTCAACAAGGCTCACCGTGCCGCCGCCGACGCGGGCGACGCCGAGGAACGCCGCCGTGCGCGTCGCAATGGCGCGGCCGATCGACAGCTCATCTCGGTCACCGATGACAGCAAGGGTGCTGGCAAGCACGCTAAGAAATAGTAAGAAGAGGTAACTATGGCAGAAAACAAAGACGAACAGCTCACCGACGAGGAGCTGGCACAGCTTCAGCTGGCAGAGGAGAACGAGAACGCCGTCGACCGTCTGGTCAAGGAACTCGGCTGCCCCACGCGCCGCATCCGCCAGTTTGCCGCCCGCGTGCTGCACCTGCTTGCCGAGCGCGATCCGCAGCGCGTCGTGCCCTGCGTGCCCGCGCTGATCGAGGCGCTCGACCGCCCCGAGGCTCAGACCCGCTGGGAGGCCCTCGATGCCCTGACGGCGCTCGCCACCACCTGCCCCGAGCAGCTGGGCGATGCCTTTGAGGGTGCCGAGACCGCACTGTTCGACGAGATCTCCTCCACGCTGCGCTATGCTGCCTTCCGCCTGCTGTGCGTGTGGGGCGCCACGAGCGTCGAGCGTTCGCGCGAGGCTTGGCCCATCCTGGACGAGGCCATCCAGTGCTACCACGGCGACCTCGAGTATCGCGACATGCTCGGTTGCCTGTACGAGTTTGGCCAGGGCGAGATTGACGCCGAGGTCGCCGAGAAGCTCGCGCTGCGCCTTAAGTTCGACGCCGAGAACGGCAAGGGCAGCTATCTCAAAGCCCGTTCGAGCGAGATTTGCGAAATGCTTGTTAAACGCTTTGACCTTGATCTCTCCAAAAAGAAGAAGCGTGCTAGCGTTAAAAAATCTGACGACGCCGAAAACGAGGAGTAACAGATTATGGCGCACGATGTAGTCCTGATTCCCGGTGACGGTATCGGTCCCGAGATTACGCAGGCCATGCGCCGCGTGGTCGAGGCCACCGGTGTCCAGATCAACTGGAACGTCCAGGAGGCCGGCGCCGGCGTCATGGACGAGTTTGGCACGCCGCTGCCCCAGCACGTGCTCGATGCGGTCGCCGAGACCAAGGTTGCCATCAAGGGTCCCATCACCACACCGGTCGGCACGGGTTTCCGCAGCGTTAACGTGGCCCTGCGCAAGCACTTCGACCTGTACGCCTGCGTGCGCCCCTGCCTGTCGCAGCCGGGCGACGGCTCGCGCTTCCGCGATGTCGACCTGGTTATCGTGCGCGAGAACACCGAGGACCTCTACGCCGGCATCGAGTTCGATGAGGGCGCTGCCGAGGTCGAGGAGCTCTCGCAGCTCGTCGAGCGCTCGGGCCAGAAGACCTTCGCCGCTGATTCCGCCATTTCAATTAAGCCGATTTCCATCGCCAAGAGCCGCCGCATTGTGGAGTATGCCTTTGAGTATGCCCGCCGCTGCGGCCGCAAAAAGGTGACGGCCGTGCACAAGGCCAACATCATGAAGGCGACCGACGGCCTGTTCCTGCGCGTGGCGCGCGAGGTGGCCGCCAACTATCCCGATATCGAGTTCAACGACAAGATCGTCGACGCCACCTGCATGGGTCTGGTCCAGAACCCCAACGACTTCGATGTCCTGGTGCTGCCCAACCTGTACGGCGACATCGTGAGCGACCTGTGCGCCGGCCTGGTGGGCGGCTTAGGCATGGCCCCCGGCTCCAACATCGGTGCCGACTGCGCCATCTTTGAGGCTACGCACGGCTCCGCGCCCGATATCGCTGGTCAGGATATCGCCAACCCCACGGCCGAGATCCTCTCTGCTGCGATGATGCTCGATCACCTGGGCGAGAACGACGCGGCCAATCGCATTCGCGCCGCCGTCTCTGCCACGCTCGACGAGGGCGAGCAGGTTACCGGTGACGTGCGTCGTGCCCAGACCGGCTCCGTTGAGGGCGCTGTGGGTACGCAGGCCTTTGCCGATGCCGTTATCGCTCACCTGGCCTAAGGCATGCACGCTGCAAACGCCTAAATAGTACTTAAGTGTTTGCGTATAACCTAAGAATCAATACGCCCGGCGCTCTGTCGGGCGTATTCTATTGCGGACTATGTTTCCTAACAAGGAGTAACTGATATGGGTCTGATTCAAAAGAAGGACGAGAAGGACGAGATCGACGGCATCCAGATCATCGAGCGCGGCGAAGGACCCGACGGTGATGAGGACGAGAAGATCGATCTGGTCGCCGGTACGTCTGCCGAGCACATTGCTGCCGGTACGACGGCCGAGGAGGAGGACGCCCGCCTGGAGGCTCAGATTGCCGCGGATGCCGCTGACGAGAATCTGATGCCCGAGGAGCAGGACGAGGACGACGACTCCGACGAAGACGACCATACATCCAAGCACAAGAAGACGATGATTGCCGCCTTTGTGGTCGCTATCGTGATCGCTGCGGTGGTCGGCTTCTTTATCGGCAACGGTGGTTTTGGCGGCAAGGGTGTTGGCTCGGCGACCCTCACCGAGGACCAGCTCGATTCGACCGTGGCAAGCTATAGCTACAACGGCAAGAAGAGCGACATCACCGCGCGTGAGGCCATCGAGAGCCAGTACAGCCTCGACACCGTCAAAGATAGTGACGGCAACTATACTGCTCCTTCTGCCGACGTCATCCTGTCCTACGTGCGCAACAAGATCCTGCTGGATGCTGCCGAGGACGAGGGCATTACCGTTTCTTCCAAGGAAATGAAGAAGTACGCCGAGGATTCCATCGGCACCTCCGACTACAAGACCATGGCCACGCAGTATGGCGTGTCCAAGGACCAGGCCAAGCAGATCGTCCGTCAGTCCGCGACGCTGCAGAAGCTCTACAAGAAGAAGGTGGGCGATAGCTCCGCAAGTATGCCGACCGCCCCGACCGAGCCTTCTGACGGCAACGAGGAGACCGCGAGCAAGGACTACGCCGACTACATCATCAACCTTGCCGGCGACGAGTGGGATAGCGAAAAGGGTACCTGGAAGGACGCCGATAGCACCTACGCTAGGGCCTTCGCTGACGATGCCTTTACGGCCGATAGCGCTACCTATAAGCAGGCCATGACCGCCTATTACACCGCCTACCAGCAGTATTCCTCGCAGGCTTCGAGCGCCAGCTCCAAGTGGACCGAGTATGCTAACGGCCTCTACGCCAAGGCCAACATCAGCATCTACGGCCTGTTTGCGTAAAGAGTTGCACGGCTCATCGAGCATCTAGCCGATAGACAGCAAGTAGCCCGCCAGTACGGAAGTCGTTCTGGCGGGCTATTTGCGTTGAGAGCGTGATCGGCAGTTTAATTATGGCTATTCATCTTTAAGCCCAAAAAGACTATCGGCTTCATCGTCGGATATATATTCCAGTACATCGCCTGGTTGGCAGTCGAGTGCCCGGCATATCGCATCAAGAGTTGAAAAGCGCACGGCAGAAACCTTGCCCGTCTTGATGCGCGACATATTGACCTGGGAGATGCCCACGCGTTCCGCAAGCTCTTTGGATGAGATCTTGCGTTCGGCAAGCATGCGGTCGAGCCGCAGAATAATCATGGATTCCCCCTAGAGCAGCTCGTCATCTTGTTTTTGCAGGATATACCCGTAGCGGAAGATGCTGGCAATCAGGCAAATAATCAGGCCTGCAAAGAGCATAGAAGGCTCGAATAACTGGCCGGCGAACGCATCCGTAAAGCTGCCGCCAAATCCTGAGAGTATCATTCCCGTGATTACGGCACCAAGAAGCCTCACGGCAACGCCGCCGATAAGGAATAAATTTCCTACTCGACGAAGTGTCTGGTTACATTCAAGGTCAAAGGGCCTGCCTTCCTTTTCAATGTTGAAGAAAAACCTGCGCACGCTTATCGCGATGGTAAGCGCGAGACATGTCATCAAGAGGCTCCCTATGGCAGTGTGACCATCGTGTGCAACGAGCATAAGTGGGGCCTGCGCATCGGTACCGACGATAGCAAGGCACGGCCCTTCGCCGGCTTGAAGTTCTACGGATTGGAGACACGACCCTTGGGAGAGGCCAGGCAATATGAGTAGAAGGTCAATCGCAATGACTGCGAGAAGTCCCAGAGCGAGCGCGGTGGTAATGCAGATCGTGGCCCATTTGCAGATGCGAGCGAGCTTCCTCAGTTCGGCTATCGTCTGTTCGCGGCTGATGGTTTCATTCGATATAGATGCGTTTCGATGGACCATAACCCCTCCAATCGGCGTTTTGTATGATACTTGTATCATATCAGAATTAACGATAAACGATAAATAATTACGGATAATGAGTAAGTAATGATTGAAAACGATTAGCGTGAGCTATTAGCTCATTTTGGATGCTGGAGTTTGGCGCGCGGGGGATGAGGACAAATGCCAAAACTTCCCGTGATCGTTCCCGTGATTGCGCAAGCGCTCCATTGTGTTTCCCTAATTCATATGGGAAAACAGCTGCAAACGATTGCAAGTAACCGGTAAACGGTCGAAAACTACCGTTCACCGATAATCTCAAAACTGGTTCTAACTGGTATTAAGTCAAAAAGACCAATTCACATATCTTCACAATGACCTGCAATTTTTCTACACGCTATTTTTAGCCGCCCTGCGTTGTTTAGACACAGGAAAAGATCCGATCTTTTGCCAAAGCATTTCGAAACGGTTTCAAAACCGCAGGTAGAAGTGTTAACGACCGGTAAACGGTCGATTTATCACCGTGAGCGGTGCAAAAACGTTTTACCGTATGAATCAACGAAAGCGACCTCTTCTGGGGTGATATAGTGACAACAACACGTCACGTGGTTACTACCAGTTTAGAAACCACTGGTCTTCAAAGAACGCTTTCTAAGAAGCTTTAAGGGCGAGTGCCCGCTGGCTTCCGAAAATCATCGGACTCAGATCGTACACACCTTCGGAAGGGAAATTTGAATGGTTGGCTTTATTCTTACCGGTCATGGACAGTTCGCACCCGGCCTTGCAAGCGCTATCGCTATGGTTGCCGGCGACCAGCCTGCTTTTACCGTCGTTCCTTTTGAGGGCGACCAGGCCGCATCCTACGGTGAGGATCTCCGCGCCGCTATTACCGCCATGCGCGAGGAGTGCGATGGCGTGCTTGTCTTTACCGACCTGCTTGGCGGCACCCCGTTCAACCAGTCGATGATGATTGCCCAGGATGTCGACAACGTCGAGGTTCTGACTGGCACCAACCTTCCCATGGTTATTGAGCTTCTGTTCCTCCGCGGTAATGCCACGCTCGCCGAGCTTGGCGAGCAGGCCGTGACCGTTGGCCAGACGGGCATCACCGCCCAGACGGTCGCATCCGTTGCCGGCTCCGAGGAAGAGGATATCTTCGGCGACGAGGACGGCATCTAATGGCCGATTTCGGAGCCAACGTCCTGAGCTCCTCGGTCGCCCTTTTAGGCCTGCTTGTCATCATGGGCTTGATTTACACCATCTGGTCGCAAATCAACATGAAGAAGAAGCAGAAGTACTTCAAGGAGCTGCACACCGAGCTCAAGCCGGGTCAGGAGGTTCTTTTCGCCGGCGGTATCTACGGAACCGTCAAAGGCATCGAAGGCGAGAAGGTCCAGATCAAAGTCCGATCCGGAGCCGTCGTAGATGTTTCGCGTTACGCGATTCAGGAGATCAAGTAACTGTCGTCAGCAAATATCGAAAGGAAGCTGATCAACATGGCAGAACCCAACATTCTTCTTACCCGCATCGATAACCGACTGGTTCATGGTCAGGTTGCCACCCAGTGGAACTCCACTCTGGGCTCCAACCTCATCCTCGTCGCCAACGACGACGTGGCGTCCAACACCATGCGCCAGAACCTCATGAAGATGGCCGCTCCCGCCGGCGTCGCTACGCGTTTCTTCTCCCTGCAGAAGACCATCGACGTCATTGGCAAGGCGAGCCCGCGCCAGAAGATCTTCATCGTGGCCGAAACACCGGAAGACGTGCTCACGCTCGTCAAGGGCGGTGTGCCTATAAAGAAGGTAAACATCGGCAACATGCACATGTCGGAAGGAAAGCGCCAAGTCGCCACCTCCGTCGCAGTTAACGACGAGGATGTCGCTGCGTTTAAAGAGCTGCAGGAATTGGGGGTGGAGTTGGAGATCAGGCGCGTTCCGAGCACGCCTGTTGAGGACACGAGCAAGCTCTTCTCGTAATCCTCGTGATCCACGTTGTCAGGAGTGAAACCCTGACGTTCTGTACGTGATATCCAAAGTGCGTACATACATTTTGAAAGGAGGAGCAAGATGGAATACTCGATCATCCAGATCGCTCTGGTCTTCGTTGTTACGTTCATCGCGGCAATCGACCAGTTTGACTTCCTCGAGTCTCTCTATCAGCCCATCGTCACCGGCGCCGTCATCGGTCTTATCCTTGGCGACCTCAACACCGGTCTTCTCGTGGGTGGTACCTATCAGCTCATGACGATCGGCAACATGCCGATCGGAGGCGCTCAGCCGCCTAACGCCGTCATCGGCGGCATCATGGCAGCCAT
Organism: Collinsella sp.; assembly: GCA_048362915.1. Lineage (GTDB taxonomy): Bacteria > Actinomycetota > Coriobacteriia > Coriobacteriales > Coriobacteriaceae > Collinsella. Next base: position 73,605 of record DBFPAR010000020.1, read on the forward strand.
TCTCGCTATCGCCACGGGCCTCGAGCCCAACGCGGCAGTCGGCCTCGCCATTCCGTTCGCTCTGCTTGGCCAGCTTGGCGTTACCCTGGTCTTCACGCTTATGTCCCCGCTTATGTCCACGGCCGATAACATGGCTCACAACGCGGACACCAAGGGCATCGAGCGCCTGAACTACTTCGCCATGGCTCTGCTCGGCCTGATCTTCGCTGTCGTCGTCACCCTGTTCTTCATCGCTGGCGCTACCATCGGTCAGACCATCGCTTCTGCCATCCCGACTTGGCTGCAGACCGGTCTGTCCGCTGCAGGCGGCATGATGCGCTTCGTCGGCTTCGCCGTCCTGCTCAAGGTTATGATGAACCGCGATATGTGGGGCTTCTTCCTCATGGGCTTCGGCCTCGCGCTCATCACCGTTGCCAACGATTCGCTGGCAACCCCTGCTCTGCTCATCCTCGCTCTCATCGGCTTCGGCATCGCTTTCTGGGACTTCCAGCAGCAGACCGAGCTGAAGGGTGCAGCTGTTTCTGACGGAGGTGACTTCGAAGATGGCATCTAATGAGTATGTGATCCCGGAGCACTACGAGGATCTCACTCCTGCTCCGCAGCTCGACCAGAAGACCCTCAACAAGATGGCTTGGCGCTCCTGCTTCCTGCAGGCATCGTTCAACTACGAGCGCATGCAGGCCGCTGGCTGGCTTTACTCCATCATCCCCGGTCTGGAGAAGATCCACACCAACAAGAACGACCTCGCGGCTTCCATGAGCCACAACCTGGAGTTCTTCAACACCCACCCGTTCCTCGTCACCTTTGTTATGGGCATCGTGCTTTCGCTCGAGCAGAACAAGGTTGACATCCCCACGATCCGCGCCGTCCGCGTCGCCGCAATGGGCCCGCTCGGTGGTATCGGTGACGCCCTGTTCTGGCTGACGCTCGTGCCTATCACGGCCGGCATCACCTCCAACATGGCCATCAACGGCAACGCTGCTGCGCCGATCATCTTCCTGGTGATCTTCAACGCCGTCCAGTTCGCTCTGCGCTTCTGGCTCATGAACTGGTCCTACAAGCTTGGCACCAGCGCTATTGACGCTCTGACCGCCAACATGCAGGCCTTCACGCGTGCCGCTTCCATCATGGGCGTCTTCGTCGTCGGTTGCCTGGTCGTCACCATGGGTGGCACCCAGATCAACCTCCAGATCCCCAACGGCACCACCCGTGGCCTCTCCGCTACTACCGTGATCGTCTCCGAGAAGGAGGCCGAGAACTTCACCGGTATGGAGGGCATCGATACCGAGACCGCTGAGGCCGGTACCATCGCCATGACCGATAAGGACGGCAACGCCCTTACCGCTTCCGATGCCGACGGCAACGCTGTCGAGTGCGGCGTCACCGATCTGGGTAACGGCATGGAGTCCGTGACCTACGGCACCGTTACCGAGGATCCGGTCAACTTCTCTGTTGCCGACACCCTCAACACCATCGTCCCGAAGCTCGTCCCGCTTATGCTTACGCTGCTGCTTTACTACATGTTCGCTAAGCACAGCTGGACCCCGACCAAGGGCATTCTCCTGCTCTTCGTCCTTGGCATCCTGGGCGCTGGCCCGCTTGGTCTCTGGCCGAGCATCTGGTAAGGCTCTAGCTTGAGGGGTGTGTCCCTACGCGGCTCACACCCCGACCCCTTAAGCCATGTGTATGTTAAAAGCCGCGTGCTCGAAAGAGCGCGCGGCTTTTGTTTTCTTGATGATTCGGGTGTGGCAGACAGATAATGCTAAACACCCTAGGTAGTTAGCCGAATTCGAGCAAAAGGGAGGATAGGATGGCGATCGGAGCGCGTAAGCAACCGCTGTACGATCAGCTGGTCGATATTCTGACCGAAAAGATCGACCATGAATATCGCGCCGGTGACATGATTCCTTCCGAGCGCGAACTTTCGGAGCGCTATGGTCTCTCGCGCACTACGGTACGCCTGGCTCTGCAGGAACTGGAGCGTTTAGGACTGGTGGTTCGGCAGCACGGTCGCGGCACCTTTGTGACCGACCGTTCGGCAAAGGCAACCAATCTCATGCAGTCCTACAGCTTTACCGAGCAGATGCGCGCGATGGGTCGCGACCCCGAGACCACGATTCTCGAGTTTTGCGAGATGGAGGCCGATAAAAATCTGGCCGAGCATATGGGATTGCGTATCGGTGATCGCATTTTTAAGCTTAAGCGCCTTCGTTCTGCCGATAACATGCCCATGATGGTCGAACGCAGCTATCTACCGGTTCGTCAATTTCTGTCCCTAAAGCGACCACTGCTGGAGCGTAAGTCGCTTTACGATGTGATTGAGCAAGACTTTCAGCAAAAGATTCGCGTGGCCGAAGAGGAGTTCTGTGCGAGCATAGCCCGTCCCACCGACGCCCACCTTTTGGGAATTGTCGAGGGCTCGCCTGTGCTCGATTTGGTCAGGACTACGTATAACGAGTCAAACGAGGTTGTGGAGTATACACTCTCGGTTGCTCGTGCCGATCAGTTTAAATACAAGGTTTACCACCAGCGTAGCAACTAGTGTCCGCATCGTTTCCATATGATGATTCTTTGCATTTAACTGGTTACTACCAGATAACCAACCGAAGTGTATAATTGCACGTCAGAGGATTACTTCTAGAGAGAGGTATTAGAAATGTTCGAGAAGAGTGTCGAGGAGCTCACCGAGCTCGGCGCCCAGATCACCACGGCCGAGATTGCTCAGCAGCCCGAGCTTTGGCGTGATACGCTCAACATCTATCGCGAGAACAAGGAGGCCATCGAGGCCTTCCTGGCCGAGGCTCGCGCTATGGGCGAGGGTCGTCTGTCCGTTGTCTTCACCGGTGCCGGTACGTCCGACTACGTTGGCGATACCTGCGCCCCGTACCTGCGTCACGCTGGCAACACTGATCTCTACGACTTTAAGCCCATCGCCACGACCGACATCGTGAGCGCCCCGCGCGACTTCCTGCGCGCCGAGGATCCCACGCTCGTGGTTTCCTTCGCCCGCTCTGGCAACAGCCCCGAGAGCCTTGCCGCCGTTGCCGTTGCCAAGGAGCTCGTTCACAACGTCAAGTTCCTCAACATCACCTGCGCTCCCGAGGGCAAGCTCGCCGTCGAGTCTGCCGATGATCCCAACGCGCTGACGCTGCTCATTCCGCGCGCCAACGACAAGGGCTTCGCCATGACCGGTTCTTATTCCTGCATGACCCTGCTCTCTACCCTTATTTTCGACACTGCCTCTGATGAGCAGAAGGCCGAGTGGGTCGAGACGATTGCCAAGATGGGCGAGGAGGTCATCGCTCGCGAGTCCGAGGTTGCCGACTACCTCGCTGGCGACTTCAACCGCGTGACCTACTTGGGTTCTGGCTCCTTCGGTGGCCTTGCCCAGGAGAGCCAGCTCAAGATCCTCGAGCTCGCTCACGGTCTGGTCGCTACTTCCTACGACACCTCCATGGGCTATCGTCACGGACCTAAGTCCTTCGTCGACGATAAGACGCTCGTCTTCGTGTTCGTCAATAACGACGCCTACACCCGTCAGTACGACATCGACATCCTCAACGAGATCGGTGGCGACGATATTGCTCAGCACACCGTTGCCGTTCAGCAGGATGGCGCTACTGTCTACGAGGGTGAGTCCTTCACCTTTAAGGGCTACGAGGCACTTCCCGAGGGCTACCTTGCTCTGCCGTTCGTGATGTTTGCCCAGGCTATCAGCCTGCTCAACTCCGTGCGCGTGGGCAACACGCCCGACACGCCGAGCCCCACTGGCACGGTCAACCGCGTGGTTAAGGGCGTGACGATTCACCCCTTCACCGCTTAATCGCGTCCCCCTGTAAGGGCGCCCGTCCGCTCATAACGGCGGGCGGGCGCTTTTTGTTTTACGTGAGCTGGGTATAAGCATCACCACAGTCAACTGCTTTAGAAGCGAGGAGTGCATATGAGCACGTACGCAATTAAGGCTGACAAGTTCTTCTTGCCGGCAGGCCCGCAACTGGGCGGCTATCTTATGGTCGAGGATGGCGTCTTTGGCGCCTGGCAGGCCGACGAGCCCTCTTGCGAGATTAAGGACTACACGGGATCGTGGATCGCACCGGGTATGGTCGATACTCACATCCATGGCTTCTATAACCACTCAACTACCGATAACGATCCCGAGGGCATCGATATCAGCTCGACCGAGCTCGCCCGTCGCGGTACCACCAGCTGGCTGCCCACGACGTTCACCGATGGCGTCGAGCAGATCAAGGACGCCTGCGCCGCCATCGCTCAGGCGGACGAGGGTCGCGGCCCCGACTTCTGCGGTGCCCGCATTCAGGGCATCTACCTGGAGGGCCCCTTCTTTACCATGAAGCACGTGGGCGCGCAGAACCCCGCTTACCTCATCGATCCCTCCGAGGAGGTCTTCGATCAGTGGCAGGAGGCTGCGGGTGGTCGCATCGTTAAGAGCGCCATGGCGGCCGAGCGCGACGGTGCCGCTGCTTATGCGGCTGCTCTGAACGCCAAGGGTGTGGTGACCAGCATCGGTCACTCCGACGCCACCTACGATGAGTGCATCGCCGCCATCAACGCCGGTGCCAGCTGCTTTACGCATACCTATAACGGTCAGCGCGGGCTGCATCACCGCGAGCCCGGTGTCGTGGGCGCTGCCATGTCCACGCCCGAGACCTACGCCGAGATCATCTGTGACGGCAAGCACGTTAACCCTGCCGCCATCAAGGCGCTGCTGCAGGCAAAGGGCTGGCAACACACGGTGCTCATCACTGACTGCCTGGGCTGCGGCGGCATGCCCGAGGGCAGCTACACCAGTGGTGGCATGGACGTCATCATGAAGGACAACCTGTGCTGGCTCGCCGACGGCAAGAGCATTGCCGGCTCGGTGCTCACGCTTGCCCAGGGCGTCAAGAACATCGTCGACTGGGGCATCGCCAGCGCCGATATCGCCATTCGTATGGCAACCGAGGTGCCGGCACGCTCTGCGCACATCGAGGATAAGTGCGGCAGCATCATGCCGGGTCGCGACGCCGACTTTGTCGTGTTCGACCATGAGCTTACCCTCGTCGAGACGTATGTTGGCGGCCAGAGCGTCGGCAACGCCTTTACCGAGTAACGATAGAAAAAGACGGCGGGCCCGAATCTGCTCGGACCCGCCGTATGGGTTAAACGCTCAAAAGCACCTTCACAGTTACAGCTTGTTAGCGATCTTCTTTGCCGTGCGCTTGACGCCGGCCACAAGACCTCCTGCAGGATGCTCCTTCTCGTATGCTAGACGCTTCTCGCGCTTGGCGTACTCTTCGACGATGATATCGCCATATTCGTCTTCGATCTTATCGAAGAAGTCGACGGCGCCCTTAATTTCCTCAGCGGTTGGGTGTCCCTTTTGGACACCGCCGGCGAGTTTGAACGGCCCCCACGTATCAAAGCCGGGGCAGCCGTAGACACCCATAAAGATGGCCTGCCTCATGCGGCAGATGCCATCGATATCCTTGCCGTACCACTTGTTTTTGCCACCGTAGGTCATAAGGCCAAACACCTTGTCCTGCGGCTGCAGCACGTTCGTGAGCACTCGTGCCATGTCCTTGTCGATCTCGGAGTAATAGATGCCCGTGGCGACACCGATCAGATGGTATTCGTGCAGGTCGGGGTACTCGTTTTTGCCAAGCGCCTTGACGTCGAGGGTATCGATCTCGGGGTGTGCCTCGACGATGGCGTCCACGAGCTTTTTCGTATTGCCGTGATGGCGCGAGGCGTAGAGGATGATGGTTCGCATAAGAAGGCCTTTCAGCTGTAATTGCATCAATGTCTGTATGGTACCCCGTTACATGGCTGGGATACCGGACGCATCGATGAACGTGCGGGTTTGTCCTTTGGTTAGGGCCGAGACGGGTACTTGCGAGCAAAAAGCAGTTGTTCGAAAGGATGGGCAATGGAATACGCTCTCTCCAACGATTCGATTTCTATTAAGGTGTCCACGGCTGGTGGTTCGTTTACCTCGATCGAGGCCGGAGGTCGCGAGTATCTGTGGCAGGGCGATCCCGCCGTGTGGTCCGGCCAGGCACCGATTTGCTTCCCGATTTGCGGAGGCTTGCGCGATAACAACGCCATGACGTTTGCCGGGCATCATGTAAAGCTCGCTCGCCATGGGTTTGCGCGCAAACAGGAGTGGAAGCTGCTGAGCCAGAGCGAGAACGAGCTGGCGATGTGCCTGGCTTCGGAGGATAACGCCGCGCTGCTGAGCGATTATCCGTATCCGTTTAAGCTTGTCGCCCGCTATACGCTCGAGGACGCCGCCGTGCGTGTCTCCTATGAGGTTACCAACGAGGGCACCGAGGACATGCCGTTCTTTATCGGTGGACACCCCGGCTTTAGGTGTCCGCTCGACGAGGGCGAGGCCTATACGGACTACGAGTTGCGTTTTGAGAAAGACGAGGCTGCGGAGCTCTGCACCGCCGTTCCCTCGACCGGATTGATTGACGTGACCAACCGCTCCAAGAACCCCATGGTGGGAAAGACGCTGCCTCTGTCACATGAGCTCTTCGATTTTGCGGAGACCATCTTTGACGTGCTCGAGAGCCGCCAGGTCACGCTTTCCAAAAAGGGCGAGGACAAGGGCGTTCGCCTGAGCTTTGAGGGCTTCCCGTACCTCATTGTGTGGAGCAAGGCCGAGGGTGATTTTGTGGCAGTTGAGCCCTGGGGCGGCCTCTCGACCTGTTCCGATGAGGATGACGTGCTTGAGCACAAGCGCGGCTGCCTTATCGCCAAGCCCAAAGAAACCATCGTGCGCTCGTTCACAATCGAGATTCTGTAGTCGCATGTAGCCAATTCGTTTTGCAAGGCATAAGGAGCCTGCGAGATAAGGAGCTAGAAATGATCCTCACCGTTACGATGAACCCGTCTGTCGATACGCGCTATCAGCTCGATGAGCTCATTATCGACGACGTCAACCGTGTGACGCCCGAAAAGACCGCCGGCGGCAAGGGCCTCAACGTGGCCCGCGTGCTGGGTCAGCTGGGCGACGACGTTGTGGCAACCGGTCTGCTCGGCGGCCACATGGGCGCCTACATGGCTGAGCTCATGGACGCCAACGGTATTAACAACGACTTTGTGCCCATCAAGGGCGAGACCCGTATTTGCCTCAACATCCTCCACGCCGGCAACCAGACCGAGCTGCTCGAGAGCGGCCCGACAATTGCCCCCGAGGAGCTCGATGCCTTTACCGCCAAGTTTACCGAGCTTGCGGGCAAGGCCGACGTCGTCACTATTTCGGGGTCGCTGCCCCGCGGTGTCGAGGCAGACTACTATGCCAAGATCACGGGCATTGCCGAGAACGCCGGCGCCAAGGTGCTGCTCGATACCTCGGGTGCTTCGCTCGAGGCCGCCCTTAAGTCCGAAATTAAGCCCGAGCTGGTCAAGCCTAACTTGACCGAGATCAACGGCCTTCTGGGCACGAGCTTTACCACCGACGATGTGGACGAGCTCCGCGCCGCGCTTGCCTCTGATGCCCGCTTCTCCGATATCCCCTGGGTCGTCGTGTCCATGGGCGCTGCCGGCTCCGTTGGCTTCCACAATGGCCGTGCGTTCCGCGCAAAGACGCCCGATATCCCTGCCGTTAACGCCACGGGCTCTGGTGACTCCACTATCGCAGGCTTCGCACATGCCATCGCTGCTGGCGCAGACGACGAGACGGTGCTGCGTACCGCCAACACCTGCGGCAAGCTCAACGCCATGGATCCCATGACTGGCCACTTGGTTATGGATCGTTGGGACGAGGTCTACAACGGCGTTGTCGTGACCGAGCTGTAAGGGCTTGGGCGTCGGCCCCGGCATCGATTGCTAGCTCATGTCGACGACAAGTGCGATAGCATTATGTCGGGGCGCGACGCCGACGTTGTCGTGTTCAATCCCGACCTTACCCTGGTCGAGACGTATGTGGGTGGCAACAGCGTCGGTAACGCGTTTGCCGAGTAGCCGCCAAAGAAGCGATCCGAGAGGGGATTTAGATGATTTACGGTGCATTGGGCGATATCGAGGAGTACCGCGGAATGCTCAAGGGCCTCGACGTGTTGATCGACTGGCTCGAGGAGAACGACCCGGCGCAGCTCGAGGTCGGCAGCCATCCGATTCTGGGCGACAAGGTCTTTGCGAACGTCATGGCTCCCACGACGCGTCCCGAGGCAGAGGCTCACTACGAGACGCATCAGCGCTATCACGACCTGCAGATCGACATTGAGGGTCGCGAGGCCTTTAAGGTTGCCACGGGCAGCCTGACGCTGGTCCAGGAGTTTGACGAGAAGGACGACTACGACCTGGTCGATTCAGACGCCTCGATTGCCGGCGATCTTGCCGACGACAAGTTCGCGCTGTTCGTTGCCGGCGAGCCTCACATGCCCACGCTCGAGTTCCCGGGCGATGGCGCACAGCCGGTCAAGAAGATCTGCTTTAAGCTACTTGCAGATGCTTACTGGGAGGAGTAACGCGCTGCTCGGCTGAGCTGTTCGTGTTGTGAGCGTTTTCCTTTGGAGGAGCGCGCTTAGGCCCCGCTGATCGCGGTTCCTTTGGGGATTGCGGCTGGCGGGGCTTTTTGTTGAGTAGGGGAGTTGCCGGCGGCGTTGTGCTTGGATTGGCATTGTGCGATAAATCGGCAAGAAAAAAGCCGCCCGAAGGCGGCTATCTTGTGCAATGGAGCCAGCGACCGGGCTCGAACCGGTGACCCCCGCTTTACGAGAGCGGTGCTCTACCAACTGAGCTACGCTGGCGGCCATGTGGTGACGCAACTGAGGCGTCAACGGCTGTTTATGATACGGGACATCGCACATCCGCGCAAGGGTTCTGACGGCTTTTCTCACTTTAAATGCACTAATATTGGAGACGTGATGTCCCGCTCGTATGGGTCTCAAACAGAATGGGGCAGCCATGGCTCAACCCAAGATTCTTCTCACGCGTATCGATGACCGTTTCATTTACGGGCAAGACGTTGAGCTGTGGAACGAGGCGACTGGTTCCAACCTTGTCCTAATCGTCAACAATGAGATCGCGGCGGATTCGCGCCAATGGGCACCCATGAGGGCGGCGGCGCCAGAAGGCGTCTGGACAAGGTTTTTCTCGGTGCAAAGGACTATCGACATCATTCATACCGCAACGCCGCGTCAATGGATTCTGATCATGGTAGCCTCACCCGTCGATGCGCTCGCGCTAGTTAAGGGTGGTGTGCCGATTACCAAGATCAGCATTGGCCATATGCAGACAGGGGAGGGCAAACGCTCTGTAACGCCCGCAGTCGCCATAGACGATGCGGACATCGTCGCCCTCAAAGAGCTGCAAAAGCTCGGCATAGAACTAGAAATCCGTTACCTCCCCAGCTCCAATCCCGACCCCATTCAACTAGTCATTGGGGACGTTCTTAAATGACTAGTCAAGCGGGACACCCTTGGCACTTGGGGACGTTCCTTATGTGCCGGCCTTTTAGGAACGTCCCCAAGTGCCGGCAGATTGGGACAGTCTTTCTTGCCAAACGTTAAAGACTGTCCCCAACGACTAGTCATTTAAGAACGTCCCCAATGACTAGATAGCAAAACGCCCGTCGGCGGTGGTGCCGGCGGGCGTTGCTGTGCAATATGTTGCATTGTGGGCTTAGTGCCTCATAAAGTGGTACTCGATCACATTGCTGTAGGGGTGACCCGGGCCCACAATGCCCTGCGGGAACAACGGCTGGTGCGGCGTGTCGGGGTACATCTCGGCCTCGAGAGCAAAGCCGGCGCCCCAGCCATAGTTAGCATCGTCCTTGGCGTGCTCGTCGCCCAGCCAGTTGCCGGTGTAGAGCTGCACGCCCGGGGCAGTGGTGTAGTAGTCCAGCTCGCGGCCGGTCCACATCTCCTCGACGTGCATCGCGCGGCGGAGATTGCGGCCGTACTGATAGCCATCGATGCACAGACAGTGATCGTAGCCACGGGCCTGCTTAATCTGCGGGTCGTCGGCCTCCATGCCGGGAGCGACGGGGCGCAGCTCGCGAAAGTCAAACGGTGTTCCCTCGACCGGAGCGATCTCGCCGGTGGGGATATTCTGCTCGTTGATGGGCAGGTAGTGGGCAGCGTTGGCAACAAAGAAGTGCTCGCAGTCCATGCCGGCGTTATGGCCGGCAAGGTTAAAGTATGTGTGGTTGGTCATGGACACGTAGGTGGCGCGGTCGCTCTCGCAGCCATACTCGATGCGAAAGACGCCGGTGCGTGTAACGGTAAACACGGCCGTAAAGGTGCGTTTGCCGGGAAGGCCCAGTTCGCCATCCTCAAGCGAGGTGGTCATGCGCACGGCGTTGTGAGTCTCGTCGAGCTCAACGTCCCACACGCGTTTATGCAGACCGTGCTCAAGATCGCTGTGCAGGTTGTTGGCGCCCTCGTTGGCGGGCATATGCCAGTCCGTACCGTCGATGGTGATCGTGGCGCCCGCGGTGCGGTTTGCCACGGGGCCGATGGTCGCGCCAAAGCAGGCGGGGTTGTCAAAGTAATCCTCGAGCTTATCGAAGCCCAGCACCACATCGCGCACGTTGCCGGGAATGTCGGGCACGTCGATACCAAGCACGGTGGCGCCATAGTCCATAATGCGAACGCAGATCTCGGGCCCGTTGAGGGTGTAACGATGAACGGGGGTACCGCACGGCGCGGTGCCGAAAAGCTCGGAAGTGATCATTTGGTTCCTAACATCGAGGTATTTCCGACAAACTGTAGCGCGAACAGGCGAGATTATCACTACACCCCACTAAAGCAGGGGGTATTTTTCTCAAAAAAGTGATGATTGGAGCTGTGCGGGCGTTCATTTTTGACGCGTGCGAGTCTGATATAATTTGTTCGTTACTGTTTGAATGATATGCGCGCAAAGAACGGCGAGGATTCATCGTGATTAAGGCAGAGCGACAGGATAAGGTTCGTCAGCTGCTCGAGGAGCAGGGCACGGTCTCGGTCAAGGAGATTTCGGATGCGCTGGGCGTCTCGGATATGACGATCCGCCGTGACCTTGAGGAGCTTGCGAGCCTGGGCGAGATCGAGCGCGTACACGGCGGAGCCCGCAGTGCACAGGGACGTCCCCACACTATGTTGCGTCACGAGTATTCGCACAGCGAAAAGCGTTCCAAGCATGCCGAGGAAAAGCTGCAGATCGCGCGCCGCGCCGTGGAGCTTATCGAGGAGGGCTCGACCATCTTTTTGGGTACGGGCACCACGGTTGAGCAGATGGCCTCGATGCTGCCGGCGTTTCGCCTGCGCATTGTGACCAATTCGCTTTCGGTGTTTAACCTGCTCGAGGCGCGTGAGGATTGCGAACTGTGCCTGGTGGGCGGCATGTATCGCCGCCGCACCGCCGCTTTTGTGGGACCAACAGCCGAGGATACCCTGCGCGCACTAGGGATTGACGCGGCGTTTATCGGCGCCAACGGCATTCTGGACGGCGACGTGTCCACGTCCAACATGGACGAGGGCCGCATCCAGCAGCTCGCCTTTAGCAAGGCGGATTCGCGCTATCTGATCGCCGACTCCAGCAAGATCGGCAAGCGCGACTTCTACACCTTCTGTCGCCTGGACAATTTGGACGCCGTGGTGTGCGAGCCGGGTATCGCCGCCGAGGATCGTGTCGCCATCGAGGAACACACGCAGGTCATTTGCTAGCTAGCGCTACGGGATTGCCAACAGGCGATGCGGGAGGACTTTTACCTCCTGTCATTGTGGAAACCAGCGCGTCAGCGCTACGCGATATGACGCGCAAATGAGGATTCCACTATCAAATCGTCTCAGCCTGTAACAGGTAGGGGTGAAACCACCAACCAGATGTTGCAGATTGAGATTTTTGACCCGGCCTATTCCGTTTGTCTCGATCTGAAACAGCTAGGACCGAATAATTCAGCTAGTTGTTACAGATTTAGATTGGGGATATTGGCCTGTGCATTCATCTCAATCTGTAACATCTAGACGTCCAAAACCGGTCTTAGTGTTACAGATTGAGACAATTCGGCGGGGTCTACCTTGTTTGTCTCGATCTGTAACGGTTAGGACTTAAAAACTCGGCTACGTGTTACAGATCGAGACAAAAGAAAAAGAACATTAGGACTTGAAAATAAAGTTTTGATAAGGGATTCGCCCAGTTAAGACGGTGCGGCAGACAATTGAGATTAGTTTGCCTCCGGAGTCGTAAGCATAATGAGTCAGTTCGATGACCGGAAGTTTTGCAACACCATAATTACTGGCTTCGGAATCGCTAAGCTGACGTGCTCTATAGCTTTCCCTAACAGATTGGATAGACTTGGACAAGTCGTCCATGATTCTGCTAAATGCCTGAAAATCTAACTGGTTATTCGGAACGCGCGACTTTGAAATGAAGAACGTATCAGCGCCTATGAAGCTGCCTTCAAGTTCGTAGGTCAATTCAAGACGCTGAATTTCATCGCGACTTTGACATCCAAATTGTTGGAGCATCATTACGGAAATTGGACGACCTGATGTGAGGCCGCCGAAATGTTTGGTGATGGCATCCGGATCAACGCCATCGCAATGGCTTGCAAAGTCAAAGTCTAAAAGTGAATTGAGCTCGCTAACGCGTTTCGGTGCAACAAACGACCCCTTACCTTGGATTCGATAGATACTTCCACGACGCTCCAGCTCACTCATGGCAAGTCGGACGGTTGTTCTGCTTACGGCGTATTCGTCGCAGAGTTCCATTTCTGTTGGAAGTTTATCGTCTGCTTGATATTCATCGACGATCTGCTTGAGCAGCGCGTCGGTGAGCTGTAAATAGAGTGGCCGTTTTTCGTGTGTATCGAGCATTAGAGCCTCAGTTTGCATGTTGGTTATACCTGATGGTTGCCTCAGTCGGGATGTAACGTGGGCAAGGTAACCTTAACGTATCACAGAGCGGCTCAGCATGACGATCTGATGCCTGTATCCACGAAGGGCTTGTCCGAGCGTGAAGATATTCTGGGGCAGGCAAATACCGTTCATGGAGTCCCCGATATGTTGGAGGTCAGCACCGGCTGCTTTTGCTGCAAGGCCTATTTTCTTAATGGTCTCGCTGTCGCAGGAGTCTTGACTCGTCCCGTTCGCCGCCATGACGAGAACCTTCTCTTCAATTGACTTGCCTACGTTGTGGGATCGTACAAAGTCTACGATGGCGCGCAGGTCTGCTTCTTGGAAGCAAGGGACGGTGTAGGGGGCTGGCACGAGAAGGATATCGACGCCGAGGTCAACAAACTTGCGCGCAATTTCGAGCGTCATGACAGGTTCCGCAACGCCCGCTCCATGCATTTTTCCGGCTATGACCAGGCCATTGAAATGCTCTTTGGAGAGTTTAATCGAATGGGCGATTGCATCGTTGGAGACGCCGGTTCCAGGGTTGCCCGTCAGGCAGATAAAATCAAATCCGAGTTCGTTAGCCTTTTCTAAGGTCTTGGGAGAGACGCGACGACCCATGGGGATTTCCGTTCGGGATTCAGACATCTCTGCCTCGTTATCAACTGGCTCCAGATTGACGCCAATGGGCCTTCCGCATGCTCGCTTCACCCAAGTGACCGGGTTTTCATTGAGATCATCTGGAATACCGGCAATAACTGGATCGAACACATCGAGCGCGTTAAACAGAAGCAGGTCGGCACCTGCGGCACGTTCGATTTCTGCATTAGTAACGCCGCCGAGAAATTGGGAAGAGGGTACGTTTTCCGCCATGATGGTACGTCCCTCGGAAGCCAGAATTGCCTGTTTTAGATCCATGGGTGACGTGGCGGCAAAATCGGATGCGGACATGTTCAGTAATCGTTTGGGCATTGTTACTTCCTTTGACTAGAACGACAGGCTTGTGACATTGTCTCTAATATTGTTACAACAATATATTCAATATGTTATATCCAATCGGTGAACGGTTGCAAACTTATTGTACTGCTCGGAAAAAATAGCCTTTAGCTGGGAAAACATTATATTAATCAACTACCGTTCACCGAATAAGTATTTGAATTCTTGACATATCGACAAAGCGGAAAAAGAATTGGTTATGACAAATCGCGCAAATGATATTACATTTCGCACAAGAACGTATTCACTTACATAAGTGGATACAAACGGGGACGACGACGGTTGAGTCCGGATAAATCGTTGTGTGCCCGGGAATCATGAAAGGATGTGTTATGGACGCTATCGTCAAATTCCTTGAAAAACACCAGCCCCTCTTCGACAAAATCTCGAGGAACATTTATCTGGTGGCGATTAAGGATGGCTTTCTCTCGAATATGCCAATTGTGCTGTTCTCGAGCCTGTTCCTTCTTCTTTCGACGCTCCCTGCCTATGTAGGCATCACGCTTCCGTCTGAGGTGCTGGATTTCTTCAATAAAATCTATGCATATACCATGGGACTTCTTGGCATTATGGTGGCCGGCACCACGGCGAGCTCACTTGCCATGTCGATGAACCGTCGCATGCCTTCGGGTAAATCTCTCAACCCCACCTCGTGCATGGTTTGTGCCATGTGCGGCATGCTCTTGCTATCGGTGACGAACGATGTTGTCTCGATTGGCGGAGCAGATACATCTGTTTTGAAACCGGCTATATGGGAACCAAGGGTTTTCTCGCTGCGTTCGTAGCCGCATTCTTGACCGTTAATATCTATAAGGTGTGCATTAGCCATAATGTGACGATCAAGCTCCCCAAAGAGGTCCCTGGCTCTATTGCGCAGAGTTTTCGCGATATCTTTGCATTTGGGTTTTCGATCCTTGCGTGCGCTTTTATCGATCTTGCGAGCCGCAAGCTGCTTGCTGTGCCGTTCGCCAATTTGGTATCCGCTCTCATCTCGCCGCTGTTCTCCGCGGTTGACACCTATCCTGGCATGGCGCTTATCGAAGGCGCGGTCGCACTTTTCCAATTTATGGGTATCCACGGTGCTTCGGTTGTCATGAGTCCGATCAATGCTGCGCTCTACGGCAATACCGTTACCAATCTTGAGGTTTTCCAAGCAGGTGGACACCCGTCAATTGCTCTCACGCAGGACTTTACAAGCTTCATCGGCGGTCTGGGCGGTTCTGGCTGCACGTTCATCGTTCCTATTATCCTGATCATGTTTATGCGCTCCAAGCAGCTTAAAGCCATGGGCAAGGCATCGATTATCCCGGTGATTTTTGGAGTTAACGAGCCCGTTATCTTCGGTATGCCGATTGTTCTCAATCCCTATATGTTCGTGCCCTTCCTAGTGGCTCCTATGGTCAACGCCATTATCGGTAAATTTTTCATTGACGTCATTGGAATGAACGCCCCCATGTATACCATGCCGTGGGCGCTTCCCGGCCCAATCGGTGCATTCCTCACCACGGGTCTCGATCTGCGTTCTCTCGTATTGATGGCAGTGCTGTTGGTCGTTGACTTTGTGATTTACTATCCGTTCTGCAAGGCGTATGACCATCAGCTTTGTTTGGAAGAGTCTGCAAAGGAGACTGCAGGAACCTCGGATGCAGATGCTATTGCCGCACAGGAAAATGTCGCAAAAGCTCTCGAGGCGGTAAAGGACAAGGCGGAGCAGATCCGCGTGCTTGTGCTTTGCCAGGGTGCCGGCACTTCGACTCTCTTGGCAAATGCTCTTCGCGAAGGTGCCGCTGCTAAGGGTATCGATCTGGTTTCTCAGTCCGGTGCGTACGGAAGCCACTATGAGACGATGGATCAGTACAACGTGATTGTTCTGGCACCCCAGGCACGCATGTACTATGACGCTATGAAGGCCGATACCGATCGCCTTGGAATTAAACTGCTCACCACAAGGGGCAAGGAGTATATCGACCTTACCAACGATCCCGAAGGTGCAATTGACTGGATCGTTCAGGAGCTGGCCAAATAGTGGATGCACTCCGTCGTTGATTCGTCGGTGTATAGTACGGCCCTGCAGCTTATTGAGCTGCGGGGCCGTATTTCGTTGAGTATCTAATTGAGACAATGAGCGCAACCGTCGTGAGATCGCATTGGCGCTCTCCGAGTCACCGACAAGCTGACTTTCATCTATGTGACCAATTCGCTTTCGGCCTTTAGCCTGCTCGAGGCGCGCGAGGATTGCGAGCTGTGCCTGGTGGGCGGCATGTACCGCCGCCGTACCGCCGCCTTTGTGGGGCCCACGGCCGAGGATACCCTGCGCGCGCTGGGCATCGATGCGGCGTTTATCGGCGCCAACGGTATTCTGGACGGCGACGTGTCCACGTCCAACATGGACGAGGGCCGTATCCAGCAGCTCGCCTTTAGCAAGGTCGATACGCGCTATCTGATTGCCGACTCCAGCAGGATCGGCAGGCGATACATCTGCCCCCCTGCCGGCGCGGGGGTACCGCTTTACAATGACGCGCAAATAACTTTGAGCAACAAGGATGAGGCTATTCTGAGATATGACTAGACTCCGTATTTCGTCTTTATGTCCCTTGAGAATGAATCATAGTCTTCATAGAGCCCCTCTTTGCTTTCATCCTCGGCGTGGTTTATACGTTCAAGGAGCTTATCCTTTGGAGCCTCTTTTGTTATTGCGGCCTCGCTATCGGGTATTGTGGATTGCAAGAATAGTTCTAGAGCATGGACGTCTTTGAGTATGTAGCCTGTCGAACGACCCGCTCCTGTTTTTTCGATTGCGCTGCAACTAACAAGCTGACCGAGGGTTCGTTTAACGGTGACCTCGCTGATATCGGGGCAGTTGGATCGGATGTCGGATTTCTTAATGACGCCGGGTCTCTGTTGAAATAGAACGGCGATGCGCGCTTGCTTCGACATGGGACGAGTGCTTGATTCAATTAAGGTACGCTGCTCGAGCTGTCGGTAGGCGGCCAGGGTTGTTCCGAGCATGAAACGGATAAAGGGTACTTCGGTGTTTTGATTTTCATTCCATCCAGTGGAGCTTGCAGCGAGAGCGTTGTAGTAAAGCGCTTTGTTGTCTTCAATAAGTCGTTCGATGCTGATGTAACGCGCAACGTCGTATCCAGTCTTTTCGAGCAGCAGCGTTGTAAGGAGCCGGCTCATCCTGCCATTGCCATCGTTGAAGGGATGAATGCTAACAAAATCGAAGATAAAGCGGAGCGATATAAGGAGGGGATCGCAAACTTGGCGAGATAAAGCATCGTTGAGGGACTGGCAGGCTTCTTTAATAAGTCCCGGGGTTGCTAGGGCCGAAGGGGGCCTAAAGCGCACAAATCGATTTCCTTGATCGTCAATGGAGACGATTTCGTTATCGCTATCTTTCCAATGGCCTCCATACGAGATTGCCGTGTGCGCCATGAGGTCACGATGCAACTGCAGAATGACCGATGGCGTTACGGGAATGGAATCGTGTTGCTCGTGAATAAGCGACAGCACATCTCGGTATCCAGCAATTTCTTCCTCTGCGCGGGAGCTTGGCTTGGCGGAATACGCCATGATCGCTTTGAGTCTTTTTTGGGTGGTAACAATTCCTTCAAGTCCGTTGGAGGACCGGGTGCTTTGGATCTTAGCCTCCTCCATTAGGGACGATAGAAGCTCGGGTTTGACTTGACTCAGAGCAAGCTGACGGCCTTTATGCTCGCGTATCGAGAGGAGGAGGTTGGTGATTGGAGTTGCTTCGAGTTCCGCTGGGACTGTGGTGTAATCGAACTGGCGCATGCGGCTCCTTTCGGTATCACGAACATACTTTCGATATCATAGTATCATTAAATGATACCGAAAGTATGTTCGTGATACCGAAAACTAGAAACCATGCTTTATAACTGCTTGGAAAGTTCGGATTTGACTATCTTATTGTCTCGATCTGTAACAGTTAGACGGTTAAAAGTGGGCTACGTGTTACAGATTGAGATCTTTCAGCCCTGGTCGCCCGTTCGTCTAAATCTATAACAGTTAGGATTGAAAATCCCTGCTAGATGTTACAGATCGAGATAAACGGCCTGCTCGGGCTCACCAAAAACAAAAAAGGCCGCATGCGAACCCGTGGGGGATTCGCATGCGGCCGACAGGGGATACGCGGCTGAAGTTAGGCCATGAGCAGGCCGGTCTCCGCGACGTTCTTGTACCAGTACGCGCTCGCCTTGGGATAGCGCTTCTGGGTCTCAAAGTCGATGTAGAACAGGCCATAGCGCTTGTTGTAGCCGTTGGTCCAGGAGAACTGGTCCTGCAGCGACCACACAAAGTAGCCGTCGACGTTCACGCCGCCGTCGATTGCCTTGAGGATCCATGCGAGATGCTGACGCATGTAGTCGATGCGAGGAGCGTCGTCGATAAAGCCGTCCTCGAAGTCGTCCTTATAGCCCATGCCGTTCTCGGTGATGTAGATCTTCTTGTAGTTGGGGTAATCGTTCTTAATACGCAGCAGCAGGTCGTACAGGCCCTCGGGATAGATGATCCAGTCCCAATCGGTCGTGGGAACGCCTTCGCGCACGCATGCCTCGCCCACACCCTTGAGGAACCAGCGCGAGGAGCCCTTGTCGCCGGTGCCATTGTGGTTGATGTCGTTTTCGCCCTCGGCGGCACGCAGGAACTGGCACTTGTAGGTATTGACGCCCAGGCAATCGTTGTAGGGGAGCGCGGCGGTCAGCGCGGCGATGTCCTCGTCGCGGACGTCGAGCTCGCCGCCGGCGATATGGGCCAGCTTGGTCGCAGCCTCCATGGTGTCGGCTGCATAGTGGCCGCGGAAGGTGGCGTCGAGTACCCAGCGGTTGTTGATGACGTCGGCCATGCGGGCGGCCTCGCAGTCGGCGGCGCTGTTGGGGTCGAGGGGATACTTGGGCTCCAGGTTCTGGACAATGCCGATCTCGCCCTCAAAGCCGCCCTCATGGAAGGCGACGACAGCCTTGGCGTGAGCCACCATCATGTTGTGCATGAGCTGGAAGGCCTTGTCCAGGCGGTACTTCTCGCCGTGCGGCCAGTTGCCGACGATAAAGCTGCCCTCGGCGGTCGCGGGAATCTCGTTAAAGGTGAACCAGTGCTTGACCTCGGTGAACTCGGCAAAGCAGAACTTGGCGTACTCGACAAAGGCGTCGATCGTCGTGCGCGTCAGGAAGCCCTCGCCGCCATTCTGGTAAAAGGCCTCGGGCGTATCAAAGTGATCGAGCGTGACATAGGGGATGACGCCGGCTTTATTGCAGGTGGCAAAGAGCTCGTGATAGAAGGCAACACCCTCGGGGTTAATCTCACCAGTGCCGCTGGGGAAGATACGGCTCCAAGCGATGGAGACACGAATGCCGTTGATGCCGAAGCGCTGGCACAGGTCGATATCGACCGGGTACTTGTTGTAGAAATCGCTTGCGGGGTCGGGGGAGAAACGGCCCTGAGCAGCCAGGAAATCGTCCCAGGGCACTTTGCCCTTGCCGTGTGTACGGGTCTCGCCCTCAACCTGGTAAGCAGCGGTGGCGCCGCCAAACACAAAGCCGTCGGGGAACTGCATGGGGTTGGTCATGAGTCATCCTTTCTGTGGGATACGAATAGGGAGAGGTGCCCGAACCGGGAATCCGGGCACCAACAGAGGGAGGAACTAGTCGAGGTTCTCGCGGAGCCACTTGATGGCGCCAGCGGGGTCGCGAGTAAGGTCGATATATTCCTTACCGCGGGGAGCGAGCAGCTTAATGCCCAGGCGATCGGTGTCGGCCTTCATGTCGTTGTAGTAGCTACGAACCTGCGGGGCGAGCACGATGACGTCGTACTGATCCATGATGGCAGTGTGCTGACCATAGGCGCCTGCGGAGGAAGCGATGTTCTCTCCGGTCTGCGCAGCACCTTCCTTGATGGCGTTGGCAAGCATGGCAGAGGTGCCGGCGCCGGCGCACAGGACGAGGACCTTCAGACCGTCGACATCCTTCTTAGCGGATGCGTCGGAGGCGGGCTCGGGCTGATCGGCGACAGGCTTGCTGTCGGCGGCAGCGGCGGTCGGCTCGACGGCAGCGGCGGTCTGCTCGATGGCGGGCGCAGAGGTGCTGGCGGCGATGGAAGCGGCACCATCGGACTCGAGACCCAGCTCGGCGGCGCGCTCGGCCTCCTGGTCGCAGAGCAGCTTATCGTATGCCTTCAAGAACGGCAGGTAAATGATGGCGTCCAGCAAGATGATGATTGCGACAAACACCAGGGCGATAAGCTGGAAGTTCGTGGTGATGAAGATACCGATGGGGGCAGGGGTAGCCCAAGGCACCACGAAGGAGAAGCCGTTCATGCCCACATTGTCGATAAAGAACTTGGCAACACTCACGTTGACGCAGCCGGCGGCAACAAAGGGGATGAGCATGTAGGGGTTAAGAATCATCGGCGCGCCAAAGAGCAGCGGTTCGTTGACGGCGAAGGCAACAGGAACAATCGAGGCCTTACCGACGGCTTTGAGCTGCTTGGACTTCATAAAGAGAATCAGCAGAAGCGGTACGATGAACGTGGCGCCGGTGCCGCCGAACTCACCCACGAGCGACATGTTGAAGGTGAGGGAATGGGCGGGGTGACCACCGGCCAGCAGAACCTGCAGGTTCTCAGCCTGGTTGGCAAGACGGATGGGGTCGATGCCCGGCTGGACAATCGAAGGACCATGGACACCGATGAACCAGAAGAACGCAGTGGCTGCCTGGATAAGGATAAGGCCAGGATAGGTTTCTGCAGCGGTAAAGAGCGGGGAGAGCAGTTTGATAAGCAGCTCGGAGAACGGAACGCCCATGAGGTTGCGCACGACAACATCGATGATGCCGCAGATGATGACAGCGCCGCCAAAGGGGATGATGTCGCGGAAGTTCTGAGCGATGGCGCCCGGAACCTCCTTGGGCAGCTTAATGGTCAGATCGCGCGAGACGCAGAACTTATAGACCCACACGGTAATGAACGCGGCGATATAGGCCGAGAACAGACCGCGCGTACCCATGCTGGTGCAATCGAAGACAGAAAGCTCGGAGCCGTTGAACTTGGTGGTGAACTGCGTAACAGCGAGCAGCAGCATGCTGCACTGGGCGGCAACCATGGTGGAGCCGTCGTTGAGCACCTTGCCGGCGGGCATGCGACGGTTCATGGAAGCCGTGAAGTTCTTGGCGGTGGTGCCGGCAACCATGATGCCCATGACGCCCATGGTGAAGTTGTACAGCTTGTTGCACCAGTCGATGAGCGGCTGGGGCAGCGTGATGCCAACTACGCCGGGAAGGGTGGCGATCAGCAGAAAGATCGAAGAGGTAAGGACGATGGGCATGCACCCAAGGAATCCGTCTTTGATGGCCTGGAGGTAGATGCTCCTCGAGATCTTCTCGAAGAACGGTTGATGCTTCTCGAGCATCTTTACGATGGCGTCCATAGGGCTCCTTTGCTACTTGATGCGCGATGCATGTGGATGGAACTGGTCGTCGATGGATGGTCAGGACTGCCCGGAAACCTTCCTGCTCAAGGAAGGCATTGCGAAATGACAACGTTGTCATTTCGTTAATGACAACGTAAGACATTTTTCGAAGAGCAACAAGGATTTACAGGTGAACGGTCGATATCGTCCGATAAACGGCTGATTTATCAGTCAGGCAGGTAGTGTATGCTAGAACACAAAAAAACAAGCGATGCAAAACCGACTGGAGAAGCAGTGGCAACGATGGACAAGAAAAACGTCTCGATGAACGATGTGGCGATTGCCGCAGGTGTTTCTCTCAAGACGGTGTCGCGTGTGATCAACGAGCCCGATAGCGTGCGAGAGTCGACACGCGATAAAGTCCATTCCGCAATGGAGGCGCTCGGGTTTCGAACCAACTTTGCCGCGCGTTCGCTCAAGTTGGGCCGTTACGGGTGCATCGGCGTGGTGATGTTTCACTTGTCGGGCGGCGCCGTGGACATGATTGACGGTATCGCCGATGCCGCCGAAGAACGCGGCTTTGCGCTCACGATGATCAAAAAGCGGGCAGGGGAGAAGATGACCCTTGCCGACGCAGCGCGCAGGATGTCGCAGCTGCCTGTTGATGGCATGATCTTCAATCTGCGCCAGATGGTCGATGACTTTGATACCTTTGAGGCGCCGAAAGACCTCAAGACGGTGATTATCACACCGATGGAACATCCTACCTGCTCTACCGTCAGTGACGACCAAGAGGGCGGCGCGCGTATGGCGTGCGAGTACTTTTTGGACCACGGTCACAAGAACGTGTACTTCGTTTCGGGTAAGAAAGAGTCGCTGTCGAGCCAGTGCCGTATGAAAGGTTGGCGTGCGGCACTCGAGGCACGTGGCATTGAGCCGTCCGAGCCTCTGCAAGGCGATTGGAATGCGGATAGTGGCTATGCCGCGGGCCTTGTGCTTGCCGATAAACCCGATTGCACGGCGATCCTCGCTGCTAACGACTGCATGGCAAACGGTGTGATGATGGCTCTACGTGACAAAGGGCTCAGTGTGCCCGACGACGTGTCCGTGATCGGCTTCGACGATGAGCTCTACAAGACGATTCCCAACTCGATTCTGACGTCGGTGAAGTTTCGCCACCGCGAGCTGGGCATCCGTGCGCTTAACGAGGTCGTTGCGGGTTTGGAAGCCCCGAGCTCCAGAAGTCGTACGCTTGTCTCGGGCGTGTTGGTCGAGCGTGCGAGCGTGCGGGATTTGCGGGCGTAGGCGTGCTCGGCCTGTTCGTCTAAATCTGTAACAGGTAGGGCCGAAAATCTCAGCTAGTTGTTACAGATTTAGACAATTCGGTCCGGTATATTCCGTTTGTCTCGATCTGTAACGTCTAAGCGGTCAAAAGTGGTCTACATGTTACAGATTGAGATTTTCGGCTTGGCCTGTGCGTTCATCTCGATCTGTAACAGCTAGGACCGAAAAACTCGGCTAGATGTTACAGATTGAGATGAACAGGAGGACGGGTGCGGTCTAAACAAAATGGCCCGCGCATCACACATCGATGCACGGGCCATTTATTGTCTGCAAGTGGCAGGTGGTGTCAGCGTCTTATGCCTCGAGGTTTTCCTCGATCCAGGCGACGGCGCCCTTGGGATCCTTAGTGAGGTCGATGTACTGTTTGCCCTTGGGCGACAGCAGCGTGATGCCCAGGCGGTCGGTGTCGGCCTTCATCTCGTTGTAATAGGTGCGAACCTGCGGAGCCAGGACGATGACGTTGTACTGGTCCATGATGGCGTAGTGGCTGCCGTAGGCACCGGCGTTGGCGGTAATGTCGATGCCCAGCTCGTCGGCGCCTTCCTTAAGTGCGTTGGCGAGCAGTGCAGAGGTGCCGGCGCCAGCGCACAGAACCAGAACCCTCAGATCCTTGCCCTTAAGGGCGGACGGAGCTGCGGAGGCCTCAGTGGCAGAAGCGGTCTCGACAACAGGAGCCTCAACGGCGGGGGCGGCAGCGGTCTTGACGGCCTTGGTCTCCTCGGCCTCTTCTTCGGCCAGGGTCTCGGCCTCCTGCTTGCACAGGACGTTGTCGTAGGCCTTGCAGAACGGGTAGTAGATCAAGAAGTCAACGACCAGCAGGACGACAACCAGGACCAGAGAGATCGGCTGGAAGTTGGTGTCGATGAAGGTGCCGATCGGTCCGGGGAGTGCCCACGGCATGGCATAGATAAAGCCGTTCATGCCCAAAAAGTCGATGAAGAACTTACCAATGAGGACGTTGGCCACGGGGGCAAACAGGAACGGGATCAGGAAGTACGGGTTGAGGATGATGGGCGCGGCGAACAGCAGCGGCTCGTTGACGGCGAACATCACGGGCACGACAGAGGCTTTGCCGACGGCCTTGAGCTGCTTGGAGCGCATAAAGAGCAGGAAGATGATCGGGACAATGAACGTGGCGCCGGTGCCGCCGAGTTCGCCGATGTAGTTACCGAAGTTTTCGGTCAGGGCGAGGGCGGGGTGACCGCCGGCCTGCAGCGTGGCGAGGTTGGTGGTGATGTTGCCAAACAGTGCGGCGTTGAGGGCAGGCTTAACGACCGAGGGGCCGTGGATGCCCATGAACCAGAACAGCGGGATCATGAACCAGATGAGGGCGAGGCCGGCGTAGGAATCGGCAGCGGCGAACAGCGGGCTCACCAGCGTGGAGATGACGTTGGCAAACGGGACGGCCAAGCAGGTGCGGCAGATAACGTCGATGACGGCGACAAACAGGATGGAGAAGCTGAAGGCGAAGATGTCGCGGAAGTTCTGGGCGATGGCGCCGGGGACTTCTTTGGGCAGCTTGATGGTGATGTCTCGCTTAATGCAGAAGGCATAGATGTTGACCGTGGCAAATGCGGCGACAAAGGAGCTCAGCAGGCCCTTGGTGCCCATGTTGTCGGTAAAGAACACCGAGACATCGGCGCCGTCGATCTTGGCACTCGTCTGGGTAACGGCCAAGATGAGCATAGCGCACATGGCGGCGACCATGGTGCTCGTGGCGTTGATGGCCTTGCCGGCAGGCATGCGGCGGTTCTTGGAGCCGGTCAGCGCGCTTGCGGTGGTGCCGGCGACCATGATGCCCACGACGCCCATCGTGAAGTTGTAAACCTTGTTGCAGAAGTTCACGACGTCGACGTTCCACCAGTCGGGCAGCGTAAAGCCGCCGACCGTGGCGACAACGCCCGGCAGGGTCGAAATAAGCAGGAAGACAGAAGAAGACAGGATGATGGGCATTGCTGCCAAAAAGCCGTCTTTAATGGCCTGAAGGTAGATGTTCTTAGAGACCTTGTCGAAGTACGGCTGACCTTTCTCCAAGAACTTAACGATCGATTCCATAGTTCACGCTCCTCTTTGCATGAAATCTTAATGGCATGGACGTTGAAAACCTATATGGTCTCCCGCTTGCTAAAAGCCCGGGTGCAGGCGGGGTCGATCCCAGGGGGAGAGAGGGGAGCGGCTGGGTTTGTATCGCATAGGGCCGCTCCCTTCTCGGGGGAAAGCGAGGCGATGCGCTACTGCGCGTCCGCCATAGTGTCGGCGAGCTCCTTGTACCAGAGTGCCGACTGCTTGATGTAGCGTTTTTGCGTGTCGAAGTCGATGTAGAACAGGCCGTAGCGCTTGTTATAGCCATTGGCCCACGAGAACTGGTCCTGCAGGCTCCAGATAAAGTAGCCCTGGACGTCGACGCCCTCGGCGCGCGCCTGGAGCACCTTCTCCATGTGCTGGTCGACAAAGTCGATGCGCTCGGGATCGGCGACGATGCCGTTTGCGTCGGGCTCGGGGTCCTTGTGGCCCAGGCCGTTTTCGGTGATATAGATGACGGGGAGGTTGGGATAGGTGGCGCTGATGTGCTTGAGCGTGTCGTAGAGGCCTTGCGGGTAGATGAGCCAATCCCAGTCGGTGGTGGGGATACCCGGCATATCGACCTGCTGCCCGACGCCCTTAAACTTAAAGCACGAGGTGCCCTTGTCTCCGGTGCCGTTAAAGCTGTTGGTGGACTCGCCATCGTAGGCGGCGATAAACGCCGACTGATAGTAGTTGAGGCCGAACATATCGTTGCGGGGCGCCGCCTTGGCGAGCTCCTCCATGTCGCTGTCCTCAACCGTAAGTGTGGCGTTGTTGGCACGCAGAATCTCGTTGATGAGTGAGAGAGTGCGCGCGGAGTAGTGACCCAGGAAGGCGCCGTCCATGATGAAGTCGGTGTAGAAGGCGTTGTACAGGTCGGCGGCGTGCTGGTCGGCGGGCGAGTCGGTGGCAGGATATGCCGGCGTCAGGACGTTGACCATGCCAATGCGTCCGCCCAGGTGCTCGGTCTCGTCAAGATCCTTATACAGGTTGACGGCGCGGGCGTGGGCAACGAGCTCGTTGTGCTGGCTCTGGATGCCGCTCGTCACATCAAAGTGATGGTTGGGCGGGAAGTTGCCTTGGATGTATTGGGAGTGCGAGAGGCTGATGAGCTCGTTGATGGTGAACCAATTCTTGACCTCGCGGAACTCGCGGAAGCAGAACTCGGCATAGCGCACATAGGCGTCGACGGTCTTGCGGTTGAGCCAGTCGCCCTGGTTGAACAGGGCGGCGGGGGAGTCAAAGTGATGCAGGGACACATAGGGCTCGACGCCATACTTTTTGCAGCAGGCGAACAGCTCGTGGTAGTGCTTAACGCCCTCGGCGAGGGGTTCGGCATCGTCGCCGTTGGGGAAGATGCGGGTCCAGGCGATGGACACACGAATGGCGTTGAGTCCATGCTCGGCAGAAAGGCGGATATCCTCCTCGTAGCGGCTGTAGAAATCACTGGCCGGGTCGGGCAAAAAGCGACCCTGGGCGACAAGGTAATCGTCCCACATGGTCTTACCCTTGCCTGCCACCTTCGTGGAACCTTCCGTTTGGTACGCGGCGGTTGCGGCGCCCCAAACAAAGCCCTTCGGCAGCTGCTGTACGCGGTTTAGCAAAGACATATGCATACACCCTCTCATCTCGCTGTTCGATATTGTGCGTTTGCGCTCAGGAGGCTCCCTGGTTAGCGTTCAGCGGTGAAAAAGCCCGATAAACACTATCTTAAAATGATTAGAACCAAAATAAGCACGTGAACATTTGACAATGAGCACGTTAACATCCGGCTGGGATGTATAGAAACAAAACAACTTCAAACAGCCGCGAACGGTTGTATTTGTTCGGTAAGCGGTTTTGATTGACAGAAGTTTTCATGTTGTGGTATATGGCTCGGGTATCATGAGCACGTTATCAATGTATGTACGATGCGCCATGGGCGCGGGGAATAGTTGGGAAGCAGGTTAGCGTGGAAGGCATGGATCAGCAGACAAGGAATGGTCGTTCGGCGAGCGCGGCAGAGGTTGCGGCGCTCGCTGGCGTGAGCCGCCAGACTGTGTCTCGCGTGGTCAACGGTATGCCCAACGTGACGGAAAAGACGCGCAAGCGTGTGCTGGCCGCCATGGAAGAGCTGGGCTTTCGTCCCAATTTTGCTGGAGCGGCGTTGCGCGGCGGGTCGTATCGTTCTATTGGCCTGTGCATGTACAACATCACACGTGTCGGTAACCTGGCGACGCTCGAGGGTATCATGCAAGCGGCGCGCGAGCACGATTTTGCCGTCACTATGATCGAGATGGGCGGCGACAAGCCCTATGCACTTGCCGATGCCTCGCGCCGCATGGTCGAGCGACCCGTCGACGGCATGATTCTCAACATGAACCGCATGGCTCCCGATTTTGAGGAGTTTGTTCCCCAGCCGGGAGTGCGAACGGTCATCCTGTCCATGTATGCGCATCCGCGCTGCACGACGATCGACTCCGACCAGTATGGTTCGTGCGAGCTGTTGACCAATTATCTGCTGGAACATGGTCACTCGAATATGCGGTTTGTGGCGGGTCCGGAAAACTCGATTTCCTCGCGTTTTCGTGAGGCCGGTTGGCGCGATACGCTGGGTCGTGCTCATGTCGATGCCGCTCCGATGCTGCGCGGCGATTGGAGTGCGGACAGTGGGTACGCCATGGGCGAGCGGATTGCGGCCGAGGTGCTTGCCGGCGGGTCGCAGGCGCCGACTGCCGTGCTTGCGGCAAATGACCAGATGGCGCTGGGCGTTATCGCCGCGCTCGAGAACGCGGGCCTGTCCGTGCCCGACGACGTGAGCGTGGTTGGTATCGACGATGCACTCGAGGGACTTGTTCCTCACAATCGGCTGACGACGCTGCGATTTGATTTGCGCGGTGTCGGTAAGCTTGCGTTTGAGGCGGCGATTGGAGAGAGCTCGTCTATCGAGGCGATTCATGTGCCGAGCACGCTGGTCGAACGCTCGACTGTTAGGGACATACGGGGTTAGGTCCTACTCCGTTTGTCTCGATTTGTAACAGGTAGACGGTCAAAAGCGGGCTACGTGTTACAGATTTAGATTCTTCGGAAAGAGTAATCCTGTTCGTCTCAATCTGTAACAGCTAGGACCAAAAAACTCGGCTAGATGTTACAGATCGAGACAAACGGCTCCCGACCAGCCCAAAAACAAAAAGACCGGGGGCGGCGCGCCGTGTGACGTGCCGCCCCCGGCTGAGAAATGGGGACAGGTTGTGTGAGCGGGCAACCCCGCCAGCCATTAGTCCAGACGACGGGTCTGCGCTACGTGCTTGTACCAGTATGCGCTTGCCTTGGGCGTTCGCTTCTGGGTTTCAAAGTCAACGTAGAAGAAGCCGTAACGCTTGTTGTAGCCATTGGTCCAGGAGAACTGATCCTGCAGGCTCCACAGGAAGTAACCGCCCACGTTGACACCCACCTCCATGGCCTTAAGCAGCCAGCGCAGGTGCTGCTCGATGTAGTCGATGCGCGGCTGGTCGTCCACAAAACCGTCCTTGTAGGGGTCCTTGTAGCCCATGCCGTTTTCGGTGATGAAGATCTGCTTGTAGTTGGGGTAGCGCTGCTTAATGTAGACGAGCAGATCGAACAGGCCCTCGGGATAGATGATCCAGTCCCAGTCGGTGGTAGGGATGCCGGGTTTGTTCACGTGCTCGCCAATGCCCTTAACGCGCCAGCGGCCGGTGCCCTTTTCGCCCGTGCCGTTGTGGTGCAGGTCGTTCTCGCCATCGTAAGCCTTCAAGAAGCGGCACTGGTAGTTGTTAACGCCCAGGTAGTCGTTGTAAAGCGCGGCTTCGCGCATAATCTTGAGGTCCTCGTCCAGGATTTCGATGGTGCCGCCCGAGACGGCGGCCAGGCGGTTGGCGCACTCGAGGGTGTCGGGTGCGTAGTCGCCGCGGAAGGTGGCGTCGAGCAAAAACTGGTTTTGCAGCACGTGCTCGTTGTTGGCGGCTTTGATGTCGGCGGGGTCGTTCTCGTTGAGCGGATACTTAAACTCCAGCGACTGAATGACGCCGATCTTGCCCTTAAAACCGCCGTTGTGGAAGGCCAGTACTGCCTTGGCGTGGGCGAGCATCATGTTGTGCTCGCACTGGAAGGCCTCGGCCAGATGCGCCTTGACGCCACCGGGGAAGGTGCCCTCGATGTAGGTGTTGGAGGCGTCGGCCCAGATCTCGTTAAAGGTGAACCAGTAGGTCACCTGGTCGGCGTACTCCTTAAAGCAGAAGGTGGCAAAGTCCACAAAGGCGTCGATGGTCTCGCGGTTGAGGAAGTCGCCCTTCTCAAAGAGGGGAAGCGGCGTATCGAAGTGATGCAGCGTGACAAACGGCTCAACGTGGTGCTTGTGGCACTCGGCGAAGAGATCGTGGTAGAACTGGACGCCCTCGGGGTTGATTTCGCCGGTGCCGTTGGGGAAGATGCGGCTCCAGGCGATGGAGAGACGAATGCCGTTGATGCCGAACTCCTCGCACAGCTCCAGGTCGACGGGGTACTGGTTGTAGAAGTCCGAAGCGGGATCGGGGGAGAAGCGCCCCTGGGCCTCCAGAAAGTCGTCCCAGGCAACCTTGCCCTTACCGTGAGTGCGGGTCTCGCCCTCTACCTGGTAGGCAGCGGTGGCGCCGCCAAAGACAAAGTCCTCGGGAAACTGCGCGGGCGGGTTGGTGACGCTAGCAGGATTAACGGACATGATGATCCAATCGTCTAAATCGAAGGGCCAGCCGGTCTTGGATGGTCGGCTGGCCCTGGGCGTTACTTACTTCGAAAGTTGCTCACTCACGAAGGCGAGAGACTTGTCGCCGTTCTGGGAGAGCTCGATGTACTGCTTGCCACGGCAGACGACGCACTTGTTGCCCACGCGCTCACAGTCCTTCTGCAGGTCGGCCAGGTAGCTTGCGGCCTGCGGGGCCAGGACGACCAGGTCAAAGTCGGGGAGCATGTCCACGTGGTTGCCATAGGCCTCGGCAGCGGTCTCGAGGTTAATGCCGCGCTCCTTGGCGGCCTTGGCCAGCGCGTTGGCGAGCAGGCCCGAGGTTCCGCCGCCCTGGCAGAGCACGAGCACGCGCTTGCCGTTGAGGTCGCTGGCGGTCGTTGTCTCGGCAGCGGGTGCTGCGGAAGCGGCGGGGGAGTCGGCCTTCACGGCCTCGGCAGCAGCGCCGGCGGCAACGCTCTTGGCGTCAGCCTTGCCCTGGAAGGCATCGTTGAGCTTGGCGGCCTTCTCGGCGTTCTTGGCGGCGAGCTCCTCCTGGGAGATCTCGGCCTCCTCGGCGCACTTCTGGGCGTCATAGGCACGGAAGAACGGGTAGTACAGAACGAAGTCGACGACCAGGATAAGGGCGAGCATCACAAAAGCGAGCGGCTGGAAGCCCAGGCCCATGATGGTGCCGATGGGGCCGGGGACGGTCCAAGGCAGGGTGTACATAAAGCCGTTCATGCCCAAGAAGTCGATAAAGATCTTGAGGATCCAGATGTTGGCGATCGGGGCAAAGACAAACGGGACAAAGAAGACGGGGTTGAGCACGATGGGTGCGGCGAACAGCAGCGGCTCGTTGACGGCAAAGCACACGGGGACGATAGCGGCCTTACCGACGGCGCGCATCTCCTGAGACTTGGCCAGGAAGCAGAACATAAAGACCAGGACGAGCGTGGCGCCGGTGCCGCCCATGCAGACGACGAAGTACTGGGCACCCTGTGTCAGGACAGCAGAAGCGTGCTGACCGGCCTGGAACGCAGCCAGGTTGTCGGTCATGTTGGCAACGAGAGCGGCAGCGATGGCGGGCTCGACGATCGAGGGGCCGTGGACGCCCACGAACCAGAACAGGCTCATGGCGCCGTAGATCACAGCGAGGCCGATGTAGCCGTCGGCAGCGGTGAACAGGGGCTGGAACACCTGGATGACGCCCTGGGCAAAGCAGAAGCCAAAAGCAGCGCGGAAGGCGATGTCAAAGACCCAAAAGACGGTGATACAGACGGAGAAGGGGATGATGTCCTTAAAGGTCTGCGAGATGTTGGGCGGGACCTGCTCGGGCATCTTGACGGTGATGTTGCGCTTAATGAAGAACTTGTAGATGATGCCGGTCACAAACGCAGCGATAAAGGCGGTCAGCAGGCCTTTGGAACCAAGGTAGGTGGTGTTGAAGCCGCTGGCAGCGTCCGTGGCGATCGTGTCGCTCGAAAGGAGCAAGAAGCCGATGATGGCCGCGCACATGCACGAGATGAAGTTGATCTGGTTGTTCTTGGGCAGATCGCGGTTCTGAGCGTCGGCGAAGTGCTTGGCTGTGGTGGCAGCGCAGGCGATGGCCAGGATACCCATGGAGTAGTTGTAGCACTTCCACAGGGCGTTGTTGATGTCATCGGGCCAGTAGAAACCCCAGATGTTGGGGACTGAGGCTACCAGGCAGAAGATGGACGAGAAGATGATGATGGGGATGACGGAGATAAAGCCGTCGCGGATCGCCTTGAGGTACTTGTTGCGGGCGATCGCGTTGAAAAAGGGCTGGCCCTTTTCGATGATGGCGATGAGTTGCTCCATGCAATGCTCCTAAGAGTCGGTGGGTTAGCAACGATGGTAGCTTTTGACTTTCGGTTGCCAAAATGTTGACGTTGCCATTTTGCGACACAAAATAAGACGCGAACCGATGGCCCCTGTGCCCGTGGACCGTCGATTCCTTGCGCGTAAACGTTTGAGCCGCCCGGTGGCTCTGTGTTTGCACAATGGCAACGTTAACATTTGGGCGACAAAAGCCGTTCGGGGAAGCAAAAATGTCGGTGAACGGTAGGTTTTGGGTGGTGAGCGTATGGTGGGGGAGGCGTTGGATATACTTGAAGGCGTTAAAAATGACTGCGCAAGGTGCCACCAATGGCATCGTTGACATAGAAAGATCGACCTATGACCGCTGTTAAAAAATCGGTATCCGTCAAAGACGTAGCGCGCCTCGCGGGCGTCTCGGAGCAGACGGTCTCGCGCACCGTGCACGATTCGCCCAGCGTGCGCCCCGAGACCAAGGAACGCGTGCGTGCCGCCATGCGCGAGCTGGGGTATCGCCCCAATTTTGCCGGTCGATCGCTGCGCCGCGGTAAGTTTAAGACCGTCGGCGTCGCCATGTTCAACATTACCGGCACCGGCAATCTCGACCGTATGGAGGGCTTTGCCGCCGCGGCCGATAAGCACGGCTATGCCATCACCCTCACTAAAGTAGACGGGCATCCGTATACCCTCGAGAGCGCATCGTCGCGCATGAGCGCACTGCCAGTGGACGGTATGGTTGTGATCATGAATCGCATGCCGGCAGACTTTGGCACTTTTGAGCCGCTGCCCGGCATGCAGACGGTGCTCGTTACGATGTTGGAGCACCCGCTCTGTTCAACGGTCGATAACGACCAGTTCGATTGCTCGCGCCAGGTGGTCGAGTACTTGCTGGAGCGGGGGCACAAGACCGTGCACTTTATCTCGTGTCCCGAGCGCTCGCTTTCGGGCATGCGGCGCGAGGAAGGCTGGCGCGAGACATTGCGCGCGCATGGCATTGAGCCACCGCGACTTATCCGTGGCGATTGGACGGCGCAGAGCGGATATGCCGCAGGTCAGGCCCTGGCGGATGATCCGACCTGTACGGCCATTTATGCTTCCAACGACGCCATGGCCTACGGCTGCATTCGCGGGCTCGAGTCGCGCGGAAAGCGCGTGCCCCAGGACGTGAGTGTGGTGGGTGTTGATGACAGCCTGGGCGATATCGTGCCCGACCGTCGCCTGACCACGGTGCGCTTTGACAACAAGCGCGTCGGCATGTGGGCGGTCGACAAGATTGCCGGCGCCGAGGGCGTTGCGCCCGGTGTGGAGCACATGCTGTTTCCGGGCGTGCTCGTCGAGGGCGATACGGTGCGCGATGTACGCTAGGGCGCAGGTCTGTTTGGGTTGCCGCTAATTGTGTTCGATATTGTTCAGATTGGTTTAAAAACCGTTCACGGGCGAAAAGCGACCGTTCATAGCTCGAAATTACGTTTTACGCTGTTCTTTTTTGTTTGAATGTTATTGTTTCTGTCATACACAACGCAGCGCGTATGCCCGGACGCGATGCTCTCCATTGGTTCATATGTGAAAGGAACGCAATATGGCAACCAAAGAAGAAATCTCGATGGTTGGATTCGAGATTGTCGCATATGCAGGTGACGCCCAGACCGATCTGCTTGCAGCGCTCGATGCTGCTCGCGAGGGTGACTTTGAGAAGGCCGAACAGCTGCACAAGGATGCCAGCGATGCGCTCATCGGTGCCCACGACACGCAGACCAAGCTGCTTTCGCAGGAGGCCGGCGGTGGCGAGATGGAGATGACCTTCATCATGGCTCACGCTCAGGACACTCTCATGACCACTATGATTCTGGAGAAGCAGGCCCGCTTTACCATCGATGCTTACAAGCGCATCGCCGAGCTCGAGGCCAAGCTCGCCTAACGAGTCCGCACAATCAAGTCCCCTTCCAAAAGCTCTGCCGCTACCCGCGGCAGAGCTTTTTCTGTCCTCCTCCAAGTTGCGGTGAAATGGGGACTGAATAGGGGCCGGCGGGCGCAAAACAATCCCTATTCCACCGCAACTCATCCCGAGATAGTCATTGGGGACGTTCTTAAACGACTAGTCGTTGGGGACAGTCTTGGTGCGCTCCGTTCGTCCTCCCGTTCGATTTTTGCTCGGTGGGTATACTTCCTTTCGCATTAAACGCCGGACTGAGGAGGTATCCAAATGCCGGATAACGGGTCAATACAAAAAAGAGACGCGAACGAGATGGCTCATGGGCGTCCTGTCCAGATAACCGAGCACACGACGGTAACCGAGCTGCAGCCCAGCCTGTCCGATGTCGTGTGCGCAAACAAAAAACTGCAGATTGGCTTTATCATTGCGCTCGTGGTACTGGCGCTGTTGTCGGGCTTTGTAGCTCGTCCGCATTTTGCCGATACCAAGACCTGGGACTCCACCATCGAGGTCATCGATCAAAAGAAGGGCAATGTTTTGGCGCTCACGACCTCGTGCGTCGCCCTATCTGCGGGTATCACTGCGCTGCCGGGCGATACGGGAACGCCAGTTGCCGAGCAGCTCGCGCAGCTTTCGGGAAACTTGGGTATCGTGCTTGCCGTGCTCTATCTTGAGAAATATCTGCTGACCATTTTGTGGTCGGTTGGCTTGGGCATCTTAATCCCGCTTGCGTTGGTGCTCTTTGCGGTGTCGCTCGGCATTCACGGGCGCTGGAGCACGAGCGCTGTCCTGCGCCGTGTGGCGACACGCGTGCTGGTGGTCGCCATGATCAGCATGGCGTTGGTGCCTGCAAGCGTATGGGTGTCGCAAAAGGTCGACGAAACGTATCGCGTTAGCATCGAGGCGGCCGAGCAAAAGGCGGCCGACGCTGCGGGTGCGGCAGATAGCGACAGCTCCAAAGCAGGCAAGAAAAAGACCGAGTCCACAGAGTCCAAGAGCGTGCTTGAGCAGCTTGCCGACGGTGCCTCGGGTCTCGTCGCGTCGGTGACCAGCGGCGCCAAGCAGATGACCGATGAAATTGTGCAGCAAGTGACCGATCTGATCGAAGGCGTCATCGTGATGATCGTGACCTCGTGCGTGATTCCATTGCTGGTGCTCGCGGCGTTTTTGTGGCTGGGGCACGTGTTGCTGGGGATTGATATCTCCGGTCCAGCGAACTATTTGACGGGCCGCTTTCTGAGCGCTCCGTCCAAGCACGCCAAAAAGGACGGGCAGTTCGAATAGCTAAAACAGCTGTATATACCGGGACATACCGCTGAAGGGCGGCCGAGACACGTTCTCGGCCGCCCTTTTGTTTGTTGAACACATGGTCGCTACGTCCGCGCCGGGTCCAAACGGTCAGCAATCACCTGTGAACGGTATTTGCTCAAAAAAGAACAAAGATAAACAAATAGTTGTTGCAGTTTATGTTCGAATGTGTTCAAATAAACACGAACAGTGAAGAACCGCACGTTCAGATGCCCGGACCTGAACGCGATTCAACACTTCCAAACAGGAACTACGCACCTGCGTATCTCTCAAGGAGGATGTCATGAGGGTTGTAATCGCTTCCGATGCCGACGGTATGTCGATGAAGGAGTCCATCAAGGAGATGCTCATCGCCGACGGTCACGAGGTCGTCGACTATTCCGAGACCCCTGCCGCGGACTTTGTCGATTCCGCGACCGCCGTTGCCAAGGACCTGCTGGAGCACAAGGATTCCCAGGGCTTCGCATTCGATAAGTACGGCGTCGGCTCCTATATGGCCGCCGTCAAGATTAAGGGCATGGTCGTCGCCAACATTTCCGACGAGCGTTCCGCCTACATGACCCGCGAGCACAACGGCTCGCGCATGGTCACCATGGGCCCGGGCGTTGTGGGCACCGAGGTCGCCAAGAAGATCGCCCGCGAGTTCCTGCGCGCCCAGTACGCCGGCGGCCGTCACCAGATCCGTGTCGACATGCTCAACAAGATGGCCTAACGAGAGCCACCGAGAACTCGAACTTCTACCTCAACTTGTGAATTCAGACGAAAGGACGTTCTGATGAAGAAGACCATCGCAATCGGTTGCGACCATATCGTTACGGACGAGAAGATCTATCTGGCCGACCGCCTGGAGCAGGCTGGCTACAAGGTGCTCGACTGCGGCACCTACAGCCACACCCGTACGCACTATCCCATCTACGGCAAGGCCGTGGGCGAGGCTGTTGCCAGCGGCAAGGCCGACTTTGGCGTGGCCCTGTGCGGCACCGGCATCGGCATCACCAACGCCGTCAACAAGGTCCCCGGCGCCCGCTGCGCCCTGGTCCGCGACATGACCTCTGCCCTGTATGCCCGTCGCGAGCTCAACGCCAACATCGTGGGCTTTGGCGGCAAGATCACCGGCGAGTTCCTGATGGCCGATATCATGCTTGCCTTCCTGGAGGAGCCCTACGAGAAGACTCCCGAGCACGACGCCCTGATTGCCAAGATCGATGCCTGCAACAAGGCCGACGCCGAGGCTCAGGCTGACCCGCACTTCTTTGACGAGTTCCTCGAGAAGTGGGACCGGGGCGAATACCATGATTAGCGGGTATCCGGCGTAATTAACTAGTCCGTTGACGGCTCGCGTTTCTGTGAGGGGGCGCGGGCCGGTTTTCTAAACAGGAGTTCAACATGATTCTGACCGTTACCATGAACCCGTCGATTGATACGCGCTATCAGCTCGACAAGCTGGTCATCGACGATGTTAACCGCGTGACGCCCGAAAAGACCGCTGGTGGTAAGGGCCTCAACGTGAGCCGTGTGCTGCTGCAGTTGGGCGACGATGTGCTCGCGACCG
Organism: Collinsella sp.; assembly: GCA_048362915.1. Classification (GTDB taxonomy): domain Bacteria; phylum Actinomycetota; class Coriobacteriia; order Coriobacteriales; family Coriobacteriaceae; genus Collinsella. The sequence goes on from DBFPAR010000020.1 coordinate 109,587, forward strand.
GTCTGCTTGGCGGTCACATGGGTGCCTATATGGCCGAGCTCATGGATGCCGATGGCGTCAAGAATGACTTTGTGCCCATCGCCGGTGAGACGCGCATTTGCCTGAATATTCTGCACGAGGGTAATCAGACCGAGCTGCTGGAGAGCGGCCCACAGATCGTCCCAGCCGAGCTCGAGGCCTTTACGGCCAAGTTCGCCGAGCTTGCAGCGAAGGCTGACGTTGTGACGCTTTCGGGCTCGCTGCCGCGTGGCGTCGATGCCGGCTACTATGCCGAGCTCGTCAAGATCGCCGAAGAGGCGGGCGCCAAGGTGCTGCTCGACACCTCGGGCGCATCGCTGGAGGCCGCGCTGGAGTCCGACGCTAAGCCTGAGCTCGTAAAGCCCAACCTGACCGAGATTAACGGCCTGCTGGGTACGTCCTTTACGACCGATGATGTCGATGCCCTGCGCGAGGCGCTTGCCGCCGATGGCCGCTTTGCCGGTATTCCCTGGGTCGTCGTTTCGATGGGCGCTGCCGGTTCGGTGGGCTTCCATGAGGGTCGCGCGTTCCGCGCCAAGACGCCCGCGATTGCGGCTGTGAACGCGACGGGTTCCGGCGACTCGACCATCGCCGGCTTTGCGCATGCCATTGCTGCTGGTGCCGATGACGTCACGGTGCTCAAGACCGCCAATACCTGCGGCAAGCTCAACGCCATGGATCCCAAGACCGGCCACCTGGTCATGGACCGCTGGGACGAGATTTACAACGGCGTTGAGGTCGTAGAGTTGTAGCGGTTGCGACTCCTAATAGAATGAGCGTGGATAATCTCCCGCTTTTGGTGCCCATACGAGCTCAAAGTGGGAGATTTTCCACGCTCGAGTCATTAGTCGTCGGGGACGTTCTTTAATGACCAGTCGTTTAAGAACATCCCCAATGACTACACTCAAAAAACGGCGCCCGCCGGCGATGTTGCCGGCGGGCGCCGTTGTCTTGAAGACGAAATGATCCGTTTTCCTCCGTCCCCAAGGGATCATTACAGCGAGTCGATAAAGCGCTGCTGGGCGGCGCGGCCGGCTTCGTCCCACTTAAAGACGCCGGCGTTGTCGAGCACGTGGCCGAACACCACGCCGACCTCCTCGTGCAGGATATCGATGGCGTTATCCGCCGTAAGCTCGTCGGCACGGCGGGCATAGACATCCTCGGCCCACGCGGCATGGCTGCGGCAAAGATCATCGCTCTCGAGCGCGCCGGCAAGGTCGTAGCTGACATCGGCTTTGGCCGCCAGCAGGTGCTCGCGGACAGCACCGAGCTCAGGAACCAAGCGCGGCGGCAAAATAGCCAGGCCCATGACCTCGATCAGGCCGATGTTCTCCTTCTTAATGTGGTGATACTCGGCATGCGGGTGGAAAACGCCCAGCGGATGCTCGTCGGTCGTGATATTGCAGCGAAGCGCCAGGTAGGCCTCGTAAATCTCGCCACCGGCATTGCCGCGGAAGTCGACGCGGCGGATGACGGGCGTCACAGTGTTGTGCGCTGCGCCGTCGGCTGTATGCGCGATGACGCCCACCGACTCATCGGTCCACTCGCGCCAGGCGAGGATAATCTTCTCGGCGGCGTCGAGCAGTGCGCCGCGGTCGTGCGAGCGCAGTCGCAGCACCGAGAGCGGCCACTGCAACACGGTACCGCTGACCTGGTCAAAGCCGGGCACGCTAAACTGCGAGACCTCAGCGGCGTGCATCATGGGGAACTCGTGTGCGCCGCCCTGGAAGTGGTCGTGCGACAAGATTGAGCCGCCCACGATAGGCAGGTCGGCGTTGGAACCGATGAAGTAGTGCGGGAACAGGTCCACAAAATCGAGCAGGCAGGTCAGACCCTTGCGGTCGACGTGCATCGGACGATGCTCGGAGCTCATGGCAATGCAGTGCTCGTTAAAGTACGCGTACGGGCTGTATTGGAAGCCCCAGCGCTCGCCGTCGAGCTTAATAGGGATAACGCGCAGATTCTGGCGGGCGGGATGGGCGCCGCCGTCGGCTGCAGCGGAGCGTCCGGGATAGCCCTCGTTTTCGATGCAGAGCTGGCAGGCGGGATACTTCTCGCCCGTGTTTTTGGCGGCGCCGGCCGCGGCAATATCGCGCGGGTCCTTTTCGGGCTTTGACAGGTTGATGGTGATCTCCAGGTCGCCCCAGTTGGTGGGGGTGCTCCATTTGATGTTGCGCGCGATGGCGGCACGGCGCACGTAGCCGGCGTCGCAGCACAGGCCGTAGAACCAGTCGGTCGCGGCGCGGGGCTCGTTGACGCCCATGCGTCCGTTGAACTCCTCGTTTACAACCGAAGGCCTTGGCATGAGCGCGCCCATGATGCGCATGGCGATGCGGTCGCGGCCCGACGTCGTGTCCTCGGCGGCGCCGTTGGCAACGGCAGCCTCGGAAAGCGAGGCAAGCGTGCCCTCCAGGTCAAAGTCGTGCAGGGTATCGGGGTGCAAGAGCGAGAGCTTCTCGTTCTGCAGCGCCCAGGTCATGTCGAGCGCGGGGCCCGTGGCGCCGATGCACTCCAAAATGGTGTTATACGCCCAGATGCGATCGTCCTGGCCGATCATCGATCGGTGGATAGCGTACTCGATCAGGTTCTGCGCGGCCTCGCGCACGTCAGTCATTACAGCCATGCCGCGTAAGCCCCCTTGTCAGAAATTGCGTAGTGGCGGGCAGAGCCCTCGCCCAGCCAGCCGTTCATCTTGGTGATAAAGGTGTCGACCAGGTCGAGCGGCACGAAGGCCTGGATGGTGCCACCAAAGCCGCCACCGTGGATACGGACGGCGCCACGGCCGTCGAGCACGTGCTCGGCCAGTGCCAGGGCGTACATCGAGGGCTGCTCGGAGCCCAGCTTGGCAACGACATTCTGTAGGTACATGGCAGAGCTGGCGCCGGACTCGCGCGTCAGGACCAGGAACTGATCGATGTCGCCGGCGTTCAGGGCAGCCCAGCGCTTATCGACCAGGCCGTTTTCGTACCAGTAGTGAACGGCGCGCAGGCAGGCGCGGTCGCCCAGCTTGGCGCGCAGCTCGGGGAGCTTGGCGTCAAAGTCCGCCACGTTTACCTCGCACAGGCGTGCCTTGCCAAACTCGGCAGCGACGTCCTGCATCTCGCGCGGAACGGCGGCGTAGTCGTCGGTGGCGGCCACGTGGTCGGCACCGACCTTAACGAGCACGAGCGCATAACCGTGATCCTCAAAGTTGAGCTCGAGCTTCTGGGTTTTAGGCTGAGCCTGATCCTCAAAGTCCATGTAGGCGAGGCCGCCCAAGCAAACGGCGGCCTGGTCCATCAGACCGCAGGGCTTGCCGTAATAGTTGTTCTCGGTGCGCTGGCTCATCTGGGCGAGCGCGACGGGCTCGATGGCGGGTGCGTCCCAGAGCGTCTCCATGGCGCGACCGTATGCCGCCTCGACAGCAGCGGAGCTCGAAAGACCGCCGCCCGAGGGGACGGAGCAGGTGAAGGCAAAGTCGAAGCCCTGGGGCTCAACGCCCAGAGCAGCGATTTCGTGGGCCATGCCGCGGACGAGGCTCGCGGACGTGCCCTTCTCGGACTCCTGAACGTCTAGCGTGTCGAGCGCGATTTCAAACGTGGGATAGCCCTCGTCGGCTACGCGAACCTTGTTGGAATCGGTTGCCACGGCGATGCCGTCGACGGCGACATCGAGCGAGCCGGCGATGACGTGGCCGCCCTCGTGGTCAGTGTGGTTGCCGCTGATCTCGGAGCGGCCGGGCGCGTGCACGTAGAGCACCTGGCGGTCGCCGATGGGGCCAAACTCCTCCTCGAACAGCTTGGTGAGCGTGGCGAATGTCTTTTCGTCGGGGGTGGTCATGGGAGTCCTTTCCTTGGCGCGCCCGGGTGGGTTTTGCGTCGTTATGAGTACGTTAACAACTTAAAGCGGCATGAACCAAGTGTTCACGATACCGCACGTTACGGGCTATGTTAACGTACTCATAACACATCGCTTGTTACTTTTTGAGAATCTGGTAATCGGTAGAAATACAGCCGTGAACGGTACTGCCGTATGGACTTATAGAGCAGAAGAGTTGCGGATTGAAAAAGTAGAGTACGTTAACATGCGTCCGACGATAGCGGGTCTCGGCGCGGGGTGTATTTCTGCCCGGGCCGGCATGCACGCTATTCAAATCTCGCAAGGGTGAAGGTGATCCTGTGGCAAGGCGCCCGTCCAACGATACAGGTACGCGTCCGGTCTCCATGGCCGACGTCGCCCGCGCTGCTGGCGTTTCGCAGCAGACGGTTTCGCGCGTCGCCAACGGCTTGCCCAACGTTAACGAGCAGACGCGCCAGCGCGTGCAGGCCGCTATGCAAGAGCTCGGCTTTCGCCCGAGTTATGCCGGTCGCTCGCTGCGCGACGGCCGTTACCATTCGGTCGGCCTATGCATCAACGATGTCACCAAGTTTGGCAACCTCTCAATGATCGACGGCATCGCCAGCGCTGCTCGCGAGCATAATTGCGCTATCACGCTGGTCGAGATGTCCAAGACCGAGGAGTTTTCGCTTGCCGAGGCCACGCGACGTATGGCCGCATTGCCGGTGGACGGCATCATCATCGGCATGAGCCGCATGGCGCCCGATTTTGAGACGTTTGATCCACTGCCGGGCATTGGCACGGTTATCGTCACCATGTACGCGCACCCCCGGGTGACCACGGTCGATTCCGACCATTACGGCTGCTCGCTATTGCTTATGGATCACCTGTTTGAGCTGGGGCACGAGCAGATTCGCTATATCGGCGGCCCGTCGTTCTCAGTCGACGAGCAATTTCGTCGCGCCGGTTGGCAGGATGCGCTCGAGCGTAAACACATCGAGCCGGCAGAGCCGCTCGAGGGCGACTGGTCTGCCAACAGCGGCTACGAGGCCGGCAGGTACCTGGCCGAGCACGATCACACCATGACGGCGATCTATGCGGCAAACGATCAGATGGCAAATGGCGCGATTGCCGCGCTGCGTGATAGCGGCCTGCGCGTGCCCGAGGACGTGAGCGTGGTGGGCGTCGACGATTCGCTCGATGATTTTGTGGCACACAACGAGCTCACGACCGTGCGATTCGATCTACATCAGCGCGGACGCGAGGTGTTTGAGCATGCGGTTCCCGAGGCGGGTACGGCGGGCAAAACCGTTGCCATCCGTATTCCCGGCCAGCTCATCGTTCGACATAGTACGGCGGCACCGCGCACATAGTTTTCGCAGGTCAACGGTGATATGTTGAACATCAATAACAATCGGTAAGGATGTCGGTAGATAGCTGTTGGGATGTAGCCGAGTGCTATGATAGACGGGCTCTTTTGTCTATCTAGGAGGCTTTGCCTGATGGAGATCACCAAGGATATCCGCTACATTGGCGTCGACGATCACGACATTGACCTGTTCGAGGGCCAGTACGACGTGTCCGAGAACGGTATGGCATACAACAGCTACGTTATCTTGGGCGACAAGATCGCCGTCGCCGATTCGGTTGACGCTGACTTTGTCGACGAGTGGCTCGGCAACCTCGAGGCCGTGCTCGATGGTCGTACGCCCGATTACCTGGTCGTCCATCACATGGAGCCCGATCACTCCGCTGGTATCGCCGCCTTTATGGAGCGCTATCCCCAGGCCCAGATTGTGGCTAGCATGGGCGCCTTCCGCATGATGGTCAACTACTTTGGCACCGACTACCCCGAGCGCAAGATGGTCGTCAAAGAGGGCGATGTGCTCGACCTGGGCGGCCACAGCCTGACCTTTATCGGCGCCCCCAACGTTCACTGGCCCGAGGTGATCTTCTCCTACGAGTCCACCGACAAGGTGCTCTTTAGTGCCGACGGCTTTGGCAAGTTTGGCGCCAACGACATCGAGGATCCGGAAGGGTGGGCTTGTGAGGCTCGCCGCTACTACTTTGGCATCGTCGGTAAGTTCGGCAAGTTCGTGCAGGCCGTCCTCAAGAAGGCCGCCGATCTGGATATCCAGATCATCTGTCCGCTCCACGGCCCCGTACTGACCGAGAACCTGGGCTATTACCTCGACACCTATAACACCTGGTCGAGCTACCAGCCCGAGGACAAGGGCATCACGATTGCCTATGCGAGCGTGTACGGCCATCTGAAGGCTGCCGTCGAGGAGCTCGCCGCAGCGCTTGAGGCTCGCGGCCAGAAGGTCTCCGTCTTTGACTTGGCTCGCGACGACATGGCCGAGGCCGTTGAGGATGCGTTCCGCTACGACCGTCTGGTGCTCGCCTCCATCACCTATCAGGGCGAGATCTTCCCGTGCATGAGCACCTTTATCCACACGCTCGCCGAGCATGCCTACCAGAACCGTACCGTGGCGCTTGTCGAGTCCGGTTCCTGGGCGCCCGCTGCCGCCAAGGTTATGACCAAGGAGCTCGAGGGTATGAAGGACATCACCCTGACGCAGAACAAGGTGACCGTCCTAGGTTCGCTCAACGACGCATCGCGCGCCCAGATCGAAGCCCTCGCCGACGAGCTGTCCAAGTAACAACGGCTCGCTTCTACCGTCAAAACCACCACAAAGGGGACAGGCACCTTTGTGGTGGTTTTTCCATTTCGGGATCCGATTGTCTCAATCTGTAACATCTGGGCGTCTAAATCGTCTCTAAGTGTTACAGGTTTAGATTAAGGGCGGGGGTCGAGCGGGATTATCTCTATCTGTAACAGTTAGCCGGCTTTTAAGGGCCTAGTTGTTACAGATTGAGACAAACTGGCGGAGCGAACCGCCGTGTCGCTCAAACCACCACAAAGGTGACTGTCCCCTTTGTGGTGGTTTTTGTTTAAGCGCCGGCGATGACGAGGGCTGGACGTGAGCTGTCAGTGGCCTCGGTGATTGAGGTGGCGACGGTGTGATCGGGGTCGCGGTCCATCACGATGGTGTCAACGTCGGCAAGCTCGGCAAAACGGTACATGCCGCGTCCGTTAACCTTGCTGGCGTCCATGAGGGCGACGCTTTGACGGGCGGCACCGACCATAGCCGCTTTGGTCTCGGCCATCTGCGGAAAGTCGGTCGTAAAGCCGCAGCTGGGGACAAAAGCGCCAGGGCACATGACGGCAAGATCGGCATGGACCATTTGGAGCGCTTGCATAGTAAGCGGTCCGTACAAATAACGATGGCCTTTGCGCAACGCCCCGCCCAGCATGACGACATCGACTGAGGGCATGCTCTCGTCGATGTAATCAGCAATGGTAATGTCTGCTGTGATGACGGTGATACCGTCGCGTTGATCGAGGAGCCGGACGAACTCGAGCGCCGTGGTGCCCGAGTCGACGAGCAACGTGTCGCCGTCATTGACGAGCTCGATGGCGCTTTGCGCGATGGCCTGCTTGGCGGCGACGTTGACATTGATGCGGCGATCCTGCGTGGAAACGGTCAGGCGTTTGTGGAGCGATACGGCACCGCCATGCGTGCGGCGCAGCTTGCCTGCTTCGGCGAGCGCGTCCAGGTCGGCGCGGGCGGTGACGGAGGACACGCCAAAGGTCTGGGCGATTTCTGCTACCTGCACCGAGGCATTATGCTCGAGCATTTCCATAATGGCGGTACGGCGTTCGTCGGCAAAAGCACGGTTGGTGGCTTGGGCCATGCTTGCTCCATCCTCGGCTAAATTTGCAGGAATTGTGTTGACTCTATTTTCGTTCATTTTCTTTTTGAGTAAGAAAAGACCTTTCGATTACTTATCTTTTCTATAAAAGAAAGACGCTGAACACTCAAAATTCAATATCGAACATGCCACTCGGCTCAAATTCCTTCCGTTTGCTTTTCAAAAATGACTGTATTGACCTGCATGGGCTCAATATCTCGCACGTGCAAAGCTGCTGAATTTCATACAATGAGCGCAGCAAAACGCAAGGTAAAACGCCTTGCGAACAACTACGCCCGATGTCCAGATGCGGGCGAGGGAGAGGAGCAAACGCTCATGGCACTTGTTACCACCGAAAAGATGCTCAAGGACGCTCAGGCCGGCCACTACGCCGTCGGCGCTTTCAACGTCGAGAACCTCGAGTTTGTTATGGCCGTTCTGGCCGCTGCCGAGGAGACCAAGTCCCCCGTCATCATGCAGACCACCCCGGGCACCATCAAGACCGCTGGTCTGGACTACTTCTACGGCATGGTCAAGGCTGCCGCCGAGCGCGCTTCCGTGCCCGTCGCCCTGCACCTCGACCACGGCGATGGCTATGACCGCTGCATGCAGGCCTTCCGCACTGGCTACACCTCCGTCATGATCGACGGTTCGCACGAGTCCTTCGAGGACAACATCGCCCTGACCAAGTCCGTCGCCGACGCCGGCCGCGCCATGGGCGTGCCCGTCGAGGCCGAGCTCGGCAAGGTTGGCGGCAAGGAGGACGACGGCCCCGCGGTTGAGGGCGAGAGCCCCTACACCGATCCTGCTGAGGCCAAGGAGTTCGTCGAGCGCACCGGCTGCACCTCCCTCGCTATTGGCGTTGGCACCAGCCACGGCGTGTACACGAGCGATCCGCACATCGAGCAGTCCGTGGTCAAGGCCATCCGCGACGCCGTCGACGTGCCGCTGGTCCTGCACGGCACCTCTGGTGTGCCCGACGAGCAGGTTGCCGAGGCCGTGAAGAACGGCATCTGCAAGGTCAACTACGCCACCGAGCTACGTCAGGCCTACACCAAGGGCTTCATGGCCTACATGGCCGAGAACCCTGCCTGCTTCGATCCCAAGAAGCCGGCCAAGGAGGGTATGCGTGAGATCACCGAGCTGGTTAAGATCCGCATGACCAACCTCAACTCTGTGGGCAAAGCAGAGTAACAGCAAGGGTACTCCGACTCGCTACATATCCCGGGGAGGGATGAGGGCTTAGTTCCCCAATCGTCCTCGGGCATGCAAAAAGCCTCGCTGCGCACTTCGTGCGGCGAGGCTTTTTGCCCCCTGCGGAAAGATTGGGGAACTAAGCCCTCGTCCCTCCCAAGTTGACCTTCTCGAGGTCGTCGCCCTTGTGGCGTTAGGTCTGAAAATAATAAGAAGCCTTCGCGCTGTGGAATGATTTTGGAAACTAAGTACGGGGACCCGCCCAAACCGTCCTGCTCAATCGCCCTTGTGGTGTTGGGGCTGAAAGGGTGGGGCGCGGGGGTTACTTGGTTGTTAGGGTTAGTAGGTCGTTGGGGGTTTTGAGGTTGTAGGTGGCGTTTGGGATGTCTTGGTGCGATCCCCATGCCGCTCTGGCAAAATTGACCCCTGCTGATGTTGCGCATTGTTCGTCGTAGACGGTGTCTCCAACGTAGATGACGCTGTTGGGGTTTGCGCCCGTGCGCCGTAGATATTCGAGCATGGGCGCGGGAGCGGGTTTGTGTTCGGTTGTGTCTTCGACAAGGATGATGTGTTCAAAAAACTTATCGAAGCCAAGGGGTGCAATTTCGTCTGTGTATTCGTCGCGCGCACGTGAGGAGACGATGCCAAGTTTGCAGCCGTTGTCGGAGAGTGTTGCGATAACTTCGTGCAAGCCTGGAAACACGCTGATGGTGCTTTTAAAGCTGGCGGCAACTTGGCACCAGCGATTCAACGTTGCCTGCGAGTAGATTCCAAGTTTCTCAAGGGCATCCTTGCCGGGTATGCCGAGGGCAAATTCAAGCTCGTGTCGGGGGAGCGTTTTGCCGGTCTCTTCTTGGACAATCTGGACAAGCGATGATAGAACGCTTTCTTCTGTATCTGCCAATGTCCCATCAACGTCAAATACGATATGGTCAAAGTGCTTCATATGGTTGCTCCTCTCTGTTGTTTGCCTGCAAGTTTGATGCGGTGACAGAAGAAAGGCTAGCGGGATTTCTGCCTGGTGCTATCGAGATTCTGCCTCGCTGCTCGATAGCTCGAAGGAGTGCACCCCATTTGTTCTTTAAATACCTGGCCAAGATGGCTTGCTGTCGCAAAGCCGCATTGGCGCGCGACTGTCTGGACCGTTCGCGTGGTGTGTGCCAAAAGTTCGCAAGCACGGTTTACGCGGTATGCGCGTAGATATGCCGCCGGGGTCGTTCCTGCACAAGTTTCGATAATGCGGTAACACTCTCTTTCGCTTACGCCGGCTGCAGATGCCATCTGGGGCACATCTATAGCGGCTGCATAGTTTGCGCGGATAAAGTCCAGGATTCCCTTGAACTGTACGTCGCGGCCGGTCATCCAAGAGGCGTCGTCGGAGGAAAAGAGCGGTTCGGCCTTGGCGTAAATCTGAATCCAGAGCTCTGACAAGTTATTTCGAAGCGCCATCTCGTTCTGCGGCCGTTGAAGGTCGTGGCTAAAGGAGCTCTTCAGCAAATCGATAAAGGGCATATCGTCGGGGTTGGTGGGCGACCATTTGAGCACATCGACGCCTCGACATTGAAGTAATGGATTGATGTAGCGCTTTTGGAGACGTCCCGCGGGATCGCCGAGCATCGACGGCTGAAAGATATGCAGCATTTGAATGGCTGGCGCCGAATTGGGCGATTGCAGCGTGCTATGCAAAACACCGCCGTTGATAAAGCCGGCGGACCCTTCCTCAAAGCGCATGTGCTCATGAGCCGCACGCGTGCGATAGTCAATTGCTCCCTGCTCCATGTAGAAAAGCTCGACTTCGGAATGCCAGTGCCAAGGGACGGAATTGCCCGGATAGCGAGCGAATTCTGCGCGTTCGGCAATATAGGGCCAGTCTTCGGCGGTCTCGGGAAACGCTTCCTCGCGTCCTCCGCGGTGCAATTCTATGTGATCCATGTTTCGCATGGCATCAGTATAAAGCGTGATGGGCTTAGATTGCTCTTGCCTGTTCGGGGAGCGCCTTGTCGAGGGATGCTTGGAGCTTTTCGAACGATGCTCGCAAGTTGAGGCTCTGATTGGTTGACCGGTTGGTTTTTGTGGTGGGGGAGTCGAGGAGGCCGTTTCTCTGTGTCGGGGGGAAGGAGAAAAGGTTTGCATGTTTTAGGGATGGCTGCTGTGCTGCGTCATTGGAAGAATGCATGCTTATGCGGCCTCCTCGATGTCCACCAAAAGGTTGCGCACGGGGTGTGCTGCTAGGTCCCGTGCGTTGGCAGTATTATGCCGCGGTCGTTGCAAAGAAGCGCTAAAGAAAGGCTTAATGAGGTTTGCAATTACGATGAAACCGCAGGTCAGAGGTACTGAGTAACACTCTTGTAAGGTTTTGAGCTTAAGGGCTTTCTAAGGTTTGTGGCGCGGACGTGGCGCGGGCGTGCGGAACGTGTGATTGGCTCGTTTTAGCGTTGCGGTGTCGCGGCACGCACCCGCTCAATGACCTTCTCCATGGTCGCGTCGATGCGGTCCTTTTTGAGTTCGCATTCCCAGATGGTTATGGGCGTCCAGCCCATTTGAGTGAGCGCTGCCACAGCGGCGCGGTCGCGCTCGACGTTGCGACGGAACTTTGCTTCCCAAAAATCGACATTGCGCTTGGGCTGGCTTGGATTGCATTTGGGGCAACGGTGCCAAAAGCAGCCGTTGACGAAGATGGCGATCTTGCGTCCGGGGAAGGCGATGTCGGGCTTGCCGGGGACTTTCCATTCTAGGCGATAGCCCGTAAGGCCAGCGGCGCGCAGACGCTGGCGAACGAGCAGCTCGGGCTTGGTGTTGGCGCGCTTGTTGCCCTTCATGGACTTTTTGATGGCGGCGCGACGGCGGACCAGTTCGCGTTCGTCGGCGGAAAGGTCCGAGGTATCGATGCCGTCGAGCAGACCTGGTTTGGGGCGTTTTTTGCTACGGCGCTTAGGTGCGCGCTTGGGTTTTGCGGCGAGCTCGTCGGCCGAGGCGGGGTCGCCGTCGCCGCTGGTGCTTGCCTCAAGCCGGTCTTCCTTCAGCTCAATCAGGGCATCGATAAGCCCCTTGTCGGCGGGCATCCATTCCACCGTGGCAAGCGAGGCGCGCGGAATCCAGCGGATATCGAGCTGTCGGTCGTGCTTCTGGGGTTCATCGGATTCATCGGCGAGCGAGCAGTAGTAGCACTCCATGGAGAGATGGAAATCGGGGTAGTCATACTCAACGGTATAGAAATCGCGCAGGTTGGTGACTTTTACCTGCAGCTCTTCCATGAGCTCGCGGCGTACGGCGTCCTCGGGCGTCTCGCCGCGCATGAGCTTGCCACCGGGGAACTCCCAAAGTCCCAGCATGTCGCCATAGCCGCGCTGCACGGCAAGCAGCTCGTCAGATCCTTCCTTGCGAATGATCCCAGCGGCAACATGAACAGTCTTCAACAGGAGTCCTCTCTCAATATCAACACGTGGCAGGGTAGCTACCCGTACCTTACACAACGGTAAGGCAAGCGTAAGCCATATCGATGGTAGCCGACTCGTCTTCTTGCGACTATAGATGCCGTAGACTAATCGCAAGAAAGGACTCGGTATGCAAACCACGCAAGCAGCGACCCCGGTACTGGAGGTCGCGCATCTCGAAAAGGTGTATGGGGCGCTGGGCAACGTGACCCGCGCGCTCAACGACGTCAGCTTTACCGTCAACCGCGGGGAATTCGTGGGCATCATGGGCGCTTCGGGCTCGGGCAAGTCGACGTTGCTCAACTGCGTGTCGACCATCGATAGCGCTACAAGTGGCACGATCCACATCAACGGGCAGGACGTAACACGCATGAAGCAGGCTAAGCTTTCGCAGTTCCGCCGCGAGGAGCTCGGCTTTATCTTCCAGGACTCCAACCTGCTCGATACGCTCACGGCACGCGAGAACATCGCCCTGCCGCTCACCATCGCCCGCACAAACTCGGCAGAGATCTCGACCCGCGTGCAGGATGTGGCAGCGCGCCTGTCCATCAGTCAGGTGCTCGACAAGTATCCCTACCAGATGTCCGGCGGCCAGCAGCAGCGCGTTGCCGCGGCTCGCGCGCTCGTCACCGACCCCACCATGATCATGGCCGACGAGCCTACCGGCGCCCTCGACTCCAAAAGCGCCCGCCTGCTGCTCGAGAGCCTAGAGGCCCTCAACCGCCGCCTGCGCGCCACCGTGCTCATGGTCACGCACGACAGCTTTGCCGCCAGCTACACGAGCCGTGTGCTGTTTATCCGCGACGGCAAGATCTTCACCGAGCTGCGCCGCGGCGATACCGACCGCCGAGAGTTCTTCGACCGCATTATGGAGGTCGTTGCCATGATGGGCGGTGAGGGCTCCGATGCTCTGTAAACTCGCTTGGGGCAACGTCCGCCGCGCCGGCCGCGATTACCTCGTCTACCTTTTGACGCTCACCCTGGGCGTCACGGTCTTCTATGCCTTTAACACCATCTCGATGCAGGTCGATATCGCCGGCATCGATGAAGAGGGCTTGGCACAGGTTATGGGCAGCATGCTCGGCGACCTGACGTACTTTTTGGCCGGTGTCATGGCCTTTTTGATGGTGTACGCCAACAACTTCATCATGAAACGCCGCAAGAAGGAGTTTGGCCTGTACCAGGTGCTCGGCATGGGGCGCGGGCGCGTCGCCACGATCATGGCGCTCGAGACGGTGATCGTTTCGGTCGCGGCCTTTGTCGCCGGCATTGTGCTGGGTGTGGGACTCTCCCAGCTCATGACGTTCTTTACGGCCTCGCTCTTTAAGACACAGATCGCCAATTTCCACTTCTTTTTCTCGGTGCATGCGTTCAACCTGACCCTTGCTTGCATGCTCGTAATGTTTGTGCTCACGCTACTGCTGAACCTTCGCGCCGTGCGTCGTACCAAACTCATCGAGCTTATGGGTGCCGAGCGTCGCAACGAGAGCATCAAGACACGCAACCCCTGGATTGCGATTGCCATCTTTGTCGTGGGCGTGGCGCTTGTGGGCGTGGCCTATTACCGTCTGTTACGTGATGGGTTCCCGCTAACCGCGACGGACAGCAAGCTGCAAGAGGCCATGAACCAGTTTGGTATTACGACCGCTATGGTTACCGTGGGCACCTTTGCCCTGTTCTGGGGGCTCTCGGGCATGCTCATCAAGCTGCTGCAGAGCCTGCGCGGCGTGTATTGGCGCGGCCTCAACATGTTTACCGTGCGCCAGCTTGCGGCCAAGGTCAACACGGTGTGCTTTTCGATGGGCGTCATTGCGATGCTCCTGTTTTTGGCCATCACCTCGGTGACGTGCGGTATGTCGATTGCCAACGTGATGAACGAAAACCTGGAGCGCTATAACCCTGTTGATGTGTCTCAGACGTATGTCTATTACACGCCCGATACGCTCGACTTCTACAAAGAGTACGTCAATCCGTCTGAGGCCGATCGAATGGTGCTGGCCGATAGTACGGTCGATTTGTACTCCGCATGGCACGGCAAGGGCAAGTCGGCGGACAACAACGACGAGACCGGCAAGAAGGTCAATATCGCCGATGTTGCCGGTGAGCATGTTCAGATCGATTCGTATCTGAGTTACCCGTTTGGCGGTTCGAATCCTTCGGTGTCTGCGGGTGAGATGTGCAAGACCATGGGCGAAAAGCTCCCCAAGGCGCTCGGGGGTAGCAATGCCGATACGATGGGTCTGTTTGTGACGCCGGCGAGCCAGTACAACAAACTGCGCCAGATGATGGGCGAGGAGCCGGTGAGCATTGGCCGCGACCAGTACCTGCTTACGTGTGATATGGGCGGTGAGCTGGGCGACCTGTACACCAAGTACATGGCCGGCGGCCATACCCTCACCTTGGGCGGGCATGAGCTCAAGCCCGCAACCGATAAGTCGGACAAGGACACGGCGGCCATCGCCAACTCGGCGATGGGCAGTAATCCGGGTACCGTCGTCGTTGCCGACGAGCTGTTGTCCCAACTTAATCTGCAGCCGTATTCCAGTAGCCTGCTCGTTAATTACAAACAGGGGATGGATACGACCGAGGCAGACGAGAGCATTAAATACACTTTGCTCGACAATCTGCTCGTTGACGGCAAGGAGCCGGGGTCATGGGGAATCTTCATCACACGCTCCGAGATGTACACGCAAGCAGCGCAAATGAACGGCATGATTAGCTATCTGGCCATCTACATTGGCTTTGTACTGGTCGTTGCGTGCGCGGCGATACTGTCGATCCAGCAGCTCTCCAATGTGGCCGACGGCAGCCGCAGCTATCGTGTGCTGGCGCAGATCGGCTGTGACGACCGCCAGATTCGCCATTCGGTGATGGCGCAGCAAGCGGTATTCTTCTTGTTCCCGCTGGCAGTGGGCCTGGCGCACTCCTTTGTGGCGCTCAAGGTGATTATCGAGCTGGTGAGCATATTCGGAGATATGAGCATCGGCGGCACCGTGGGCCTCACCTGTGCAATCTTCCTGGCAGCATACGGTGGCTACTTCCTGGTGACCTACCTCATGAGCGCCGGCATGGTACAAGCTGCCATCGCCACCCGTTATAGCGAATAACTCGTTCAGCTCGGAATTATCGTAAGTTGAGCATAGGTCAGCGAAAGCGCCCCTAGGCGAACAAGGTGACGTGAAAGAGGAGGGAAGCGTACTTCGGTACGCGACCGACGATTGAACGTCAGATTGCCGCCTAGGGGCGCTTGCAGCGTCGAGCCGTTACGCGGTTTGGTAAAACCGCGTAACTTCATCGTAGAAGCGCGTTTGCGGGCGGCGGATGCTCGTCTCCTGTCGCCCGCTCACCGAGGCCCGGCAATTGCCTTAATATCTTAAGGGCCTCGATTTGTCCAAGACTGAGCGAAGGAGCTCATCATGAGCGACGGAAAGAAAAAGCTTTCCTTCTTGACGGTCATCTCGACCATCATCTGCGTCGTCTTCGTTTGCGAGGCCGCCGCACCTGCTGCTGCCATTGGTAACCAGCAGTTCTTCTGGTGGATCTTCCTGATTCTGACCTTCCTGCTCCCTTATGGCATGGTCGTTGCCGAGCTCGGCACTACCTATGACGGTGAGGGTGGCATTTACGACTGGGTACGCGATGGCCTGGGCGACAAGTGGGGCGCCCGCATTTCGTACTACTACTGGGTTAACTACCCGCTGTGGATTGCCTCGCTGGCTACTATGTTCCCGGACATTTTGGGCATGGTCTTTGGCGTCGAGTTCAATCTGATTGCCAAGATTGGTATCGACCTTGCCTTTGTGTGGATTGTCTATCTTATGGGTCGCTCAAAGGCCGCCGACTCCGAGTGGGTCC
Source organism: Collinsella sp. (assembly GCA_048362915.1). Taxonomy (GTDB): domain Bacteria; phylum Actinomycetota; class Coriobacteriia; order Coriobacteriales; family Coriobacteriaceae; genus Collinsella. The sequence continues at coordinate 125,660 of DBFPAR010000020.1, forward strand.
TGAACGGCGGCGCCATCATCAAGGTCGCCGTTGCCGTTATCGTCGGCGCTTTGGGCATTTGGTACGCCATGGAGAACGGTTTCGCGAACGATATGTCCGCTGTCACCTTCTTGCCCGAGCTCACCAACACCAACGCGCTCGGCTACCTGTCGATCATCATCTTTAACTTCATGGGCTTCGAGGTCATCTGCACCATGACCGACGATATGGCCGATCCCGCTCGCGATATCCCCAAGGCTATCATCGTCGGCGGCCTGTCCATCGCCGTGATCTACCTCTTCGCTGGCTTTGGCATCGGCGCTGCTGTGCCGGCCGATTCCATCGATCCCGACTACGGCATGATTTATGCTGTCCAGACTATTGTGGGCGATTCCATGATCTTTAAGGTCATCTGCATCGCCTTCCTGATTACGCTGTTCGCCAACATGGCTGCCTGGTCCTTCGGCGTCAACTCCGTTGCTCGCTATGCTGCCGAACATGGCAACATGCCCAAGGTCTTCGCCTCGATGATCTCGGATGACGACATGCCCAACGGCGCCAACCTGGTCAACGCCATCGTTGCCTCCCTGGTGCTGTGCCTGCAGCTGGTTCCCATCGACGCCATCTCCAACGGTGTCTTCTGGATGCTCTTCGGTACCTCCGTTGTCTTCCTGCTGCTGACCTACATCCCGATGTTCCCGGCATTCCTCAACCTTCGTAAGAACGACCCCAACCGTGAGCGTATCTTTACGTTCCCGTTTAAGGGCGCCATGATGAAGGTCATGCTGGCTATTCCCTGCATCGAGCTGATTCTGGCTATCGTTGCAACGTTGATTCCGTTCTCTGTCGATGAGATTGGCGATAAGGTCCCGATGATCGTCATCTTCATCGTGCTCTTGCTTATTGGCGAGGTTGTCCGCGTCGTCAGTGCTAAGGGCCGCGAGACCGAGTACAAGGGTCTCACTCCCGAGCTGGCTGCTCAGCGCCTCGCTGAGGAGTCCGAGGAGGACTAGAGCACCCAGATTCGGGGCTCCAACCTTCCTCGCGTACCAACGTACGCTTCGTCGGGCTTGTCGCTCCCGACTCGGGATACTCTAGCCTCTTCGGAGGCGTGCCCAAGCAACAGGTTTGCTAACCTTTCTCTGAGGTGGGTGTGAGCTATTGCTCCGGTAACCACCGCCCGCCCCAATCTCTCTTCCGTATCCTTCGTGCGTTTTGTCTCCGCGCACCGGGTTACGTCGTCGCTTGCCGGTGCGACATCCGTGAAAACCGGTGCCAGGCGCCCCGACCTTTGCCGGGGAACGGGCGCCTACCATCTCTTGGTTTTAGGCTGCGGGTAACCCGCCCGCAGCAAGCGATCGTTCGATTTGGAGGAAATCTTATGCGTACGATCACCGAGTCCGAGTCTACCCCTAAGGCCGATGGCTTCTTTATGCCTGCTGAGTTCGCCCCACAGGATCGCGTGTGGATGGGCTGGCCCCATCGCACCGATACCTGGGCCCATGGTGCCAAGCCGGCTCAGAAGCAGTATGCCGCCATCGCTCGCGCCATCGCCGAGTTCACCCCGGTCACCATGTGCGCCAACCAGGCCGACTACGCCAACTGCAAGGCCGCCTTTGAGGAAGACGAGAACGTCACCGTTATCGAGATGACCACCGACGACGCTTGGTTCCGCGACACCGCTGCCACTTTTGTTATCAATGGCAAGGGCGATAAGCGCGCCAACCACTGGCACTTCAACGCCTACGGCGGCCTCGTCGACGGCCTCTATTTCCCGTGGGACAAGGACGAGCAGATCGCCCTTAAGATAGCTGAGCTTTCCGGCTGCCGTCGTTATCGTCCCGATGACATGATCCTCGAGGGCGGTTCCATTACCGTCGACGGCGAAGGCACTGTGGTCGTGACCGACCAGTGCCTGCTTTCCCCAGGCCGCACCTGCTCTGCGGTTCTGGAGGAGGAAGAGGATCCCGAGTCCATCTGGCCCAAGTTCAAGAGGAAGTTTGAGCCCTGGAGCGAGGAACTTCGCGCCTATATGGACGAGCACCTCAAGGAGTACCTGGGTGTCGAGAAGGTCATCTGGGTTAAGGAGGGCATCGACCCCGAGGAGACCAACGGCCACATCGATGATGTCGCTACGTTCATCGCTCCGGGCGTCATGGCCTGCATCTGGACCGACGATCCCGAGTATCCGTTCTACGAGCAATGCCACGCCGTCTACGAGACCCTCTCCAACGCCGTTGACGCCAAGGGCCGCAAGATGAAGGTCTACAAGCTCTGCATGCCTGTGAACCCGCTGTTCATGGACCAGGCTTCCTGCGACACCATCGACGCCGACGAGAACGCCGAGCCGCGCGTTGCCGACGAGCCGCTGATCGCCTCCTACATGAACTACCTGGTCACCAACCACGGCGTTATCGTCCCGCAGTACGGCGACGAGAACGATCAACTTGCCGTTGACACGCTCCAGAAGATCTACGACGAGGTCTGGGGCGAGGGCGTCTACAAGTGCGTCGGCGTTCAGTCCGAGCAGGTCGTCTTCGGTGGCGGAAATATCCACTGCATTACGCAGCAGGAACCCTCGGCGTAACTGTCTGTCTTCCCGAGGTGCGGCACCTTCCCGTTCATTTGTCGCTTGCGTACCCAAAGTACGCGGCGCTCCTATTTCACGGGAATCTGCCGCACCTCAGAAACCCAGCCGGTCAAGCGGACCGACGTAGCTTGTTACCGCATTAGTCATTGGTGCCAACCCTGGCAACGATGCAGGTCGAAAAACGTCAGCGAAAACCCGCCAGAGCGAGCAAGGTGCCTTGAAGCGAGGCGGCATTGACCTTCTGGTCATGCCGTCGAAGCTGAAAGGCAGATTGCCGTTCTGGCGGGTTTGCAGCGTCGAGCCGTTACGCGGTTTGGTAAAACCGCGTAACTAAATACGTTCCGCGATCTCGTGGATGAGGTAGTCGGTCTTTTCCCAGCCCAGGCACGGATCGGTGATCGACTTGCCAAAGACACCGCCGTCGACCGGCTGGTTGCCGTCCTCCAGGTAGGACTCGATCATAAAGCCCTTGACCAGCTTGGAGATGGACTCGTTGCGGCGGCAGCTGTCGAGCACCTCCTTGCAAATGCGATACTGCTCCAGCGGACGCTTGCCCGAGTTGTCGTGGTTGCAGTCGATGACCGCTGCCGGATTGGCATAGCCGGCATGCTCGGTATAGCGTTCGGCCAGGCGTTCCAGGTGTTCGTAGTGGTAGTTGGGGTAGGTGCGCCCATCGAGACCGATGTAGCCACGCATAACGGCGTGTGCGAGCGGATTGCCGTCGCACTCGACCTCCCAGTTGCGGAAGATGAAGCTCTGGTGCGCCTGCGCGGCGTAAATGGAGTTGAGCATAACGGTGGTAGAGCCGGCAGTGGGATTCTTCATGCCGACGGGTACCGAAATGCCGCTCGACACCAAGCGATGCTCCTGGTTCTCGACCGAGCGTGCGCCCACGGCAACATAGCTCAGCAGGTCAACGAGGTACTGGTAGTTGGACGGATAGAGCATCTCGTCGGCGGTGAAGAAGCCCGTTTCCTCAATAACGCGCAGGTGCATATGGCGGATGGCCTTGACGCCCTCGAGCAGATCGTCGGGAGCCTCGGGGTTGGGGTTGTGCAGCAGGCCCTTGTAGCCGGTGCCCTTGGTGCGCGGCTTGTTGGTGTAGACGCGCGGAATGATGATGAGCTTGTCCTTGACCTCCTCGGCGGTCTTGGCCAGTCGGTTCATGTACTCAAGCACCGAATCCTCGCGGTCGGCAGAGCACGGGCCGATGATAAGCACCTTGCGTGCGTCCTCGCCGGTAAAGACTTTGGCGACCTCGGCGTCAAATGCCTGCTTTTTGGCGGTAAGCTCGGCAGAAAGCGGCATTTCCTCGCGGATCTCCATGGGGATCGGCAGCCTGCGTTTGAATTCCATGGCCATAGGGGTCTCCTCAATCTATAGAAAGAGCAATAAGCGTATTGTCGAATGCTCGGCATTATCCGCTGTCGCACGCTAAAGTGCAACCCCTTGTCACCCCGAAACCTACCAAAAAGGGACAGGTTTATTTTGGTCGGTTTTATCTGGGAAAATGTCGGCACTCGCCGGAAGGGGGTCGGCGTACGGCACGCTGGAGCAAGTTGGATTTTCTGCGGCATACCCCGTGGGCAAAAAATGGCAAATATGAGTACTGTTGCTGGCGTAGTCTCATATCGAGCTTACAAGATAATAGGCATAACAGCAAATATGTTCATTAACGTTGGCACACAGAAGCATGTTAACGGGCGTTTTGATTAATTTGAAGGCGTATAGGGGTAGCGCGCAGAGATGTGGTGTAAGAGGCGGGGCATGCCCCGCCTCTTCTCTTTCTTGAAAGGGAGGGGACACCGCCTAGAATTCGTCGTTGGAGTAATGAAGGTGACGAATGGAAG
>DBFPAR010000021.1:0-193315 GCA_048362915.1 Collinsella sp.
GAGGGGATGTAGGAATGCGATAGGAAAGTCATAGATGCGGGCGTGTTGGCTAAAATGGGTCGGCCGGGATTGGTCAATCTCGGCCGACTATATTTGGCTAAATTATTCCGGCGCTAACAGCGGCGTCAGCCGCACGCGGACATCCCGCTGGGGGCACCATTTGAGATGTGAAGCCCGTTACCAATTCGGTAGCGGGCTTTTTGCTACCGATATGCCGGGATTTGAACCCGGCAGGGTACGGATCCCGGCATATCGGCGGCAAAACGGGCTTCAAAGCGTCCTTCGCAAACAAAAACCGGGGCCCGCGCGATGCGGACCCCGGCTTTCAACCGTGACGGTATGCTGTCCCAGTCCTACACGTAGAACAGAATGTCGTCGTAGGTCGGGACCGGCCAGTAGTCGGCGGCCACGATCTCCTCCATGGCATCCACGGCGGCGCGCAGCGTGTCCATAGCGGGAACGACCTCGTGTGCATACACATTGGCCTGCTCCTGGCCATCGAGAGCCTCGGCCTTCTGATGCACGGCGTCGAGTGCCTTGATGGAATCGTTGATGGCGGTGATGCCGTTGCAGAGCTTGTTGAGCGTGTTCTGCTCGCACTGCATGGCAGCCTCAGCACCGGCGGCACGAATAGTCTCAAGGCCCTTCGCGACCTTGGTGGCATAGGCGGTAATGACCGGGCGATAGGTACGACGCGCCTCGCGAACCATCGTGGTAGCCTCGATGTTCATGAGCTTGTTGTACTTCTCGAGCTTGCAGTCGTAGCGGCACTGGGCCTCGGCCTTGGTCAGGACGCCCGTCTCCTCAAAGAGCGCGATAGCCTTATCGGAAACAAAGGCGGGCAGGGCGTCGGCCGTGGTCTTGTTGTTGGCAAGGCCGCGCTTTTCGGCCTCGATGGGCCACTCGTCGGAGTAGCCATCGCCGGAGAAGAGGATGCGCTGGTGGTCGGTCAGGACCTTCTTGCAGTACTCGAGCGCGGCGTCCTGGAACTTATCCTCGGGCGTACCCTCGAGTGCGTCGGCGAAGGACTTGAGCGACTTGGCCACGGCGGCATCGAGCACCAGGTTGGAGTCGGAGACGTTCTGCTCGGAGCCGCAGGCACGGAACTCGAACTTGTTGCCGGTAAAGGCGAACGGGGAGGTGCGGTTGCGGTCGGTGTTGTCCTGCATCAGCTTGGGCAGGGTATCGGCGCCCAGGTCAAGCACGCCGCGCGTGGCATGGACGGAAGCCTTGCCATCGATAATCTTCTCGACGACCTCGGTAAGCTGGTCGCCCAGGAAGATGGACATAATCGCCGGAGGAGCCTCGTTGGCGCCCAGACGATGATCGTTGCCGGCTGAGGCAACGGAAGCACGCAGGAGCTCCTGATAGTTATCGACGGCCTCGATCACCGCGGTGAGGAAGACAATGAACTGCAGGTTGTCGAGCGGGGTGTCGCCCGGATCGAGCAGGTTCTCGGACTCGGTACCAAGCGACCAGTTGTTGTGCTTGCCCGAACCGTTGATGCCCTCGAAGGGCTTCTCGTGCAGCAGGCAGACCAAGTCGTGGCGGGAGGCGATGAGCTTCATCTTCTCCATCATGACCAGATTCTGGTCGATGGCCTCGTTGACCTCGCCATAGACCGGTGCGAGCTCATGCTGGCAGGGAGCAACCTCGTTGTGCTTGGTCTTGGCGGGAATGCCAAGCGCCCACAGTTCATCATCCAGATCCTTCATATAGGCCGAGACGGTGGGGCGGATAGCGCCAAAGTAGTGCTCCTCGAGCTCCTGGCCCTTGCAGGGGGCAGCGCCAAAGAGGGTGCGGCCGGTGATGACCAGGTCCCTGCGCTTGCGGTAAGCGTCTTTCTTGATCAGGAAGTACTCCTGCTCATCGCCCACGGAAGGAACGACCTTCTTGGGGGTCTTACCAAACAGCGCCAAAACGCGCTTAGACTCACGCGAGAGCGCGGTCATAGAGCGCAGCAGCGGGGTCTTCTTGTCCAGGGCCTCGCCCGTGTAGGAGCAGAAGGCCGTGGGGATGCACAGGACATCGTCCTTGATAAAAGCGGGGCTGGTGGGATCCCAAGCGGTGTAGCCACGGGCCTCGAAGGTGGCACGCAAGCCGCCGTTGGGGAAGCTGGAGGCGTCCGGCTCGCCCTGGATGAGGTTCTTGCCCGTAAACTTGGTAATGGCGGTGCCGTCGTGGTTGGGCTCGAGGAAGCTGTCGTGCTTCTCGGAAGTAATGCCCGAAAGCGGCTGGAACCAGTGCGCGTAGTGCGTCGCGCCCTTGGAGATGGCCCAGACCTTCATGGCGTGGGCAACGGCGTTGGCCACATCCAGGTCGAGCGGCTCACCGTCCTCGAGGGTTGCAGCAAGGCGCTTCCAAATGTCCTTGGGGAGGTAGTCCTTCATGACTTCCTCAGAGAACACCATGGTCCCGAAGCGGTCAGTAAGATCGGCCATACGGAACTCCCTTCGTATCGGCACCGCGTGAGAAGCGGTGTTGATTACTAACGAACGAGTCATAGCTTAGACTCGCCGTGTTTCCGCGACATTACCGTTATGTTGCTGTCGCGAAACCAATCAATGAGGTTACCCTATCGAGGCGGCGTTGCCACCCTCAACAGTCAATCAACTGCATAAATTGCAGACCTCTCCCCATGGTTTAAGGGTGGTCAATGTAGGATGGGGCTCTATTAACTGGTATTTCGCATCAGATACCATTCAATATAGCCCCATCCTACATTGACCGCTCTGTTATAGGAAATGCCGATAGCAAGGCATCTTTGATTGGTATCCCCAAATAGCGAGTGAAACTCCACCGTGGCACAGTGGTGCAGTAGAATCCTTACAAGACATCACACTATTACGTATCTAGAGGAGCACGATATGCGCGTCGACGAGGTTTTTAAGCAGGCAGCATCCCAGGGCACCGCACCCGTTTCGTTTGAGATGTTCCCGCCCAAGGGCGAGCTTTCCCTCGACACGGCTCGCGAGGTGGCTGGCAATCTGTGCAAGCTTTCGCCGAGCTTTGTCTCGGTCACCTGCTCGGCCGGCGGCTCGGGCAACGGTGCCACCACCGCCCCCATCGCGCATATGATTACGAGCGAATTCGATACACCCTCGGTGGCACACCTTACCTGCGTGGGCCGCTCGCACGCCGATATCGCCGCCAAGATCGACGAGTATCGCACCACCGGCGTTGAAAACATCCTGGCCCTGCGTGGTGATCTTCCCGCTGGCGCGACCGAGGACGACAAGCCCGCCTCGGACTATGCCTACGCCTGCGACCTCATCCCGGAGCTCGTCGATGCCGGCTTTTGCGTGGGCGCCGCAGCCTACCCCGAGGGCCACATTGCCTGCGAGGATCTCAACCTCTCGGTCGAATACCTCAAGCAAAAACAGGACGCCGGCGCGAGCTTCTTTGTGACGCAGCTCTTTTTTGACAACGAGTGCTTCTACCGTTTTCGCGAGCTTGCCGACAAGGCCGGCATCACCGTGCCCATTACCGCGGGCATCATGCCGTTTATGGGCAAGTCGCAGATCAGCCGCATGGTCTTTATGTGCGGCGCGTCGCTGCCCTCCCCCGTCATCAAGATTCTCGCCAAGTACGAGAACGACCCCGAGAGCCTGCAGGCGGCCGGTGTAGATTATGCTGCTCGTCAGCTTTGCGACCTTAAGGAGCACGGTGCCGACGGTCTGCACCTGTACACTATGAATCGTCCTGCGATCGCCGCAACCATTATGGAGCGCCTGGGGTAATGGAAAAACCGCACATCGATACAGCTTTTGGTGAAGTGCCGGCTGACCTTGCGTCGCCGGCGCTCTACCGTATCGATGCTGCCCATCGCCCCCGAGTCGACCGTGCCGAAATGCTGCGCTACCTGGGCTACGGCGGTCAGCAGATTGAGCCCGAGCTGTCGCAGCGTATTGAGCTTGTCGTTGAACGTTTGGAACTGGACATTGAGCCCCGTGGCGTGCGACGCGTGTTTGCCGTCGATGCCACGGGCGTCGACGAGCAGGGCGAGCCTTGCATCCGCCTGGTCGGCACCAACGTTGAGCTGCGCGGCCGCGATATCTATCGCCACCTCAAAGACGCCCGCTTTGCCGCACTCATGGCATGCACCCTCGGCATGGACGCCGAGCGTCGCCTGCGCACCACGGGAGCCCAGCAGCCCCTAGAGGGAGCCGTGCTCGACGCCGCATGCTCTGCCTATGTAGAAGCCGCCGTCGAGCAGATGGACCAACAGGTCAAGGCTGCGGCCGCCGCACACGGACTCGCCGGTAACTGGCGCTTCAGTCCCGGCTATGGCGACTGCCCGCTTACGGCCCAGCGCTCAATCGTAGCTGCACTCAACGCCACGCGGCTCATCGGGCTTACCGTCACACCTACCAGCCTGCTCATGCCCACCAAGAGTGTGACCGCAGTGATCGGTCTGTTTGACGGCGAGGTCCACGACGCCCAGAGCCGCCCCACCTGCAATATCTGCCGCATGCACGAGCACTGCCGCTTCCGCGCCGCCCACACCACCTGCTATTCCAGCCATTAGGAGCCCTCGATGTTTACTCCGCTTATCACCCATGATTCCGACGGTACCGCGCTGGCAGCGCCCGTCAATACTGCGCGTTGTAACGGCGCCACGTACAAGACGTGCACGATCGGCGACCTTCGCATTAAGGACGATCGCCTGCGCGCCGCCATCGAGGGCACGGGACACCTCCTGTTCGACGGCGGCATGGGCACCATGCTGCAGGCGGCCGGCATGAAGGCCGGCGCCCTGCCCGAGCTGCTCAACTTTGAGGAGCCCCAGGTTATCACTGATATTCAGCGTCAGTACGTCGAGGCTGGCTGCGACGTAATCACCGCCAACACCTTTGGCGCCAACGCCCACAAGCTCGACGGCGCCGCCACCGTGGCAGATGTCTTTGCCGCCGCCGTCGCCTGCGCCCGCGCGGCCGGCGCCCACTATGTCGCCGGCGATATCGGCCCCATCGGCGCACTGCTTCGCCCCTTGGGCACCCTGAGCTTCGACGAGGCCTATGACCTCTTTGCCGAGGAAGTGCGCGCCGGCGTCGACGCGGGCGTGGACCTCTTTATTATCGAGACCATGACCGACCTTGCCGAGATCAAGGCTGCCGTCCTCGCCTGCCGCGAGAACTCCGACCTGCCCGTCTTTGCCACCATGACCTTTGAGGAAGACGGTCGCACGTTCCTGGGTACGAGTCCCGAGGTGGCCGCCGTCACGCTCGACGCCATCGGCGCCGACGTTTTAGGCATCAACTGCAGCCAGGGACCGGCCGAGCTCCGAGGGCTCGCCGCACGCATGCTCACCGTTACCGACAAGCCCGTTATGGTGCAGGCTAATGCGGGACTGCCCCGCGTGGACGATGACGGCAATACCGTCTTTGACATCCAGGCACCCGAATACGCCGAGGCCGTCGCCGGCATGATTGAGGACGGCGTGAGCGTCGTGGGTGGCTGCTGTGGCACCACGCCCACGCACATGGCGGCACTTCGCACCCTCATCGACAATCACACGCCCAGCCCGCGCCACCGCAAGCCCAGCATGTCGGTCACGAGCGCTCAGACGGTCGTGGACCTTCCCTGCGACGGCCACAAGATCGCCGTCATCGGCGAACGCATCAACCCCACCGGCAAAAAGCGCCTGCAGCAGGCCCTGCGCGACGGCGACCTGGATTACGTCGTGAGCCAGGGCATCAGCCAGCAGGAGCAGGGCGCCGACATCCTGGACGTCAATGTGGGCCTGCCCGAGATCGACGAGGTCAAGATCATCCAGCAGGCAACCGAACAGCTCCAGGGTTCCACGCTGCTGCCGTTGCAGATCGACTCCACCGACCCCGCAGCCGTCGAGGCAGCCGTGCGCCGCTACGCCGGCAAGCCCATCATCAACTCGGTCAATGGCAAACAGCAGATCATGGACGAGATCTTCCCGCTGGTCGCCCACTACGGCACCAACGTCGTCGGCCTCACGCTCGACGAGGGCGGCATCCCCGACACCGCCGAGGCACGCTATGCCATCGCCGAGCGCATTGTGGCCGAAGCCGCCCGTTACGGCATCGGCCCGGACCGTATCCTCATCGACTGCCTGGTCATGACCGCCTCAACCAACCAGCGCCAGGCCGAGCAGATCCTGCGCGCCATGTCCCTGTGCAAGGAGCGTCTGGGCGTCAAATGCGCACTCGGCGTGTCAAACATCAGCTTTGGTCTGCCCGCCCGCCCGCTGCTGGGCTCGGTCTTTTTGGCTGCCGCCTTCGGCGCGGGCCTGGACGCCCCCATCATGAACCCAGGTTCCAAGCGCTTTATGGATACCGTCTACAGCTATCGCGTCCTGAGCGTTGAGGACGAGGGCTCGACCGGATACATCGAGCGCTACGCCGGCTGGACCGATCCGTACAAGATCGCCGCGAACCCGGCAGCGGCTCAAGCAGTATCGAGCGATGCCGTGCCCGCCGCAAGCACCACCGCAAGCGCCGATGACGACCCCATCCGCCACATGGTCGTCTCGGGCCGCAAAGGCGAGATCGCGGCCGAGACCGAGCGTCTGCTGGCAGATCACGACGCCATGGACCTCATCAACAATCACTTTATCCCCGCCCTCGATGAGGTCGGAGTCCTCTTTGACCAGGGCAAGTTCTTCTTGCCGCAGCTTATGGCCTCGGCCGAGGCCGCGCGCGTGGGTTTTGACACCATCAAGCGCCTAATGCCCGCCGGCGAGATTGCCGATAAGGGCAAGATCTGCGTGGCCACCGTGAAGGGCGACATCCACGACATCGGCAAGAACATCGTCAAGATGCTGCTCGACAACTACGGCTACACCGTCTTTGACCTAGGCCGCGACGTCGACCCGCAGGAGGTGCTCAAGACCGTCAAGGAACGCGACATTAAGCTCGTCGGCCTCTCGGCGCTTATGACCACCACGGTCGTCGCCATGGAGGAGACCATCAAGCTGCTTCATGCCGAGGTGCCGGGCGTCAAGATCATCGTAGGCGGCGCCGTGCTCACCCCCGAATACGCCAAGCAGATCGGCGCTGACTACTACGCCAAGGACGCCGCCGAAAGCGCGCGCATCGCCGAAGAGGTCTTTGGGCAGTAACACAACGGAAACAACCGAGCACCAAAACGTGCCGCATGCGCCACTTGGCACGTGCGGCACGTTAGAATAGATAAGACTATGCTCGTTTTGGCAGATAGGAGCGCAAGGATGGCGATCACGCCCGCAGAAATCGCGGAAACCCGCGGCATGGTTGAGGAACAGAACCTCGACATCAGGACCATCACCATGGGTGTTTCGCTCATGGGTTGCGGTGACGAGAACCTCGACCGCATGTGCACGAAGATCTACGACCACGTGACGTACACGGCTGAGCACCTGGTCGAGACCGCCGAGAACCTCGAGCGCGAGTACGGTATCCCCATCGTCAACAAGCGCGTTTCCGTCACCCCGGTGGCGCAGATCGCCGCATGCTGCAAGGATGAGGACCTCACCCCTATCGCGCATGCCCTCGACCGCGCGGCCGAGACGCTCGGCATCGATTACCTGGGCGGCTTCTCCGCGCTCGTCCAGAAGGGCATCGGCGACGCCGACCGCCGCGTCATCCAGTCCATCCCCCAGGCGCTCGCCGCCACCAGCCGCGTCTGCTCCAGCGTCAACGTCGCTAGCCTGCGCGCCGGCATCAACATGGATGCCGTGCTCATGGCGGCTCAAACCATCATCGATGCCGCCAAGCTTACGGCAGACGAGGATTCCGTTGGCGCCTCCAAGTTTGTCTGCTTTGCCAACATGGTCGAGGACTCCCCGTTTATGGCGGGCGCCGTCCACGGCGGTGGCGAGGCCGACGCCGTCATCAACGTAGGCGTCTCGGGCCCCGGCGTTATGGCGGCAGCCCTGGAGACACTGCCCGATTCCGCATCGATGATGGAAGTCGCCGAGAAGATTAAGCAGACCGCCTTTAAGATCACCCGTGCCGGCGAGCTCATGAGCCGCGAGGCCGCCCGTCGCCTGGGTGTCGAGAAGGGCATTGTCGACCTGTCGCTGGCTCCCACGCCCGCCATCGGCGACTCCGTCGCGCGTATCCTCGAGATCATCGGCGTGGGCACCTGCGGTGGCCCCGGCACGACCTGCGCGCTCGCCATGCTCAACGATGCCGTCAAGAAGGGCGGCGTCATGGCCAGCTCCAGCGTGGGCGGTCTCTCGGGCGCCTTTATTCCCGTGTCCGAGGACGCCGGCATGATTGCTGCCGTCGAGGCCGGCGCACTTTCGCTCGAGAAGCTCGAGGCCATGACCTGCGTGTGCTCCGTTGGCCTGGACATGATCGCCATCCCCGGCGACACCCCAGTCGAGACCATCGCCGGCATCATCGCCGACGAGATGGCCATCGGCGTCATCAACAACAAGACCACGGCCGTGCGCGTGATTCCCGCTATCGGCAAGGGCGTGGGCGACTGCGTTGAGTACGGCGGTCTGTTCGGCCGTGCGCCCATCATGCCGGTGAACCCCAACGCCGGCACCGTGCTCGCCCACCGTGGCGGACGCTTCCCGGCGCCGCTGAACTCGCTCAAGAACTAGCTGAGGGGGACTGGCGAGGAGCCCCGGGGAGGGCAAATATATAAGGTCGCCTGCTCGGACAGTCCTGACTCGCACGGAGAGCACATTAAGTGCTCTCCGGCTCGTGCGGAACTCGCGATCGACCTTATATATTTGCCCTCCCCGGGGCTCCCGCACAACGGGACCTCAGTTGGGTTCTATCCCGTATGGCAGTCGCTTCGCTCCTGCCCGCCTTGGTTGTGAGGGCGGTTTGGCGTTGGAACGGTTCTTTCTGATATATGCTGGTTGCGGCTCTTCTTTTGGGAGGAGTCGCTTTTTTGTTGCTAGGAGGTTGGCCCGTGGTTGATGGGGAGAATCGTTCTGAGCTGCTTGCTGCTGATTGGAATGGCGAATGGATGCGTCTGCAGGCTGGTCGGCGGCGGGCTGATGATTCTTTTGAGTGGGATAAGCGGGCTCGGCATTTTCGACCGCTTGAGACTGCTCCGTATGCCCGGGATTTTATAAAGTTGTTGGCGCTTGAGCCCGGCGAGTCGGTGCTGGATATGGGATGTGGGGCTGGGTCGATTGCCATTCCGCTTGCGCAAGACGGACATCCCGTGATTGCGGCTGATTTCTCCCCCGCCATGCTGGGCACGCTTGATGCCGGCATTGAGTATTACGAGCTCGAAGATCTTATTACGCCGCTTGAGCTTGCTTGGGATGATGATTGGGATTTGGTTGGACCGGTCGCGAAAGCGGTGGATGTTGCCTTTGCTAGTCGGTCGGTTACGACGACCAATCTAAAAGGTGCACTTGCCAAGCTTGATCGTACGGCTCGTCGGCGTTGTGCTGCCACGATGGTCGCCAACTCCAGCCCGCGCTATGATCTGCACTTGATGAACGCTATCGGCGCCTCGGTTACCTGCAGTAATGGCTTTGTATACGCCTTCAACATCCTCATTCAAATGGGCGCTCTGCCGCAGGTTACATACTTTGAATCGCCTCGTCGCGATACCTTCGAAAGCCTTGAGGCAGGTGTGGCGGATTTTTCCCGTATGCTCGAGCATGGCAACGAGGATAAGGTTGACCGCCTGCGCGACTACATCGCTCAACACATGATTGAGAACCCCCATGCCGGTGAGCCGGGCTCCAAGGGCGTGCCGCAGGGGCGCTATATGCTCGATCATGTCCGCAAGGTTCGTTGGGCGTTTATTGCATGGGAGCCGGTCTCTGCGCCCAGCTCATAGCCCGTTCGCAGCCCGCACCGCCCACCCGCTCGGCATCCGCATTCTTTTTGAACTGGGCGAACGCGCTCCACACACCGCCGTTCCTGCGCTATCGTGGGACAGCTCACGTAGATTAAGGCCCCGTCGCGGGGCGCCCCATACATAGAAAGCGAGAACCCATGGCACTGACAGGAGCCCAGGTCAAGCAGCTTCGCAGCATGGCCCATCACCTCAACCCCGCCATCATCATCGGTAAGTCCGATGTCAACGAGGGCACCGTCGAGCAGACGGTTGCCTACCTGGAGAAGCACGAGCTCGTTAAGTGCTCCGTGCTGGACGGCTCCAGCCTTTCTGCCCGCGAGGCCGCCGAAGAGCTCGCTGAGCGCTGCCACGCCGAGGTCGTCCAGGTCATCGGCCGCAAGTTCTCGCTGTATCGCGAGTCCTCACGCAAGGACATCGAGAAGATCAAGCTCGTCTAAGAGCCAATGATCCGGCGAGCCAACACATAGCAAGCTTACGGGTGCCCAAGTACTTTGGGCGCCCGTTTTTTATCGCTCGACCAGCACGCGATTGAGCCGCCCCTCCACCAAGCGCTCGTATAGACGCCGCGTCTCGGGCTCGGGCACGCCATTGACCTGCTCCCTCAGATGGTGCATATGCCCGCTGTATAGCTCGACGATATCGCGCCGCCGCCCCGCCGCACTGTAGACGCGCATGGCGCAGCGCACCATATCCTCGCGCGCCGTTTCCTGCCGAAGCCCCGACTCCGCCAGCCAAATCGCCGACTGCAGATCGTTTTCTTCTAGAGCGGCATTGGCCCCCTTAATCATGCAATCGATGTACTTTGACTGCATAATGCGTCGCATACGCAAAAAGTAGGTGGGATTACAGCCATTGGGAACATACAGCGGTCCGGCATAAAGCTGCTCAATCTTAAGGCACAGTTCAACTAAATGGGGCCCGCGCGCACCCGTGCGATTTCCCAAAACCTCGCGGCTTATCTGGTCAAACAGCCGTACATCGGTCTTGACGTAGTCGCCGTTGAGTCCGATGCATTCATTTTGGATGAGCACGCACGACTTGCCGTCTGGCGTCGGCCCCAAGGCCGACCGCAAGCGCGATATCGTCGAGTACAGGTTGTTGCGGGCGCTATTGAACTCGGCATGGGGCCACAGCTCCATGGCCAGCGTCTCACGATCGACGAGCGCATCCATGCCCAGCGCAAGCCGCTCGGCAAGTGTCGCCGCCTTCTTGCGGCGCCACATTTTGTCCGTGATGGGAAACCCGTCGCGCTCGGCGCGAAACGCACCAAACATGCGAATCTCGATATGGTCGATGGTATCAACGGCTTCAACCTCGCCAGCCTGGAACAGACGCTCGCCCTCCCCTTCCAAATCGTCGCGCAGCGAGTACCGCGACAGCTCGCGCACGGGAAGCTTCTTGCGTATCCTGCCCGCCGGCTCGCCCAGACAATGCATGGCAAGGCGCGCAAAGAGCCGATACGATGGCTCTAGAATCCCCGCACGATTCATGGACATCCAGGCCGCAAGGTCGCTGTCTCGGCCCGCACAGGCCAAATGCAGCGCCACCATCCAGGCTTCTGCGCCACCAACCTGCGTCTGGCTTATATCGAGTAGCTCCGCTTCCTCGCGAACCGAAACCATCGAGGTGTTACGCAGATATGCCGCACGCTCCAGCAGCAATGCGTTATCGCGCATGTACGCAATCGACTCCTCGGCAAGTTTGAGCACTTGGACCGCACGGAACTTTGCATTAACCGGCCGTCCCTCTGCCAGCGACTGCCAGCCTTCTAGCAACAGGCCAAACAGCTGAATCTGGTTGTCGCGCATGCGCACGGCAAAACGATCGAGCTCGTTGAACGCCGCATCGTCGGTTACCGGCAAGCCGGAAAGGAGCCGCCGTGCCGCCAACACCATGCGCACCCAGATAGCCATCGCCTTAAGCCCACGTACGTCGAGCGCCTCCCGCACCACCGTCATCTCGTCGTCGCGCTCGTCGGTTCCCGCAAACGACCCGTCAAAGAGCTCCACCAGCATGCTATCGGCCCGTATAACAATCCCCACGATGTCGAGCTCGCAATCGTAGGCCCTGCTCGTTTTGAGCTGCTGTAGAACGCCGCCGTCATCTCCCCGTTCGGTCAGGCATCGCTTGATCTCGATATGCGCAGACAACATATCGAGTGCGGTATGGGATGTCTCGATTTCTGGCACGGCCAGGTTCGTAGGGAGCCCAAGCCCGTTGTCCCCATAGCAAACAGCTGTCAGTGTCTGGGCCACCCTCCATGAGACAGGGTCTATTTCGCAGGCCGCCCGTTCGCCCCCGCGCTCGATAACCGATGCCATATAGCGAGCGAGCTTTGTATTGGACACGCTGACCGCTGCCAGATATACGCCGAGCGCCTCGGCGGGCGTTGGCTCTGGAGCCGGATCGTCGGCATCGATCGTGCCCAGCGCCGCTCGGCAGATATCGGCCCCGTGCCCCGTCAGAGCCAGATCGACCCCATACTGCCCAGCAAGTTCAAGGACCGCTTCACGGTCCAAAAAGGCGTCCGCCAGGCCCATCGCCGCATCGCATCGGCCCGCCTTAAGCAAAATCCGGGCCGCCCTCGGAACAAGTTCGGGGCGGACCTCGGCCACCAACTTACGCAAGCGCAAGCGTCCGTTATCCTCCGTGCCCAGACACGTAAAACTCCGCTCGGCGGGATCCAAGCCAAAGATCGGGTAGTCGCGCACAAAATAGGACTGGTCGACCATCGACAGCCTCACCCCACAGGCCTCGAGTTCTGCGATATTGCCCTCGCCCATCAAAACCATGAGACATGCCACGCAAAACAGCGCATTATTGTCGAGCGAAGCCAGATCGGCAAGTGCCGCGCCATATACGTTGACAATCTCGTTTTCGAGCAGACCGGCTACGTCACCTTGGCCATACAGACCCGTCTGCAATGCCGAAACGAGCTCGGGCACGCCCTGCGTGAGCTGATAAAAGTCAAGCGATGTGCTGATCGAAAACGCCGATGCCCACGCCGAATACTCATAGGCATGCACCTTAAGCATCTGCGCATTGATCTTAACCGAATCGCCCAGCCCATGAATCAGCTGACGATTTGAAGGACGGCAGGAGATAAAGACCCCTACCCCCATAGCGCGCAGGCCGCGAATCCTGTCGATGAGGTCTTCGGTATCGTGCTGATCGAGGTTTGGCACATTATCAATCGCGATAAGGGAGTGCGGTTTGTCTTTGAGTTCTTCGGTAACCACCTCGAGCTGCATAAACACCTCGCGCCCAATGGCGCGATCCGCCTCGATAATCCGCACGGGGCCTCGCGTCGGGTCGCATTTAACCTCATGGGTGTACTGCAGCAGCACCGAGGTCTTCCCAAACCCGTCGGGCGCATAAAGAACCACGATGCCGGCCTTTCGGCCCTTGGCAATAAGCTCATTCATCAAGCGTTCGCGTCGCACCATATAGCCTCCGCCCAGCGGCATCAGCTCGAGGTCGTCTATACCGCTCAAATCGTTTACCATGCCCGCTCCTCAACTCGACCGTATGGACACTGTAGCCGCAAGACCATACAAGCCGCGCTATGAATAGAGCGACCTTGTGTTTTAGGTTGTCTTTTGGTACGCAAGCGGCAAGTTTTTGTACAGCGAGGGCCGATTGTTATTAATCCCCCGACTAATCGGTCTTTAAGCAGGTAAATGAGCTTGTCAGCTTGTCCCATCTAAGCGGCAGTGTAACGCAGATGAACAAGGTTCAGCTATGTCATTCAACTCGCCTAGCACCCGCTACCGTCTACGACCTTCTAGTGGCATTTTTGCATAGAATCTGATATGGAATGAATCAAGCTGTTGGGCATCTGGCGTTCGTCAAGCTTGCGGCAAGATTTTGGTCAAGTGGGCGAAAAGGGATAGCAAAAAGGCCCCCGCAAAGCGGAGGCCTTAGGCAAGGCTATGTCGAGCTGCAGGATTCGCGCTACTCGCAGAGCGAAAGGGCGGCCTCGTCGGCAACGACAACGCAGTTGGTGTGCAGCTGCAGGATCGAAGCCGGGCACTCGGGCGTAACCGGACCATAGCACATGTCATGCACGGCCTGAGCCTTGGCCTCGCCGTTGGCGACGACCAGGATCATGCGGGCATACATGATGGTCTGGGTACCCATGGTGTAGGCCTGACGGGGAACATCGTCGATGCTGTCGAACAGGCGGCTGTTGGCCTGAATGGTGCTCTCGGTGAGGTCGACGCAGTGCGTGCCCTTGGAGAAGTGGTCATCGGGCTCGTTGAAGCCGATGTGGCCGTTGTTGCCAATGCCGAGCAGCTGCAGATCCGGGTAACCGGCGGCGGCGACGATCTTGTCGTACTCAGAGCAGGCAGCAGCGGCGTCGGGGTTGGAACCGTCGGGCACATGCGTGTTGTTCAGGTCGATGTTGATGTGATCGAAGAAGTTCTCACGCATGAAGTAGTGATAGCTCTGGGGATCGTCGTGCGAAAGGCCGCGATACTCGTCCAGGTTGTAGGTGCTGACCTCGGCAAAGTCGACGTCACCCTTCTTGTACCAAGCAGCGAGCTGCTTGTAGGCACCGATCGGGGTGGAGCCGGTGGCAAGGCCCAGCACACAGTCGGGCTTGAGGATAACCTGCGCCGAGATGATATTAGCGGCCTTGCGGCTCATATCCTCGTAGTCTTTAGCTTTAATGATCTTCATTACGCGTCCTTTCTCGTACAAGAGAGGCAAGGCTCCCTTACAAGCACTTGCCCGCGGCCCGCGTCGGCCGCAACCAACGTGTGCGGCCACCAGGGCGAGGTCGCGTAATGTATGTGTCTCGTGTCTAGCCGCGTCGAGGCCCCTGCCCGTCCACGGTGACCCGAAGCTGTTTAGCCTCGGACGTTTCCCATCTTGCCACGGAGGGCGTCCTCTTTCAAGGGCGCCCTCCGTAAACGTGTTTGAATTGTAGGCTAATGGCCACGCGCACTTGCTAGCGCTCGCGAGCAACGATGAGCTGGTCCATCTCTTCGACATGCACGCCAACGGAGCCCTTGATGCTCGAGAACTCAACGGAGTTGCACACCAAGATGGGAACCGTCACATCGTAGCCCTCGGCAGCAATTGCCTCGCGATCGAACTCAATGAGTACATCGCCCTTATGGACGATGTCACCCACTTGCGCATGTACGGTAAAGTGCTTGCCCTCGAGCTGAACGGTGTCCAAACCAACGTGGATGAGCACGTCCAAGCCATCGACCGTGTTAAGCGCAACAGCGTGTCCCGTGGGAAAAATGGCCTCGACCTTGGCATCAGCCGGTGCAATCACACGCGTTCCGGTGGGCCGAATCGCCACGCCCTGGCCCAAAAGGCCGGTGGCAAACGTCTGGTCGTTTACCTCGGAAAGCGGAATGACGTCGCCCGAGATGGGAGCATCCAGCGTAAGGACTCGACCACGCATACCAATAGACCTTAGGACTTTAGTGAACATGCTCCCCCTCGGACATACCAATCAATCAAAATAACCTTAACAGTTTACCACTTGGCAACGGTTTTTGACCATTAGGGAAGTTCGCGCTTGACAACCTCGACGATGTCGTCGACAACGCGCTGGGTCAGCTCGTGCGTCTCGGCCTCGGCCATCA
Source organism: Collinsella sp. (assembly GCA_048362915.1). Classification (GTDB taxonomy): domain Bacteria; phylum Actinomycetota; class Coriobacteriia; order Coriobacteriales; family Coriobacteriaceae; genus Collinsella. The sequence continues at coordinate 15,399 of DBFPAR010000021.1, forward strand.
CGCGGACCAGCGGCTCGGTACCGCTCGGGCGCACCAGAATGCGGCCGCGGCCGTCAAGCTCCTTCTCGGCAGCAGCGACGGCATCCCAGATGGGCTGGCAATCGTCCAGACCAGCCTTGTTGTCGGAATGCACGTTGACGAGTACCTGCGGGTACTTCTTCATGATGCCGGCAAGATCGGTGAGGGTACGACCGGTGCGCTTGAGCACGGCCAGAAGCTGCAGAGCCGTCACCAGGCCGTCGCCGGTGGTGTTGTGCTCCAGGAAGATGATGTGGCCGGACTGTTCGCCGCCGATGACGGCGCCGTCCGCGAGCATGCGCTCCAGAACGTAGCGGTCGCCCACGGCGGTCTGGACCATCTCGAAGCCCTGCTCCTTCATAGCGATGGAGAAGCCCAGGTTGCACATGACGGTCGAAACGATCTCGGAGTTGGCGAGCTTGCCGCGAGCGGCGAGGTCAGAACCGCAGATAGCCAGGATATAGTCACCGTCGATCTCATTGCCCTCGCTGTCCACGAACAGTACGCGGTCGGCGTCGCCGTCGTGGGCCAGACCGATGTCAGCATGGGTGCGCAGCACGAGCTCGCGCAGGGGCTCAAGGTGAGTGGAGCCGCACTCAACGTTAATGTCGGTGCCACAATAATCGGTGTTGATGGCATGGACCGTGGCACCCAGGCGCTGCAGCGCGGCGGGCGTAGTCTGGCAGGAAGCACCGTGACCGCAGTCGACGGCAACGACCAGGCCGTCGAGCCTCAGGCCATCAAGCGTATCGATGGCGTGGTCGACGTATGCCTTGCGGGCGTCCTTCATCTTGATGATGTGGCCCACGCCGGCGCCAGTCGGCAGCGTGTCGGCAGCCATGGCTTCCTCGGACATGACCCAGGCGCTGATCTCTTCCTCGACAGCATCGGGAAGCTTCATACCCTTGCGGCTAAAGAACTTGATGCCGTTGAACTCCGGCGGATTATGCGAAGCAGAGATGACGATGCCGCCGTCGAGCTCGTTTTGAACAGTGAGCAGCGCCACGGCGGGCGTGGGAATGACGCCGCAGCAATGCGGACGGCCGCCCTCGGCCATAATGCCGGCGGTCAGAGCGCTCTCGAGCATGGTGCCCGAAAGGCGCGTGTCGCGGCCGATGCAAATATCCGGACCAAGGAACTTGGTCGCCGCGCGGCCCAGGCGAAACGCGAGGTCGCACGAGAGGTCGGCATTGGCGACGCCACGGACGCCATCGGTACCGAAGATGTTCTGGGGCATAGGATCGCTCCTTCCCTAGCAGGCGATATGCAACCGCCCACCCTAGTCGAAAAAGAAAAGCGGGACCCGCCGAGGAATCGGCAGGCCCCGCTTGTACATTGTATCTCGAAAGGAGATAAAACCTTAGCGCTTGGAGAACTGGGGAGCGCGGCGGGCCTTCTTGAGGCCGTACTTCTTGCGCTCGACCACGCGAGCATCGCGCGTAAGGAAACCGGCCTTCTTGAGGTCAGCACGGTAATCGCCAGCGTTCAGAAGAGCGCGAGCGATGCCCAGGCGCAGAGCGCCGGACTGACCGGAAATGCCGCCGCCATCGCACAGAGCGATAACGTCGAACTGACCGGCGGTGTCGGTCACCTTGAAGGGAGCAAGGGCGTTCTCAACGAGCTGATGACGGCCGAAATACTGCTCGGCATCACGCTTGTTGATGGTCACCTTGCCGGTGCCGGGGACGAGACGGACGCGGGCGACGGCGTTCTTACGACGGCCGGTACCCTGGTAGACAACGGTGTTCTCAGCCATCTTTAAGCCTCCAGCTCAATCTTCGTGGGGTTCTGGGCAGCATGCGGATGCTCGGCACCAGCGTAGACCTTAAGCTTGGTCATCTGGGCACGGCCGAGGGTGGTCTTGGGCAGCATACCGCGAACGGCGCGCTCGATGACCTTCTCCGGGTGCTTCTCCATAGCCTGGCGGAAGCTCTCAGCCTTGAGGCCGCCGTTGTAGCCGCTGTGGCGATAATAGGTCTTCGTGTCGGCCTTGTTACCGGTAAGCTGGACCTTATCGGCGTTGATGACGACAACGAAGTCGCCGCAGTCGCTGTTGGGCGTGAACTGGGGCTTGTTCTTACCGCGCAGGATCATTGCGATCTGGGTGGCAAGACGGCCCAGGACAGCACCATCGGCGTCGACGAGAACCCAGTTGCGCTGGACCTCGCCCTGCTTGGCGTAGTGAGTCGATTTCGAAATCACTTAGACTCCTCCATGTACAGTACGTGTTGTTACAGAGATTCACGGGGCTCTGCAAGTAACCCGTCCATATTACCCCGCTCGCCGTACGAGTCAACAGGTATTTTGACTCCGACCAGAGTTTCTGCACATGTCATCCACGAGCCATAATTTTTCCAGCTCTTTAGCTGTTGTCATTTTTTGAGGGTTCGCCGTCGCTAGCGCTCAACGAACTCTTGGATTTCCGCGAGCAGGCGCTTTGCCTCCTGACGGCCCTGGATATACAGGTCCAAAAGCTTTGCCGAATCGTGCTCGACATGGCCGACCTCGACCGGCTTTTGCGGAGCGACGACCAACGCACGGCCCTCGCGCTCATACTTCCACAGGTGCATGCGCTGGATGTTGTAGCGGTCGTGGCGCGTCTCGATTCCCTCGAGCAGATAGGGGTAGTCGGCATAGCGGGCGCGCGCGGCAGGCATAAACTCGTAGGGCTTTTTCTCGTACGAGCGGTCCTGCGTGACGATGACGACCGCACGGTCGAAGCCCGCCTCCTCGAGCACGTGCTCGATGGGGACCGAATCGGCCACGCCGCCGTCGACGTATTTGTGCCCGTCAATCTCGACCGGCGGCGTCACCAGCGGCAGCGACGTCGAGGCGCGCACAGCGTCGAGATCGAGCACGGCACTTTTGACCGGCAGGTAGGCAGCGGTTCCAAACAGTATGTCCGTCGCGACGGCGTACATCTCGATGGGGCTCGCGTCGAACGTCTCGTTGTCAAAGGGATCCAGGCGGTCCTGGACATCGTTGAAGATAAAGTCGTAGCCGACGATAGAGCCCGTGGCCGCAAACGACGCGGCGCCCATGAAGCGGTTGTCGTTGCAGAAAGCCAGGTTGATGCGGTTGGCACGGCCGATCTGGTGCGACTTGTAGTTCACGCCGTTGAGGGCGCCGGCCGATACACCGTAGACAGCCGGAATCTCAACGCCGGCCTCCATGAGAACGTCGAGCACGCCTGCGGTAAATTGCCCGCGAAAACTGCCGCCCTCCAGGACGAGCGCGACCTTGCCGGCGTTCTTTGCCTTATCTTCTGCAGTCATATTGACCTCCTGCGATTGCGTTTTGGCTTTCTTCTACCCAGTTTTGGGATGGCGAGCGCACGGGTTTTTCGAGGCGGCAGGTGAAGCGGAAAGTGTGTCCCAGTTTGAGGCGAGATTCCGGGATGAACTTTCCGCTTGGACCGCCGCTGGGAAAGCGCGTCCCGTTCTGAGCGCGGATTCCGGGATGAACTTTCCGCTAGCCATTCATTTGGAAACTGCATCCCATTCCGAACGAGGATTCCGGGATGTACTTTCCGCTTGAGCTGCCATTGGGAAAGCATATCCCACTCTACGGCTCGATTCCGGGTCGTAGTTTCCGCTTGAGGCATCATCCGGAAACTACATCCCAGTCTGAGCGCGGATTCCGGGACGCGCTTTCCGCCTGGGCTGCCATTGGGAAAGCGTGTGCCGGTCTGCGTTGCCAAGGCGTTTTCTTTACGCTCGCGCCCTACATAGAGTTCGATTCTCCGCGGTACGGGGGATCCGATGATGCGGGGCACGGCAGGCTGAGATTCAATAAACATCGCATCCGTTTTGAGTCGGAAGTTTGCGCGGAGAATCCGCGTATTTGCTTCGCAAATACGCACCGGCTTCGGCCGCCTGCCGGCGCCCTCGCCCGCTCACTACAAACGCTCCGCGTTTGCTTAACGCTCGCGCCCTGCACAGAGTTCGATTCTCCGCGGTGCGGACCAGAAATAAAAAGGCAGGTAGATACGAATATCTACCTGCCTGTTGCTTATGGTGGAGGCGCGGAGAATCGAACTCCGGTCCACGAAAGCCCCCTGATTGGCATCTCCAAGCTCAGTCGCTGGTTTAGTCTCGGACGCTTTGCGCGCAGCGACACGCTCGCGGCATCCCAACCGGTTCGGTCTTAGCCCGCGCCATACCGATTACGTGCGCGGGAGCATTCCCCTAAAATGACGTCGCGCCGGTGTCGGGGAAATCACCGGGTTGACGCGCCGCTATAAACTAAGCAGCGAGAGCCATAGGCTCAAAAGAAGAGTTGTTGTCAATTCAATTTGACGGTACCCCTGTTTAACGAGGCGAGGAGACCTCGGCTTGCTTCCTCTCTCAGAGCTATCGTGTCGAAACCAGTCGCCCCCGAATGTTGGGAAAGTCTGGATGGCATTGGGCACGAGCGCCCAACACCCGTCGACTTTTCAAGGAACATGCAGGGCGAGCCCCGCTTGTGGAGTGTTATCTTACCACGTTCTGAAAGCGGACAGCTGTTCTATGCACGAGCTGTGAAGACCCCAATGTGCGCCGCACTTCGCACTTTTGCTACCGATCGCGTCACGTATATTTTCGCCAAGCAAAATTGACCCGTCGAAAGGACCGTTATGGATACCAAGCAGCAACTTGTCAATGCCCTCGCAGGCCTGGGCTCAACCATTACCGAAGCTATGGATGTCATCGAAGGCTTTGCCCCCTGCGGACATCCCGCCCTCACGGTTTCGAACGCCCTTGTTGCGCTGGACGCTGACGATGATGCAGCTCTCGCCCAGCAGCTTGAGACCGTCGAGGGCTTTATCGACCACGTGAGCGAAAACCGCGGCGTGACCGCCTACCACGGCGTCGAGGTCGAGCTCGCGGGTCCCAAAGCCGATCTGCTCGCAGCAATCCGCGAGGTAGGCGCCCTTATGCAGACCGCAGGCGTCAAAAACACCCAGGTCAACGAGTGGGTCTACCGCAGCCTGGCAGCACTCGACAGCTCCGACGAAAAGGCAGCCGAGCAGCTCGCAGAAAGTCCCGCCATTAAGGCCGAGCTTTTGTAAATAGCAGACGCGGGCCCCTTGGCGCATCGTCGTCCAAGAGGCCCGCAAACAGTTCGCGTCAACCGATAGCCGCGCCGCCACGTTCGGTCAAAGCCAGAATTGGCATCATTTGGCGCGGGGTCTTTGCTGCAAGATCGGCATGTTCGAGCAGCTTACGATCGTTGGTCACCAAGTAATCGACCTGCGCGCGCTTGCACGCGGCGAGCACCAAGTTGTCCTCGTAATCGCGATGGAGCGCTAAGTATTTGTCGGCCAGCCAAAGGTCCGACGCATCTGCGCCCACGGCCGTGGCGTTTTCGGTCATGTTCCGAACAAACGCCAACGCCGCATCGCCAATTGCACGGGCAGATGCCTCGTCGAACGCTCCCCCGCTGGCAAGAACGCTGCGCTTCAGTTCGTGTTGGACAACGTACAGCACGTCCTTGGCGACATGCACCGGAAAGAACAGCAATGCCCCCGCCTCCGTCGCCTGCCCAATAAACGCGCGTGCGGCAAGCGACTCGGCATGGTCGGCGCAAAACGAATCGACCCATACGTTGGCATCCACCATTATTTTGAGGGGAGCCCCGCTCACAGGATCATCCCCTTTTGGCGATAGCGCTCGTCCATGGCTTCGGAATAGATTGTGTCCCAATCGCGATCGTCGGATACAGGCGACGCAGCGATGCCCATATCTGCATAAAGCCGGTCTGCCGCTGCCCACGACGCGGCGAACGGAGTATCGGGCGCGACGGCCTGCTGCCGGTCGTCGACGGCCGCAAGCACTTCCTCGCACTGCCCGCCACCCTGCGCGACCTTGGCCACCACCTTTTTGATGAGCTCGGGCAGCGACCCGCCCGAAAGCCGCAGCGCCTCCTCGGCACGGTTCTTGACCTGGCGATCCACGCGAACGTTCACCTGCGCCATGCCGCTAACAGCACCCATCTCAACCTCACCTTCGACTTTTGCTATCTAAGCTAGCACAACTATATATTTCTGCTAGCACATGGTCAAACGCAAAAGGCCTGCATTCTGGCGGCTGCAACACCGCCCAAATGCAGGCCAAAAACTTAAGTAAAAGCGCTAGCGCAGGTACGCCTTCGCGTTGCCCAGGCTGTAGGCGATCGTCGAGCCGTTGTGCAGCAGTGACGACGTCTGCGGAGTGATCATGCCGGTAATGCCCAATGCCAACAGCGCCGAGTTGGTGAGCATCACCTTGGAATACGAACTCGTCAGACGGTCGATAAGCCCCTGACTCATGCGGCGCAGGCGCACGATCGCGGCCAGATCCGTATCGGTCAGGATGATATCGGCGACCTCCTTGGCGATGTCGCTTCCGCCGCCCATGGCCAGCCCCACGTCGGCCAAACCGAGCGCCGGCGAATCGTTGACGCCGTCGCCCACCATGGCAACGTGGCGCCCCTCGCCCTTAACGCGCTCAACATACGCGTACTTGTCCTCGGGCAGCAGCTCGGCCTTAAACTCGTCGACACCTGCCTCGCGAGCAATACGCTCGGCTGTGCGCTCCGAGTCGCCCGTGAGCATGACCACGTGCTTAACGCCCAACGCGTGCAAGTCGGCGATGGCCTCACGGACCCCGGCCTTGAGCGGGTCCTCGATACCGAGCACGCCCACAACGGTGCCGTCGACCGCCAGATACAGCGGCGACAGGCCCTGCATCTGGGACTCGATTTGCTCCTTAATGTCGGACTCGAGCTGCGCGCCCTCATCCTCAAACACAAAGTGTGCCGAGCCAATAATTGCGCGACGGCCCTCGATGGACGAAGCGATGCCGTGCGCCACAATATACTCGACAGCAGCGTGACGTTCGCGGTGCTCGAGCCCGCGCTCGCGTGCCGCATTGACCACGGCGCGTGCCACCGGATGCGGGAAATGCTCCTCCAAGCAAGCGGAAAGGCGCAGGACCTCATCCTCGCTCCAGCCGTCGGTCGTGAGCACGCAAGCTAGGCGCGGCTGGGCCTCGGTCAGCGTACCGGTCTTGTCAAAGACAATGGTATCGGCCTTGGCAAACGACTCAAAGTACTTGGCGCCCTTGACCATGACGCCCATCTTGGCAGCATCGCTCATAGCGGTCATGACGGCGACGGAGCCTGTGAGCTTGAGTGCGCACGAGTAATCGACCATCAACGCCGCCGAGGTCTTGATGAGGCTGCGGGTGGTAAGCGCAACCAGGCCCGCGAGCAGGAAGTTCCACGGGACGATCTTGTTGGCAAGGTCCTCCATGTGCGACTGACCCTCGGACTTGAGCGAGTCGGCCGTCTGCACGAGCGAGACGATCGAGCGCAGCTTGGTCTGCGCCGTGTTGGCGCGCACGCGCACCAAGATGCTGCCGTCTTCCACGACGGTACCGGCGAACACGTCGTCGCCCACGCTGCGCTCGACGGCCAGCGGCTCGCCGGTCAGGGTCGCTTGGTTGACCATGGCGCTTCCCTGCTCGACCACGCCGTCAATGCAGATTGACATGCCGGTGCGCACGGCTACCAAGTCGCCAGGCTCAAGCTCGGTCGCGGCAACGCTTACCTCGGTATCGCCGACGACCTTTTGCGCCTTGTCGGGCACATCGAGCAGCGAGTTGATGAGCTCGTTTTCGCTCATGGCGCGGGTGTAGCCCTCGAGCAGCTCGCCCACGTTGAGCAGGAACATTGTCTGGCCCGCGGTGTCGACATCACGCTTGACGAACGAAATGCCGATGGCCGAAGCGTCGAGCACGGGAACGGTCAGGCGCGGCTGCGCTAGCTCATGAAGGGCAGCGCGCAAAAATGCCATGTAACCGGCCACGACAAACACCGCACGCAGAGGCGTCGGCAAGAACCAGCGGCGCGCGTAGTGGGCGCCGACGAGTGTCGCCAGGTCCATAACGAGTTTGTGCTTGCGCGGCTCGAGTTGCATCACGTAGCCCGACTTGGCATCGGCGATAGCTTGAGCATCGAGTGCGCCCAAGGCGTCGAGCACGCTCGCGCGGCGCGGCTCGTCGTACTCCAGTGCCATCTGGCCAATGCGGCCATACACGCGCACTTTGCGCACGCCGTCAATGTCGCCGCCAAGCTTAAGAAGTGCATCGAGATCGCTCTCTGGCACAGGACCCGCCAATTGAAGACGGGTCCTGCCGGGGATCTCGCTAATAATCGAGAATCTCATAGTTTGTGCCTGGGAGCGTTACTCGGCTGCCTCGTCAGCAGCGGCCTCGCTCTGGGTGATGTAGGCAGCCTCGGCAACCATGTCATCGACATTAGCCTTGGCCTGCTCGACCATGTCCTGGTAGCCATTCTTGATGCGCATGCCGCACGCGATGCCCTGCACGCAGGCATTCTTTACCGGAGCGCTGGTGAGCAGCTTGATGCCGGCCGTGCCAAGCAGAAAACCGCCACCGACAAGCAGGGAATTAAACGTCGACTTCTTCATGTTGCTTCTCCCTTTTGCCGCACAAGCGCGGCATGGTGCCTTAGCACCCGAGTTCATTAGTTTGCTCGAGCACGCTTTTGAAAATAGTTTAGTATAACTATTTGGTCAACAATGGCTAACTTTTTGGAAACTATGGGGATGAACTCAATGTGACAAAGGGATTGTCCCTTTGTCACATTCCTATAGCCGCCAGGCAGCCGCTTCCTTTTGCAGCGCAACCATGCGGGCGAATTCTCCACCTGCCGCCTTGAGCTGTGCCGGAGTGCCCTGCTCGGCAACCACACCATCCTTGAGCACAACGATTTTGTCGGCATTTTCCACCGTACGCATACGGTGGGCAATAACGATAACCGTCTTGCCTGCAAGCAGACGGGAGAGCGCCTGTTGCACCACGGTCTCGTTCTCCACATCCAAGCTTGCCGTCGCCTCGTCCAACAGCACGATAGGCGCGTCTTTGAGCAGTGCGCGGGCGATGGAGATGCGCTGGCGCTCGCCGCCGGAGAGTTTGGAGCCGTTCTCTCCAATCATAGTGTCATAGCCCTGCGGCATGCGGTTCACGAACTCGTCACAGTTGGCGGCACGCGCGGCTGCAAGCACTTCCTCATCGGTGGCATCACGACGCCCGAGGCGGATGTTTCCCATCACCGTGTCGTCAAAGAGCAGCACGTCTTGGAACACAATGGCGTAGTCGCGCAGCAGCACCTCGGGATCCACGCCCGCAACATCCACACCGCCCACGGCAACCTTGCCCGCAGTGGCATCCCAAAAGCGCGCGGCCAGGCGGCTCACCGTAGACTTACCGGAACCCGAAGGACCGACCAGCGCCGTGACCTCGCCTTCCTTGGCGGTAAAGCTCACATCGGTAAGAACTTTCTCGCCGGCGCGTCCGTCCTCGCCCGCACCATAGCAAAATGCCACGTGATCGAACACCACATCGTGGCCCGCAGGCTTAAAGTTCTCGCTGCCCCGCGCCACAGGCTCTTCCATGATGGAACGCATGCGCTTGGCAGACGACTCGGCGGCAAACAGCTCGGACATTAACATTAATGCCTGGTCAAAGGGCGCATAGATACGGCTCACCATAAGCAGGAAGGCAAACATCACCAAAAAGTCGACCTGCCCGGAGGCGACCATCGCGGCACCCGTGACCAGCGTGGTGGCAATGCCCAGACGCAGGATGGCAAAGGCGGAGTTGACCAAAAGCCCGTTAGCGAGCTCGCCCTTGGTGGTCTCGCGCTCCTCGGCATCGATCACGGCGTTGAGTCCCTCAAGATAATGGGCCTCCTGGTTGGTGGCACGGATCTCGCGAACGCAGTCGAGCGTCTCTTGAATCGCCTCGGTAACCTTGACCTTCTCGGCGCGCACGCGATCGAACACCGGAGTCATGGGGCCGCGTGTTAGATACAGCACGGCAAAGGCCACGGGAACGCTCCAAAACGCCGCGATCGCCAGCTGCCAGCAAAAGAACAACGACGCCACGAACACAATGGCGCTTGCGATGATGGCACCCCAAAGCTCTCCCAGCACGTGGCTGTAGGCGTGCTCCATGGCCTGGACGTCACCCATGATAGTCTCGGTTAAATCGGCCAGATCACGACGACCAAAAAACGACAGCGGCAGTTTGCGCAAGCGCTCGGCGATCTCCATGCGCTGCTTGCCGCACTCCTCGTAAAAGATGCAGTAGGTGTAGTAATACTGCTGCCAGTTAGAGACAAAGAGCAACACAAAAAAGACCAGGAGGCCGCCCACGATCGACAGGGTATCCGGCAGGTCAGCCCCGCTGGCGAGATGCTCGACAAAGCCGGCCATAACCAGGAATAGAAAACCCATGCCGGCCATGGAAATAAGATTGGTGAGCGTGGTCCAGAAAATGCCGCGTTTTACGCCGGCGACGCCTTTATCGGATAGGAAATACTTCTTTTGGAATGAGGCGAACATTTAGGCCTCGCCTCCCTTCGTGACGGCGGCATCCGCGGTCGCAGCAGTAATCTTCCAGCTCGCGGCCTGCTCGTACTCGGCCCGCATCTTGGCATACAGGCCGTTTTGGGACAGCAACTCGGCATGGGTACCCGACTCCTGCACGCTGCCCTGGTTGAGCACCACGATTTGGTCTGCGCCCACTACAGTCGAGAGTCGGTGCGCGATCATAATGACCGTGCGGCCCGCCGCCAGCTTGCTAAAGGCGCGCTGGATGAGCGCCTCGTTCTCGGGATCGGCAAACGCCGTGGCCTCGTCGAGCACCACGATAGGCGCGTCTTTAAGGATCGCGCGGGCGAGCGCCACGCGCTGGACCTCGCCGCCCGAAAGATATGCTCCGCCGGCGCCGAGCATGGTATTGATACCCTGTGGGAGCTTGGCCACAATGTCGTCGCACTGAGCTGCGGAGAGGGCCGCACGCACTTCGTCGTCAGTGGCCGTAGGCTTGGAGGCGCGCACGTTATCGGCAAGTGTTTGCCGGAACAGCTGGTTGGTCTGGAACACGAAGGCGACCTGGTCCATAAGCTCGTGCGGATCCATATCGCGAACGTCCACACCGCCTACGAGCACTCGACCCGAGGAAACATCCCAAAAACGCGGGATCAGGCTTGCGCAGGTTGACTTACCGCCACCCGAGGGACCCACCAGGGCGAGAGTGCTACCAGCGGGAACGCTGAAACTTACATGGCTAACGGCAGGTGCCTCGGCGCCCTCGTACGTAAAGCTCACGTCCTCAAATCGCACGTCGCTGCCGGCAGGGTGCTTGGGTTGGGCGGGCACGGAGAGCTGCTTGGAATCCATGACGCTTCGAATACGAGCCAACGAATCGGCACTCATCTGAGAGGCCTCGCCCACAAACATGAGCTTGGTCATGGCCGTCGGTACCACGGCCGAAAATATCGCGTAAAACGTGAAGTTGGTCATAAAATGCGCGAAGTCCGTCTCGCCTGGCGCCAACAGCAACGCCACGGGCAACAGGAATGCCACAAGGCCATTGAGCGCGGTAAGGTTGAGCACCTGCGGACCTCGGCAGAACGTGCCCGCATAGTTTTGCGCCATGTCGGCGTATTCGGCGATCGCATCGTGGAAGGCCTTAAAGGAGTAGACCGTCTGCTGAAACACCTTGACCACGGGGATGCCTCGTACGTATTCGGTGCCGGTCTTGTTCATCTTGACCAGCGCTCCCATGTAGGCCTTCATGAACTCGGCGCCTTTGCCGCTCATCATGGTAGCCATGGCGCCAAACGAAATGGCCACCGAGATGAGGCATGCCGCGCCCAAGCGCCAATCGAGGGCGAAAAGCAGCACGAGCAAGCCCACGACCATGGCGACGGCGCCTGCGATATCGGGCAGCATGTGTGCGAGCAAAGTCTCGGTGGAGGCGGCACACCCGTCTACAATGCGGCGCAGCTCGCCGGTGGCATGCGTGTCGAAGTAGCCGAGCGGCAACTTAAGCAGGTGCTCGCTCGTAGCCTTACGGATATTGGACGCGCAGCGAAACGCGGACAGATGCGTGCACATGAGCCCCACGAAATAAGTTACGATGCTTGCCAGCGCAAACCCCACGGCCCACCAGCCATACATCGCGATGTCGCAGGCTTCGCTCCAGTTAGGTGCCACGGCGATCAGGTCGCGAGCGACAAGCCAAATGCACACGTACGGGCCAAAGCTCAGCAGCTGCGAGAGCGCCGAGAGCGCCATGCCCAAATACGTTAGGAATTTACGGTCACCGGCATACGCGAGCAACTCGCCGATGCCTCCACCTTCCCTTTTTGATCCCTTTGCCATGAGATTCCTTTCTAACGGCTTGAGAGTTAACCGTAATGAACTTATCATTGATGTGTTAGCCATGGCTCACAATCAAGCCAGGCGTGGACGTTTCTGCAAAGGAAAGGGACGCTTTTGCAAATACGGCGGGCAGCGACCGACATAACCGAGCTCTACGCACCACAGTTTGAGCAGTTTGGCCTGGAGCTTTCCGGCAAGGGCGCTGTCTTTACCGGCGAGGTGGCAAACGATCGGGCGCACGGACGCGCATGGATCATGCCCCTCTCCCCTGCCTGCATCGTCATGGAGCATTTCATCACCCCGACGCACGATATGTACCTGACCGAATACACACCCGAGCCATATGCCTGCGTGAGCGAGGTCAGCGCGCCCACACTTACATGCATGCCCGAGGCTGGCATAACGCCCGCGAACCTCAAACCATTGCATGGACCGTGGCCAAACAATGCCGTTTGCAGCTTTATCCAAGATAACTGTGGCAAGGAATTAAGCCCGCTGTTTGCGGGGGAGCTCTATCACTCGCGCTCGGTGCTCTTTTTGCCTGAATATTTTGACGAACTGGAGCACCGCTATCCCACCGAGTTCGCGGGAATCTTTGAGGCGTTTGCCGAGCCATGGCACGAGGAAGCGACGTCTGCCATCTGCCACACGCTGCGCCGGATTAACGAGGACCGCGCTCGCACCGTAGGCGGACACGTCTATATGCAGGGCATCGTGGAGACCATGGTCGCGGAGCTCGCCTGTTCGCGCGCGGCCCACAAGCAGGCGCGGCAGGCGGCAGACACACGCGTCAGCATAACCATTGCCGAAGAAGCAACGGCAATGATTGAGCGCGCGCTCGACAAAGGCAGACGTGTGGGTATCAACGAGGTGGCCGAGAGGCTCTACACAAGCCGCTCCAAACTATGCGCCACCTTTAAGGCCCAAACTGGCGAGTCCCTGGGCACCCACATTCGCAGACGCCGTATGGAGCGAGCAAAGGACCTTTTGGCCGATAGCGCGCTCACAATAGCGCAGGTGGCAGAGCGGCTCGGCTACCCTCAGCAAGCCGCCTTCGCCCAAGCCTTCAAACAACACACCGGCACCACCCCCACCGCTTGGCGAAGCAAGCATCGCTAAGGCCCAAGCTCCCTGGCCGTAACGGAGCGATTAATTAGCCGCCGCCGTCAGCTCACCCAGGATCTAAACGTCAAGATGCGCACAATCAAGCGCCTTTTTGATAAGAGGGACAGATCGATCAGCCAAATACAACGGAATGTTGAGCACCCCGTCGTCGAGCTTTAGGTTCTTAAGTGAGTAGCGGACCCTCAATGGAGTCGTCTCCGCATGCTTGTCGGCATAGTACTTAAGGCTCTTGGAATGAACGACCTCTCCCGATTTAACCTCGACGGGAACGATTTCGTTTCCGACTTGAATCAAAAAATCGACTTCGTGCTTCGGCTTCTCGTTTGTCCAATAACGCGGAGCAGCATCTAACTGTGAAAGTAATGCCTGAAGCACATAGTTCTCGGCGAACGAACCTTTGAACTCCGAAAATAGCGCATCCGAGATGGCAAAAGCGGACGCATCCAGCCTTGCCATGCGGCGCAGCAAGCCGACATCAAGACAGTAGACTTTAAATGCCTTGAGGTCATCGTACGCAGAGAGCGGCACACCACCGGCAGCATTAAGGCGAACCGCCGTGATGAGCCCAGCATCGGCAAGCCATTCCAGAGCATCCTCGTATTCTCGAGCACGAGCCCCCTCGCGCACCGCACCCCAAACGAACTTTTTGTTCTCGCGCGCCAACTGAGCTGGAATCGAGTTCCATATTTGCGAAAGCTTGGCGAACTGCGCACGGCCACCATGCTTGGCAAAATCGCGCTCGTAGGAATCCAAGAGATCAGACAACACCTTATCGACCTGAACGATATCGCCCGTCTCCGCCCACCGGCCAAGAGCCTCTGGCATGCCGCCGCATGCAAAATAACGACGAAGATGCTCGACGAGACGGACATGGAAGAAATCGGGCACTGTCTCGATCTGATCCAGGCCGCCAAGGTATTCGTCGTAGTTTGCAGCGCCCTCGGCTTTCAGAAACTCGGAAAAGCTCATGGGGCGCATCTCCATGAACTCGACCTTTCCCACCGGAAAAGCGCTGGTCTCACGGGACAAGCGAACGCCCAACAAAGACCCTGCGCATGCGACGTGATACTCGGGGGCCTCGTCACAGAAGTATTTAAGGGCACCGACTGCAGAAGGACAATCCTGGATCTCATCAATAATAAGCAGCGTCTCGCCAGGATCGATAGGCTGTCCAAGTGCCAGGGAAAGATTTGAGATGATCCGTCGAGGATCGCGCGTACCTTCGAAAAACTGAGCGTACTCGCTCTGTACCCCAGGCGACGGCTCCTCGAGCGTCAGATACACATAATTGATGTACGAGGTTCGGCCGAACTCCTTGAGCGCCCACGTCTTTCCAACCTGGCGCGCCCCCTTAAGGATAAGCGGCTTACGATATTCTGACGCTTTCCAAGCGTTAAGCTTGGCAATGATATCTCGCTGCATGGCCGAACCTCCCGCAAAGAAACTTCCGTAAACGTGATATTTCCCACATTTTACCCTAGGTAAAACGTGACATTTATCACATTTACGGAAGTTTTAAGCTCATTTCGCCACACTTTCATCACATTTTTTGCAATGTGACAAAGGGACAGTCCCTTTGTCACCCGCACAAAAATGGACGCGCCAACGGCGCGCCCATTCACTCTATTCCATTCAGCCCCACCTGACCCGAACGGCCGAGTCGTTGCCAGAACCCGGGAGCCCCGGCAGGGCGGGTGCTTGCTCAAAATAAGTTCCGCACGCAAAGAAGGCCACTTAATGTGGCCTTCGTCTTGCGCAGGACTGTTTGAAATTTTGAGGAAGCACCCGCCCTGCCGGGGCTCCCGGGCTCCGCTTATGAGAGCGACGTTCTCAGCAACTCGTTGAAGAGCTTCGGGTTGCCCTTGCCGCGGCTCGCCTTCATGCACTGGCCCACCAAAAAGCCGATGACCTTCTGGTTGCCCTCACGATACTGCTGCGCCTGATCGGCACAGTTTGCCAGCACCTCGTCCACGATCGGCTGCAGCGCGCCGGCATCGCTTACCTGACGCATACCGCGCTCGTCGACGATCTTGTTGGGGTCGTCGCCGGTCTGGGCCATGGCCTCAAAGACCTCGTGCGCCTGGTTGGAGCTGATGGCATCGGTCGCCAGCAGCTTGGCGAGTGCCGCCACCTGAGCCGGCGCAATGCCGGACTCGGCGAGCGAGACACCCGCGCCCTTAAGGTAGGCGATCATCTCGTTCACCAGCAGGTTTGCGACCGTCTGGGCCTCCTTGCCAGCCATGCCGGCAGCGGCGGCCTCAAAGAACTCGGCAAACTCGGGGTCGCCCGCGATTTGCTCGGCATCGGCCGCCTTAATACCAAAGTCGGCCTCAAAACGGGCGCGCTTGGCATCGGGCAGCTCGGGGATCTCGCCACGGCAGCGGTCGATGAACTCATCGTCCAGATCGAACGGCGCCAGATCGGGATCGGGGAACAGACGATAGTCGTCGGCCGTCTCCTTGACACGCATGACCACGGTGCGCTTGCGGCTGGGCTCCCAGTGACGGGTCTCCTGGTAGATGATTCCGCCCTCCTCGAGCATCTCGGCCTGACGGCAGATCTCGTAGGCAAGGCCATCGTGCAGGCTCTTAAACGAGTTGAGGTTCTTGAGCTCGGTCTTGGTGCCCAGCTTGGTCTCGCCGCGGCGGCGCAGCGACACGTTGCCGTCGCAGCGCATGGAGCCCTTCTCCATGGAGCAGTCCGAGATGCCCAGCGTCACAAAGATGCGACGGAGCTTCTCCATAAACAGGCGAGCCTCCTCGGGCGTGCGCAGATCGGGCTCAGTCACGAGCTCAATCAAAGGCGTGCCGCAGCGGTTGTAGTCGACGAGCGACTCGGCCGCGGCGGTAATGCGGCCCTCGGCGCCGCCCACGTGCACCATCTTGGCAGCGTCCTCCTCCATGTGGATGCGCAGGATGCGGATGGGCACCGTGTAGGAACCATCCTCGCGACGCTCGGGCATCTGCAGGCTGGACGCGTCGTAGCTGGCCAGGTGGCCGGCGCGCTGGTTGCCCTCGCGCATGGTCGACGTCATGGACGTGGACAGGCCCTCGGCATTGGCCGAAGCACTTGCCAAGCTCTGGGCCTCGGCCTCACCAAACGCGCAGTCGGGGCGCTCGGCGGCACCGCGACCGGTCACGTCCAGATCAAGATGACCGTACATGGCAAAGGCGACCGGACCCTGCGTGGTCTGGAAGTTCTTGGCCATATCGGGATAGAAGTAGTGCTTGCGGTAGAACATCGAGTGGCGCTGGATCTCGCAGTTGGTGGCGAGACCGGCCTTGACGATGCTCTCGATGGCGCGCTTGTTGGGCACCGGCAGGGCGCCGGGCAGACCCAGGCACACCGGGCACACGTTGGCGTTGGGCTCGTCATCGTGGCTGAGCTTGCAGTTGCAGAACATCTTGGTGTCGAGTGCGGTGAGCTCGGTATGGATCTCCAGGCCGATCACGGCCTCCCAATCCTGCAGGACCTCGGAAAGCTCCTTCATTACAGCTCGCCCCCCTTCCCGGCAAAATCGGGCGCGACGGAAAGCGCGGGCGCACCCGTGGCGGCATCGGCAAAGCCGCGCTCCAGGGCGCGGGCAAACGTGAGCAGCTGACGGTCCTTAAACGCCGGACCAACCAGCTGGACAGAAACGGGCAACTGAGTATCCTCGCCCAGGCCCAGCGGCACCGAGATACCACCGTTGCCGCAAATGTTGAGCGAGATGGTGTACAGGTCGGAGAGGTACATCTGCGTGGGGTCGCTGATCTCGCCAAACTTAAAGGCCGTGCGCGGCGAGGCGGGCATGAGGATGGTGTCCACCTTGGCATACGCGGCATCGTAGTCCTGCGTGATGAGCGTGCGGGCCTTTTGCGCAGCGTAGTAGTACTTGTCGTACACGCCCGAGCTCAGCAGGTAGGCGCCGAGCATCTGACGGCGCTTGGCCTCGGCGCCAAAGCCGTGGGCGCGCGACAGCGAGCTCTGGTCGGATAGGTTGGCGCAGCCCTCCTCCTGGTAGCCGTAGCGAATGCCGTCGAAGCGGGCCAAGTTGGAGAACGCTTCGGCCGGGCCGATGACGTAGTAGGCAGCGATGGCGGCGTCCAGGTGCGGCAGGTCGACCTCGACCAACTCGGCACCCTGGTTCTGCAGCTCCTGGGCGGCGCGCTGAACAGCGGCCTTGACCTCGGGCGTCAGGCCCTCGGCCTCCATAAACGCGGGGATGATGCCCACGCGCTTGCCCTCGATGCTGTCGTTGAGGCGCTCGGTAAAGTCGACGGCGCAATCCTGGCTGGTGCAGTCGTACGGATCGTGGCCCGCGCCGGTAAGCGCGTTCATGGCCAGCGCGACATCCTCAACCGTGCGGCCAAAGGGTCCCACCTGGTCAAGCGACGAGCCAAAGGCAACCACGCCGTAACGGCTCACGGCGCCGTACGTGGGCTTAAAGCCCACCACGCCGCACAGCGCCGCCGGCTGGCGAATGGAGCCGCCGGTGTCCGAGCCCAGCGAGAGCGCGACCTCACCCGCGGCAACGGCGGCAGCGGAGCCGCCCGAGGAGCCACCAGGTACGCGCTCGGTATCCCAGGGGTTGTTGGTGCGGTGAAACGCCGAGGACTCGGTGGAGCTGCCAAAGGCAAACTCGTCCATGTTGACCTTGCCCATGGGCAGGCAGCCGGCGTCGAGCATGCGCTGGACGCAGGTGGCGGTGTAGACGCTCTGGTAGTCCTCGAGCATACGGGAAGCGCAGGTGGTGCGCGTACCCACGAGGTTCATGTTGTCCTTAATGGCCAGCGGCACGCCCGCGAGCGGGGGCAGTGGCTTGCCTGCGGCGCGGTCGGCATCCACGCGCGCAGCGGCCTCGAGCGCGAGCTCGGGCGACACCTGCAGGAATGCCTGGACCCCGCCCTCGCGCGCCTCGATGGCGGCAAGGGAGGCCTGGGCCACCTCGGTAGCGGTAAAGTCGCCGGCGGCAACGCCCGCGGCGATCTGGGCGGCGGTAAGGGAATCGAAGCTCTGCGCCATTACTCGCTCTCCCCCTCTCCCAAAATGGACGGCACGCGGAAGTAGCGGTCGCGCGCGCTGCCGGCGTTTTCGAGTGCGACGTCGAGCGGCAGGTCGCGCTCGGGCTCGCGCAGGTCGTCGCCCATCACGTTGGACAGGCTTCCGATGGGATGGAACGTGGGCTCCACGTCGGGCAAGTCATATTGCAAGACGGGCTCGAGCATCTGGACGGCGTCGTTCAGGTAGGACGTCATCTGGGTGAACTCGTCATCGGTCAGTGCGATCTTTGCGTACTCGGCGATGCCGCGCACGTCTTTCTCGCTGAGTGCCATAGGCGCTCCCTTCCGCATAACAGTTAAACCGCTCTAGTATACAGGGCAACGCCGGCTTGGAGCAGGCGCTTTACCCAAATGCAGCGAAAACGTAACGAGGGCAGCGGGCTGGCAAGCGGCGGGCCGGCGGTTCTGCAGCGAAACCGCACCGTCCATAGCGAAAACCGTCTCGTCCACAGCGAAAAGCATCACAACATTCGACGTTTTTCGCCAAAATCGCGATTTTCATCGAATGTTGTGATGGTTTGGAAGCCCCGACCACCACAAAGGTTCCTGTCCCCATTGTGGTGGTTCTGAACGGTGTCCTATGCCGAGGCTTTAGCCTTGCGACGTTTGCGGACCGCGTGGATCACGATGTCCAGCAGCAATAGCACAATGGCCACGACCACGATGAGCACGGCGAACTCGCGCTTACCCCAGTGGCGACCAGCCAGCGACTTTTGCTTGTCGACGTCCTTCTTGCTGTACTTGGTGCGCACGCAGTGCACCAGCAGGCGATGGTCGTTTACGCCATAAGGGGTGCAGGTGACGAGCGTCACCTTGTCGGCGCCCGGTTCGATGGTCAGCGACTCCATCTCCTCGGGCAGCACCACCTCGGAGTCCACCATCTTGTAGGCGAGCGTCTTGCTCATGGTGTGCAGCAGCACCAGGTCGCCGGGCTCCAGCGAATGGATGTCGTCAAACATACTCAGGTTGCGCATGCCCGAGTGCGCGGTGAGCACGCAATGCGTCGAGGTGCCGCCCACCGGCAGGCTCGTGCCCTCCAGGTGGCCGACGCCCGCCATGAGGACCTCCTCGCTCGTGCCGTGGTAGATAGGCATGCTCACGTCGATGGAGGGGATTTCGACCCAGCTCATCATGGGGTCGCGGTCAAAGATGAGCTGCTGGTCGTAGGGCTCGATCTGGTCGGCGGGAAGCTCGGTGGCCTCGCCGGCAAGTTGCTCGTTATAGGAGCGCGCCTGAAGCAGAATGCGCTCGCGCTCCTCTTCCGACAGCGCGTCCACGATGCTGGACACGGTACTGATCTGGTTGAACACACCCGAGGCCTCGAGCCGGTCCAAGATCCACGGCCAAGTCATAAGGCCCACGCCAATTAGGATGATGACGATGGTGATGAGCCGGTCGGCCCAGCGCGGCAGTCGCTTGCGGCGGCGCTTAGGTTTTGGTTGAGGTTTGGACTGAGGGCTTGAGCCACCGTTGGCCGCGGCGTTATTGCTCTTCATATGTTTGGCGCCCTGCACCATCGCCAGTCACTCCTCTACAACTCAAGTTGTCTAAACAAATAATAGCTGATTAGCGAGCTCCTGCGCCGGACAACACAGCCAGACTGCATCATCCGGTCGAGGATAGCCAGCATTTGCGTTTTCAAAATGTCTCGAATCGGCGGGGCGATTCGGGATACAATAGCTACAGGAAACGACGCACCCCGCGTAAGTACTTAGGAGCGCGGGCGACCAGTTTCCGACGTTGTTAAATGCCCGGGCCTCTAACCCCGGGCATTCTTATTTGCGCTTGTTGCGACGCAAATGCCTTCTACCGTCCGCACCGCGCGTGCGCCGACGGACCTTAAACCGAACCTCATTCGAGTCAAGAAACGCAATGACGAACATGCCCGCATCGGACGATGGTGGCTGGCTGCGTTATCCCAAAAGAACGGGGCAAACTCCAGTGCGGAGTCTGCCCCGAAAAGAGAATGGCAAAGCAAGAACGTAGATAGACGAGAAAAGTGTCCGCAAGTCTCATGGCCATCATATCTCGCCTGCCAGAGGAATGGGTGGGTGAGCGTTACTCCTGCTCGGACTCCTCGGCCTGCTTACGGCTGCGGATAAGGTGAGCCACGCCGATGCACAGCACCGCGCCGCCAGCGATCCAAGTGAAGGTCACGCCGTTAAGACCGGTGAGGGGGAGACCGGAGCCCTTCTTGTTCTGGACGGTAAGAGTGACGGTGCCGCTATCAAAGGAGGGGTTGAGGACGAGGTCAGAGCCATTCTTGGATGTGGTCACCTGCAGCGTATTCACGCCCTCGTTCTGATCAAGACCCGTGGCAGTAATGGTGAAGGTAAAGTCGGGCAGCGTGTTGTAGCCGTCGAGCGTGTGGGTCTCCTTGACCGTGTAGGTGCCGGCATCGAGGCCCTTGACGTTGATCTCGCCCTTGGCATCGGTCGGGAACTCGTGGGCAGCACTGCCGAGGGAGCCGTCCTGTTGGACAAACTGAGTGCCGGTGCCCTCGTCGGCACCCGTGGCCTGGATGGTGAACTTTACGCCCTCGAGCTTGGTGGCCTCGCTAGCAGAGTCCTCCTTGACGAGCTTGAGCGCGTAGGTGTAGTCGCGGACGGTGTCGGGCACGGACTCGCCCTTGGAGTCGTGGCCGGGGTTGTTGGAGTAGACGAGCTTGACCGTATTCTTATTGCCCTCGCCACCGACAACGACATTTTGAGCCTTGGTGGGATCAAGTTTGGCGGTGTAGGTCACAACGATCTTGGAATTCGGCGTGACGGTTGCGCTCGAACTCTTAAGATTATCGAATGTGACCGTCAGAAGGTTATTGCCGTTCTCCTGGTCGTAGGAAACAGCGTACTTGTCGGCAGCGATCTTAGCCCCGTCGACCGTAACCACAACGGAAGCCTGATTGGCAGTCAGGCCGGCAGAGAGCTCGTCACGGAACTGATAGTAATACGTATCGAATGTATCGACGTTCTTAGCGACGGTACCGGTCAGCTGGTACTCAACATTCTGGCCCATCTGGGAGTCAGCCTTGTCAGCCCAATTGCTTTTGGGCTTGTCGTCCCTGACCTTCTTTTCGACCGTGGGGATGTCCGTCTTCTCGGCGACCGTCACGGCGTCGCCGCCCACGACGGCGAAAATCGGCGAGGTGCCGGTCTGCTTCTTATTGGAGTAGTCCTCCTTAGTTCCGATTGAGAAGGGGTCAGTCAGGAAGAGATAGTAGCCATTGCTCGTGGCCGTGAAAGGGCTACCAGCGGCAAAAGATTCGCCCGTAGCAGTAACGTTCTCTCGCACAATACCGGCAATCTTGTTGAGAAGGTGATCCTTATCAACAACAGTCTCAGCAGTAGTGCCGGTAACGTTCTTAGTCAACCAATCGGCCACGTCCTGGGCGGTAGTTTTATTAGGCAGCTTGGGATTAGAAGCCCCATACTTCGAATCCGCTTTAATAGCCTCGATAATGGCATCCTGAACATTCTTATCCACGCCCGCTGCCCAACTGACGTTGGAGACAATCTTACCAGTCGTCCCCTCCTCAGTAGAATCCACGACGTCGGCCTTGAAGATCTGGTACGCCTTGAACTTGGTGTTTCCGTTGTCTGCGTTCTGTGTGATGGTGATGGTGTTGTCGCCCTCAGCAAACGCCATGGTCACCGGCGCCATAACCCCACCAAAGCTCAGCGCTGCGGTGAGGCCGGCGGTTACTGCCAGGCGTGCGATGTTCTTGCTCATGCTCATCTTCTTTTCCTCCATTTTCCGTTTGAATCTCATTCGATCGGTCATCATCTGTCTGTGTCTTAGCATCTGCTTCGCTACGTCTCGCCCCGCTCTCTGTGGGGCTGCCAGCTACTCTTTATGGCTGCCACCTCCCCGCTTGACCAGGAGCGCGACCACGATGAGCGCGGCTCCGGCGACCGCTGCGGCGGCCGCGGCGTACATTGCCATATCGCCAGTCGAGGGCATAAAGCCTCCGGCGGTAATGCTAGGGGGTGTGCCGGTGGGCGTGTTGATGAGCGACGCCTCCAGGCTGCCCGTCGACCCGTCCGCGCTATCGGCGCGCAGGGGCGACTCGGCCGTGATGGTGAGCTTGGGCTTGGCGGCGGCCACCTGGTCGACGTCCAGGCCCTCGGCCTTGACCGTCACGGAGCGCGGGCCCTCAAAGGCGGTGTAGCCCTTGGGCGCCTTGAGCTCGCGGACCTCCAGCTTGCCCGAGTCCACGCCCGAGACGGTCACGCGGCCGTCCTCGCCCGTGGTGACGGTGGCCTTGCCCTCCGCATCCCACGTGCCGTCGGCCGTCAGCGTGCGACCGCGGTCGTCGGCGATGCTCAGGACCGCCCCGGCAAGCGGCTTGTCGCCGTCGCTGCCGCGCTTGGTGAGCGCGAGATCCCAGGTGTAGGCGCACGCGTCGTCGCTCGGCGTGCGGGTGAATCCGGCGTCGCCGGACTGGTCGGCAAAGGGAGAGCGCGGGTAGCGCAGGTAGACCTCGTTGGGGTTGCCCTTCGCGATGCCGTGGTTGCACGCGCTGTTGAGCGGCGCATTGTACACGGCGACCACGCGGGCGCCCGCGGTGAAGGCGTCGGCCCCGCCGAGCGCGGCGATCAGGTCGCCGGTGCGCACGGTGAAGGTCTTGCCGTCGGCCGCTACCTTGGTGGCGCACTGGGCCGTGATGTCGGTCCAGCCCTTCGCGGGTTCGGTACCGGCGCGGCCGTCCTTGTCGGCCGAGACGGCGTCGAAGCCGCCGTCCGCGCCCGCCGCCACGTACACATGCATGCTCGCGGCGACCTTGGAGGGGTCGAGCCCCGCGCTCATGGTGTCGACGAACTTCACCGTATAGGTGCCGTAGGCGGTGAGCCCGGCCGGGACCGTGGCAGAGAGGCGCCAGTACAGGTCGTCGGCGACCGTGGCGTCGGCGGCCTTCTGCCAGGCGGCGGTGCTGTCCTCCAGCACGTGCTTAGCGACCTTGGGGGTCGCGGCCTTGGGCTTGACGGTGACGGCGCTGCCGCCCACAAGAGTCATGATCGGCGCGGTGCCGGCCTCGCCCTCGGCGATGGCGCCGTCGTCGGCGACGATGAGCCAGTAGCCGCAGGGCAGCTCGGCCGTCGTGCCCGCATTAAGGGCCACGGACACGGCGCCAGAGCTCTGAAGGGAACGAGCGAGCTGTGCGCTCAGCGCGCTCGTAAGGTGGGAATCGGTGTTGAGCCACTCGGCAGCTTCCTGCGCGGTGGTCTGGGATTTGGACATGCCGGCGCTGTGCAGCACAGGCAGCGCGGCGTCGCGCACGGCATCGCTTGCCCAGGCGAGGTCGGTGGCGATCTTGGCGTCGCTGTCGCCGTCGACGACGTTGGCGCTAAAGATCTGGTAGGCGTCGTAGCTGCGCGCCACGGTGCCGCTCACCGTGATGGAACCGGTCGAGGTCGGCACGGCCTGCGCGGAAGCGGGGAACACAACCGCGCAGGTGCCGATCAGGAGGGCAAGCAGCGCAAACAAGATCGGGAAGGAGCAAACTTTCTTATTCACGACGCTTACCTCCCTTCGCATTCGCCTTGCGACGAATGTGCATCCAGGCCGCAGCAGCGCAAAGCACCGCCGCGCCGGCAAGGTACGTCAGAGTGACGCCCGACATACCAGAAAGGGGCAAAGAGGTGGAGTAAGTGTTGGTGAAGGTGGGGGTGGATTTGTCGGTGAGGTCATGGTCGGCGCCATCAGCATCTTTCCACTTGCCATCGGAGCCAACGGTTCCCTTCCTGTAGGTCACCTTACAGTTGATGGTTCCTTTGGTATTGTCCGTTGCAACAACCGTAAGCTTGTAGACCGACTTGTCGTACTTATAGTGCGAGAACAACGAGCCGTCGGTTTTCTCGCGCACATAGTACGTGAAGGTCTTGGAAGCACCACGGCCGGTTGAGTCACCAGCGGTGTCAGGATTCGCAGTGATATCAGAGAGCGAGTACTCAATCCCCTTACCAGAGGCATCTACGAACGAAAGCGTCTGCTTCTTTTTGTCGCCAGTAGTTTTGGCCTCTTGAATAATCTTCTGAAAATTGACATCGGTCGCAAGCTGAAGCGTAAACTCCTTCATCTCGCCACCCTCGACGACCTTAGTCGCCTTAGGAGTCCAGGAACCAGTGGAGGTGTAAGGCACGATCTTGTTGGTAAAGGTCGGGTTGGTGTTCCTGTCACCAATAGTCACCGTAGCCTCCGTGTTATCCTCCGATGGCGCAACGGAATAGCTTTCGGAATCTAGTGATACAAAGCTGTTGTCTGTATCCGCTTTTTTACAGACAGCTACTTCTTTTACTTTGTAATATTTGATAGGAATCCCCATGAGCGCATCGGTCTTGTATGGACTGTCTTCAACGGTCACCACAATCTTGTAGATCGTCTTATCGAACTTGGTGTCTATCTCGTTTTCGCCGCTGACAGGTTCCTCAACTAGATAGAAAACGTATTGTCCCGAAGAATAGTCCTTGCCAGAGTCGAAGGTGATATTGCCGTCTGTTTGGTCAGCAGGCGCCTCGCCCGCAACAATGCAATCGCCCATGTCAAACGTGCCGTCAGCTTTCCAAGAAGGCTCGTTGGTACCATCCTGGCGCAGCAACTTAAACTTGTAATTGTGCCCTTCAAGTTTTAGCGATTTGTCCATTGCATCTTTAAGAACCTTACTGGCATTGAGCTTCATGTTCGGATAAACGTTCAGCCTCTTAGTAACATCGCCGACGATGAGGTTGCCGTTGGTCATGATGCCGCCACCGTGGGTGTAGGAGTAGTTACCACTGATGATGGTCGTAGCCGCCATCTGCGCCTTTCTCATGGCCTCATCAGTCGGATGGGCCTCAAGACCGAACATGTACTTGGCCTCGGCACCGCCATTTGGGTCGATGGTAATCGGATTTCCGTCGCAAGTGCCCTGCCAACCAGCCGATTCGCCGCCGAGCATCTTGCCAAGAACAACGGCAATTGTCGAGCTCGCATTATCTTTATTACGCACCAGGAAGAAGTCCTGATGACCGGCGTCTTTGAAGGTACCGGTAATATATTCGGGCTGGCTGTCCTCGTTCTTACCATTACCGCCGGCAGAGAAATTCTTGCCATGGTCGGTGTTGCTATAAATTGCTGAGCCATTAGTATGCGTCACAATCGTTTGACCAGTAGGGCAGGCACCGATGCCGCCGCCCCAACCGCCAGCGTCATTTCTGGTTACAAGTGCTGCGCGAAGGTTGAGCGTACCAGCCGTCTGGACAAAGACTCCGCCGCCGCCCCAGTCGCCTCCGCGACCGGTAGTGCTGCCCGTCATGGTCTTGTTGTTGGTGATGTAAACCTTGCTGGACGCACTTGCCGCCTCAATAAAGCCGGTGGTATTTTCAGAAATACGGAGACCACCGCCCTCGGCATTGTCGGATTTATTGCCAGCGATCGTACCGCCCGTCATTTTGAACGTAATCGCCTGGTTCCAAAAGCCAGCGTAAACGCCACCGCCAGCCTCGTGGGAGTAATTGGCAGTAACGGAGCCGCCCGTCATGGTCAGCTTGCCGTCGTTGACAGACGCAATACCGCCCCCGCCGAGCAGACCATTGTTGTATGACGTAGTGATATAGGAGTCGACACGATTGTTGGTAATGTTTGCCGTTCCGCTGATTGTAACGTCGGCATTTTTGGTAAAGACGCCGCCGCCATAGCCATTATCGGGACTGTAGAGGTTGTCATAGGGTTTCCCATACGTAGCGTTGCCAGAGATAACACCGCCAGAGAGATTCAGCTTGGCGCCATTGTCAGCATAGATGCCGCCGCCAGATGCTGCCTTGTTTGCCGCGATTACGCCGCCGGTCATGTTGAACTTGGCATTTGCGCCCGTCACGCACAGGCCACCGCCCCAGCCGCCGCCGCTACCGTTGGTGACATAGCCGCCAGAAATATTGACAGTGCCTTGAGATAAAATAACGTGACCGTTGTTGCCCAGGGTACGAGGCGTTGTGATCATGCCTCCGTTGAGGTTAAGCGTACTGCCGTCCGCAACCGAAATGATTCGTTCGACCGATCCGCTTTTGGACGCAGCAACGATTGCGCCGAAACCGCTGACGACATGCTTAGTTGTAGTCTCGGTGGTGCCCAATCCGCCTTCGCTAGGCATGCTTGTTGTTACATAGTAAGTAAGAGTGCCGTTGTTGTTGGTATCCCATGTTATGGCCGCGAGCCGGCCAGGATTATTTTCATTATCAGTAGAAGTTTTATCACTTGGCTTTACAGAATCCTCAACGGTAAGCGCACCGCTCTCTACCGTAATGAACGTGTCGTTATCACCAGCGGGGTAATAAAGCTTATGGCCCGCAAGGTCGATCGTAGTATTTTGTCTGATAGTGATTGACTCACTTGAACTAATGTCAGCAGTCAGACGCAGCCTTGGGGGCTTGTTCTCCTCGGCAAGGGCAAGGTACGTAGACAGGTCTTTGTCACTGTCCAGCAGCGTGTACCCATCCTTATCTTTTTGAAGTCCCGGAACCTCACCTTCATTTGCAACAGTAGCGACCTTATAGACAGACTGTCCATCATCCGCGGGCTGCGCAGCGCTCTCGGCCTCCGCATCATCGGCTGTCGAGTCTGCTGCAACGGTATCCTCGTTCGCCTCATTCTCGACGTCGTCGTTCGCGTCATTCTCGACGTCGCCGTTATTCTGGTTTTCGGTGTCTTTGCCCGTGGGATTACGGGCGTCCTTGCTTAAAGTGCCCTCGTCCGCAGCAACCTCCTCGGCAGCAACCTCCTGAGTGCCATTGGCAATGGCCTGCGAGATTGGAGGCATGACGAGCGACAGCACCAGGCTCAAAACGGAGGCTCCGCACAAAACGCCTGCCAGTACACGACGCGTCGCTTTATTACTCTGCTTAGATTTGTCTGAATTCGCTTTCATCGATGTCTCCTCCCCAAGAGACTGCGATCTTGCTCTTTCACTATCAAACGTATCTGCGCAATCTGTAATTGCGCACGCTTAGTAACACATAATTGTAACGATTGTTGAACATCTGAGCAACAAAACCGATAGTTTTGTAGCGAATTCTCAATTCTCTTGACATTTGCTCAAATTTACCTTCGTTTATTCGCTATCTATTTTTTGTTTCTACTGGTAATTTAGTTGCCCATCATTTTTTAATGGCATTAGATTTATTTGCACAACATTTTGCTCAAGAGCAAACATCCTGTGAGCAGTCGAAAATCGACCATGAGCGGTAGGTCATTAACCGAGAGGAATACCCTACCAAACTGATGAGAATATCTTTAACCCATCGGTGGTTAGAAGCGTAATGCTCTGACAACCATATTTGAATTTGCGCGCAGATTGTAGGCATCAATTCACCTAAATCGCCTGAGCGTCTAATTTCAATCAAGCGGCCACCACAAAGGCGCCTGTCCCCATTGCGGTGGTTCTCCCCCTGCGCTACAGCAGATGTTCCTCGATAAAGATCGCGATGCCGTCTTTGTCGTTGCTCGCGGTTACAAAGTCGGCGGCGGCACGGGTGGCGGCGCTGCCGTTTGCCATGGCCACGCCCACGCCGGCGTCAGCCACCATGCAGGTGTCGTTGTCCGCATCGCCAAACACGCAGATGTTCTGGAGCTCCATGTCGTTGAGCTCCGCCACGCGCACAAGGCCGCGCGTCTTAGACACGCGCGGATCCATGAACTCGTAGAGCCGCTGCGTGGTTTGCAGAGCCGCCGCCTTAACGGTGTCGTCGGCAAACGTCGACGCCCGCTCGATGACCCGCGGCATTACCTCGGGCGCCATGGTAAACATCACCTTGGGCTGCGGCTCGCGCAAAAACTCGGCAAAATCGACCACCTGGTAGGGCACACCGTCGACGCGCGACAGGTGCTCGACGCACGCATTGCTCTCGGGCACATAGAACACGCCGTCTCGGGGGCAGACGGGCGTTGCCGGAAGGTCCGCCATGTGCTTACAGATGCGCGCGATGGTCTCGCCTGGCAGTGGATAGCTCAGCTCGTTGATGTCGTGCGCGCGGTCGATGACCTCGGCGCCACCACAGCCCACCAGCACGTCCACCAGACCTTCGATGCCCCAGAGCTCGTACATGGCCTCGGTCGCGTGGGCATCGCGCCCGGTGCACAGGCCAAAGAGTACGCCGCGCTCGCGCAGGGCGCGGATCGCCGCCACGGTGCGCGGGGACACCGTGTGCCCGCTCGTGAGCAGCGTGCCGTCGATATCGCAGAACACGGCTTTGATGTGGGTGAAGGTGGCGTCCATGGGAGGCCTTTCTGGGTTGTGCGGCGGTGCTGAATGTGGTCGGAAATGGTGTACATGGTATACCAAGGCGCGCACGGGGCGCTTTGGCGCAAAACCACCACAAAGGTGCCTGGCCCCTTTGTGGTGGCCGGACTCGCAGGATGGCCTGGCGCGGGGCGCAAACCATCACAACATTCGACGTTTTTCGGCAAAATCGCGATTTTCATCGAATGTTGTGATGGTTTTTACTGCTTTGCGGCACGATCCAAATGCCGGCGTCCAAACAGCAGCAGCGCCGCGGGAACCGCCGTCACGACCATGCCCGCCCCCACGAGAGTCCGTTGTACGCCAAATGTTGCCGCCAGCCACGGTGCAACCGCCAGAGGGGCCACGCCGGCGAACATGTTGCCAAAGCCCATGACCGAGTTCACGCGACCGAGCTGCTCGAGCGGGGCCGTCGTTTGCACGATGGTGTTGTGGAGCGGGTTGACGACGCCCCAGGCCACGCCCAGGGCAATCTGGCCGACAAGGGCTACGCCCACGTACGGTGTCCCCACATAGAACAAGCTTCCCAGACCCACGGACATGAGCGCCACGAGCAGCGTTTTGAGGCTGACAAAGCGCGCCGGCAAGCGGAGCGCGGCCACGGCGCCCAGCACCGCGCCCACACCGCTGGCCGACGAGAGCCAGCCCATCCACTCAACACCGACGTGCAGGACATCGCGGTAGAAGAACGACTCCAGCGGATCGAAGGCACCATAGCCAAAGTTCGAGAGGAAGATGATGCAGAAAAGTAGCGCGAGGACGCTGTTGGTAAAGACCGTCTTGATGCTTGTCGCGAAGGTGGCACGGGAGGACGTGTTGGGATCGGAGCTTTGGCTGGCCTTGTCCGATGTGATGTCACCGATCGCGGGTTTGCCTTCGTGCGTGACGGCCTGACCCGCACTTGGTCTAAAGCCCCAACCGGCAGTGAGCGCCAACGCGGTAAAGAGCATCATGAGCACGAACACCACGCGCGACGACGCAGCCGCCGCGACAAAGCCGCCCAGCGTGGGACCAACGATGATACTCACGTTTGAAAACATGGCGATGGCGGAGTTGATGTCTTTGAGCTCGACGGGATCGTCGGTGAGATAGGCCGGATAGGACGTGGCGATGGGCTGGGCGAACCCCATCACAAAACCCAGGAGCGCCGCGCCGAGCAGGACGATGCCGGTCGTGCCGCCAAAGGCGAGGATCGCCGCGCCGGTTGCCAGCGTGCCGACGATACTCAGCAAGAAATGACGGCGCGGGCCCCAGGCGTCGAGCGCCGCGCCACCCGCAAAGGATCCCAAGATCACAAAGACGTTCATAAACAGAACGGCCAGCGACGTCGCGACGACCGAGGCATCGTCTGCATAGGTGAGCGTTCCGATGACGCCGATAAAGTAGCTGGTCTGAAAGCCGGTGTAGATGAGAAAGCGCATCGCCACCAGGCGCTTGGCCCGCACGGGCAGCGATGATTGAGGCTTTGAGAAAAGAGGAGCGAGCATGGAGACTCCTTGTTTCATGCGAATACGGACGGCGGGCATTCGCCACCGTCTGTCAAATCAATCTATCCGCATGAAACATTAAGGACGCATTGAGCCCCTTCTCTCCGTTTTTCGCCCGTCATGAACTACTTGGTAGATTGTAAGGCATGTCCCACACATCTACCAAAGCAAAAACCACCACAAAGGTGCCTGGCCCCTTTGTGGTGGAAATGACGTTTGCCCAGATAAAACCTGCCAAAATAAACCTGTCCCTTTTTGGCAGGTTCAGCGTCAAGCCTTAAAGATGGTCTTGGATGAGATCGCAGATGGCTCGGGCGTCGTTGATGTTGATGGCTCGGGTCGCAAAGCCGGCGTCGAAGGCCTGGCGCGCCAGGGCCTCATTGCAGGCAAGGGCCAGCGTGCGGCCGTCGACTAGGTCGAGCGAGCTCTTGCCGCGCAGACGGTCGACACCGGAGCGTGCGACGACGATGTTGTCGAAGCCCTCGGTCTTGTAGCCCTCGATGATCACCACGTCGACATCGTTGTAACGCGACAGCAGCTCGCGCGCGGGCATCTCGTCCTCCTCGCGCGTGTCGGCGTACTCCGCCCAGCGCGTGGCGCAGATGAGGCCCACGTGTTTGGATCCGGCCTGGTGATGGCGCCACGTATCCTTAGCGGGCACATCGATATCAAAGCCGTGGTGCCCGTGATGCTTGAGCGAGCCCACGCGCAGGCCGCGGCGGGTGAGCTCGGCAATGACCTTCTCGACGAGCGTGGTCTTGCCCGAGTTTTGGTAGCCGATAAACGCGATCGCGGGGACGACCGGAGCTGCGGGCGCGACGGCGACGGGCGCGCTTGCGAGCGTGGCACCGTCAGCGGTCACGGACTCAACGGCAGTGGCCTGACGCTCTGCGCGATCCCATACGCCCGAACGGCCGCCCTCCTTGTGCAGCAGGCGCACGTCGACGATCTCCATGCCGCGATCGACCGCCTTGCACATGTCATAGATCGTTAGGCACGCGGCACTCGCTCCAGTCAGAGCCTCCATCTCGATACCCGTCTTGCCCGTCACGCCCGCCGTGACCAGCACGTGAAAGCCAACCTGCCCGTCCGTGCGCGCCGGCGCCCAGCCCTCGGGCACGTCATCGACAGGCGTCCCTGCCGGAGCGATGGGCTCAATATCGCACTTACTCTTGGTAATGAGCAACGGATGGCACATGGGGATAATGTCGCTCGTGCGTTTGATGGCCATAATGCCCGCCACGCGCGCGCAGGCAAGCACATCGCCCTTTTTGGCGCGGTCCTGCAGCACCATGGCCTGCGTCTCGGGATGCATGAGAATGGTGCCCTCGGCGATGGCGATGCGATGGGTCTCGGCCTTGTCGGACACGTCGACCATGCGTACCTCGCCCTTGGCGTCTACGTGCGTCAGCTCGTCGCGACGGGCATCACGGGTGGGCTCGACGGCAGTGTTGGCAGTCGGCTGCGCGCCTGCAACGGCATCGTTGGCCGCAGCCGTGACTTTGTGGGCAGACATCGCGGCCCTGCGAGCGGCCTTGGTGGCATCGGCGTACCTGCTCTTGGCCATATGATCATCCTCCGATTTGGGACATAAATCGTTGCGTGCCCTCAATTATCGCGTGTTCCTGCGGTTTGTGGGCCACGGCATCGCGCCAAATCGAAAGTACCTGCATATCATCACCACGGCGCAGCGCCTCACGCACCGAATACTCGGCATCGCTGAACAGGCACGGACGCACGTTGCCATCGGCCGTCAGGCGCAGGCGATTGCAGCTCGCGCAAAAATGGTTGGACATGGCGCTAATAAAGCCGACCGTTCCCGCCGCGCCCGGAAAGTGCCAGTAGCGCGCAGGGCCCGCGCCGGCAGGAGCGTCGTTGATGTCGAGCGGTTCGAGCTCGCCCAGCCCCGTCGCGGCGGCCCCGGCATTGATGCGCGCCCGCAGCTCGTCGCTCGGCACGGTATCGCTCGCGTCCCACAGCTCGGGATTGAGCGTGGGCGCATGCGGATCCACAGCGCAATGCGAGCTCGTGTGCTCGTCGCCGATGGGCATGTATTCGATAAATCTCAGGTGGATGGGGCGGTCGAGCGTGAGTCGCGCGAGGGCCGCCACATCCTGGTTGAGCCGGCGCACCACAACACAGTTGACCTTAACGGGCTCAAAGCCCCAAGCCAGCGCCGCGTCGATGCCAGCCATGGTCTGCTCGAGCCGACCCAGACGCGTGATCTTTCCAAAGAGCGTAGGGTCGAGCGTGTCGAGCGAGATATTGACGCGGTTAAGCCCCGCATCTTTGAGCTGCGGCGCCAGCTTGGGCAGCAGGGCACCGTTGGTGGTGAGCGAGATGTCCTCGATCTGCGGAATCGCGCGGATGTCACGAATGAGCGGAATGATACGGCGGCTGACCAGCGGCTCGCCGCCCGTCAGGCGCACGCGGCGAATGCCCTCCCCCGCCACCAAGCGCACAAAGCGGGCGATTTCCTCGGCACTGAGCAGCTCGTCGTGTGCACGGGGCGCCACGCCATCGGCCGGCATGCAATAGATGCAGCGGAAATTGCACTTGTCGGTAACGGCAATGCGCAGGTAGTTGATGTCGCGGCCAAAGCCGTCATGTTGCACGTGCCCGTCCACGCGGCCCTCCCCTCACGCGGCGTTTTATTCTTCGGAAAACATAATACCCCACGAGAGAATTATGCCGACACCCGTACGACAGGACAGGGCGCTTCGAGCAAAACGGACTTTCCAAGCCCATCCTCAGCACAGACCATCACAACATTCGATGCTTTTCCCGATTTTGGCAAAAAACGTCGAATGTTGTGATGGCTTGCCTGCCCACGGCACCCCGTAGAAGGGCCGGAGCGCCCCTAAAGGCCGCCGTCCCAGTGTCGAATTACGAATTCTCGCAGGTCGTTCTGACGTTTCTGGAACGCTTCGCTTCGGTCGCACTTAAGGCCCATAGCGAGCGCGATGGCGTTCATCGCCCGATGCAATTGCAACTGATGGGCAAACTGAGTCCCGGTGAGGACGATCATCCTAAAGCCCAGCGCGCTCAGCACGGTCATACGCTCCGCGTCCAACGCGCTGCGCTGTTTATCAAGATGGTCCGAGCCGTTGTATTCAATCCCCGTACCGCTTGCAGGCGCATATACATCAATCTCGAAATACCCGGCCTTTGCGAGATACTTGAACTCGTTGGGAACATCGACCCGATGGTTGAGCTCGATCTTGGCGTATCCCAGCCCGCCCTGGGAACGTTTTGCTACGACCATGATTGCGGTGGCCGTCTCCATGGGCGACCGCGCGCCATCGTGCACGCGCCTGAGCACGGCGGCCGCGCGTATAGCCCCCTGACGAGATCGGTTCTCATTGCAATAGGCAATCAAGTCGGCAACGGTATACCTCTGCCTCATCTCGATATAATCGCCTGTCGACAGATGATTCAAATGGTATCGGGCGCAGATTTCGTAGCCATATTCCAGCTGCTCGGGCTCGCTCATCCACGAACCCGCCTGGACAAAGCACATGGCCTCATCAACCACCAGAAGGCCCTCCGCCACCTCGATAAGATGGCCTGGAGGTATCGGCGCCCCAAACACGTGGCACCTAAATCCAGCCGGCGTCGAGCGCTCAAAATCGAAGTTGACGAGCGTGTCGATATGATCGAGCTCTTCTCGTGGAATACCAAGCGAAACCAGATAGTCGGTAACGACCCCAACTGCCGTTGAAGCCCTCAGCCCCTTGGCATCGAGCCCCAATTTGGGCAGGCTCGCGGTCGGTTCCGCCTCGTTAGCAAGCGAGTCCTCATCGTATAGGCTGCTTGCTCGCGAGAGCGGCTCGGACGGGCGCGCCACATTGTGGTACAGCCAGGCAGTCTTATGGGACAGGACGATCGGCAGGTCCATGAGCCCTCCAATGGAGTCGGATAACCAACCTTATTCCCCTGCCCACGGGTCCGCACACCTTCGTGCGCAAGAAAGCGATTCCACCCGATCGAGTGGCAGAAAAACCATCACAACATTCGATACTTTTCCCGTTTTTGGCGAAAAACGTCGAATGTTGTGATGGTTTGAAGCGAGGTGAAGAGCACGAAGGGGCCAAAGCATCGTGCTCGAACGGGTTAATCCAACTCTTTTAAGCCATGCGCCAGTTGCCAGTACTCGCCGTGCTGGGCGAGCAGCTCTTCGTGCGTGCCGCGCTCGATGATGCGGCCGTGTTCGAGGACCATGATGGCGTCGGCGTCGCGGACGGTGGACAGACGGTGCGCGATCATAAACGTGGTGCGCCCGCGCATGATGCGATCCATACCGCGCTCGATGAGCTTTTCGGTACGCGTGTCGATGCTCGAAGTGGCCTCGTCCAGGATGAGCACCGGCGGGTCGGCGACGGCCACGCGCGCGATGGCGAGCAGCTGGCGCTGGCCCTGCGACAGGTTGGCGCCGTCGGCCGTGACCGGCGTGTCGTACCCTCTAGGCAGGCGGCGGATAAACGAATCCGCGCAGGCGGCCTCGGCGGCGGCGCGCACTTCCTCGTCGGTCGCGTCGAGCTTGCCAAAGCGGATGTTCTGCGCAATGGTGCCGCTAAACAGGTGCGTGTCCTGCAGCACAATGCCGAGCGATCCGCGCAGGCTGGCCTTAGCAATGTGCTTGACGTCGATGCCGTCGTACGTGATCTCGCCGTCATCGACCTCGTAGAAGCGGTTGATGAGGTTGGTGATGGTCGTCTTTCCGGCGCCTGTCGAGCCCACAAACGCGATCTTTTGCCCCGGCTTGGCAAACAGGTTGAGATCCGTGAGCACACGGGTGCCCGGTACGTAGGAAAAGTCCACGGCATGGAAGCGCACGTCGCCGGCAAGCGGAACCAAGCCGCACGTGAGCTCGGTACCGTCGGCGGCCAACGCGCGGCCCGACTCATCAACGGCAGCCACGTCATGCAAGTGCCCGTACGCGCCCACGCCCTGACCCTCGGGGATCTTCCACGCCCACGCAGCGTCGCCCGTCTGCACCAGCTCCACGCGGCCCTCGTCCACCTCGGGCTTAAGGTCCATAGCCACAAACAGGCGCTCGGCACCGGCCAACGCGTTGAGCAAGAAGTTGCCAAGCTGCGTAAACTGGTTGATG
The DNA here is from genome assembly GCA_048362915.1 of Collinsella sp. Taxonomy (GTDB): domain Bacteria; phylum Actinomycetota; class Coriobacteriia; order Coriobacteriales; family Coriobacteriaceae; genus Collinsella. Next base: position 50,671 of record DBFPAR010000021.1, read on the forward strand.
GGCATGGCCGCCTGGCGCACAAAGACCAGGTAGCTCGCGAGCGCGCCCACGTCGGCGAGCCCCTTGATGCAGAGCATGCCGCCCGCCACGGCGACGATGGCATAATTGACGTAGCCAATCACGACGGTCATGGGCACCATGGAGTTGGCATAGCTCACGGCGGCGGTGCCGGTGCGGCGAAGCTCGTCGTTGCGGCAGGTGAAGCCGGCGACATTCGCTGCCTCGCGGTTAAAGACCTTGATGACCTTTTGGCCCGAGACCATCTCCTCGACGTATCCGTCCAAGTCGCCAAGCGATGCCTGCTGGGCGGCAAAAAAGCGCTTGGAGCGGGCACCCGAGTAGCGCGCGTACAGCACAATGGCAACATCGCACGCGAGCGTGATAATCGTGAGCTGCCAGTTAAGAATGATGAGCATGGCTGTGGTGCCGATCACCTGAATGGTCGCCTGAATCACGTTGGCAAAGCTGTTGTTGAGTGCCTCGGAGACCGTGTCGACGTCGTTGGTGAAAAAGCTCATGATGTCGCCCGAGCGCGTACTGTCAAAGTAACTGAGCGGCAGCGTCTGGATGTGCGCGAACAAGTCGCGGCGAATATCGGACACCACGCGCTGGGCCGCGCGCACCATAATCTGCGAGTAACCCAAGGCCGAGAGCACGCCCGCGGCGTAGATGACGGCCGTAAAGAGAACCTGCTTGGTAAGCAGCTCCTCCCCACCCGCGGCCAGGCCGTTGACGATGGGGCGCACCATATAGGTGCCGGCAAGACTCGCGATGGCGGCGACAGAGGCGAGCACGCCCACCGCGAGCAACGAGAACTTGGCATGCCCCATGTAGGAGAGCAAGCGGCGCACAGTGCGCTTGAGGTCGGCCGGGCGTGCTTGGGCTGCGGTCTTAGGCATGACGCTCACCCCCTTCCAAGGGCGATCCGCATGCGACGGAGGAAAACGGATCATTCGCGCAACCATCGTCGCTGCCGTCGCCGGCGTCCGCGTTCCTCGCAAACTCCATCTGCGAGGCATAAATCTCCTGGTATATGTTGTCGCCCGCTAGCAGTTCCTCGTGCGTGCCCACGCCGTGGACACGACCGTCGTCCAATACCACAATGCGATCGGCATCCATGACACTCGCGATGCGCTGGGCGATGATGAGCACGGTCGTATCGGAAATCCGGGCGATGTGCTCGCGAATCTTAGCGTCGGTCGCCATATCGACCGCGCTGGTGGAGTCATCAAAAATGAGCACGCGCGGATGCTTGAGCAGCGTGCGCGCGATGCACAGGCGTTGCTTCTGGCCACCCGAGACACCGGCGCCGCCTTGGCCCAACTCGCCGTCCAGCCCGCCGATGCGATCAAGGAACTCGTCCACGCACGCCGCGCGGCAAGCCGCGAGGAGCTCATCGTCCGACGCCTGCGGATTGCCCCACTGCAGGTTCTCGCGCACGGTACCCGTAAACAGCACATTCTTTTGCAGCACAATGCCCACAGCGTCGCGCAAGGCGGCGAGGTCGTAGTCGCGCACGTCGTGTCCGCCCACAAGCACGGCGCCTTCGGTAGCGTCGTACAGGCGCGCAATCAGCTGCACAAGTGAGCTCTTGCCCGAGCCCGTGCCGCCGAGGATGCCCACCGTCGAGCCGCTCTCGATGCGAAGGTCGATATGCTCGAGCACATCCTCGGCTGCATCCGCGCGGTATTTAAAGGAAACGTCGCGAAACTCGATACTGCCGTCCGCTGGCGCCGCAATCGCGAGGTCTCCCGCGGGGTTGGCGATAAAGGGCTCCTCATCGAGCACCTCGGCGATACGGCCCACACTCGTAAGAGCGCGCGTGAGCAGCAAAAACACGTTGGAAATCATCATGAGCGAATTCATGATCAGCAGCACGTAGCTCATAAAGCCCGTGAGCGAGCCCACGCCCAGCTTGCCGGCGAGAATCATGCGGCCGCCAATCCACAGGATGGAGAGCGCAGCCACGTACATCGACAGCTGAAACACCGGCAGGTTGAGCACCGCGCTGCCAAAGGTCTTTGTCGCAGTGCGCGCGAGCTCGGTATTGACGGTGTCGAACTTGGCCTCCTCGTGCTCGGTACGAACGTAGGCCTTGACGGCACGCACGGCGGTGAGGTCTTCCTGTACCACGCCGTTGAGGTGGTCCATCGAGGTCTGGAGTTGGCGGTAGAGCGGGCTCACGCGATAGGTGATGACGCCCAGCACGATTGCCAGCACGGGCAAGATGATCGCAAAGACGGTGGCGAGCGGGCGCGACAGCATCAGCGCGTAGATAAGGCCGACGATAAGCGTAACCGGGCCGCGCACCATAGGGCGAAAGCCGTTGCCCACAGCATTTTGGATAACGGTGATGTCCGTGGTCATGCGGGTGACGAGCGAGCTGGCGTCGTAGTTGTCCAGGTTACCAAAAGCGAGCGTCTGAATCTTTTTGTACTCGGCCTCGCGCAGGTTAGCGCCTAGGCCCGAGGCAACGCGGGCGGACGTGCGGGCATAACCCAAGCCCAGTACCAGCGAAAGCGCAGCGCACACCAACATGTACGCGCCCTGCAGCAGCATGTAGTTGATATCACCCGCAGGCACGCCCACATCGATGATGTTGGCCATGATGACCGGGATAAACAGTTCGAGCACCGTCTCGACCGACACAAAGAACACGCCGAGGATGGCATCGCGACGGTATGCCCCTAGATAGGAAAACAGTATTTTGAGATTGCGCACGCAGGTTCAACCCCCATCAAACGTTGTTCGCAAACGCACGTATTATTGCGCGCCGAATAATGGTGTCAAGTATTCCGAAATCGTTTTCTGCAAGGTTAGCGCCGGCGGCGAGTTCTCGTGATGTGTGTCCATATTCACTCGGAATAATGGTGCGCGAGACTTTTTCGCTTCGGCGTCAACACAAACCTTGACCCTACAATCGTTGTAGGGTTTTCACTACACTGGTACGTAAACGAACCCAGCCAGAAAGCCCCGCCCATGGAACACGACCTCACACGCGGCAATGTCCTCAAGACCATCGCGGTCTTTGCCCTGCCCTATATGCTCTCGTACTTTTTGCAGATGCTCTACGGCATGGCCGACCTGTACATGATGGGGCAATTCAGCGGTGCCGCCGGCATCACCGCCGTGGGCAATGGCGCGCAGACGCTCTATATCATTACCGTGACGCTCGTGGGCCTGGCCATGGGAACGACGGTTATCGTCGGCCACGCCGTGGGCTCGCGCCGTTTCGACCGCGCCGAGACCGCCATCGGCAACACCATTACGCTGTTTATGGGCGTCTCGGTGGTACTGGCCGCTGTCCTGCTCGCACTGTGCCCGCAGATCGTGGCACTCATTGGCACGCCGGCCGAGGCAGTCGAAGGCACCGCCGCCTACCTGCGCATCTGCTTTGTCGGCATTCCGTTTATCGCCGCATACAACATCCTCTCGGCCATTTTTCGCGGCCTGGGCGATTCGCGCTCGCCCATGTACGTGATTGGCGTGGCGTGCATCATCAACATCGCGCTCGATTTTCTGTTTATCGGCCACATGGGGCTCGGCCCCGTGGGCGCGGCGCTCGGCACGGTAACCGCGCAGACGGCCAGCGTTGCCCTCGCGCTCGTGTGGCTCAAGAGCCGCCGCACGAACATCCACGTTAAGCGCAGCGACCTGCGCCCCCAGCCCGAGGTGCTCGGCAGCATTCTTAAGATCGGCGTGCCCGTGGCCGTGCAGGACGGCTGCATCCAGGTGGCGTTTATGTTTATCACCGTCATCGCCAACCACCGAGGGCTCGTCGACGCCGCCGCCGTGGGCCTGGTCGAGAAGATGATCAGCTTTTTGTTCATTGTGCCGAGTTCCATGGGCGCCACCGTCAGCGCGCTCACGGCGCAGAATGCCGGCGCGGGCAAGGGCGACCGCGCGCGTCAGGTGCTCAAGGACGCCATGACGATCTCGGTGGTGTACGGTTGCCTGATCACGGTGCTGATGTGGCTGGTGGCGCCGGCGTTTATTGGCTTTTTTGCCAAGGACCCCGCGGTGGTCGCGGCCGGTACCGGCTATATGCACAGTTATATTTTCGATGCAATCTTTGCCGGCATCCACATTTGCTTTAGCGGCTTTTTCGCTGCATACGGCAAGAGCTACATCGGCTTTGCGCACAACGTGCTGGCCGTGGCGCTCATTCGCGTGCCGGGCGCGTGGCTGCTGTCGAACGCCTATTCCGACACGCTGTTTCCCATGGGCATCGCCTCGCCGTGCGGATCAATTCTATCGGCGGTCATCTGTGTTGTCGCGTTTACCATGCTCAACCGGCGCGGGGCTTTTGACAAGTTGGCGGCGTAGCGGGGCAACGCGAAATCGCCCTCATCGACGACATCATCAGCGACGACCCCACAACCTACGTGACGCAAATCACGGTGCCGGTTGCCCCAGCAAAGTAAGAACCGCCCGGAAGGCATCGTGCTTCCGGGCGGTTCTTACTAATCATCATCCAGCAACTCGAATCGATTCCTAGATATCACCAATGCAGCATAATCTTGGCTTTGGTGAAAAACATGGGCAACCACAACGTCCTCGTTATCGTAGTAATAAAGCATTACATAAGAATTAACGAGGCAAGCATGGTAACCAAGCACTGCAAGCTCGGGCAACTTCGATAAGCCGTAGTCAACTACACCACTTTGAAGAAGCTGGAGCTGACTACGGTATTTATCAAGAAAGCGCCGGGCAGTAAAAATACCATGCCCCAATAGATAATCAACGATATCGTCAACTTCTTGTCCAGCTGAAGGCAAAATCTTGACGTTATAAGCCATATTTTGCCTCAAGGTCATCGAGGGCCTCAAAGGCATCACGCGCCGTGCCGGCAGCACGCTCCCGCTCGGCCACAGCTATACGAGCCATCAGGCGAGCCTTAGCCTGTTCCTGAACCATGAGGTCGTAGTCCTCGGATCGAAGTACAACAAATTTGCTATAGCCGTTTTTTGTAACAGTCACTGGACCAGGAGTAGTTTCAACGAGCTCCGAGAATTTCGCGGTGTCCCGCATATCTTTAATTGGAACGCAAACGGGCATGTTCAACTCCAATCATAATTATGTACATAATTATGAAGTGTAGCTCAACTAACGAGCGTCGGCTACAGAAGATCTACCACACTGGAGACAGTCCTCGATATGGCGGTTTTACTCCTCCGGAATCGGAAACGCACGGATGAACTCTGCAGGCGAGAAGGTCTTGATGGTCGAGCGCACAAAAGCGGCGCGGTCACGCGTGATAATAAAGTCCACGCCGGCACGCTCGGCCATCGCACGGATACAGCCGTCCTCAAAGTCCGGCTCATCGGAATAGGCGGAGGCAAAACAAGCCTCTTGGTCGAGAGACTCTACCGAGTAGCTCTTAAGGCAGTCGCGCACTACCTCGCGCCCGCGCGCCTCGCCGGCCTGTTTGGTGAGAATGTAATACGCGTCCTTGAGAGAGCAGGCCGAAACAACGCCTTCGATAAGCCCCACGTCGACGAGCCCCTTGATCGTTTGCGCCGCTGCGTGCTCCGGCCGGCCCGGAAGCACGCAATCGAGCAGAAAATTGGTATCGAGAAATGCTCTCATAGGTAGCGCTCCCTCGCGACGCGCTTTTCATCTTCAACCGTCATCGTATCGAGCGGCGTTCCCTTTGGCATTTTGGCTACGATATCGAGATACTCCTGGTAGTCCTCATCCTCCGCGAGCATCTCGCGAATCTCCTTCCAGGTGATCTTGGGATGCCACATCGTACCCACGTCGCGCTTGGGCTTGCCCGTGCCGCACGTCGGTTTTGCGCCCCCACGCTCCTGGGCAGCGTCATATTCCACCGTAACTGGACCTTCATAGTCGAGCGGCACGATCTTGAACAACGGCTTGCTCCGCTTGAAGACCACAACCTCCTCGCCCTCATTGGCAACCTTTTCGGCCACCTGCGTAAGGTTTTGGCGCAGTTCCGAAAACGCGACGGTAACCATAACTGCTCCTCTCAACATATATCTTCACTGCTAAGTATACACGTTAATATTAATGTTAAAGTGTACAAAACTCATCACAATGGGGCAGCCCGTTGTGGGACCTCACTGCGGGGCCCCTTTGCTTTGCATGAATCTTCTATCGCTCCGGAACGACACCGCTCCGCAGGGTCACCCTCAGCAACCTACATGACGCAGATCATGCTGCCCGCCACCACGCCCAAATAAAAACCTCCCGGAAAGTATCAGCCTTTCCGGGAGGTTTTCTAATTTGATTATCGATGTCCTAAGCCTGGGGCACCTGACCAGTAGCCAAAATCTGCTCGAGTGCGTCCTCGTCCAGCACGGGTACGCCCAGCTGCTCGGCTTTGGTGAGCTTGGAGCCCGCTTTGGGGCCGGCGACCAGATAGCTCGTCTTCTTTGAAACACTGCCCGAAACCTTGGCGCCGAGCACCTTGAGCGCCGCGCCCGCCTCGTCGCGCGTGCGGTTGACGAGTGTACCAGTGAGCACGAAGGTCAAACCCGCAAGCGGCTGTGCGTCGGCGAGCTCGCCCGCCACGCCAGCGTCGGCTGCGGCTTGCGCGTGCGCGGCGCCCAGGTCGACCTCGAGCGACAGGCCCGCCTGACGCAGGCGCTCCAGCACGGCAAGGTTTTCGGGCACGGCCAGGAACTGCTTGACGCTCGCCGCGATCTTGGGACCGATGCCCTCGCACTCGGCGATGTCCTCTTCGCTCGCCAAGATAAGTTTGTCAATCGACAGGAATCGTTCGGCGATGACCTCGCCCACGCTCTTGCCCACGTGGCGTATACCCAGGGCAAACAGCACGCGACCGAGCGGCTGACTCTTGGACTTGTTGAGCTCGGCGATGATTTTCTCGGCCGTCTTGAGGCCTACCGGAATGGGGTCGCCCTTCTTGACGCCCTTTTTGCTGTTGGAGCTGGCATAGGTGCGCCCCGTGTCCAAGCCGGCGATGTCGTCGACCGTGAGCTGGTAGAAGTCCGCGACATCGTGGATCAGCCCGGCGGCGATCATCTTGTCGACAATCTCGTCGCCTAGGCCGTCGACATCCATGCAGCCGCGACTCACCCAGTGGAGCAGGCGCTCCTTGAGCTGCGCGGGGCAGTCGATGGACACGCAGCGGTAGGCGACCTCGCCATCCTCGTGGACCACAGGGCTGCCGCACACGGGGCAGACCTCGGGCATGTGCCAGTCGACCGAATCGGCCGGGCGCTTATCGAGCACCGGGCCCACGACCTCGGGGATTACGTCGCCTGCCTTGTGCACGATGATGGTGTCGCCCTCGCGCACGTTTTTACGACGGATCTCGTCGATGTTGTGCAGCGTGGCGCGCGCGATGGTGGAGCCGGCGACCGTCACCGGGTCGAACTCGGCGACCGGCGTGAGCACACCGGTGCGGCCCACCTGGATGCGAATTTCGCGCAGGACGGTCTGCTTTTCCTCGGGCGGGAACTTAAAGGCAATGGCCCAGCGCGGCGCGCGGGCGGTAAAACCCAGGTCGAGCTGCTGTTGAAAGCTGTCAACCTTTACGACCACGCCGTCGATGTCGTAGTCCAGGTCACCGCGATGTTCGAGCGCCTGGGCGCAGAACTCGTGGACCTCGGCGGGCGTGGCGCAACGAGCCACGTTAGGGTTGACGCTAAAGCCGGCGCTACGCAGCCAATCGAGGAACTCGCGCTGACTGTGGACGTGCAGCGGGTCGGTATCGGCGATGGCATAGATAAAGGTGGCAAGATCGCGGCGCGCCGTGATCTTGGGATCCTTCTGACGTAGGCTGCCGGCGGCAGCGTTGCGCGGATTGGCAAAGGGGTCGCGGCCCTCGGCATCGGCCTCTTCATTCAGGCGAACAAAGCTGCCCTTGGGCATATAGACCTCGCCGCGTACCTCAATGGTGCGCTCGCGGTCGGCACCCATGTGGGCGAGCGCTGCCTCGGACAGATGCATGGGCACATCCTTGATGGTACGGACGTTAAGCGACACGTCCTCGCCCGTGGTGCCATCGCCACGTGTGGCCGCACGTACGAAGGTGCCGTTTTGGTAGGTAAGGGCCACGCCCAGGCCGTCGATCTTGAGCTCGCAGGTATAGGTGACGTTACCGGCACCGAGCGCATCCTCGGTGCGCTGGAGCCATGCGTCGAGCTCGTCCAGATCCATGGCATCGTCCATGGAATACATGCGCGCCATGTGCGTGACCGGCGTAAACTGCTCGCTCACGTAGCCGCCCACGCGTTGGGTGTAGCTGTCGGGCGTTACCAGATCGGGGTAGGTCGCCTCAATTTCCTGCAGCTCAACGAGCATTTTGTCAAAGGCGGCGTCCGTGATCTCGGGCGCATCGAGCATGTAGTAGCGATAGGCGTGGTAATCGAGCTCGTGGCGCAGCTCGGCCGCACGCGCTGCCGCCTGGGCACGGGCATCGTCCGGTGCAGCGGTATCCATGCTCGTGGGCGTTTCGGTATCGATGTCCACGCCGTCACCAAACAGGCTCGATTGCTCCATAGCGGCACTCCTTCGCTCGATTTCAAACGGATACAAGAGTACCACCGGTCGCAACGGGGCCGAATAGCCCTTTCGAACCGCACTGAATCGGCAGCCGCCAGACTGGGGTGGACAGTTAGTTCAGATACGTATAAATCCTAGAGCTGAATCAGGCACGAACACCCCTGTTTCAACTAATTTGGGCTCCTCGAGACCATGTAAACGTCCCGCTCTCCCTTCCAAACACCCATTCGAGCCCCATCCCAATCAAAAATTGCTCAAAACGCATCCCAAGCTGCCCCAGATTTATACGTATCTGAACTAACTGTCCAGACCATTACGAACCAGGCCTCTTGTCAGCCCCAAGTGATCCGTTTTCCTCCGTCCCCAACGGATCAATGAGAAAAGAGGGGCTGTCCCACGTTGATGGGACAGCCCCTCTGGCTTCGATATGTGCGATACGGCTCGTTAGTAACCCTGGCCGTAGCCTTGGCCCTGGCCCTGCTGGCCCAACAGCTCCTCCAGATACTGGCGCAGCTGCTCGTCGGTAATACCGCCGTTGCCGGTGTCGGTCGCGCTATCGTCCTGCTGCTGGTTCTGCAGTTCCTCGTCGGAGCCCAGCTCGACGGTGACCTTTTTCTCTTCCTTGCCGCGCACGAGCGTAATCTCGACCTTCTCGCCCACCTCGTGGCTGCGCAGCGCGATAATCAGGCCATCGGCGCTCGTAATCTCGTCGTCACCCAGCTTGGTGATGACGTCACCCTCCTGGATGCCGGCCTTGGCAGCAGGACCGTCCTCGACGACGCTCGCCACATACGCGCCGCTGTCGGTGCTCAGCTTGTTAGTGCGGGCGTTAAGCGCGTTGACGCTCGAAAGCGTAGCGCCCAGATACGGATGAACCGGCGTCTTGCCGTCGATAATCTGGTCGGCAATGTTCTTGGCGTAGTTAACCGGAATGGCAAAGCCCACGCCCGAGCTGGAGCCCGAATAGCTCTCGATAAGCGAATTAATGCCCACCAGCTCACCATTGTCGTTGACGAGCGCGCCACCGGAGTTGCCCGGGTTGATGGCGGCATCGGTCTGGATCATGTTGGCATAGATGGTGTTACCGTTGGTAGAGCTCATGGCCGTGGAGCGATACAGCGCCGACACAATGCCCGTGGAGACAGACTGCTCGTTGCCGAACGGCGAGCCGATCGCCATGACCCACTCGCCCACGTTGAGCTTGGAGGAGTCGCCGATCTCGATCGGGGTGAGTTTGGAAGCGTCGGCATCCTTGAGCTTGATGACGGCCAGGTCGCTCGAGGCGTCGTTGCCCACGAACTCGGCCTCGTAGGTGGTGCCGTCGTCCATGGTAACCACGTACTGGTCATAGCCATCGACCACGTGGTTGTTGGTGAGGATGTGGCCCTCGGTATCGAGTACCACGCCCGAACCGACACTGCCCGAACTATCCGACTCGTCGGCAGACTGCGAAAGCGAGCCATTTTGGCTGCCGCTCGAAGTGGCGGTAATGGAAACGACAGAGGGCAGGGCCTTGGCAGAGACGGCCTCGGCCAGCGTGGTGTCCTCGGAGTCGATGGTGATCTTTTGCGTCGATGAACCCGAAGCACCCGCCGTCACGGCGTTCCTGCCGCCGCCGATATCGAGCGTGCCGCTCATAATGAGCGCAATGACCAGCAGGGCGCCGCAGGCACAGCCGGCAAGCGCCGTAATAAAGATCGGCAGCTTTTTGGTCTTGGTCTTGACCACCGTGTGCTTGTTCACGACCTGTTGGCCGCCCAGCGGCTTGCCGGTCTGCGTGTCGTAGGCTTGCACGTAGGGAATGTTGTTGCCGTCGGCAGGCGTCGACTCCACCTGCACGCGCGGCTGCTGCTGGGTCTCGCCGGCGTTGCCCGCGTCCTGGGGACGCTGAGAATCGTTCTCGCTCATAGCTGCGATCCTTTCGTCAAATAACCAAAGGCCCGCCAAACATGTGGCGGGCCATCATTGTTCACGTTGAGTTGTACCCCAATATGCGGGTGCACGTGTATGAGAACGCAATCTTTTAGGAAGGCTTAAGTTCTGTTGCGGACCCGAAAGCAACCCACGCATGCGGCAAAACCACCACAAAGGTGCCTGTCCCCTTTGTGGTGAAAAGCTAGTCCTTAAACAGATAGCCCACGCCGCGGACGGTGGTGATGTGTGCCGCGATCTGCGGGCCCACCTTGGAACGGATGCGTCGAATGTGCACGTCGACGGTGCGCGTGCCGCCGCAGTACTCAAAGCCCCACACGCGGTGCAGCAGCACTTCGCGGCTGTAGGCGCGGTTGGGGTGCGTCGCCAAAAAGCTCAGCAGCGAGTACTCCATCAGCGTCAGGTCGATGGGCTCGTTATCGAGTGTCACCTGGTAGGTGGCAAGGTTGATCTCGAGGTTATCGATGTTGAGCACATCGTCGGCGGTGACGGTCTCCTCCTCGCCCATCAGGCGCTGTGCGCGAGCCTTGAGTTCGTTGGGCGTCGCCGTGGGGCATACAAAGTCGGCATGCGCGTGATTCGGCAGGCGCAGGGTGCCGAGCGCCTCGTCGTCGACGATCACCAACATGGGGACGCCGCCACGATCGTCAAGCCACTTGGCAATCTGATCGATGCGGTCGCTGCGAATGCCGTCGGAATCGAGGATCAGCAGGTCAAAGTCGTGCGCCGCAGTCGGCGAATCGGGGGTTGCCAGGCTCACCTCGACACCCAGGGTGGTCGTCAAGCTGCGGGCAAACTCGTGGAAGCGCGTCGTGCGCGCCATGAACAGGGCACTCTTTTCGGACATATCGGCCTCCAAAGAAATGAGCTCAATCGTACTGGAACAAGCCAGCGCGATTAGGAGTTCGCCAGGTAGTGCTTGATCTCCCACTCGGTGATCGTAGACTCAAACTTATGCCACTCGTTGCGCTTCTTTTTGAGGAAGAAGCTGTGGATGTGCTCGCCGAGGGCATCCTTCATAAACTGCGAGTCCTCAAACACGTCGAGCGCCTCTTTGAGCGAGCGCGGCAGCGGCGTGTAGCCGGCCTCGAGCATCTGACGGTCGGTAAGCTTGAGCGTCTCGGCAGTTGCCTCGGGCGGGAGCTCCAGCTTGCGCTCGATGCCGTCGAGACCAGCCGCCAGCGTGACGGCGTTGACCAGATACGGGTTAGCCATGGGATCGGGGCTACGAAGCTCGATGCGCGTGGACAGCTGCTTGCCGGGCTTGTAGACCGGGATGCGAACCATGCTCGCGCGGTTGCGCAGGCCCCACGTGGCGTACTGCGGCACGGAGTCGCCGCCCGTGGTGATGCGCTTGTACGAGTTGACCGTGGGGTTGGTGATAGCGCTAATCTCGCGCGCGTGCGCCAGGATGCCGGCCATATAGTGCTTGGCGATATCGGAGAGGTGGTACTTCTCGTCGTCCTCGCCCCAAAAGACGTTGTTGCCGTCGTGGTCGAATAGCGACTGGCACAGGAACATAGCACTGCCGTCCTCGCCTGCCAACGGCTTGGGCATAAAGGAGGCGTGGCAACCGCTCTCGTAGGCCTGCTGCTTAATGATGAGTTTGGCCGTGGTGATGGCGTCGGACATGCTCAGGGCCTCGGCGTGGCGCAGGCTCATGCCGTGCTGCGAGCGGCCGGCGGCGTGGAAGGTGTACTCCACGGGCACGGACATCTTCTCGAGCGTGAGGACCGTGTTGCGGCGCAGGTCGCGAGCGGCATCGCTCACCGAAAGATCGAAGTAGCCCACGTTGTCGAGCGGCTCGGGGGTGTGCTCGTCGGGGAAGTAGTAATACTCCAGCTCAGCGCCCACGTTGAGCAGATAGCCAGCTTTCTCGGCCTTGCGGAACATGCGGCGCAGGGCATCGCGCGGGTCGCCGGCAAATGGCTTGCGATCGGGAGTGCACACGTCGCAGAACACGCGGGCGACGCCGTTGTGGCTCGGGCGCCACGGCAAAATCTGGAAGGTCGAAGCATCGGGAAACGCCAGCATGTCAGCTTCCTCGGGCGTGGCAAAACCCTCGATGGCGGAGCCGTCAAAGCCGATACCCTCCTCAAAAGCGACTTCGAGGTCCTCGGGGCTAATGGCAAAGTTCTTGAGGCGGCCGAGAATGTCGACAAACCACAGACGCACAAAGCGGATGTCACGCTGCTCTACGGAGCGGAGTACGTAATCGATGTTCTGCTGGTTCATGTCGCTCCCCTTTCTTTCGGGCGGGTTTCGACTGGTCTATATCGCAGATACTATCGCAGAAAAATGTTTCCGCAGGGTTAAAGCGTATCAAGCGCTCAAAAAACGTGTGCGAACAGGCGGTCACGAACGAATGGTTAGCGCGAGGTTGATGCGCGGTGTTCGATGTGACCGGGGATCTCGATGCGTTTGGGCGCCAGCTTTGCGGCCTCGCCCACCGTGGTGGTAACGACGTCGATGCGCTCGGACAGGCGCTCGACTACGCGCTCGGCAATGGTGATGGTGTCTTGCGCTGCCGTGGTCACACCGCCAAAGAGCACATGGTTCCAGGGGTAGTCGTCAAACGTCGCGATCTTGAGCCCCGCCGGCAGCGAGGGACCAAGCTGCGCCAGCGCCTCGGTCAGACGCAGGAAAACCAAGCCGTTGACAGCAATGAGGCCGAGCTTTTTACCTGCATAGCCGCGGATGGTCTCGTCCAGGCGGCCGACGCCCGTGGCGCCACCGTCGGCCAAGGTGACGACCTCGCCCGCAAGGTCGCGTCGCGAAAGCTCGTCGGCAAAGGCCTCGGCACGCTCGCGACGCACGGGGCTGTCGTCGCTTGCCTCGGTGAGCAGGCACAGGCGCTCGCTGCCAGCGGCGGCCAAGGCGTCTACCAAGCCGGCGACCAGCTCACGGTTGTTAGATGTCACCAGATCGACACCGCCGTCGGCAACGTTGCGGTCGAGCAGCACTACGGGCAGGCGTCCCGCTGCCGCGGCGATTGCCTCGTCATTGCCTCCGCAGGTGTTGACGACCAGACCGTCCACGCCGGCATCGATAAGTCTGGTGAGCGACTCGGCCTCCTTGGCGGGATCGTTGCCGCTAATGGCCGTCATGAGCGAGCAGCCGCGCGCCGCGGCGCTGGCGGAAAGGCCCTCGAGCATGGCGCTCGAGAACGGGTTGGCGATGTCAGCCAGAATCACACCGATGAGGTTCGTACGCGAGCTGCGCAGATTGCGCGCGGCGGCACGTGGGCGATAGCCGGTGCGCTCGATAACTGCCGCGATGCGAGCACGGGTCTCCTCGGTCATTTGCCCGGGGCGGTTGTTGAGATAGCGCGAGACCGTGGCCGGGCTCACGCCCGCCTCGGCGGCAATGTCCTTGATTCTCATCTGCGCCATAACGCACCCCGTTTCCCAATTGTCGGCGATCTGAGCCATTTTAGGCATTTTTTTAAAAATCTCGGTTGCAAAACGCTGTAGGTGAGTATACTACAACTCGAAACGAAACCGATTTCGTAAACCGATTTCGGCGAGCGTTGGCACGCAGGTGCAAAGACGCACCCTACCGTCTTGGCACCTGCGTGCCAACGCCATATCAAAGGTGTACGCACGAGTAAAAGGAGCTGCGCGACCATGGGTAAAACGGTTCTTACCTTCGGCGAGATCATGATGAGACTCTCACCCAAAGACCACCTGCGTATTGAGCAGGCAACCGAGTTTGACGTCCGCTACGGCGGCGCCGAGGCCAACACTGCGCTTTCCTTGGCCTACCAGGGCGACAAGGCCGCTTACGTCTCCGTTGTCCCGGCCAACCGTCTGGGCGAGTGCGCCCTGCGTTCGCTGAAGGCCTACGACGTCGACACCACGCGCGTCGTGCGTCAGGGCGACCGCCTTGGCTCCTATGTGTTTGAGGTCGGTGCCTCGCAGCGCGGCAACGGCTGTGTCTACGACCGTAAGTTCTCTGCCATCAACATGGCCAAGCGCGACGTCTTCGACTGGAACGAGATCCTCAAGGGCATCGATGTCTTCTATTTCTCCGGCGTGACTCCCGCCGTCTCCGACGAGATGGCCGCCGCCTGCAAGGATGCGCTCACCGCCTGCCGCGCCAAGGGCATCACCACCGTGTGCGACGTCAACTATCGCGGCAAAATGTGGTCGCCCGAGAAGTCTCAGACCACCATGAAGGAACTCCTGCCGCTCGTCGACATCTGCATCGCCAACGACGAGGACGCGCCTGCCGGCCTCGGTATGACTTGCGTCTCCGGCTCCCTTGCCCACGGCATCGAGGAGCGTGACACCTACGTCGAGATGGCCCGTCAGATCTGCGCCGAGTACGGCTGCAAGAAGGTCGCCTCGGTCGTCCGCAACATCTCCTGCGTCGAGCGCTCCATCTGGATGGGCATGCTCTTTGACGCCGAGAGCGGCGAGCACTGGTTCTCCCCTGCTCACGATGTACACGTGCTCGAGGGCGTTGCCGCCGGCGACGCTTTCAACGCCGGCCTCGTCCATGCCCTCATCAACGACTTTGACCCGCAGGCTGCCGTCAACTACGCCATCGCGGCCTCGATCCTCAAGCTCACCATCAAGGGCGATTCCAACTTGGTGACCGCAGACGAGATCGCAGCCGTGGCATCAGCCGCCGACGGTGGCACTCGCGTCGCACGCTAGTCCGTCTCCATTCCGCGGGCCGCAGCTTTCCAATCCCATACCCCTGCGGCCCGCTCCCCGATTCCTCCGGCCGGGCAAAACCACCAGTCCCATTCCGGTTTTGCCTGGCATTTCCTACATGACTGGTCGAGCAGCCGGTTTTGGAATTGCTTGAACCCCAAGCAGTGCCCCCGATAACCAATCCAAAATCGGCTCCTGACCAGCACATTTGGCAATCACGCGCCCATACGCGCCACACATCGAAAGGAACATCATGTTCGATCAGTTCTACACCACGCTTGAGTCCCTGGGCATCGTGCCGGTCGTTGTGCTCGACAAGGTCGAGGACGCCGCTCCGCTCGCCCACGCCCTTATGGCAGCTGGCATGAAGTCCGCCGAGGTCACCTTCCGCACCGCCTGCGCCGCCGAGTGCATCGCCGCTATGGCCGAGGCCGAGCCCGAGATGTGCGTTGGCGCCGGCACTGTCCTGACCGTCGAGCAGGTTGAGCAGGCCCGCGCCGCCGGTGCCAAGTTCATCGTCTCCCCGGGTTACAACGAGAACGTCGTGAAGCACTGCATCGACATCGACCTGCCCGTCCTTCCCGGCACCGTGACCCCCTCCGAGGTTACCGCAGCCGAGAACCTGGGCCTCAAGGTTACCAAGTTCTTCCCCGCGTCCCAGTATGGCGGCCTGAACACCATCAAGGCCCTCGCCGCTCCGTTTGTCGGTCACCGCTTTATGCCTACCGGCGGCGTGAGCACCGCCAACGTCGAGGAGTACCTGAGCTCCTCCGCCATCATCGCCTGCGGTGGCACCTGGATGGTCAAGCCGGCCCTGTTTGCCGACGGCGACTTCTCCAAGGTCGAGCAGATCGCCCACGAGGCCATGGACGTCGTCAAGAAGGTCCGCGGCTAGGTTTAGCTCTCTATCGTGAAGGGGGGGGGCGTGCCCTAAACCTCGCCCCCTTTCTTTTAAAGCGGCTCGGAAGCGCGCCGTTTCCGTCACGAACAAGAACCAAAACCGTCTTGTATGCTGATAGAACGTGACGGAAGCGACACGCCTCCAAGCCGCTTTGCCTACTCGGCTGGCCGTCGCGCTCAACTAAGCCACTTCGACAAAAGCCGAGCCACCAAAACAGCTGCGGTGCCGTCTGGAGGAATGGACCTTTGCTTCCGGTCTTTTCCTCCAAGCGGCGCCGCATCTTTGTGCCCCGGTCACACCCCAACGCAGTTGCGGTGAAATAGGGACTGTTTGCGCCACCTAGGTCGCAAAACAGTCCCTATTTCACCGCAACTTATATGGGGATTGATTAGATGAACGAGTCTTTGGACAGCTCAAAATAGTCGGGATGCAAGGCGATAACCGGGCCCTGCTCCTCGGGCATCAGGTGCAAGTGCGTCTCTGCCAGATAGCTCGCCGCGTCGGTATCGCCCCTCTTAATGGCCTCGAGAATCCGGCGATGCTGCCGACGAATCGGCTCCCAATCCAGATCCTGCGACACCATACGCAACCAGTTGTATCGCTCAAAATGCGTGTTGATGCTCTTCATCCAATCCCACAACATGTGACGACCGGCAATCTCAAAACATGTCTCATGGAACAGGTTGTCCAGATCGAAAAAGCGACGCGTTTCGCTATGGTCGAGCGACTCGGACTCGGCAAGAATCTGCTCGAGCCGATGCTTTTGCTCGGGCGTGGCGGCCGAACAGCATTTAATAAGCACGCTTCTCTCGAGCTTCTCACGCAAGAAGCAGGCGTTTTCGGCGTGTTCCATGCTGATCTTAGAGACGTAGGTGCCGCTTTTGGGGCGCGTTTCCACCAGCTCCTGCTCACGCAGGCGCACAAAGGACTCGCGAATGGGCGTGCGCCCGATTCCCGTCTCCTTTTCCAGACCAATCGCCGAAAGACGCGTGCCGGGTTTGAGCTCGGCATAGATAATCTTGGACCGCAATGCGTTGTACGCCTGGTCTTGCAAGCTCTGATAATGCTGGTGCTGTTCCATAAAGCCCTCGGATAAGTCCTCGGTTTGTCGAATACCACTATGCAATACTATCGCATCCCCCGCCCCCTCATAAGTTGCGGTGGAATAGTTCCTGTTCAAGGCCTTCAGCAGCAAAAACAAGAACTATTCCACCGCAACTACAGCCAACGAGTTGTTGCGATTAGGTGAACGTTCACCTTTTTATTGTTTTTCTCTTCGCAAATAAAATCCCGTGCGTATACTTAGGCTCAAACGAAACCGATTTCGTTGAGCGTGGGCAATATGATGCTAAGACGCACCCTACCATCTTGGCATCTTATCGCCCACGCAATGCCATTTGCTTTCTTCCCGTCTCGTTGGACCTTTAGTCCCATTCCGGCACAGCGAGACACTTCCTAGACGACTGACCGTGGGGCCGGCTTTTCTGCTTTTGCAGCAGTGCCTCCGATAACCCTCTTTTGCCGGCCCGGGTCAGCTTTTTCGCACAACCGAAAGGACGGGTAGCAACATGCGACCGCTCATCATCATGCATGGCGAGAACATCGACTGGTGCCATACCCTCATCAGAATGCTGATGTATCTGGTGGGCGTTGCAGTACTGGCACTCGGTATGAGTCTCCAGACGGCATCCGGCCTGGGCGTCGCCGCGCTCACGTGCTTTGCCACAACCCTATCCATGCTCACTGGCAAGACGCTCGGCTTTTGGATCACCGCAACCTACGTCGCCTACATCGTGGCGCAATTAGCCATCTTGCGAAGCGAGTTCCAGCCGCGCATCCTGCTCGAGTTGTTCTTCTCAACGCTGATTGGCGGCTTGACCGACCTCTTCATGGCGGTCAACCCACTGCATCCCACGGCACTCCCCACACAGATTGCGACCATGCTGCTCTCCCTCGCTGTCACCGCATTTGGCGTAAGTCTCGTCGTCAACATGGGCGTTGTCCCCAACGCGCCCGACGGCTTGGTGCAAGTCATTGCCGAAAAGCTTAAACGCCGCTTTGGTGACGTAAAAGTCGTGTTTGACTGCTCACATGTCGCCGCCTCGCTCGCGTTGTCGCTGATCTTTATGTACAACCTGGGCGGCTTTGGCGTCACGACCGCCATCTCGGCACTGTTCCTGGGCCATGTCATCAACGTCGCCAACAAGCTGTTCGCCCAGCGCTTTATCCGCGCGGCATTTGGAAAATAGCACCACCGCAAAACCCGCGAGTAGCGCTTACTTTGCTATATCTCACTATACTTTGCTATATCTTGCTATATCTTGAGCAAAGGTGGCTCACATGCAAACAAACCCTTTTAAGCCCACAGCAGGTAAAACACCTCCCACGATTATCGGCCGCGAAGATGTACTTGAAGAATTCAGTGAAGGCCTCACCAACGGGCCTGGTGCCCCTGGGCGCCTAATGCGCATAGCCGGCGTCCGTGGAACGGGCAAGACGGTCCTCCTTGACGAGTGCTCACGTTTGGCGCAAAGCCGTGGCTGGACGGTCATAAAAGAGGTCGCAACCGAGGGACTTTGCCAGCGCATTCTCGAACAGCTGCAGCCCAAATTCCAGGCCAAACACGCCAGATTTGAGCCCACCGTAGCTGGCATATCCATCGGCAGCATAGATATTGAGCGAATCGGCCCATCGCTACGCGACGCCATGAGACAGACAATATCCAAGAATGGAAATGGCCTGCTCATCACTTTCGACGAGGTTCAAGACGCAGAGCTCGATGAGGTCCGAACGCTCTCCATTGCGATTCAGCAGGTTATCGGCGAAGACCTTGATATCGCCTTTGTTTTTGCTGGGCTGCCTTCGATGATTGAAAGCATCATCAACGGAAAGACACTTGCGTTTTTGCGCCGCGCCCTCCCCTTTGATCTGAAGGCTGTGGCAGTAACCGAAGTGTCGTACTCCCTCGAGGAAACCATTGAAGCGTCTGGCATGGAGTTGCAGCCAGGTATTGCCGGCCAACTTGCCGAGGCAACGCAGGGCTATCCTTTCATGATCCAACTCGTTGGATACTACGCATGGCAGTTGGCAAGACGCGCACATACAACGATTATTGGAGAAGAAGAAGCCGAGCGTGGCATTGCAACGGCACGCGAACGCTTCTGCGCCATGGTGATTGAGCCCGCGCTGCAGCGCATTCCGCCCACGTGCATCGCTTATCTGCTGAGCATGGCGTCTTTGGGGCAGACGAGCTCGACCAGCATGGTTGCCGATGCCCTAAACAAAACGCCTCAACAGGTGAGTTCCGTCCGCAGCCGCCTGTTAAGAGAATCGATTATCGAGGCTCCCTCGTACGGCAAGGTCTCATTTGCCATCCCCTACATGCGCGACTACCTCTACGAGCACAAAGCCGAACTGGAAGTTGAACTGTAGAAACGGCAACTGCCCTGCAAGACGAAAACCGTTTTCGTACGGATTAAAGCAGACGTAAACGATTTTCGTCTTGATTTGCGTACGGGATTAAGACGTAAATTGCGCTTTCGTACGCTTATTACCAGACGCAAATTGTTTTCGTCCGGCCATGCGTCCCCAATCTAGACGAAAAGAGCCCCGAGCTCGTATTGAACTGCATCCCAATTCTTGGACGGGCGCCGATGCCCTGATCTCTGCCATGTCGAGGTGCGAGATCAAATCCTTGGCGCGCTCGCCGGAGTGGTATGCCTTGTTCGGCGCCACCTTCCTGTAGAGCTTCTTGAGCTTCGTCTTCCCCTTGTTGCCCGGTGGCATCTCCGTCTCAGGTGGCAGCCCTAGGAAGGACAGGACGCCGGGCAGGTCGCACAGCATCACGTCCTCGATGTCGGCCTTGGCCGCCAGGTCGACGACTCTCTGCGCTGTCGGCGAGATGTTCGGGGTGCTGCTACCGCCCGCTGGTTCGGAAGCTGGCGGGCAGTAGCGGGCAGTAGCGGCAGTAGCGGTGTGGCTCGATAGGCCCGAATATCCGTAAGGAAGGTGCTCGCTCTCATATGTGCTGATATGCCTCGCCTCGCGAACCTTGGGATGCTTCCTGAGGTAATCCCTCAATTCGAGCCACTCTTTATGCTCATAACGCTTCGAAATCGTTTCCCCGTCGACAGTTTCCTTCACATAATGGTATGTTCGAACGCCTTCGAACTTGCCGAACCCGTTCTCGACGCTGAAGTTTCTGAACCAGCGCGAAAACCCATTCAGGTCCATGAAGTTGACTTGGGGATGCCTGTCTTTCGTTCGTTCGAATGAGTGGACGAGCGGAGTGCCTTTGACTTGTTCCAGGCCGAAGGCTTCCATTTCGCGGGCCTGCTCCTTTTTCCAGAATTCGAGATACGACGTCAGCGTCTCGCTTATCGAGATCCTCCGCACGCTTTTCTTGCTTTTGGGCGAGCGAACGCTTCGATCGGCCGCGAACTGCTGCTCAATGAGGATGCTTCTGTTCTCGACGGAGGCATCGGACCACGTCATCCCGAGGGCTTCTGCCCTTCTCATGTCGGTGTCGAGCATGAGCATCACGCATGTGATGTGCGCGTCCGGTTCTCGATTGAGTAGGATGTCGAGTAGGCGAGCGGCGTGATGGTTCCTTCGCGGTTGTCGTGGAACTTTTTTGCGTACGAGCCGACGGTGTCCCTCGATTTTTGGACGTAGGTGCCGCTGTTGAGTTCTGCCTTGTAGGCTTCGAGTGCGGCGTCGACCTCTCGGCTTTTGGTGGTATGTATGGTCTGCCACGGCGAATAGCGGTATTTGCCCGTGACCGGATCCTTGCCGAGGCTGTGACGGTAGCGCCACGTGTATTTGTCGCGGCGTTGCTTCGTTCCTTTGCCTATGACGAGAGGTCGGTCGTTCATCGTGTTCCTTGCCTGAAGTGCCTGAGAATCGCGCTCGGTTGCGCGGAATGGCGCAAAGGGCTGGGGCGAGTGGGCATTACCCTTGGTGGTGGGCCCTGCGTGGGGTCACACCCCAAGGGTAATGCTCCGCCTGACCGCTTTCAAGCTCGTTGTGGGTCGAATTTGGGTCGAATTATTCCGCGTACTTTTCTTTCGTAAATCTATGAAAACATCAAATGACCTGGAGTTATATTGACTTCAATTTGGGTCGAAATGTCTGAATGAAACAACGTCGTAGCGACCTCATAACCCGAAGGTCGGTGGTTCAAATCCGCCCCCGCGACCATGAAACTTCAGGTCGGAAGCATAAAAGCTCCCGACCTTTTTCTTTGTCTAGGGGTTTCGGCATCTCTCGTTCTTTGGGTACCTCGAGGCGGGCGATCAGATAGATGCTTACGAGTATCATAGGGTCTTTTTACGTCGCGGTCGTGTCTCGTACTGGTGCGCCGCTCTTTGTGGGACGTGTCACTTTGCCATAGGTTGTCCGGCGGCGGGGCGCAGGTCGTTCCCCGTGGCGTCGCTCCTTTCGACGCTACGCTGCCTGGCTACTCGTTCCACTGGTGCTTTTTCATGTCGACGCAGCCGTTGTCTCGGAAGGCGACTCCTTCCTCCGTCAGTAGTGCTCGCTGGTCGGGGAAGTTTGGCGCGAGGCGTCCCGCGTGGTTGACGACGCGGTGGCAGGGATAATCTCCGTAGCGATCCGCCTCGCTCAGCACCGCTCCGACCAGGCGAGAGTTTTTCTCCCTGCCGATGAGGCGCGCTATCTGACCGTACGAGGCGACGCATCCCGCCGGAATCTCTGCCACGACGGAGAGAATCTCATAAACCAAATCTTCGTCCAGGACTTTTCCCATCGTATCGCTCCCGTGTTCGCTTTTGCCTTCGGGGGCGCGGCACCGATCACCCGTACTGCGATTTTCGCAGCTCCCCTTACCGAAGCATCGAGGGAAAGCGCGTGCGTGTCAAGGTTGTCTAGTCCAGTTGCTGGCTCGATGCCTCGAGATGTTCGCCTCAAGTGCGACCTGCCCCTATTGGAAAAGGATGCCGAAGATGTATTTGGTGATGGCGGAGCGGCGGATGACCCCCACGAGTTTGCCCTCGTCATCAACCACAGGAAGCTTCTTGAACTTCTTCTTCGCCAGCAGCGCGGCGACGCGGGCGATGCTCTGCTCGGGACGGGCACACACTACCTGGCGCGTCGCGAAATCCATGACGCAGCGATCCTTCAGGTCTTCGATGCGCTGCTCAAGGCTCTGATCGTCGAAGTACAGCATGGACGCGTCGCCGCCCGTGAAGATGGTGTGAGCGCGATGCTGCGCGATGGCTCCCATGACATCGCCGTCGGAGATGAACCCGACCACCTGGTTGCGCTCATCGATTACGGGCATGCTGCTCACCTCGTTTTCGGCGAGCATGCGCACCACGTCGGAAATCGTGCAATCCTGCGTGCAGGTGAACGGCTCTTCAATCATGATGCTCGAAACGGGCGTCCCCTCGAGCTCGAGCGGGATGCGCTCGGACAGAATCTCGGACATCGCTTATGCCTCCTTCGTTTTCGGTGCGGTTTTCTTGGTGCGCACGCTGAATATGGCGCAGATAAGGGAAACGAGGCCGATTGCCGCGCACACCTTGTAAGCGACGCCCGCGCCCACGGCGGTGGCTACTTGGATGCTCGCATCGACGCCGGCCGACGCGGTGACGCTTGTCATGACCGTGATGATGAGCGCCGTGCACAAACCGCCGGCGACCTGGCGGCCGGTGTTCGCGATGGCGTTGCCGTGGGCGATCATGTCATTTTTCAAGGCATTGACACCCCATGTGTTCACCGGCATGTTCGCGAGCGACTGGCCGGCGGACTGCAGCATGCAGAACAGCGCAACCACCAAGATGGGCGTGTTTACCGTCGAAAGCGAGAGCAGGAACAGGGCGCCGGTCATGAGGGCCAGGCCGACGATCGAGATGGCACGCGGACCGAACTTGTCGAACACCACGCCGGAGATAGGGCTGATGATGATGCCCACCGCCGCGGCGGGAAGCATGGCCATGCCGGTTTCGAAGGCCGAAGCGCCAAGCGAGGTTTGCAGCAGCAACGGCAACAGCGTGTTGGTGACCAGGCATGCGGCGTTGATGAGCGTGACGATGATGGCGGCCACGCGGAACTCGCGCGTCTTGAGCGTGCCCAGTTGAAGCAGCGGGTCCTCGATTTTGCCCTGGCGTACGACGAACAGCACCAAGCACACGACACCCGCGACGATCGAGCCGAGCACCACGGGGTTGCCCCAACCCATCGACGAGGCGCTCGAGAACCCGTAGAGAAGTCCGCCGAAGGCGATGGTGGAGAGGACGACCGAGGGCAGGTCGAGCTTGGGGTTCTTCAGCTCGCCCACGTTTTTCAGCATGAACACGCCCAGCACCAGCACGAGAATTGCGAGGGGGACGATGGCGCCGATCATGGTGCGCCAGCCGTACGTGTCGATCACCGCGCCGCCTACGACGGGGCCGACCGCGGGACCCGCCGACATGACGATGCCCGCCATGCCCATAGCCGTTCCTCGTTTCTCGACGGGGAACACCAGCATGGGAACCACCGAGACAAGCGGCATGAGCACGCCTGAGCCCGCCGCTTGCAACACGCGACCGATGATGAGGAACAGGAAATCAGGGGCTGCGGCGCACAGCAGCGTGCCCAGCGCGAACACCAGCGTCGCCCCGAAGAATAGCGCGCGGGTGCTGAACTTGTCGATAAGGAACGCCGAAACGGGGACCATGATGCCGCTCACCAGCGGGTATATGGACATGATCCACTGGGCAGTCGAGGCATCGATGGCGAAATCGGACATGATGACCGGCAGCGCAGGCGACATCACCGTTTGGTTCAGTAGCGCCAAGAAGGCACCCAGGACGACGACCGCGACGATGCTGATCTGGGTACCGGTAATGCGCCCATTGGCGGGCGCGACCGTACAATTATCAGACATAAGCTTCCTTCGTATCTATTCGATTCTTCGCCGAAGGCGCGCCGGCCCACGGGCGAAATAACATGCACGTGCTATGCGTGCATCAGATACGACAGGAAGAAAGTGGCTGCTCAGAGCGCACTTGGGGAACAACAGGAGAGGCCCCGTATACCAGGGGCCGCCGAATTGCGATGTATGCTTTGGTCAAATCCTTCATAGCGGGGAGGCATTCTAGCAGCCGTCTTCGCCCCTTTCAAGGGATGTAACCCAGACGTTGATTTTCTTCACCGAGGCGCCATCGTTGACGGGTGGCGTGCTTCTCT
The DNA here is from genome assembly GCA_048362915.1 of Collinsella sp. GTDB lineage: Bacteria > Actinomycetota > Coriobacteriia > Coriobacteriales > Coriobacteriaceae > Collinsella. Next base: position 74,851 of record DBFPAR010000021.1, read on the forward strand.
ATCGCCACACCGCGGGGCGAGGGAACGCCGCGGCGAGCTTGTACATCGGCTATGTGTGCAGCTGCGAGCGTGTCGCCGGCGCGCGCTGGGCGCCAGTCCGATCCGGCCGACTCTTGCCGACGGTCGGTCGCCGTCCTCCTCCATCTCCGCCTGCTCTGTTTTTGCTCGGCTCCCTTGTCGTATCATGGACGGACGAGAATTGAGCGAAGGCGGTACGTATGAACATCCAGATATTCGGCACGAAGAAAAGCTTCGATACTAAGAAGGCGCAGCGCTATTTCAAGGAACGTCGTGTGAAGTTCCAGTTCATCGACTTGAAGGAAAAGGGGATGAGCAAAGGCGAGCTCGAAAGCGTGGCGCGCGCCGTCGGCGGGATCGACGCTGTGATCGATCCAAAGGCGAAAGATGCCGACACGGTTGCGCTCGTACAGTATCTTGCTGCCGACCAGAAGTTCGAAAAGGTGCTCGATAACCAGCAGATTCTTCGTGAGCCCATCGTTCGCAACGGCCGCCAGGCAACCGTTGGCTACGAGCCTGACGTGTGGAAGGGCTGGGAATAAAGCGGCTGGGAATAAAGTGAAGCGCCCACGCCCGTGGTTTTATCCACGGACGCGGGCGCTTGCGTAAGACGTCTCTTGTCGTTTGAGTGGAGCGCCCCGGCGGCGCTGAACAACGCGCCCCGGTGACGTGGCTCGGGGCTCTTTGTACCGCGCATCTATGAGAGGAGATATTTGATGCGCATGGGCGCTACTCCATGTAGCCACCCTGAATGGCGGAAACTGCATGCTCGGTAAAGAACTTGAGCGTGCCGGAGGTGTAACGATTAGCCTTGGGCTTCCAAGCGGCTCGGCGCTCGGCCAGGACGGCGTCGACCTCGGCCGGCTCCATCTCCTTGCCGGCGATGCCCACGATGGACAGCGAGCGCTCGGGGATGTTGATTCGGATAAGGTCGCCCTCCTCAATCAGGGCAATCGGACCGCCCACAGCGGCCTCGGGCGAAACGTGACCGATAGCCGGGCCCTTGGAGGCGCCGGAGAAGCGGCCGTCAGTGATCAGGGCAATGCTCGCGCCCAGCTCGGGGTCGCTGGCGATAGCTTCGGTGGTGTAGAACATCTCGGGCATACCGGAACCCTTGGGTCCCTCATAGCGAATGATAACGGCATCGCCGGGCTTGACCTCGTGCGTCAGGACGGCGTGAATGGCGTCCTCCTCGCAGTCGAACGGACGGGCCTTGAGCGTAGCCTGGAACATCTCGCGCGGAACGACGGTGTGCTTGACGACCGCGCCCTCGGGAGCAAGATTGCCGTGGAGGATGGCGATGGAACCGTCGGTGCCGAAGGCTTGGTCAAACGGACGGATGATGTCCTCGCGCTTGAGATTCCACTTCTCAAGGTAACGACCGCACTTCTCGTAGTAACCGTTGTTCTTAAGGTCCTCGAGGTTTTCGCCGAGGGTCTTGCCGGTGACGGTCATGACATCGAGGTGGAGCATCGACTTGATCTCCTCCATGATGCGCGGCACGCCACCCGCATAGTAAAAGAACTGCGCCGGCCACTCGCCTGCGGGACGGACGTTAAGCAGGTAGTGAGCGCCACGGTGCAGACGATCGAAGTCGTCGGCGGACATCTCGATGCCAAACTCGCGGGCAATCGCGGGGATATGCAGCAGCGAGTTGGTGAAGCCCGAAATGGCGCCGTGGACCATGATGAGGTTCTCGAAGGACTCCTTGGTCACGATGTCGCGGGGGCACAGGTTGTGCTCGGAGAGCCACACGGACTGACGGCCGGCCTCGCGGGCGAACTCGCGCAGGTCGGAGCTGGTGGCGGGCAGCAGAGCCGTGCCGGGGAGCATAAGGCCCAGGGCCTCGGCCGTGACCTGCATGGTCGAGGCGGTACCCATAAAGGAGCAGGCGCCGCAGCTGGGGCATGCGTTGTGCTTGGCAAACTCAAGCTCCTCGCGGGAGATCTCGCCGCGCTCGTAGCGGGCAGAAATCGCGCCGAGCTGCTCCAAGGTCAGCAGATCGGGACCGGCATCCATGACGCCGCCGGTAACGACGATGGAGGGGATGTTGATGCGGCCCATGGCCATGAGGTTCGCAGGCAGGCCCTTATCGCAGCTGGCGACAAAGACGCCGGCGTCGAACGGGGTGGCCTTGGCATGGATCTCGATCATGTTGGCGATCATGTCGCGGCTGGGCAGCGAGTAGTTAATGCCGTCGTGTCCCTGGGCCTCGCCGTCGCAGATATCGGTGCAGAAGTAACGGGCACCGTGACCGCCAGCCTCGGCAACGCCGGCACGGACCTCCTCGACCAGCTCGAACAGGCCGGCAGAACCCGGGTGCGAATCGCCAAAGGTCGACTCGATAATGACCTGCGGCTTGTCCAGATCCTCGATAGACCAGCCAGAGCCCAGGCGCAGCGGGTCCATCTCGGGGCTGATGGTGCGAAACTTGCCGGAACGCGGCTGCAGCTTGGCAACCAGGTCGGCTGCCTCCTGCTGAATCTGTGCCTTGGTCTTCTCGTCCATGGTGCTCTCCTCTTTTGGTTTGAACGGTTGTACCAATCGTTGGTTAATGAATCAGGTGTAAATGGGTACCGAGCGATGCACTCGGCAAAAGATGCTTAGCTACGCGAACTAGGCGAAGAACGAAATCACCAGGGCGCAGGCAAGACCCGAAAGGCCGATGAGCGTCTCCATAACGGTCCAGGACTTGAGGGTGGTCTTCTCGTCAATCTCCAGGAACGAGGAGCACATCCAAAAACCGGCATCGTTGACGTGCGAGAGGGCCGTGGCACCGCCGCAGATAGCAAGACAGATAGCGGCACGCATGAGCACTGAGGCTCCGGAAACCGCAGGCATGGCGGCCATAATGCCCGATGCCATGGTCATAGCGACGATGGAGCTGCCGACAGAGGCACGCACCATGACGGCAATCAAAAAGGCAACGACCACCAAAGGCAGCGGTGAGGCCTCGAGCATAGGGCCGATAACCTGGCCCAAGCCGCAGTCCTGCAGCATCCAGCGAATGACGCCGCCACAGGCGATAACCAGCAAGATCATGCCGACGGGCTTAAGAGAGCGGTCGAGCAGGGCCTTGAGCTCGGCGCCGGAGTAGCCGCGGCGCGCGCCCAGCAGATACATCGCGACGAGCGTGGCAAGCGTCAAAGCGACGAACGGCTTGCCCAGGAAGGCGAGAATCGAGGCGAGCTCGGCGGGCATGGGGATATAAGAGGACAACGTGCCCAGCAAAATCAGACAAAGCGGCGTGAGCACGATGGCAAGCACCATGCCAAAGGAGGGAAGCTCTTTTTCATCGCTCGCACCCTCGGCAGAGGTAAAGTGCTCCGGAACATCGGTAAAAATGCGACCGCCCACGTTGCGGCCCCACACGACGCCGGCAATCGCCATAGCGATAAAGGCGGTGGGGATACCGACGAGGATCATGGTGCCCAGGTCGACACCGAGCGTGCCGGCGACCAGAACCGACCCGGCGGATGGCGGCACAAACGCATAGCCAGCGGCAAGTCCCGCGAGCAGCGCGATGCCGTAGTAGAGCGTCGACTTTTTGGTCTGCGATGCCACGCTAAACGCAGGCGGAATCAAAACGACTACGCCCGCCTCAAAGAACACCGTGGTGCCGATGACCAAACCGGTGATGCCCAGCGCCCAGCTGGAGTGGCCCTGGCCAAAGGCGTCAATGAAGGTCTGGGCGATCTTCTTGGCGCCGCCGCTCTCCTCCAAAATCTGGCCAAACATCGATCCCAGGCCAATGAGCAAGGCGATGTTTTGCAGCGTGGTGCCCACGCCCTTGGTGACGGTGTCTGCCACCATATCGAGCGGCATGCCGGCTCCGATACCGATCACGAGCGCCGAGACCATCATCGAAAGCACAGGATGCAGCTTGAACTTAATGATGAGCGCAAGCAGCAGCGCGATGCCCACGATGGCGGCGATGACCAGCCTGGTGGGGTCGGCCATAAACGTTGGGTCTGACATCTTTCCTCCAATTCATCAGACCTTTTGAATTCGGCTTAGACTATAGCGCGTTTTCAATAGGTCTGATGTTTAAAAGGGAAACTTTTTCGAAATACATCTGATGTATTTGCTGAACGATCTGTTTTTGACGGTAAACGGCCACTTACAGTTCTCCATTGTCGGAGCGAACCACCGCGGCTTCTGTTAAATGAGCTAGAATAGCTCTGATGAATTCTTTTGATATGAGGTGAAGCGTGGCACGAGCCGATTCGGGACTCCCCGAGCAGATTTCGGAGAAAATTATTCAACTGATCCTGGATGAGCATCTTGAGCAAGGCGACCGCCTGCCCAAGGAGGCTGTGCTCGTCGAGCGCCTGGGTGCTGGCAGGAGCACCGTACGCGAGGCTATGAAGCTGCTGCAGTCGCGCAACATCGTGCGCATTAAACAGGGCTCGGGCACCTATGTGGCATCAAACCCCGGCGTTGCCGACGATCCGCTGGGCTTTACCTTTATCGATGACAAGAGGCGCCTGGCACGCGACCTGCTCGAAGTGCGCTTTATGATCGAGCCGCAGATGGCCAGCATGGCCGCAGAGCACGCGACCGACGATCAAATCATCTGCATTAAAGAGCTTTGCGATGAGTCCGAGCACTTGGCCGCGCGGGACGAAGACTATTCTGCCGCCGACACCGCGTTTCACATCGCAATTGCCGAAAGCTGCGGCAACCTCGTCGTTCCCCGCCTAATGGGCGTGCTCAAGGCGCCTGTCCCCCTGTTTATTGACGTGACCGGCAAAAAGCTGGTTGAGGAAACCATCCGCACCCACCGTGGCGTGGCCGACGCCATCGCCGCGCGCAATCCCACCGCAGCGCACGACGCGATGTACCTGCATCTGGTGTACAACCGCAACATGATCGCAGAGGGAGCGCAGGAACAGAGCAAATAGACGTCCGCACGGCAAGGGCGAGACTACCGTTCGCCTTTTAAAAGTGAACGTTCACCTGATTTTAGGGAATAAGGGGTGACTATTACGCTGCTTCACCTATACTGACCTTGTATGAAAAGCAAGACTTATATAGATGAACGTTTCTTTTGAAAGGATCGCTATGTCTGATCTTATGGACAGCTTCCGTCTGGACGGCAAGGTCGCACTGGTGACCGGCGCCACCTACGGCATTGGCATGGCCATTGCCGAGGCGCTCGGAGAGGCCGGCGCCAAGATCGCCTTTAACGCCCGTCACGCCGACAAAGTCGCCGAAGCCGAGAAGCACTACCGTGAGCTGGGCTTTGACGCTCACGGCTATGTTGCCGACGTCACCGACGAGACTGTCGTCGCCGAGCTCATCGCCAAGATCGAGGCCGACTTTGGCACCACGCCCGACATCCTGGTCAACAACGCCGGCGTCATCCAGCGTACCCCGATGCTCGACATGAGCGCCGAGGACTTCCGCCGCGTCGTCGATATCGACCTCAACGCACCGTTTATCGTGTCAAAGGCCTGCCTGCCTGGCATGATCGCCAAGGGCCACGGCAAGATCATCAACATCTGCTCGATGATGAGCGAGCTGGGTCGCGAGACCATCGCCGGCTATGCTGCCGCCAAGGGCGGACTCAAGATGCTCACCAAGAACATCTGCTCGGAGTTTGGCGAGGCCAATATCCAGTGCAACGGCATTGGGCCCGGCTACATCGCCACGCCGCAAACCGCACCGCTGCGCGAGACGCAGCCCGACGGCAGCCGCCACCCGTTTGACCAGTTCATCATTGCCAAGACGCCGGCCGCCCGTTGGGGCACGCCCGAGGACCTGAAGGGCCCCGCCGTGTTCCTGGCTTCCGACGCGTCGAACTTCGTCAACGGCCACATCCTCTACGTCGACGGCGGCATCCTCGCATACATTGGAAAGCAGCCTCAATAAGCGTCACCGCAACTGCCCACATCAGGTTTCATCCACTCGTTTTTCATTTGAGTTGCGGTGAGATAAGGATTGGTTTTGGCTTCTATCAGGCAAAACAGTCCGTATTCCACCGCAAGTTAGAAATAGGAAGGTAATTCGCAATGAAAATCGCTCTGATCAATGAGAACTCTCAGAACTCCAAGAACCCTATGATCGAGGCTGCCCTTAAGAAGGTTGTCGAGCCCATGGGCCACACCGTCTTTAACTATGGCATGTATGCCGACGCCGACTCCAAGCCCCTCACCTATGTGCAGAACGGCATCCTGGCCGCCGTGCTGCTCAACTCCGGCGCTGCCGACTACGTCGTGACCGGCTGCGGCACCGGCGAGGGCGCCATGCTCGCCTGCAACTCCTTCCCCGGCGTGCTGTGCGGCCACGTTGCCGACCCGCTCGACGCCTACACCTTTGCCCAGGTCAACGATGGCAACGCCGTCGCCATGCCCTTCGCCCTCAAGAACGGCTGGGGCCAGGAGCTCAATCTCGAGTACACCTTCGAGAAGCTCTTTGGCTTTGGTTCGGGCAACGGCTATCCTGCCGAGCGTGTTGAGCCCGAGCAGCGCAACAAGAAGATCCTCGACGGCGTCCGCGCTGTGACCATGCGTCCGCTCGTCGACATCCTGGACGAGCTCGACCAGGACCTGGTGAAGGGCGCACTTGCCGGCGAGCACTTCCAGGAGTACTTCTTTGCCAACGCAACCGACGAGGCCATCATCGCCAAGGTCAAGGAGATCCTAGGCCTCTAATCGCACAACTCATTGCAGCTAACGCAAGCGGCGGTCGTCCCACGTACGGGACGACCGCCGCTTTTTACTATCTACCGACTGACGCCGCGGGGACAGGCCCCATGCACCAAGGGATTAACTAGAGCTCGCAGGCAACCTTATAGCCATCGCCGATGGCATCGCGGATGTTGCCACACTTGTTGGCATCGCCCAGCACGTGGGTGGCAACGCCGGCAGCGGCAAGGTCGTCGGCCAACTTGGTATTGGGACGGTAGCCCATCGCCAGCACCAGCGTATCGGCACCGGTGATGGTGTGGACCTCGCCGTCCTTTTCGTAGCTGATGGTGTCCTCGGTGATCTCGGTCACCTTGGCCTCGGTCAGCACGTGGACGCCCTTGGAGAGCATGCGCGTGATGAGCACCGCGCGACCGGCACCGCCCTCGTTGGCAGCGAGCGTCTTGGTCATCTCGATGACGGTGACATCGCGATTGGCCGGCGACAGGTCGTTGACCAGCGGGGCCAGGTAATCTGCTGTCTCGCAACCGACGGTGCCGCCGCCCACGATGACGATCTTCTTGCCCGGGAAAGCCTTGCCACCCAGCAGGTCGTCAGCCGTCATAACCTGCTTAAAGCCCTGCATGAAGGCCGGGGCGATGGGCTCAGCGCCATAAGCCAGGACAACCTCGTAGCCCGCGTAGTCGCGCTGAATGTCCTCGGCCGAGAGCTCGGTACCAAAGACGCACTTCACGCCCGCCTCGGCCAGACGACGATACTGGTACTTGATCACGCGGGTGAGCTCCTGCTTTGCCGGAGGAACGGCCGCGATGCGCATCTCGCCGCCCGGCTCATCCTGCTTATCCACGAGCACCACGTTGTGGCCGCGCTTGGCAGCAATATAGGCTGCCTCCATGCCCGCAGGACCAGCGCCCACAACGAGCACGTTCTTGGCCTCGGCAGCAGGTTCGTAGCCAGCCTCGTCGCGCTCCACGTCCGGGTTGACGGTGCAGGAGATGCGCTTGCCGAACATAATGCCGTTCAGGCAGCGCAGGCAGCCGATGCAGGGGCGGATGTCGTCGGCGTTGCCGGCAGCGGCCTTGTTGCAGAACTCGGCATCGCACAGATTGGCGCGGCCCATCATGCAGATGTCGGCAGCGCCGTCCTCGATCAGCTCCTCGGCGATCCAGGCCTCGTTGATGCGGCCGACGGTGGCGACGGGAATGTTGACGTGCTTCTTAATCTCGCGCGAGCAGGCGGCGTGCGAGGCCTGCTGGGTACCGGCGGCGGGAATCGCGGAGCCGCGCTTGATGGTGGTGCCGCCCGACACATGAATCATGTCGACGCCGGCCTTCTCCAGGCGACGCGAGACGTAAATCATATCGTTGAGGGTCAGACCGCCATCGGTGTACTCATCGCCCGAGATGCGGACGTCGATGATAAAGTCCTTGCCGCAGCGCTCGCGAATCTCGGCGATGACCTCGAGCAGGAAGCGCATGCGGGCATCGAGCGAGCCGCCGTACTCGTCGGTACGCTTGTTGTAGAGCGGAGTCAAAAAGCCGCCGAGCATACCGTGGGCGTGCGCTGCGTGGACCTCAACGCCATCGACACCGGCCTTCTGCATACGCACGGCAGCGTCGCCAAACTGATGCGTGAGCTCGTGAATCTCGTCGACCGTGATGGGGCGCGGTGCCTCGCGGGCGTAAGACGGGCCCACAAAGGACGGAGCGATCAAGCGCGGCGTGCCCGGGATGTTAAAGGCCATGTAGGCGGGGTGGAAGAGCTGCGGCATGATCTTGCAGCCGTACTCGTGGACGGCCGCGGCGAGCTTTTCCCAGCCGGGGATAAACGTGTCGTCGTAGCAGCACATGTCACCCGGCAGATAGGTATAGGTGGGCTCGACCGTCACGACCTCGGTGATGATGAGGCCCACGCCGCCCTTGGCACGGGCACGGTAATGATCGACCAAGTCGTCAGTCACATAGCCATGATCGGCCAGGTTGGTGGACACCGGCGGCATAAAGACGCGGTTCTTGACCTCGGTCGTACCGACCTTGATCGGGCTAAAGAGCATCGGGTAGGCGGATGACTCCATACAGGCTTCCTTTCGTTTAAGCCGCTCGGCGGCAGTTGCTAACGTACTTATCGTATCAGCAACCGCCGCGTCCGTACCCGCTCGCACTCCCCCGCCTTTAATCCGATCCCCACAAAAAGTTGCGGTGGAATACGGAGTAGATGAGACTTTTGACAGGCAAAACAGTCCGTATTTCACCGCAACTGATGGGCGGGGTGGACTTGAGGGCTCAGATAGCCAGTCATGCCCTCATCCGCCACTCCCTCACCTACAGCGCGCCGTCCAGCATAAGGTTCACCTTGAGCACGTTGACCGTGGGCTCGCCGAACACGCCGAGGAAACGGCCCTTGGTGCACGCGGCAATGATGTCGCGCACCTCGTCCTCACTTTTGCCCGTGGCCTTGGCAAGGCGCGGGACCTGGTACTCGGCGGCATCGGGAGAGATCTCGGGGTCGAGCCCTGAGCCGGAACACGTCACCAGGTCGACGGGCACAGCGTCCATATCGGCATCGGGGTTGGCGGCGCGGATCTTCTTCACGCGCGCATCCACAAGCTGCCGATACTCCTCACTCGCCGGGGACAGGTTGGATGGGGCACCATACGCCATGAGCTCGCCATCTTCGCCTTCGAAAATTGACACGTTCTGGATGCGGCCCCACATGTGGTCCTCATCCTCGAAGTTCTGGCCGATGAGCTCGGAACCCACAACCTTGCCGTCGACCGTAATGAGCGAACCGTTCGCCTGATACGGGAACGCAACCTGGGCGATGCCGGTCACGACGAGCGTATAGCCCAGGCCGCAGACAACGGTAAACAGCGCGAACACGCCCAGTGCGCGCGATGCAACACCTTTGAACATACAAACCTCCACTTACATAATGCCGCAGAACGCGAGCAGCATGTCGATGAGCTTGATGAATACGAACGGGGCAACGATGCCGCCCAGACCCCACACGAGCAGGTTGTGGATCAGCAGCTGTCCGGACGGTACCTCGCGGTACTTAACGCCCTTCAGCGCGGCCGGGATCAGCGCGACGATAACGAGCGCGTTATAGATGATGGCCGAAAGAACCGCGGACAGCGGGCTTGCCAGACCGAGGATGTTGAGCGTGCCAAGGCCCGGGTAGATCGGTGAGAACAGGGCCGGGATGATAGCGAAGTACTTCGCCATGTCGTTGGCCACCGAAAAGGTCGTGAGCGAACCGCGGGTCATGAGCAACTGCTTGCCGATACGCACGACCTCGATGAGCTTGGTGGGGCTGGAGTCGAGGTCGACCATGTTGCCGGCCTCCTTGGCAGCCTGGGTGCCCGTGTTCATGGCCACGGCGACGTCGGCCTGGGCCAGAGCGGGCGCGTCGTTGGTGCCGTCGCCGGTCATGGCGACCAGGTGGCCCTCACGCTGGAACTCGCGGATCTTCTCAAGCTTGCCTTCAGGGGTGGCCTCGGCCAGGAAGTCGTCAACGCCGGCCTCGGCGGCGATTGCCGCGGCGGTGAGTGGGTTGTCGCCCGTCACCATGATGGTCTTGATGCCCATCTTGCGCAGGTCGGCGAACTTCTCCTTAACGCCGGACTTGATGATGTCCTTGAGGTACACAACGCCCAGCACGCGGCAGTTCTTGGTCACGACCAGCGGGGTGCCGCCGGCCTTGGCGATGCGCTCGACGGCCTCGTCGCACTCCTGGGAGAACACGCCGCCGGCTGCCTCCACATAGGTGCGCACGGAATCGGCAGCGCCCTTGCGGATCTCATTGCCCTCGTAGTTCACACCGGACATGCGGGTCGCCGCGGTGAAGGGGATGAACTCCATACCCTTATCCTCGAGTGTGCGGCCGCGCAGACCGAACTGCTCCTTGGCGAGCACGACGATGGAACGGCCTTCGGGGGTCTCGTCGGCCAGCGAGGAAAGCTGGGCGGCATCGGCCAGCTCCGCGGGATCGATGCCGTCGACCGGGATGAACTCGGCGGCTTGGCGGTTACCCAGGGTGATGGTGCCGGTCTTGTCGAGCATGAGGATGTCGACGTCGCCGGCGGCCTCGATGGCGCGGCCGGACATGGCCAGCACGTTGGCCTCGTTCAGACGGCTCATGCCGGCGATGCCGATGGCGGAAAGAAGGGCGCCGATGGTAGTAGGAGCCAGGCACACGAGCAGCGCCACGAGCGTGGTCACGGCCGTGGGGTTGTCCATGTCGTTAAGACCGACCGAGAAGCAGGAGTAACAATACAGGGCCAGCGTGACCAGGATAAAGACGATGGAGAGGGCCACCAGGAAGATCTCCAGAGCGATCTCGTTAGGGGTCTTCTTGCGCGCGGCACCCTCGACCATCGCGATCATCTTGTCCAGGAAGCTCTGGCCGGGCTCACTGGAGATCTTGACGATGATCCAGTCGGACAGCACCGTGGTACCGCCGGTAACGGCAGAGCGGTCGCCGCCGGCCTCGCGGACCACGGGGGCGGACTCGCCGGTGATGGCGGACTCGTCAACGGAAGCAGCGCCCTCGATGACGTCGCCGTCGCCGGGAATCTGCTCGCCGGCGCGTACGATCACCAGGTCGCCGCGCGTAAGCTCGGTGCCGGGAACGACGGTGAAGTGCTCCTTGCCCTCAACGGACTCGATGCGATGGGCCTCGACATCCTTCTTGGCCGCACGCAGGGAATCGGCCTGAGCCTTACCGCGGCCCTCGGCAAGCGCCTCGGCGAAGTTCGAGAACAGGTCGGTGAGCCACAGGATGACCGCGATGGCGACCACATAGTAGGTGGGCACACCCGCGTCCTGCACACCGAAGATAGAAGCGACGGCCAGGACGGAGGTCATGACGGCGGAAAGCCACACCAGGAACATGACCGGGTTTTGAATCTGGACGCGAGGATCCAGCTTGGCAAACGAGTCGCGGACCGCGCGGCCCATCATGTCTTTTTGCATAGCCATAAATCTGCGCCCTCTTTTACGCAATCATCTGGAAGAACTCGGCAACGGGGCCAAGCGCCAGGGCCGGGAAGAAGCTCAGGGCACCGATCAGCAGAACGATGAACACGAGCAGGAATACGAACATGCCGTTGGTGGTAGACAAGGTACCGGCGCTCTCGGCGACCTTACCCTTCTTGGCCAGCGAGCCGGCGATAGCCAGCGTACCGATGATAGGCATGAAGCGGGCGAACAGCATCTCGAGGCCGAGCATGACGTTGATCCAGGGAATGTTGCAGTTCATGCCTGCAAACGCCGAGCCGTTGTTGCCGCCGCATGAGGTGAAGGCATACAGCGCCTCGGAGAAGCCGTGCGCGCCACCATTGTTGAGCTGGTCGGCAAGACCGGGCACCATGCAGGCGATGGCCGAGCACACCAGAATGGCAAACGGAGTTGCCAAGCACAGGACAACTGCCCAGCGCATCTCGCCCGGCTCGATCTTCTTGCCCAGGAACTCAGGCGTGCGTCCGACCATGAGGCCGGCGATGAACACTGTGAGGATGGCGAAGCCGATCATGCCGTACAGGCCGCAGCCCACGCCGCCGAAGACGACCTCGCCCAGAGCAATCTGGAGCATCTGGACAAAACCGCCCAGCGGAGTGTAGGAGTCGTGCATGGAGTTAACCGAGCCGTTGGAAGCAGCCGTCGTGAAAGCGGACCAGGTAGAAGAGGAGGCGATACCGAAACGGCTCTCCTTGCCCTCCATGTTGCCGCCCGCCTGGCCGTCGGTCATCTCGATATTGACCGCTCCGCCATCGGCCAGCTGCGGGGTGCCCGCATGCTCGTTGACGGCGATGATGCCGGTGAAGATCACCAGCAGGATGAACATGGCGGCAAAGATGGCCTTGCCCTGCTTGGTGTTCTTGACGCCGATACCGAAGGCGAAGCAACAGGCGGCCGGGATCAGCAGCAGGCTGGTCATCTCGATGATGTTGGTGAAGGCACTGGGGTTCTCATACGGATGGGCGGAGTTCACGCCGAAGAAGCCGCCGCCGTTGGTGCCGGACTGCTTGATGGCGACCTGAGGAGCCGCGGGACCCTGGGGCAGGAACTGCTCGGTGACCACGCGCGCGCCCTCGACAACCTTGCCGTCGACCTTGACCGTGTCGCCCTCAATCTGGGCGCCGTCGATGACGCTCCAGCCGCCGTCTGCATTAGGCTGAACAGCGACGGGTTCTACGAGCTCAGCCTTCTGAGCCGGCTGGAAGTTGGAGATGACGCCACCGGCAGCCAGGCAGATGCCGAACACGAGGTTCAGCGGGATGAGCACATACAGGACGGTGCGGGTGAGGTCGACCCAGAAGGAACCCAGACCCTGCTCCTTGACCTGACGGAAGCCGCGGATGAGCGCGAACATGACCGCAATACCGGTGCCGGCGGACAAGAAGTTTTGCACGGTGAGACCCATGAACTGCACAAAGTAGGACAGGGTGGTCTCACCGGAGTAGGACTGCCAGTTGGTGTTGGTTATGAAGGAAGCAGCCGTATTGAACGACAGGTCCCATGACACACCCGGCAGGTGCTGGGGATTTCCTGGCAAGAAGGACTGAAGCGCCTGGAGTGCCACAAGAGTCACGAGGCCGATCCCCGAAAAGACCAGCACGCTCGCCAGATAGCGCCTACACCCCATCTGTTCTGCCGCGTCGATGCGAAGCAGACGATAGACGCCACGCTCCACAGGAGCAATCACAGGCGACAGGAACGTATGCTCACCATCCATGATATGGGCCATGAACCGACCGAGCGGAACGGCCAGGACGACGAGTACGGCAAAGTACAAGATGTACTGAATCGCAGCGTCCATAGTTTACGAATCACTCCTCATCAGAATGTAGATGTAATAGATAAGAAGTCCAATGCAGACGACTCCGATGATGGGAATGAGGATGTCCATTTACCGCCCCTTTCACACGCGGTCCGATGTCTCGGACGCCTGCCCTCGCAAGCGTCTGGGGACAGTAAACGCTTCTAGGGATTAAAGAGGCGTGAGGGCCGGGGCTCACGTCCTTAAGATGCCGTAAAGATGCAGGTAGAAAGCACTATTGCAGCTGCAGTGCGCCTATACTCGACCTCGCGAGCATACAGTGGTGTCTTCACCGCGTATGCACGCATGGACAACGCTTCAGAAAGGCTACGCTATGCAGCGCGACGCATCGGACACTCGCGTCAATCCAGACCTCATCCTCAAGGCAATTGAGAAAGACGGGGTCGCCGATGACACTCGAACCAGCCGGGGACACCTCAAAATTTTCTTTGGCTACGCTGCTGGCACAGGCAAAACCTATGCGATGCTTCAAGCCGCCCACGCCGCCAAGCGGCGAGGTGTCGACGTCGTCGCGGGATACATCGAGCCGCACGAACGTCCGGCAACTGCCCATCTTGCACAAGGGCTTGAGAACGTGCCCTGTAAACTCATCGAGCACAACGGCATTGCGCTCAGCGAGTTCGATCTAGATGCGGCTATCGAACGCGCCCCTCAGCTCATCCTTGTCGACGAGCTCGCCCATACGAATGCGCCGGGGTCTCGCCACGACAAACGCTATCAAGACGTCGAGGAACTTCTACATGCGGGCATCGACGTCTATACGACCGTGAACGTTCAGCATATCGAGAGCCTAAACGACATGGTTGCATCCATCACCGGCGTTGTCGTGAGCGAACGAATCCCCGACCGTATCTTCGATGATGCCGACCAGGTCGAGCTCGTCGACATAGAGCCCGAAGACCTACTTGAGCGCCTTCGCGCCGGCCTCGTCTACCGTCCCGCACAAGCCGACCGAGCGCAACAGCATTTTTTTACCGTCGAGAACCTCACCGCACTCCGAGAAATCGCGCTGCGCCGCTGCGCCGATCGCACCGGTCACCTCACAGACGCCGCACGCGTGCTGGGAAACCGTGACTACTACACCAGGGAGCGTATCTTAGTCTGTGTCTCCCCGGCGCCAACCAATCCCCGCATCGTCCGTGCCGCCGCACGCATGGCGAAAGCGTTTCGCAGCGAGCTCGTCGCCCTGTTCGTAGAGAGCCCGCGCACGCAAGCCATGAGCGATGATGAGCGCGCCAAGCTTGCAGCCAATATCGCCCTAGCCGAGCAGCTCGGAGCACATATGGAAACCGTCTATGGCGACGACATCGCGTTTCAGATCTCCGAGTTCGCGCGCCTGTCGGGTATTTCGAAGATCGTCATGGGGCGCACGGGCGAGCGCAGCAGCGTCCGTCAGGCCCTCTTCGGCCGCAAATCTCTCGTAGAACAGCTCATAACATTCGCTCCGAACCTCGACATTTACATCATTCCAGAACAGTCGACTCCGCCCTCCCGACCCAAAGGACGCCGCCATGCGCTCGCCCTGCAGCCGCCCAGCAGCCGAAACGTGCTTCGCACGCTGGCTCTCTCTCTTGCCGCCACGGCGATCGGCACGGCTTTCCGCCATCTGGGATTTGCCGATTCCAGCATCATATCCCTCTATATCTTCACGGCCCTGCTGACCGCCGTCACCACGACGGGGCGTATCTGCACGATCGTATCGAGCGTGCTCTCTGTAGTGCTTTACAACTTCTGCTTCGTCACGCCTCTGTTTTCGCTCGCCAGCTACGACCGAAGCTATCTGGTCACGTTCGGCATCATGTTCGCCACCGCTATGGTCGCCGGCGAGTTAACTGCGCGCATCGCCGACAACGCCCGTACATCCGCCGAGAACGCATTCAAAACGCGCGTACTCCTCGAAACGAACCAGCTCTTGCAGCAAGCCCATAGCGCGGAGGAGTGCGCCCGCGTCGCCATGAACCAACTCGTCAAACTGCTAAAACTCGACGTGGTCTTCTACCCCGCCGAACACGGCACGCTCGGCAAGGCGCTCTATGAGTCCGCTGGCACCGAAAACCGATCCGCGTCGCTGCTCACCGACTACGAGCGCGCCGTTGCAACCTGGACCTACACCAACAACAAGCGCGCGGGCGCAAGCACGCGGACCCTGCCTGAGGCGCGCTGTCTCTACCTCGCGGTTCGCACCGGCGACAAGGTATTCGGTGTCATCGGCATCGCCCTGGAGGGGCGCGAGATCGAAGCCTTCGAGCATTCGATCGTCCTATCTATCGTAGGTGAATGCGCCTTGGCGCTCGAAAGCGACCGGGCGGCGCAAGAGCGCGAAGAGGCTGCGGTCTTGGCGAAAAACGAGCAGCTGCGCGCCAACCTTTTGCGCTCCATCGGCCACGATTTGAGGACACCCCTCACGGCTATATCCGGATCTGCGGCAATCCTTCGGAAGAGCGACGAGAAGCTCAGCCTCGAACAACGCTGCGATCTTGCCGATGCCATCTACGACGACTCCCTCTGGCTTATCGATACCGTGGAAAACCTCCTCGCCATCACACGCGTCGAGGACGGCACCATTCGCCTCAACTTAACATCCGAGCTCATCGACGAGGTCATCGAGGCCGCCCTCAGCCATGTCGCCCAAGCATCGCATGGACGTGCCGTCACCATCGAGCACACTGACGACATCCTGCTGGTACGCATCGACGTCCATCTCATCATGCAGGTGCTTACGAATCTCATCATGAACGCCTTCAAATACACGCCCGAGGACTCGACTGTCACCATCAGCGCACGTCGCGAGGGTGAGTTCATCGTGGTGGACGTCGCAGACGATGGGCCGGGTGTAGCAGACTGCGACAAGCCTCATATCTTTGAGCGCTTCTTCACCTCAAGCAATACGCGGCCCGTGGATTCGCGTCGAAGCATCGGCCTTGGGCTGTCGCTCTGCCGCTCCATCGTGGAGGCGCATGGCGGCGTCATCGAAGTTCGCGACAACCACCCCCATGGGGCCGTCTTCCGTTTTACCCTGCCTGCCGAGGAGATCGAGATTCATGAATAATGCCGCTAAGCCACGCGTCCTCTTGGTCGAAGATGACCTGACCGTTCAAAACCTCGTTTCGACCGCGCTTGACCTTCACGGCTATGTCGTGAGCAAGGTTTGCAACGGCCAGGCCGCCATCATGGATGCGGTGTCGCACGGCCCCAGCCTCATCATGCTCGACCTCGGCCTTCCCGACATTGACGGTATCGAGGTCATCACGAAGATCCGAAGTTGGTCGGCAGTCCCCATTATCGTCATTTCGGCGCGCACCGAAGATTCCGACAAGATTGCAGCACTTGACGCAGGGGCAGACGACTACCTCACCAAGCCCTTTTCTGTGGATGAGTTGCTCGCGCGCGTCCGTGCGAATTTGAGGCGCTCCTCGATGGCGTCGAGCGAGTCGACAGAAGCGAGCACGTTTGACAACGGTCCGCTGCATATCGACTACGCCGCGGGATACGCGACGAAAGACGGACGCGAGCTCTCGCTTACCCCAACCGAGTACAAATTGCTCGTCCTTCTAGCGAAAAACGTCGACAAGGTGCTCACCCACACCTTCATCACCCGCGAGATATGGGGCACGAGCTGGGACAGCGATCTGGCGAGCCTGCGCGTGTTCATGCGCACCCTGCGCAAGAAGATCGAGGCAGACCCCTCTCACCCCAAGATGATTCAGACGCACATGGGTGTCGGGTACCGCATGCAGCGTCTCTAGCCCGCCCAACAAAAAGTTGCGGTGGAATACGGAGTAGATAAGGCCTTTGACAGCCAAAACAGTCCGTATTTCACCGCAACTGATGGATGGAATGTGTTAGAGGCCCAGATAGGTAGTCATGCCTTCGACGGCGAGCTTGGCGCCGGCTACGGCGTGAACAACCGTCAGCGGGCCGTTAACCACGTCGCCGGCGGCAAAGACGCCAGGCACGGTGGTCATACCGTACTCGTCGACCGAAAGAAGGCCGCGATGATCGGTCTCCAGACCGCCCGTCGTAAGCACAAGCTTGTCCTTGGGCACCTGCGAAGCCGCGATCACAACTGTGTCGGCGGACACATGGTCGAGCTCTTCCTCATAGCCCACCACGTTGTTGTCCTCGTCAAAGATAGCCGTCTCGAACACCGGACCGTTATCATCGATGGCGCAGATCGCCTTGCCGCGCACAATCTCGGCACCGTCAAGCTCGGTCAGCTCCACCTCGTCATCGATGGCAGAGATATGGCGCGATCGGGCATACACAGTGACCTTGCGGGCACCCGAGCGCAGGGCCGTGCGGGCAACATCCATGGCCACATTGCCGGCGCCGATAACCGCCACGTTCTGCCCGATTGCCACGCTCGTGGGATCGACCAGATAATCGATACCAAACAGCACGTTGCCGCGCGACTCGCCGGGAATACCCAGCTTTCGAGCTCGCCAGGTACCAGTACCGACAAAGACCGCATCGTAGCCGTCGCGCAGCAGGTCGTCGATATGCAGCGCGCCACCGATGGTGGTCGAGGGGCGCACGCGCACGCCAAGCGAGCACATCACGTGGCGATACTTTTGCACGAGCGCACGGGGCAGGCGGAACTCGGGGATACCGTACTCCAGCACACCGCCGATCTCGGGCCGCTGCTCAAAAACAGTGACGGCGCAACCCAGCTGCGCCATCTTAATTGCCACGGTAATGCCGGCTGGGCCGGAGCCGACCACAGCGACCTGCTTGCCACACGACGGCGCGGGCGTCCACTCCTTACGATCCAAATACGCTGTCGAGATATAGTTCTCGATGCTCGAGAAATGCACCGGCGCGCCCTTGCGGCCCTGGATGCAAGCGCCCTCGCACTGGCCCGAATGATTGCACACCATGGAGCAGACCGCGCTCATGGGATTGTTCTGGAACAATAGCTCGCCCGCCTCTTCTAGACGACGCTGTTTGAACAGGTCGATGACCTGCGGAATAGGCGTCTGAACCGGGCAGCCCTTAATCTGACAGAACGCCCTTTTACAACCTAGGCAACGATTCGCCTCTTCGACAATGTGGATAGCCACGCAACTCCCCTTTTTAATGCAATCCAATGGGGCGACGATAAAGACCCTTCACCGCCGCCCCCATGCAGGTAATCTCAATCTGCCGACACGGCAAAAGCCAATGCTATAGCTCGCGATGCGAAGCCCCGCAGCGAGCGGACATGTGCTCGAGTGTCGCCAGGCAGTCAGCCGCCGTCGCCGGCACGCTGTTCTCGACCACGCAGGGAATCCCAGGACAGGCGGCGGCAGCCCAGGCCACCACGGGCTCAAAGTCATAGCGGCCCGTCTCGCCCACGCCGTGGCACACCAGGCGTGAACCCGTACCGTCGCACCATCCGGCTTCGTCCTCGTTATCAACGACCTCAAAATCCTTGGCGTGCAGCACGCGGATCTTACTGCCGCATAAGTAGAGCATGCACGCGGTGATTTCCTGCGCTTCGTCAACGACACTGGGGTGCAGCAGCGATACCGGGTCGTAGATCACGCCGAGCGACGGGCTCGAGACGCGCTCCAGCACCTCACGGCAGCGATCCGGCGTGTTGACCGTCTCGTTCCAGCCAGGCTCGATCAGTATTTGCCCGCCCACGGCCTCGGCCCGATCGCAGACGCGTGCAAGCCCGTCTGCAAACGTATCGAGTGCCTCGTCGGTCATGCGGTCGTCCGCGACGCGGTTCTGCGCATTGGGGCGACCGGTCTCGGTACCCACCGGGCAGCCGCCGAGCATCTGGGCAAAGTTCAGGCATGCCTCGTACTCGGCAAAGTTATCCATGAGCTGTTGGCGATCGGGCGTCGCCAGATTCTTATAGCACCCGAGCACGGCGACCGAAACGCCCGCCTCGTCGAGCACCGCGCTCAAATGGTCGGCAAGCTCGCGGGTCAGGCCGCCTCGATCGATCCCCATCGATGCGTAGAGCACCTTGCTCGGCAGCTGAATGCACGAAAAGCCCAGCTCTCCCGCCATACGAATGCGTTCCTCGACGGTCCCCTGCGGAAGGTCGTGCAAACGTACACCCGGAGTAATAGCCCCCACGTTATTCACATCCCTTATGAGCGTTGATGCCCGGGGTGTATCCGCCAAACGGGTCCTCGATGGAGCACACGCCCGAGGGGGCGAGCGGATCGCGCTTACCGGCCAGCTTGTCGTGATGCATGGTCTCGATATAGGCAAGCACCAGCGGCGCCACACCCTTTGCATCATTTTTGACCACGGGCTCGCTCATGTAGTAATCAAACGTGCCCTCGCGGTGCGCGGTGTTTCCCAAGCCCGCAACCAGGCAGATGTTGTCGAGCGCCAGCTGCCCGTCATACTCGGACAGGCAGGTCTCGCAGATGCCGTCGAAGGCGCGACGGCCGTACTGGTAGTAACGCTCGCCCAGCACGCCCAGACGCACGCCCTTCATGATGGCATTGGCAAAAATCGCGCTACCAGACTCCTCCAGGTAGTTGGGGGCGATATTGGGCAGGTTGATGACCTGATGCCACATGCCGGTCTTCTCGTCCTGATACGGCAGCATGGCGTCGATCAGGTCGTGGAACATCTTGCGAATCTCGTCCTTCTCGGCTGACATCGAAGGCGGCATGAGCTCCCAGGTATCGATGAGTGCCATGGCAAACCAGCCCTCGGCGCGCAGCCAGAAGTTAGCCGAAAGGCCGGTGACCGGGTCGCACCAGAACTGTTTGCGGCTCGCGTCGTAAGCGTGATAGTACAGACCGTTGAGGGGGTTGCGCATCAGGTCATGCACAACCTGGAACATATGGAAGCTGTCCGAGCAGGCACGACGGTTGTGGAAGCTCAGCTCATACTGCATGTAGAACGGCTGCGCCATATACATGCCGTCGAGCCAGATCTGGTTGGGGTAGACGGCCTTGTGCCAAAACACGCCCTCTTTGGTACGCGGCTGGGTTTCGAGCTGACGATAGATGGTATCCATGGCGGCGCGATACTTGGGCTTGCCCACCAGGTCATAGAGCTTGTAGAGGGTCTTGCCCGCATTGACGTTATCGAGGTTGTACTCCTGCGGGTTGTAATGCTTGATGGTGCCGTCGTCCTGGACAAAGAAATCGATATAGTCGTCGGCAAAGGTCAGGTAGCGCTGCTCACCCGTGATCTCGTACAGTTCGATGAGCGCCTTGATCATGCAGCCGTCGATATAGTTCCAGGTGTTCTCCTTGCCGGCGCGAATCTTTTCGATATTCCAAGCCGGCGCCTGCGGCGTAGAGGTTTCGATCAACTGCTCGATATAACGGTCCAGGATTTGATTGCAACCCATTGCTGTCCCCTCTGACATAAACGATAGGTGAACGTTACCCCTAGTGTAACGCGAACGAGGAATATAGGGTGAACGTTAACCCTATATTCCTCGCGAACGGCAGACTTTTAGCGGCAAACGGCGGTGAGACCCGCGGCGATGCGATGCGCCAGGCGCTCATAGCCGGCAGGACTGTAATGCAGACCGTCCGGCATATAGAGCTCGCGGTGCTCCGGCAAAAACGGGCTGATACCGCTTTGCGCATACAGGTCAATCACCGGCACGGAGTAGCGGTCGCAAACCTCGAGCATCGCTCGCACGTAGGCGACCTGCGTCAACCCCAGGTGGTTGAGCTCGTCGCTTGCCGGGATATCCTTCTCGTGCTTGCCGCTCGTCTTGCACGGCGTCATAAACACAAGCTTTGCCTGGGGCGAGCGCGCCGTGATGGTACGGATCAGGTAATCGAGTGCACCATAGAACTCATGTACGTCCGTGCTGCCGAGCTCTCCAAGCGGCACGTTGCGGCTAAAGTCGTTGACGCCGCCAAAGACGATGTAGATATCGGCCGCATCGTCGATACCGTCAAGGCGCTCGACAAACGAATCGGTACGGTCGGCCTTGATGGCGATACGCGAACCCTTGATGCCAAAGTTCTCGACGACCGCGCCTCCCAGCAACGCGCCCAGATGCGAAGTCCAAGAGATGTCGTTGCCGCCTGCGCCGCATCCGTTATCGCCCCATGTGGTCGAATCGCCAAAGCAGCAAATGGTCGATTCACTCAAACTCTTCGTTTCCATAATCTTCTCCTCATCCGCCCATCGGCGGTCATACAGGAACGTACCGTTTATTCGCAGCATGCCGAGGGGCTATGCACGGGCGCATTCCGCAACGTGCGAATCGAGCCATTCGATATCCTCGGCAAGATGTGCCACGCCCAGATGGTGTTCACCCGGACACACCTCGTGCCGCAGGCCATCTCTGCGGCTCAGCAACTTGTAGGCATCGCGCACGATCTCGAGCTGCTCGTCAACATTTTTCAGCCCGCGCGAACCGTTCAGATGATCCTCTTCGCAGCTTTGCACCAGCAGCGGATGCGGCGCGATGAGCGAGGCAATATCGCCCATGTCGAGTAAGCGCCAAAGTCCGGGTGTGTAGTTGCAGCTGCAATTGCCATTGAGATGCAGCAGCGAATCGTCGACACCGTACAGATAGCCCGAGACAAACGCCTTGCGCACACGCGGGTCGAGTGCGGCCAGGTACAACGTCATGTAGCCGCCACCCGAAAAACCAAAGCAACCCAGGTCATCCATGGCAATGTCGCCGCGCGCCTCCAAGTAATCGATCAAGCGCATGTTGTCCCAGACGTTGAGGCCCGCAACCGTAAGACCCAGCGGCTCGGCCATACGTGCTTGATTCAGACACGTACCGCGCAGGTAGCTGTTCTCGTCATCGCCCTGGCCCTTCCAGTCACGACGGTATCCCCAACCGCGTGCGTCGGGGCAGACGGTCACGTAACCCATACGCGCCAAACGCAGACCGTAGTCGTAATTGAACTTACGCACGGCATCATCGACCGCCGGCACGCCCGCAACACCGGCTACGCTTGCAGCACCCGCTCCCTGATGGCCATGCGGGCAGATATAGCAACACTTGCGGCCGCACGCATCGAGCTTAGGCGACTGCGGCTCGAGCAGGTAGAACGGCATCCAAACGTCGCGCTCCACCTGCAGCATCGCATGGGTGCGCACGATGCCGCCGGCAACCCGCACGCGGCTGAGCTCACGAATCTCAATCGGGACGCGGTCCATAAGCGAAAGGCCCAAAACATCGTACAGACGAGTCCTGGTCGCAATCTTCCACGCCTCAAAATCTGCAGGAGTCTTGCCCGTAAAAGCAGCCGAACGTCCCTCGCGCTTCAGCCGGGCACGCAGCGCAGGCTCGTCTTCGCAGTACGTCTCGATGTGCACGGTGCGGCCATTGGCAGATAGCCCAGCCGTCTCAACCGCATCACCGTCGCCGCCCTCGGGATCCCAGCCATCCCCACCGGCAAGCACCTGCTCGCGAGCGTACCCGACGGCAGCCATCACATCGAGTTTATTTGCCCACGGCACCCAGTCGGTAGTATCACCCGCCGGCCCATGCAGGATTGCGCCAGCATACTGCGCGCAGCTGTGCGCCGCCGGCTTATTCCAATCCCACCAGCCTTCGCGCTTGATATGTCGCCCCAGCCAGCAATCGATCAGCGCAGTTTGCGCCCATTCGCGCCAAGGACGGCCCAGGTAGACCGAATCCGGCGCCACGCCATCCGGAGCTGTAAACGAACAACCATGAAACACAAATCCGTACGGCTCGCCTTTAGGCGTGGAGGCTGCCGTTACATACCCGTTGACATCCATATCGCGGTTGAGCGAGCGAATCTCGCACCCCTCAAAGTAGGCACGCGCGCCGCCAAAGATAAAGTCGACATCGCCCTCGATCCGGCAACGTCGGAAATATTGGCGCCCCACCCGGCGCGGCGCATACTGTTTGGGTCCTATGAACCCGCCCGGTTTGACCTCATGCGGCGGCAGCGGACCCAAAAACAGTGTGTCCTGGTGCCCCTTAATGCAGCAGGCATCGACAACCAGACGGTCGCCATCGGCATACAGGGCAATCGCCTGACCGACCTCGCGCCCATCGCCGGCATCATTTACGATCGTTAGGTTCTCGAGCCGCACGTCGTCGGCATCGACCAAAACGGTATAGGTCCTAAACGTGCCGAGCGTGCCGTCCGCGCCCGAGCCGTCCTCCGAAGGCATCTTGGCACCCAGGACGCCCATGATACGCACGCTATCGGCCGTCTCTCCCTCAATCGTCACATGCGGGCGACGAATCTCGACCCGCTCGCGGTACTCACCCGGCTCGACGCGAATCATCACCGGTTGCTCGGCATCCGGATAGAGCTGATCGGCTGCCGCCAAGGCATCGGAAATCGTTGGATACGCTCCTGCCGCAGCCCTCGAAACGCGCAGCGTATAGATACTTTCGCTCATCGTCCATCACGCTCCCATGCAACGAACTGTTCAGGCCAGCCCTGAACCTGTGGCTGAATATGCTCGGCGCAGCCCTTAAATGCCGTTTGGTCCGTGGCGAGCGATGCCCCATGCTTTCCATGCGAAAAGACATGTAGGCTAAAGCCAATCCCGTGGTCGGCAAGAGCCTGCGCAAGAAGGAGGCTATTTTGAACTGGTACCGATGCATCCTCGGCGGTATGCCACAAGAACGTACGGGGGAAGCCATCGCCCACCATATTCTCGATCGACAACTTTTGAGCTAAAGCGCCATCGGCACCCGTTAGGTGTTCAAACGAACCACGATGAGCATAGGCCCCCGAGCTTACGACCGGATAGCCCAAGCAAAGTGTGTCAGGCCGAATCGACTCAGGCGATGCCGAAATCGACTCTGCAAGCCAGGGTTGGTCCCAAAGCGCCCCGAGCAAGCCAACTAGATGCCCACCGGCCGAAAAACCCATGACCGTAATCCGATCAGGATCGACACAGTACTCTGCCGCATGGCTTCGGACGGTATCGACCGCCCGCGCGAGTTCTTGCAATGCCAGCGGATAGACAGCCGGAGCAACCGAATAGTTCAGTACAAACGCTTGGTAGCCCATCGCCAACAAACGGAGCGCTACCGGCTCGCCTTCGCGCGGCGAAACGTGATCGTAGCCGCCTCCTGGCACGACCACAACTGCAGGCAGCGGTTTTAAAGCATAAGCATCTTCGGTCGGGGCAAAAACATAAGACGTAATCGTGGCAGACGAGCCATCGACCCCGACAGGAATCGTTTTATTGAGCATGTATTCCCTTTCACCATGATGCGTAGCGCAGCGCACACGGCCGTATCGCACAAGGGCTGCATTGCCGATTTATCCGACAATGCAGCCCTGGTCATCAACCCGAGTTAGGAACGGACAACCTTGTCGACGTTCTGGAGCTGCAGTTCCTCGCCGTCCTGGCCCTCGATCACCACATTTTGCAGATCGAGTACCTTGACGTTTTGCGCAATGATGCCCTGACACACCATGGGCTCAACGCCGCAGGCCATGGCCGGGACAAAGGGCTCGGCATCCGGCGCGAAGGTCACGTGGACATCCTGGAACGTCAGGCGCGTTACTTTACTCTCGGGCAGGCCCGTGATGTAGGCAGCGGCCGCGTGGCAGTTAGTGGCCTCGATATCGCAAAACGTCGTGGCACCAAAGCCGGGCGTGCGGTCGTCGACAGGCAGCGTCTCGCGAGACTGCACGTAATCGGTCTTGCCGTCCTTGTCGCAGAAGTAGAAGGAGTTGACCACGAAGGGCGTGAGCACCTCATCCATGCGAATGTGCTCAAAGGTAATGCCCTCGTTGACGGCATCCTTGCCGCGCCCGCGGCGGGTCTTGACGCGCAGGCCGCGGTCGGTGCGCTCAAAGAGGCACTTGCTCACGGTAAGGTCCTTGATGCCGCCGGCAGCCTCTGAACCCAGGACCACGGCGCCGTGACCATCGTGCATGTAGCAGTGAGAGATCAGCACGTCGTGCGTGGCGGGACGAAGCTCGGGCTCAATGCCCAGCTTGCCGCTCTTGATGGCGATGCAGTCGTCGCCCACCGAGAACTGACAGCCAAGGATGCGGACAAAGCCGCAGCTCTCGGGATCGAAACCGTCGGTGTTGTGGGAGTTCTTGGGGCCCTCGATGGACAGGCAGAGCGCATCGACGTGCTCGCACAGGATGGGGTGGATGTTCCACGCCGGGCTGTTGCGGACGGTGAAGCCGGCCAAGCTCACGTTTTGGCACTCGGACAGGAAAATCATGCGCGGGCGGGCGACCTCGCGGCCCTCCTCCGGGCGAAAGATGTTCTTAAAGTCCTTGTTCCACCAGTTGTCCTCGGCAAAATCGGTCTGACCGTCGATGGCACCACGACCATAGATGCACACGTCGTGCACGCTCAGACCCGTAAAGGTAGAGCAGTAGGTCGAGAAACTCTCGCCCTCCCAGCGGCCCAGGGGCAGCATATCGGTGCCGGCATGCCCGGCGCCCTCGTCGCCTGTGACCGTGCCCGGAATGTAGGCAAGCGCCGCGCGATCGTGACGGGCCAACAGCACCGCTCCCTCGGCGAGCTCGATGTTGATATTGCTCTTAAGGAAGAGGGACTTGATGCGATAACTACCGGCGGGGATCAGCACGCGCCCGCCCTTGGGGCAGGCCATGATGGCAGCCTGGATGTTGGTGGTGTCGTCGTGCTCGGCATCGCCCTTGGCGCCACAGTCGCGAACGTTGATGGTAAAGGGCTCAGCCGGCGTGGTGACACCTACGCTCAGCTCACGCTCGCCACAAACAAAACGAACCAGGTTGCGCTTGCCGGGGATCAGGCCGTCGACATAGGTCTCGACCGTATTCGTGGTACCGGCGGGCTCGTCGTTGACAAAGATCTCCCACGTATCGGCACAGGTAAAGTAGCCGCCGTCGTCAAGCTCGATCACGGCCGCGCGGGCGTTGCGCCAGATAACGTTCGTCTCCATGGATTTCTCCCTCAAAAAGATGCTCTAAAGGCAAATTGTACGCTGTTAAAAAAGGGCCGTGCCTGCCGGCGGAATTCCGGTGGCACGGCCCTGTGATTTGGACGATATGTCGGCCTTACTCGGCGGGGGTTACGCTACCGTCCTGGAAGCCAACGTTGTTGTGGGCAAAGCAGTCCTCGTACTTAAAGCCGGAGAGCTCCTCGCAAAGCGCCTTGACCTCGGGCTTGACGTCGGCCATCTTGCCACCCTCCTTGACGCGGTGAATCTCGTCGCAAAGGATGTCGCACTGCTCCTTGTCGATCTTGATGCCGCGGGCAAGGACGGCCGCAAGCAGGAAGAAGCCGGCGCAGCCGATGATCATGTAGCCGCAGATATACAGAGGCACGGTAGCGGGCTGGGTCACGGCGTCGCTATTGCCGGCGGTCTGAATGAAGCCGGAGGCAGCAAGGACGATAGCCCACATGTTGACGGCGATAGCCTGGGCGATCTGCTGGCAGAGCTGCTGCGCGGAGCTGTAGATGCCCTCGCGACGACGCAGGGTGATGAGTTCATCGACATCGGGGATGTAGTTGAGCAGAACATCGGGCAGGTACTGGAAGCCGACGTAGAAGAACTTCCAGATGGCGAAGATGATGGGGTAGGCGATCATGGCGATGGCGACCGTGGAGGTGCCGTTGATCTGACCAAAGGCGAAGTAGTTGTAGGCAATGATGCACGCAGCGCAACCGGCATTTGCGAGGTACCAAGACTTGTGGAAGCCCTTCTTGGCCATGAGGGCGACCCAGATG
This sequence comes from Collinsella sp., assembly GCA_048362915.1. Lineage (GTDB taxonomy): Bacteria > Actinomycetota > Coriobacteriia > Coriobacteriales > Coriobacteriaceae > Collinsella. The sequence continues at coordinate 101,973 of DBFPAR010000021.1, forward strand.
GCGGTGCAGACGATAGCGACGACCTTGCCAGGCATCTCCATCACGGACTCGTAGGACTTAGGAATCTGCAGGCAGTAGACGATGAAGAAGGACAGGCAGGCAGACCAGCAGGCAGCAGCAAGCTTCGTGGAGACCTGTGCATACAGGACCTTGCGGAAGGACTTGTTGCGGAAGGTGGAGATAACGTCGATGAAGAACTTCTTGATGCCCTCGCCGACGCTCTCGATCTTCTCCTGAGCGACCTCCTCGGGGGTGTGCTCCCACGTGGACAGGTACACGCAGAGCAGCGAGATTGCCATGACCGAAGCGTTGATCGTAGCGATGATGAAGTAGCTAAACGGGTTGGTCTCGCCGAAGGTGCCAAAGCCAAAGCCGACGAGTGCTGCCATCAGGAAGCCGGCGGCGTTACCAAAGAGATGCTTGTAGCCGGTAAGGTACGTACGCTCCTTAAAGTCGTCGGTCATCTCGATGGTAAGCGGCGACAGGTTGGCGGTGCAGAACGTGTACGCGACGTTGTAGATCAGGTACAGCACAAAGTAGTACGGGAAGCCAAACGGCGTAGCCACGAAGATGAGCGGCTCGGCGATCATCATCGGGATGGCCAGCAAGATCCAGAAACGACGACGACCAAAGATGCGGCCAATCTTGGTGGCATAGAAGTTATCGGCCACAAAGCCCATCAGCGGGCAAAGAATGGCGTTGACATAGATGGCAAACGAGCTGATCAGTGCAGCCTCGCCTGCGGACAGGCCACACTCCGTGGACAGGAACAGCACCATGTAGCTGTGCGTAAAGGTCAGGGCACCGGAATTGAGCATACCGCCCATACCAAAGCCCAAGCGCGTCCAGAATGTGATCTTACGCTTTTTTCCGATCTTATTAGTCATCGAGCTCCCTCTCTTTTCTCGATTGTCTTGTAACAAGACAGTTGAGTCCACACTGACATCTGTCTGCCCAGCGTTCAGGGTGAACGTTTAGTTAGATTATGCGCGATTGCTTACGACAGGTGAACGTTCACTTGAATAATATCCTTGAACGGTCGTTTTTTACCGCTGAACGGACACAATTGAGATCCTCACACCTATTTTCTGCTGGTAAAGGTGCCATGCTGGACAGCCATGAGATAGGTGAACGTTTATCAGACATACCAACATATTCACTTAACCATGAAACGAAAAGGCCCCGCCGGGAACACTCCCGATGGGGCCGATGACATCTCGCTATGCTTGGGCGCACTTGCCGCTACAAGCAGACGCCGTCCTTCCAGATACTGATCTCGTGACAGCCACGGCGCTCGGCACTCGTTAGCTTACCGCTCGCTGTATCCAGTACCAGCTGGTACAGATCGTGGGCGGCCTCGTCGAGCGTGCGCTCACCCGTGGCAATCACGCCGGCGTTAAAGTCCATCCAGTTGGCCTTGTGGTCGCACAGACCCTGATTGGTGAACACCTTGAGCGTAGGCGCCGGCGCGCCAAACGGTGTGCCGCGGCCGGTCGAGAACAGAATCACGTGGCAGCCGGCAGCCGTCAACGCCGTGGTGGATACCATGTCGTTGCCCGGACCGCACAGCATGTTCAGGCCGTGTTTATTTGCCTGGCCGGCATACGGCAGCACGTCGACGATGGGGGCAGACCCGCCTTTTTGCACGCAGCCGCAGCTCTTGTCCTCGAGCGTGGTAATACCGCCGTCCTTGTTGCCGGGGCTCGGGTTCTCGTAGACGACCTCGCCGTGGCTAATAAAGTAGTCCTTAAAGCCATTGAGCATGTCGGAGGCAGCGTTAAAGACCTGCTCGTTCTCGCAACGGTCGAGCAGGATGCTCTCCGCGCCAAACATCTCGGGCACCTCGGTAAGCACCGACGTGCCGCCGCGGGCGACAACCATATCGCTCACGCGACCGATCGTGGGGTTGGCGGTAATGCCCGAAAGGCCGTCGGAGCCGCCGCACTTAAGTCCAATAACCAGCTCGGAGGCCGGAATGGGCTCGCGCTTGGCCTGCTTGGCGAGGTCTGCCAGCTCGGCCAGAATCTTGTGGCCCTCGATCTGCTCGTCGGCTACATCCTGGCAGGTGAGAAAACGAACGCGCTCGTGATCGAAGTCACCGAGCTCGTCGAGCACCTGCTGATGCGTGCAGTTCTCGCAACCGAGCGACAAGAACAGCACGCCCGCGGCGTTTGCGTGACGCGACAGTGCCACCAGCAGACGACGGGTCTGGGCATGGTCGGCGCCGGTCTGCGAGCAACCGAACGGATGCGGGAAGTAGTAGACGCCCTCCAGCGAGCCATCGACCAGATCCTGGGCCTGCTCGCACATGGCACGGGCGACTTCGTTGACACAGCCGACCGTGGGGATGATCCACAGCTCGTTGCGCGTCGCGGCACGACCGTCGGCGCGGCGGAACCCCATAAAGGTCTCGGGCTCAACCGACTCAACGACCGGATGCGTGGGGTTGTAGGTGTACTCGACCTCGCCCGAAAGGTTGGTCTTGACGTTATGTGTATGAAGCCACTGACCGGGCTGGACATCGCCCGTCACATGGCCGATAGGAAGGCCGTACTTGATGACGTCCTCCCCCGCGGCAATCGAGCGCACGGCCATCTTATGACCCTGCGGAATATCCTCCGCGGCCACGACCTCGCCCACCCCGGGAACCACGACGGCGGTGCCCTTGGCAAGCGGCGACAGCGCGACGATCACGTTGTCGGCCGAATTGATCTGGATAGTGTTCATTGCAAATGGTCCTAACCCTACAGGTTGAGCAGAAGTCGAGGTGTGGGTACGCCGTCCCGCGCCCGCGTCTGCGCCGGAAATTTACGCCTGAGCGTTGGCGAAGGCCTGCTTGGCGCCCTCGGCACGCACGACGGCGAGCGCGCTGACGACAAACTCCTCAAGACCCGCGATCTGCGTAAGGTCCTCGCCCCACATCTGCTCGTTGGTGAGCACGTCGTGCACCAGCTGGGCATCGTCGGCGCCGGCATGGGCGGCGTAGAAGTCGAGCACGAAGGCGTCGTCCTGAGCGGTGTACTCGGTGCCGTCGGAGCGACGCAGGTGCAGGCCGTCGCCCTCGCGGGACACGAGCTCCTGCGTGTAGAAGGAGATGAGCGTAGCGAGGCTCGTCGCCAGGCACTTGGGCAGGTTGCCGGTCTCGGCAACGTAGTCCTTGAGCGTGGGCAGGTCGCGAGCGCGCCACTTAGCCGTGGAGTTGAGGCAGATGGAGAGCAGCGCATGATCAATAAACGGGTTGTCGAAGCGGTTTTCGACGGCGGCGGCAAAGGCCTTGCAGTCCTCGACATCCAAGTCGGCGGCAAGCGTCGGAATGACCTCGTCGTAGAGCATGGTGTTCATGAAGCCGCGAATGGTCTCGTCATGCATGCAGTCGCGCACGATATCAAAGCCGGCAACCCAGGAACCCGGAACGAAGGCGGTGTGGGCACCGTTGAGGATGCGGACCTTGCGCTTTTTGTACGGGGTGACGTCGGGAGTCACAAAGACACCCGGAAGACCAGCCTTCACAAAGGGAAGCTTCTCGGCAAGCGACTCGTCACCCTGGATGCCCCACATCTGAAAGGGCTCGCGCACGGCCAGGAAGGGATCCTCGTAGCCCAGACGCTCAGCCACCGCGGCGGCCTCGGATGCGTCGCGGATACGGCCCGGTACGATGGTGTCGACGAGCGTGGTGCAGACGGTGCAGTCGTTGGCCATCCACTGCGCAAACTCGTCCTCCCAGCCCCAGTCGCTCACATACTGGTTCATGATGCGCAGCAACTCCTCGCCGTTGTGATCGATGAGCTCGCAGGCGAGGACGATGACGCCCGGCTTACCGGCAGCCCAGCGGGTGTGGAGCACCTGGGCAAGCTTGGCGGGGAAGCTCGCAGGTGGCATGTCGTCGGCCTTGCAGGACGGGTCATAGGCGATACCGGCCTCGGTGGTGTTGGAGACGATGATCTCTAGGTCGTCGGAGACAGCGACCTCCATCATGGCGCGGTAGTCGTCCTCACGATACGGGTTAAGGCAGCGGCTGCAGGCGCTGATCACGCGGGACTCGTCAACCGTGTTGCCGTTCTCCTTGCCGCGCACCAGCACGGTGTACAGGTCGTCCTGGGCATTGATGCCGTCGGCAAAGCCAAAGGCACCGCTGATGGGCTGCACCATGACGACCTTGCCGTTCCAGCCGGTGGCCTCGTTGCCCATGTCAAAGAAACGGTCGACGAAGGCGCGCAGGAAATTGCCCTCGCCAAACTGTAGAACCTTCTCGGGAGCGTCCTTGGGCAGCAGATAGCCCTTGTAGCCGATCTTCTCGAGCGCATCGTAGCTGATGTTCTCCATCTGTGTCTCTCCTTAGATGTCTGTTAGCGTGCAAGCAAAACGGGGCTCCGCGTGTGGCAACGGCGCCCAGGGTTCGATGTGATTCGATGCGGGCTTAGGCCTCGACGGTGTCCAGGTCAAAGCCAAAGTAGCGGACCGCATTGTTGTAGCTGATGTCGCGCACGATACTGCCCAGCAGCTCCATGTCGGCCGGGTACTTGCCCTGCTCGACCCACTCGCCGATCACGCTGCACAGCACGCGACGGAAGTACTCGTGGCGCGGATAGGACAGGAAAGAGCGGGAGTCGGTAAGCATGCCCACAAAGTTGCCCAGCACGCCCTCGTTAGCCAGAGCCGTGAGTTGCTCGCGCATACCGACCTCGTTGTCGTTGAACCACCAGGCGGAGCCGTTCTGGATCTTACCGGCGATCGGAGCCTCCTGGAAGCAGCCCATGACGGTATCGATCATGGTGTTATCGATGGGGTTCAGGCTGTACAGAATGGTCTTGGGCAGGCCGCAGGTCTCCTGGATGGAGTTGAGGAAATCGGCGAGCTGGTCGGACGGCGTGTAGTTGGAGATGCAGTCGTAGCCGGTGTCCGGACCGAGCTTGGCGAACATGGCGCGGTTGTTGTCGCGCTTGCAGCCAAAGTGCAGCTGCATGGCCCAGCCCAGACGGACATACTCACCGGCAACGAACTGCATAAAGGCAGTCTTGTACTTGAGGACTTCTTCCTCGGTGAGCGGCTCAGCAGTCAGGCCCTTGGCAAAGATGGCCTCGATCTCGTCGGCGGTAGCCGGTACGTACATAACGTAGTCGAGTGCATGGTCGGATGCGCGGCAGCCCAGCTCGTGAGCAACGTCGTAGCGCTTGGAGATGGCAGACTTCATGCCCTCGAAGTCGCTTACCTCAACGCCGGCAACCTCGGAGAGGTGCCTGCAGTAGTCGGCAAACTCCTGGCCACGCTCGATGCGCAGGGCGGCGTCGGGGCGCATGGCGGGAACGACCTGAACGTCAAAGCTGTCGTCGGCGGCAATCTTCTTGTGCCACTCAAAGCTGTCGGCGGGGTCGTCAGTAGTGCAGATCATGCGGACGTTGGACTGCTTGATCAGGTTGCGGCAGGTAAAGCTAGCCTCAGCGAGCTTGGCGTTGGCAAGGTCCCAGACCTCCTGGGCAGTCTTGCCGTTGAGGACGCCCTCGTAGCCAAAGTAGCGCTTAAGCTCCAGGTGGCTCCACTCAAAGACGGGGTTGCCAACGCAGCGACCCAGGGTCTCGGCCCACTTTTGGAACTTCTCGCGAGCAGGGGCGTCGCCAGTGATAAAACGCTCGTCGACGCCGTTGGCACGCATCAGGCGCCACTTGTAGTGGTCGCCGCCCAGCCAAACCTCGGTGATGTTCTCGAAACGCTTGTCCTCCCAAATCTCCTTAGGAGAAATGTGGCAGTGATAGTCGACGATGGGCATGCCCTCGGCAAAGTTGTGGAACAGCTCCTCGCCGGTCTTGGTGCTCAGCAGGAAATCCTGATCGTCCATAAAGTTTTTCATCAAACAGCCCCTTTGCTGGCAAGGCGGGCGCACGGCGCGCTCGTTATCCTTTAGGTGAACGTTCACTATACTAATCCATTGCACCTCAAAAGGTGAACGTTCACCTAACCACCACGGGGTGAACGGTAGATTTTGCCCGTTCAACGGTTGCTGGGGATGTGACTTGCATGTATTGCGGACTGGTTGGCGTCCCCGAACACCGAACTTGAGCGCTTTTGCTCAGGTGGGTCATGTCCCGACGTACATTTTTGGGAGTATTCAGCATTGGAGCGCGCCGTGCGCCATCCTCAGCGTCCTATTTGGAACGCAGATAGCGCCCGATCGGCATAAAAAGTGCCCCCGATGGCAAATTACGCCATCGGGGGCACTTAAAACAGTCGTTCTGCACCTCATTCAGGGCATGCCAATGCTGAATACTCCCAAAAATGCACGTCGCAAGAGGGGGTACCTGCTCAATCGGCTAAATACCCGCAAGTTCGCAGTAGCGGTCGACATTGCTGGCAAATACCATCTCGACGGCACCCTTCTGGACGGGCACCGTCGGGGTCCTTCCCCACAGCAGATAATCGCCCAGCGTCTTAGCGCCGCGATACGCCAGGCTCGTCGGGTCCTTATAGACAATATTGGTAAAGATACCGCGGCGCAAGGCCAGAGCACTTTCGGGAAACAGGTCGTTGCCGATCACCATGACCTGACCGGCCTTGCCGGTCGAGACGAGCGCGTCGGCAACCACTTCGGAACCAACGGCAAAAACGCTACAGATAAGTTCGGGGGCGTCCGGCGCACTCAAGCGCTTTTCGAGCTCATGCTCGAGTTGTTTGACTTGCGCATGGGCACCTGCAAGATCCTCAACCTGCCATGGAATATCACGTTCGCGCAGGTAATTGTGGAAGGCGCGGGCGGTTAGATAGTGCGAATCGGTATATGGGTCGCCTGTCAAAAGGAGCACGCGTGCGTCGGCCCCAGAAGCATGGACCAGGTTTGCCGCCTGCTCGGCCATAAGGCTGCCTGCCGTCGAATAATCGGCCAAGCTCGCACCCAAACGATTCAAATGCGGACGGTCGCCGTCGACAAGCTCAATCGTCACGCCCGCCTCGGCGATCTGCCCCAACAGCTCAGTCGCACGATCGTCGCCCGGCGCATAGGCGAGCAAGCCATCAATCTTCTCGCCCACCTGCAGACGCTCGTCGATTTGCTCGAGTGCATCAGCGTAGCCGCCCACGCCAAATTCAACGCGCTCAACCGTAATGCCCCGGTCGATGACCTCCTGTTCAAAGCGATTGCAGCCTTCCCACAGGTAACGGAAAAAGTACGCTCCCTCGCGCGATGCGCGAGGCAGGCAAAACACCAGATTGATATCCTTGCGGCGCAGGCTTGAGGCACTTGTGTTGCGGTGATAGCCCATGGCCTCGGCCTTAGCGTTCACCTTGGCGCGCACGGATTCGCTCACGCCGGCCTTTCCCGTCAGGGCTTTGTGCACGGTATTGATGGAAACGCCAAGCTCGGCGGCTATGTCCTTCATGGTTACGCGAGCGCTCATGCGGTTACTCCGTTATAGATAAGTTGCCAATTAATAGTCCAGTTAACGATACCCCAAAAATACTCTTCGACTCGCCGTGCTCTCCCTCAAATGCACAAAGCGCCCCGCGAACGGATGCCCGCGGAGCGCTTGGATGTCCGGACCTTATTTGATACCGCGACCCAAGTCTTCGGCGATTTTGTCTACGCCCTTAAGTGCAGCGCACGTCTTTTTGTTGGAGCAATGCCCCGTGCAAACGCCACCCTGAGCGCAGTCGGCGCAGGTGCCCTTGCGGTAGATGCGCACGCACACGGCGACAAACGCAATGCCGATAACAGCCAGTACAACAATATCGATAGGTGCCATAGCAAGCCTCCTCTAGTTAACCACCACTTACTTTACCCCATTCTCCACCTGCCAAAAAGGGACAGGTATATTTTGGTCGGTTTTATCTGCGGAAACGCCACATCTCCCTCACCAAAAAGCCCGAGTGTCGCTGGGACACCCGGGCTTGTGGAAAGGGGTTAATCCTTATTCGGACTTAAGCGGAAACTGCGGCGGAAGCAGTGTTGGTCTCGTCCTCGTCGGTCCATGCATGCTTGGGCATGGGACGGAAGATCTGAAAGAGCATCGCAACTAGCAGCACGATGGCCACAATCGTCCAGATACCAAACTGTCCCAACACAAGCAGGTTGTAGAACTGGTTGATGAACAGGCCAATCACCCAAGCGAAGGCGCACTCGTAACCGATGGCGATCGCGGTCCACTTGCCGGAGTCCATCTGGTTGCGGATGGTACCCATGGCGGCAAAGCACGGAGCGCACAGCAGGTTGAAGGCACCAAAGGCGACGCAGGCGCCCATGGTCGGGAACATGCCGGCAAACGCGGTCCACAGACTCGGGTCGGTCTCGGCGGCGTCGGCAACAGACAACAGCGAGCCGGCGGTAGCGACGACGTTCTCCTTGGCGACAAGGCCCGAGACGGTCAGCGCGGTGGCCTGCCAGGTGCTAAAGCCGAGCGGCGCAAAGATCCAGGCGACAAGGTTGCCGAGCATAGCGAGCACGGAGTAGTCCATGAACTCCTCGGGGATACCCTCCATCGCAGGCAGGAAGCCGAAGGTACCATTGTAGCTGCCGAAGTTGGACAGGAACCACACCACTACGGTGGAGGCGAAGATGACCGTGCCGGCCTTCTTGATGAAGGCGAAGCAGCGCTCCCACACATGCAGCGCCCAAGAGCGGACCGCCGGGAAGTGGTAGGCAGGCAGCTCCATGACAAACGGGGTCGGACGACCGGCGAAGAGCTTGGTCTTCTTGAGCATCAGGCCCGAGCCGATGACGGCGAAGACGCCCAGGAAGTAGAAGAGCGGCGAGATCCAAGCAGCGGTATCGGGGGTATGACCGATGATCGAGCCCATGAGCAGGGCGATGATGGGCAGCTTGGCGCCGCAGGGGATGAACGTGGTGGTCATGACCGTCATGCGGCGGTCTTTCTCGTTCTCGATCGTCTTGGTGGCCATGACGCCGGGGACGCCGCAGCCCGAGGACACGAGCATGGGGATGAAGGACTTACCGGACAGACCGAAGCGGCGGAACACGCGGTCCATGATGAAAGCGACGCGAGCCATATAGCCGCAGTCCTCCAGGAAGGACAGCATCACAAAGAGCAGGAACATCTGCGGCACGAAGCCGAAGATGGCACCCAGGCCAGCGACGATGCCGTCACAGACGAGCGAATCGACCAGGCCGCCGTCCTCGGTGCCTCCCGCCACGAGGGCATCGTGCACCATGGTGGTAATGCCGGGGACATAGGGGCCATACTGCGCCGGGTCAACCGAATCGGCGTCGTCGCCCGCGGCCTCAACGGCCTCATCGTAGGCATCGCGGCCCTGACCGAGCACGTACCAGCCATCAGTACCGAAGAGCCGGTCGTTGGTAAAGTCGGTCACCGTGCCGCCCAGGGTAGAAACGGCAATGTAGTACACGCAGAACATGATGACCACAAAGATCGGCAGGCCCAGGATACGGTTGGTAACCACGCGGTCGATCTTCTCGGAGGTGCTCATCTTGGCGGGAGCCTTGGTCATGCACTCGTCGATGATGTGGGCGATGACGCCGTAGCGCTCACCGGTGATGATAGACTCGGCGTCGTCGTCGCAGTCCTGCTCGCACTGGGCGACCAGCTGCTCCACGCGAGCGGCCTTCTCCTTGGTGAGGTTGATGAGCTTGCAGGCGTCCGCATCGCGCTCGAACAGCTTGACGGCGTAGTAGCGGCGCTTGTTGGCGGGGACGCTATCCGGCAGGTTGTTCTCGATGTGGGTCAGAACGTCCTCGATGGAAGAGTCGAACTTGTGCTCCGGCACCTGGCCCTTGGAAGCAGCGGACTTCTTAACCTGCTCGAAGAGCTCCTTGATGCCCTTGTTCTTAAGGGCCGAGATCATCATAACCGGGCAGCCGAGCTTCTTGGACAGCTTGTCGGTGTCGATCTTGTCGCCGTTCTTCTCGACCAGGTCGGCCATGTTGAGGGCGACGACCACGGGCAGGCCGGTCTCGATAACCTGAAGCGCCAGGTACAGGTTTCGCTCGAGGTTGGTGGCGTCGACCACCTGGACGACGACATCGGGCTCGCCGCTCATGAGGTAATCGCGCGAGCATTGCTCCTCGGGGCTGTAGGGGGAAAGCGAGTAGATGCCGGGGAGGTCCGTGATGGTAACGTTCTTGTCGCTTAGGAGCTTGGCTTCCTTTTTCTCAACCGTGACGCCGGGCCAGTTGCCAACGTAACCGTTGGCGCCGGTGATCAGGTTGAAAAGCGTGGTCTTGCCGCAGTTGGGGTTACCCGCCAGCGCGACATGGATCTGAGAATCCGCCATTCAATCCTTCTTCCTTGTGTGCCCGCGCTGCTTTCTCCGCGCAGGCTGGATAATGTGCTTCAAAGACGCTGCATTAAGTTAGAAAAACCTAACTTTATCTGCAGAAATATGCGCCGCGAGTCCTTACTGGACCTCGACGACGGCGGCCTCCTCCTTGCGGATGGAAAGCTCGTAGCCGCGCACGTTGATCTCGACCGGATCACCGAGCGGTGCGACCTTCACGACCTTGAACGAAGTGCCCTTGATGAGCCCCAGGTCCATAAGGTGGCGGCGAAGCGCACCCTCACCGTGAAGCTTGACGATGGTGGAGCTCTCGCCCACCTTAACGTCACCCAACGTCTTCATTTACTTGTCCCCCTTTCAGTGCGTACAGAAATACCGTCGACTAACCGACGGTCATGATGTGCATGGCGACCTTGGAATCGATGCCAAAGCGTGCGCCCAGCACGGTGACGATGATATTGGCGCCACTCGAGCTCACCACGTGGATTTCGCTGCCCTCGACAAAGCCGAGGTCCTTGAGGTGGTGCTTCATATCCTCATTGCCCTTTACACGAGACACGCGCACGGTTTCGCCCGCTTTTACCATCGAAAGCGGCATTGCCGGCATCTGCGGTCCGCAAGACATGAGTGGCTCCTAACGTCAGTTCGTCCTCAACATCGACGCGGTAAAAGTTAACCACGCCTATGTTCGCTTTAGTAAACTAACACGTGGTTAACTTTTTGGAAAGGGTCCCTATTCAGATTTCGAAAAAGTTTCCTATATGAAACAAAAGAAGCACCACAAAGACCATCTCTTTGCGGTGCCTTGTCATACCAATTTATGCAACAAAGGGGACTGTCCCCTTGTCACATTGATGCGCTTAGAGCGAGAGGTTTCTGATCGACGTGACGCAGGAGGCCTCATCCACGCCCGAAACGCGGAAGATGATGTCTTCGCCACATTCGCCGCAGAGTGCCATGAGCCCTATAACGTCGCGGCCATCGACATGACGATTGCCAATCGAAACTGACACGTCGCTACGATGCTTGGCAATGATGTCATAGAGCAGCGCAACCGGGCGGGCATGTAATCCCAACGGATCTTTAATCGTCTTTGTAAACTCGACCATGTCCCCTCCCACGACATCGCACATTCGGCCGGCCAAACCCAGCCACGTGGTAGTTATTGTAGCGTTAGATGCTTGTTGAGGGCGGGACGGAAATCGCATCCCATTTCGAGCGTCAATGATGGGACACAGTTTCCGCTGAGCGACCCTGGCGGAAAGTACATCCCATTCTGGACGCAAATTCCGGGACGCAGTTTCCGCGACGCCCAGTCAACCTATGCCCTCGCAACGCCCGCGCATAAAAAACGAGGGAAGGCACGCGTCCTTCCCTCGTTACGGGCAATATGTAGCCGCTCGCCTACATCAGGCGCAGGCTGACGTCCTTGAGCTGGGCGCCGCTAACGGCACTCGGAGCGCCCGACATGAGGTCGGAGCCGCTGGCCGTCTTGGGGAACGCCATTACGTCACGGATGGAGTCGGAACCGGTGAGCAGCATGCACACGCGGTCCAGGCCCAGAGCGAAACCGCCCATCGGGGGTGCACCAAACTTGAGCGCCTCCATGAGGAAGCCGAACTGAGACTCGGCACGCTCCTCGGTAAAGCCCAGGAGCTTGAGCATGGACATCTGCATCTCGGCGTTGTGGATACGCATACCGCCGCCGCCGGCCTCAAAGCCGTCCATGACAAAGTCGTAGGTGCAGGAACCGGCTGCCAGCGGATCGGCCTCAATCTTGGCGATGTCGGTCTCGGTCGGCAGGGTAAAGGGCTGATGCTCGGCAGCGTAAGCCTTGCGGTCCTCATCCCAGTGGAACAGCGGGAAGTTGACGACCCACAGGAAGTCGTGGCCCTCGCGCTTGATCTCGAGCGCGTTGGCCATGTGGGAGCGCATGCCGCCCAGGATCTCGTCAGAGAGCAGGCGCGGGCCGGCGGCGAACATCACAAGGTCGCCGGGCTCGACGTCCATGCGCTCGCGCAGAGCCGCCATCTCCTCGTCCGAGAAGAACTTGACGATGGGGCTGTTGATGGAGCCGTCCTCGCGGAAGGCGATCCAAGCCAGGCCCTTGGCGCCAAACGTGGAGGCCACGCCGGCGAGCTTATCGATCTTGGCACGTGCCCAGGCACCGGCGCCCTTGGCGTTGATGGCCTTGACGACGGAGCCCTCCTCGTTTGCGGCAGTCGCAAAGACCTTGAACTTGGAGTTGGCAAAGATGTCGGTCAGGTCGACCAGGTGCATGCCATAGCGGGTATCGGGCTTGTCGGAGCCATAGGTGTCCATGGCCTCCCAGTAGTCCATGCGACGCAGCGGCGTGGGCATCTCGACACCCATGCGACCGAAGGCGTCGGCCAAGACCTCCTCGAGCGCGCTCATAACGTCATTCTGGTCCACGAAGGACATCTCGATATCGACCTGGGTGAACTCGGGCTGACGGTCGGCACGCAGGTCCTCGTCGCGGAAGCACTTGGCAACCTGGTAGTAGCGCTCGACGCCACCGACCATGAGCAGCTGCTTCAGGAGCTGCGGGGACTGCGGCAGGGCGTAGAAGTTGCCCGGCTGGATGCGGCTGGGGACGATAAAGTCGCGGGCGCCCTCGGGCGTGGACTTGAACAGGGAGGGCGTCTCGACCTCCATGAACTCACGGTTGTGCAGCGCCTCGCGAATGGCAAAGGTAAAGTCGGAGCGCAGCTTGAGGTTGGCCATCATCTCGGGACGACGGAGGTCCAGATAGCGATAACGCAGGCGGGTGTCCTCGCTGGTCTCGATGCCGTCCTCGATCTGGAACGGCGGGGTGACGGACGTGTTGAGCACCTCGGCATGGTCGGTCAGGACCTCAATCTCGCCGGTCGCGAGCTTGGCGTTGGTGGTCTCCTCGCCACGGGAGCGCACGACGCCGTGAATCTTGATGGGCCACTCGGGACGCATGGTCTCGGCGATCTTAAAGGCGTCGCCGTCGGAGTGCTCGGGGTCGAAGGTGAGCTGCGTGATGCCCTCGCGGTCGCGAAGGTCGCAGAAGATAAGGCCGCCGTGGTCGCGGCGACGGCTCACCCAACCGGTGAGGGTGACCTCTTCGCCCACGTTCTCGCGGCGAAGCTCGCCGCAGGTACGGGTGTGCATGGAATGCTCGTCGATGGGACGGGTCTGGCTCATACCAGTGATCCTCCTTTATGGATCTGTGCCGCCCCGTGTCGTTCCGGGCGGCGTCGTACAGATTTGCCCAGCCTGCGTAAACCGCGCAGCCAGACATGGCGTTCTATCTTATCGCACCCGCGTCGATGTACCACGAAAAAGTAGCTCTTGCCCAAAGACTTGACGGAGACGAAACAATTGACGCACCGTGACCGTCACCAAGGCGCGCGGCGTGCGACAATGTGCCCCAATAAAACAGCACTTGGAAAGGCCCGTCATGACTGCACGCCTCATCGTTATGGATATCGACTCCACGCTCATCAACCAGGAGGTCATCGACCTGTTGGGCGAGGAGGCCGGCGTAGGCGAGCAAGTGGCGCGTATCACCGAACGCGCCATGCGCGGCGAGCTCGACTTTAAGCAGGCGCTTGAGGAGCGCGTGGGGCTGCTTGCCGGCTTGGATGAGAGCGTGTTCGAGCGCACCTTTGAGCGCGTGACATTTACCCCCGGCGCGTTAGAGCTTGTGCGCTCGGCACACAGCAAGGGCTGGAAGGTCGGCGTGGTGAGCGGCGGCTTCCACGAGGTCGCCGATAAGATCGTGGCCGCCGCGGGCATCGATTTTTGCCTCGCTAACCGCCTGGAGGTCGTGGGCGGCCAGCTCACCGGTAAGCTGGCGGCAGACATCGTGACCAAAGAGTCCAAGCTCATCCAGCTGCTGGACTGGGCGGTTGAGTGCGGTGTCGATATGGCTCATACCGTCGCGATCGGCGACGGCGCCAACGACATCCCCATGATTCAGGCCGCGGGCACGGGCATCGCATTTTGCGCCAAGCCCAAGACGCGCGAGGCCGCCCCGTTTGCCATCGACGAGCGCAACCTGATGCTCGCCATGGACATCATCCTGCGTGACTAGCCGATCCGTCTAACAATTGAATCAGTCCGTCCTATAGTTTCCGAACAATTTTGTCTTAGTGTTCGGAAACTTGCCCTTGAGTGCTAGACTTTGCACCGTCGAAGGGAACATATATGGATAAGCGAGATCTTGAGCAATTGCTGAGCGATGTTGCCGACGGAGCAGTCGCCCCGGCAGTCGCCCTCACGCGCATCCAGACGGCGCCGACCGCCGATCTGGGTTTTGCGCAGCTCGATCTTTCGCGCGGAGTGCGCCAGGGAGCCGGCGAGGTTGTCTACGGTGCCGGTAAAACCGCCGAGCAAATTGCCGCCATTATCAAAGCATTACTCGATGCAGACCAGGAGCGCATCCTGGTCACGCGCTTGGATGCCGAAAAAGCCGCGCACACCGCTGAACTTCTCGGCAACGACATCGACCTGGGATATGTCCCGGACGCCCAGCTCGCCCTGGTGGGTGGCAAGCCCTCCCCCACCGGCAACGGACGCATCGTCGTCGCCTGCGCCGGCACGAGCGACCTGCCCGTCGCCGAAGAGGCGGCACTGACGGCCGAGTTCTACGGCAATGAGGTCGACCGCCTCTACGACGTAGGTGTCGCCGGCCTGCACCGCCTGCTCGCTCATGCCGAGGAACTCGCCCAGGCGCAGGTGGTCATCGCCATCGCCGGCATGGAGGGCGCTCTGGCGAGCGTTGTCGGCGGTCTGGTGAGCTGTCCGGTCATCGCCGTTCCCACCAGCGTGGGCTACGGCGCAAGTTTTGGTGGCGTAGCCGCGCTACTCGCCATGCTCAACTCCTGCGCCAGCGGCGTTTCGGTCGTCAACATCGACAACGGCTTTGGCGCCGCCTACCAGGCAAGTCTTATCAATCATCTGAGCGCTGGCACGCCCTGCGCCCGTTAAGGAGCATTCCATGTCCAATCATCAGCACACGCTTATCATCGACGGCACCTCGGGCATCAGCGGCGACATGACTGTCGCGGCCCTGCTCGACCTAGGCGCCAGCGAGGAGCATCTGCGCGAACAGCTCGCCACGCTGCCGGTCGACGGCTTTTCGATCGCCGTCACGCGCGTAAACAAGCATGGCATCGACGCCTGCGACTTTGACGTTCAGCTTGCAGAGGAGCTCGAGAACCACGATCACGATATGGCCTGGCTCTATGGCAACGAAGCAGCTGCCGAGCACACGCACGAGCACGAGCACGAGCACCACCATCATGACCATGACGAGCATGAGCACTGCCATGAGCATGATCATGAGACCCACGGCCATGGCCACGAGGGTCACCATCACGCCCACCACCATCACCACCGTTCTTTGGCGGACGTCACCGCTATCATCGACGGCTCGCAGCTAAGCGATGGCACCAAGCGTCGTGTGCTCGCCATCTTTACCGCGCTCGCCGCCGCCGAGGCAAAGGCCCACGGCAAAACGCCCGAGACCGTCATGTTCCACGAGGTAGGCGCCGTCGATTCCATCGTCGACGTCTGCTCTGTCGCCATCTGCCTCGATGACCTAGGTATTGAGGACATCGTGGTCGAATCGCTCTCCGAAGGCCACGGAACCATTCGCTGCGCCCACGGCCTTATGCCCATTCCCGTCCCCGCTGTCGTCAACCTGTGCCAGGCGGGCAATATCGCCCTCACGCCCGCACCGGTCGCTGGCGAGCTCGTGACGCCCACGGGCGCCGCCATCGTCACCGCGCTGCGCACGTCCGAGCACCTGCCGGCACGCTACCACATCGAGGCCGTCGGCTACGGCGCCGGCAAGCGCCCCTACGAGGGTTGCTCCGGCACGCTCCGTTGTCTACTCGTTGACGTGGATGCATAGCCATGGATGCCCGCAAAGAAAAAAGCCGCGCTGCCATCGTTGCAGCGTTCTCCGAGCTGCTACGCGAAGAGGATTACGGCAAGATTACCGTCGGCGACATCATCGCTCGTGCCCATGTTGGTCGGGCCACGTTCTACGGCCTCTTCAAGAGCAAAGACGACCTACTGTCCGAGCTCGTGAACGACATCTGCACCCACGCCCTCGACGACGATGGTACGCCGCTCGACGACCCACTCGTGCAAGTCGAGCATATCCTCAACAACCTCTGGGAACGCCGTCAGGGCGTTCGAGCCCTCGTAGCCGGAGCCGGCTCGCGCGTCTTCGCCGACTGTCTCCGCAAGACCATCATGTCACGAGCAGCCGAAACCGTCCCCGCCGACCCCACAGGCCCCGCCGGCACCATGGACCGCAGCTTCTTACTACACCACATAGCCTCAAGCTTCGTAGCCACCGTCCAATGGTGGGCCTGGCACAACTTCCAAGCAGACAAAGCCGACGTAGCCAAAGACTACCTCTCAGCCATAAAACCCCTCTTCGGCTAAGTAAGAAGCTCACCCCAAAGCATCGCCCCAACCCAGGGCGCCACGCATCCCAAAGTATCACTCGCGCTTCAATGCCCCCCAACAGCAACAAGCCCCTCCCATCCAAATTCAGATATATGTTGGGTTGCTTATACGAACGCAACAAAGACCCCGCAGCTGGCCGCATGGGGTAACTTCCCAGCGCATTCCGCAGGACGCAAAAAGGCTCGCCGCACAAAGTGCGCAGCGAGCCTTTTTGCATGTCCGAGGACGCGCTGGGAAGTTACCCCATGCGGCCAGCGGACAACTATGTAGCCTCAGACTAGAACATGCCCAAGAAACCGTGCACAAACAGCGCGGCCAGAGCGGCACCGACAAACGGAGCGATGCCAGGAACAAGCAGGCCGTACTTCCAGTTGTTGTCAGCCTTGTTCTTAATCGGCAGCACCTGATAGGCCATGCGAGGACCAAGGTCACGGGCCTGGTTCATGGCGAAGCCAGTGATACCTCCCATGCCCATGCCAACAGCCCAAACGATCAGACCGACGCAGATAGCGAGCATCAGGACGTTCTCGCCAGCACGGTTAGCAGCAGCAAGGATGGCGCTGATGAACACAAAGGTGCAGATAGCCTCGCAGAAGAAGTTACGGGCGTAGTTCGTACCCTCGGTGGTGGGGTTGGTCGAGAAGATGTTGCGCTGGGCAATGGGGTCGACGACGCCATCGGAAGCCTTGAACTCATCGGCATACATCAACCACGCGATCACGGCGCCCGCAAAGCCGCCGAGCATATCGGCAATCATGAAGGGAATGCAGCTGCTCCACGGCACCAGGCCTACGATGCACTGGGCAAGCACCATGGCGGGGTTCATGCACACGGCGCCGCCAAAGACAAACAGGCAGACCGAGATGCCAAAAGACCAAGTGGTGATGGCAAACATGTGGCCGGAGCCCTGATACTTGGTGCCCTTAAGCACGGTATCGCAGTGCACGCCCACGCCAAAGATGATCATGAGGGCCGTTGCGCCGAATTCGCAGAGGAGTTTGGTAAGCATAAAACCTTATCTTTCTTGTCGGTTATAAACGATTCGTTTAGGCCGCGCGCTAGTGCTGAGCGACAACAACGCCCAGGCCATCGGGAATGACGGCCACCTTGGCATCGGCACCCTTCATCTCAAAGGCGAGCTTGAGCGCCTCCTCGAGGGTGTTGACCGGCGTCATGTGCATATCCTTAATCATCTGGTGATCGCACAGGTCGGTGACCATGATCACGGGGTGATGCGCCAGGATGCGGGCAAAGATCTGGCTCGTCCACTGGTCGGGCAGGGTCTCGTCCTTAGGACGGTCGATGCAGGCGCGCTCAAACTCTGCCGGATCGTTGTCGGCGATGTTGTGATAGAAGCCCTCGCCGCCGTGACCGTCGGCACAACCGGCGACGTCGATGATCACACCGCCCTCGGGAAGCGTGGCCTCGGCAGAGCACATGCCCTTCACGGCCTGGTAGATGTTCTGGTCGAGCGGGTAGCCGCCATTGGTGGTGATGGCAATCTCGCACTCAACGGGCTCAACGCCGGCAAGGCTCTTCACGAACTCGCAGCCAGCCTCGTGCGCCTTGTGGATATCGCCGGCAAAGGAGCCGATGACCTCGTGCTTGCCGTTGAGCACCACGTTAAGCACAAAGGCAAGGTGAGCCATCTCGGCAGCGGCAAACATGTCCTCGCTCACGTGGTTGTGGCACAGGTTGCCGGCACGCGAATGGGAATCGTTCACAAACTGACCGTTATGGTTGTACATGATGGTCTTATAGCTGGCAATGCCGGGCAGCACGGACTTGCGGCTGCCAGAGAAGCCAGCAAAGAAGTGCGGCTCAATAAAGCCCTCGGCAAGCAGCAGATCGCAATCGGCCGCAATCTTGTTGATGATGCACTCGCCGCCAGAAGGCAGGGTGCCGATCTTTTTCATCATGCTGTCGTCAGTCGCGACGTGCATAACGATTTCCTCGTTGGCAACGATCTCCTCGCCGTACTTGTTGACGAGCTCCTCGTGCGTCGACGGACGATGCATACCCGTAGCAACCAGAATACGCACGCGAGCCTCGGGCGCAGCAGAATGGATGTGATGCAGCAGAATAGGCATCGTCACACGCGAGGGAACGGGACGCGTATGATCGGAGCTAATAATGACAATATCCTTCTTGCCAGCACAAAGCTCCTCGAGCGACGACGAGCCATAAGGGTTGGCAAGCGACTCCTCTACCAGCTCTTCCTGCGATTTCGTGGTCTTAAACTCGTTTTGATGACCTTCCATCACACCCGCAAAGTTCTTATCCTCGAGCTCCAGATGCAACGTCTTGTGGTCAAACGGCAGTTCACATTCAAACAATGACGAGCGCCCTCTTCCTTTTCAACTGACACACTAGATAAACCGTTGGAAGGATACGCCGCTCACCGAAAAACACCACCGTCCACCGACTCATTAACACAACGTTCATATTTGACCC
Source organism: Collinsella sp. (assembly GCA_048362915.1). GTDB lineage: Bacteria > Actinomycetota > Coriobacteriia > Coriobacteriales > Coriobacteriaceae > Collinsella. The sequence goes on from DBFPAR010000021.1 coordinate 121,137, forward strand.
ACAACAAAACGGCCGCGATCCCAAACGGAACCGCAGCCGCTACAGTCGTAAGGCGAGAAGCACCAGATGCATCTCGATCCCGATCGATAAGACGCGAGGCGCGAAGCGCCAAACGCGCCGCCGGGACAGACCCCATCCAAAACGCGCGAAGCGCGCCATTATCCCCCCAGCAGTAATCCGCCGAAGACCGGACATCGCAGGGCCCGCCATTAGTTTACTTTTAGGCACACTCCGCAGGACGCAAGAAGCCCTCGCCGCACGAAGTGCGCAGCGAGGGCTTCTTGCATGTCCGAGGACGTGCCTAAAAGTAGACTAATGGCGGGCCCGGACGACTACAGGGCTATCGATTACCCCGTGTTCTGCAATCCTGCCGAGACGCCGGTCACAGTCGAAAGAATCAGGCTCATGTACTCGGCCTTCTTCTCCTCGGCCATCTCGTCCTGGTTCATACGCACCTCGCGAAGGGCGCGGACCTGGGCGATGGACAGGGCGTCGACGTAGGGGTTACGTACACGGACGGCGCAGCCGAGCACGCGACGGCGCTGCAGCGGCCACTCGTCACCGACGATGGCAAGGACCCACTTACGCGTGAGCTGCATCTCGGTAAAGACCTTCTCGGACAGATCCTGGCGGTCGCCCAGGTGCAGATACATCTTGGCGATGCGCTGGTCGGTCTTGGCGATCGACATCTCGATGTTGTCGATAAAGGTGCGGAAGAACGGCCACTCCTGGTAGGCAGCCTTGAGCTGGTCAAGATCGCCAAGCTGCTCGCAGGCGGTGCCCAGACCGTACCAAGCGGCCAGGTTAATGCGCGCCTGGCTCCAGCTGAAGATCCACGGGATGGTACGCAGGTCATCGAGCGACTTGGCACCCAAGCCGCGCTTGGCGGGACGCGAGCCAATCGGCAGCAAGCCGACCTCGGTCAGCGGCGTCACGGTCGAGAACCACGGTGTAAAGTCCTCGGTGTTCAGCAGGTCCAGATAGCGCTCGTGGCTTGCGGCGTTGAGCTTCTCGGCCATATCCCAGAACTTCTGCGTGGTCTCGGTGTTGGTCTTCTCGACACTCGGGGCCGACTGCAAAAGCGTTGCGGCGGCAACGGACTCAACATGGCGCTGAGCCAGCGTGCGGTTGCCGTAACGGGCAAAGATGACCTCGCCCTGCTCGGTGAGCTTAAAGAAGCAGTTGACCGAACCCTTGGGCTGCGCCAGCACGGCCTTGTTGGCCGGGCCGCCGCCACGGCCCACGGCGCCGCCGCGACCGTGCATGAGCACCAGGTCGATATCGTTCTTCTCGGCCCACTTGGCGATGCGCTCCTGCGCGGAGTGCAGCGCGAGCATGGCCGTGGTAGGACCGGCATCCTTGGAGGAGTCGGAGTAGCCCAGCATGACCTCCATGCGGCGGTTGGTCTGGGCAAGGCGCTTTTGCACCACGGGCAACGTAAGCATCTGGTCGAGCACGTCAACGCAGCCCTCGAGGTCCTCGAGCTGCTCGAACAGCGGGATCACGTCGAGCTCGGGAACGTCCTCCTCGTGCGCGAAGGACAGGTGGGCCAGCTCAAAGACGTCAGCCACGTGCTGAGCGCTCTTGGTAAACGAGATGATGTAGCGGTGCGCCATCTTCTTGCCGTAGCGCTTTTGGATGGAGCCGATAGCGCAGAAGGTATCGATGACCTCACGCGTCATGGGCTGCAGGTCGCCATGGATACCGTTCTCGTGGATATCCTTGAGGGCGCGGGCATGCACCACGGAATGCTGACGGAACTCCATCTCGACCATATGGAAGCCGAAGGACTCGACCTGCCAGATGATGGTCTGGACCGGGCCGTAGGCAGCACGGACGGCACCGCAGGCGGCTAGCGAGCGCTGGACGACGCGCAGGTCGTCCAGAAACTCATCGGCGCTGTGGTACATGGTGTCGGTGATGCGACGCACGGTGGCGTTCAGACGGTCGGCCATGACGAGCATGACGGCGCGATGCGGCTCGTGCTCGGAGATCAGCTCGGCGCGGGCCGTGTACCGAGGGCTCATCTCGACCTGATGGTTCCACAGGTTAATGAGCTCGGCCGACGGCTTGCTGTAGGTAGCCTCGAGCGTGAGGTTGCGGCCGATGTGGCGGCACTTGTCCTCGAGCTTGAGCACCATGTGCGTAAAGTACTTGGCAGCGACCTCGCGGCTCACCTTGGCGGTGACGTTGGGGTTACCGTCGCGGTCGGAACCGATCCAGCTGCCGGGATGGAAGAACGCCGGGCACAGCGGCGGCACAGTACCGGCCTTGTCGCCCAGCACCCAGTCGTCAAAGCGACGATAGATAACGGGGATAACGTCGAACAGCGTGTTATCGAAGATGTCGATGATGGTATCGGCTTCCTCGACCGGCGTGGGCTTCTTGAGCGCGATGGGGCTCGTACGCACCAGGGCGTCGATCTCCTGCAGCATATGGCGCTCGTTCTCCACCAGGTCGGAGCCGCCCAGACGCGGACGCTCCTCCAGCAGGTTGGAGATACGGCGGATCTTGCCCTCGACGGCCTTACGACGGGCCTCGGTGGGATGTGCGGTAAAGACAGGGTGGAACTCAAGCTTGCCGAGCAGCTCGTTGGCACCCTCGACACCCATCTCGTTTACCAACTGGTGATAGGCGACGGTGAGTTCGTTAGCGGGATCGACCTCGGTATCGGTCGATGCGCCGGCCTCGCGCTCGCGCAGCTGCGCCACACGGTAGTTCTCCTCCGACAGGTTTGCCAGATGGAAAAAGCTCGTAAAGGCGCGGACAATGACCTGCTGCTTATCGAGCGGCAGGCTGTCGATCAAATCGACGACCTCACGAAATGCCACGGCAGTGGGCTCGTCGGCGGTGGGCACGCCCTGCTCGTCGACGGCTTCGTCGGCAGCGCAGGTACCGGGGTTGCCGGCATTGACCACAATCTCGGCTGTCAAAATCTTGTCGAACAGGTCCGCGATCTCGGGATCATACTCGCTAAGCACACGGCGCTCCAGGCGCAAGAACAGCGCCAGATTGTCGCGCAGCTCCTCGGGGATCTCGATCTCGGCGAGACGCTCCCTGGACTCGGCATTCGAGCCGATTCGGTTAACGAGGCGGTTGACCACGGCAGCGACGCGCGCCGCGGCTTCGGGTACAGACTGGTTGCTTAGGTTCTCAGCCACGTTTCCTCCCATTCCTCCTTCTATGCACGTAACATGCGGTATTCATTATAGGCGCTTGAGAAATACTTTCGACACTGATTGCGCTTTACCACACAAAAGTATTTTCTGCATTGCAAAGGTTTTTGCCCTAAATGGTCGTATTTCTCGGTGGGCGGCATACGTAAACGGGGGCATTCCGCATAAAAGCGAAACACCCCCGTAACAATCGCTCTCCATGAGCAGGGCACGTTAGCAGGCCCGAAGCTCAAAAAGATGCGTTACAGGCGCTCGCGAACCGCCTCGACGACGTTGTCCAGATCGGCGAGCACCTCGTCATGGCTCTGCATGTCGCGCACTTTGACCTTGCCGGCGGCAAGCTCGTCGCCACCCAGGACCAAAATGAGCTTGGCGCCCACCTTGTCGGCCTGCTTAAACTGGGCCTTGAGCGAACGGCCCTGATAGTCGGCCTCGGTCACAATCCCTGCGGCGCGAAGCTGCTGCGTAATGGTAAAGACGTTCTGACGCAGCTCCTTGCCGGCGTTAGCAACGTAGACGCACGGGACCTCCTCGGCACCCAGATCGCTGCCAAAGGCCTGCAGGGCCAGCAGGGCGCGCTCAAAACCGACAGCGAAGCCGACGCCCGCCGTAGGCTTGCCACCCTCGAGCTCGACCAAGCCGTCATAACGACCGCCGCCACCGATGGAGCCGACACCGGCGCCGGGAGCCTCGACCTCAAAGACAGTACGGGTGTAGTAGTCCAGGCCACGCACCAAGGTGGGATCCTCGACATATTCGATACCCGCCGCATCCAAATAGCGCTTGACCTGCTCGTAGTGCTCGCGACACTCGTCGCACAGGTTGTCGCCCATCAGCGGGGCCTCGGCCATGATCTCGCGGCAGTGGTCGTTCTTGCAGTCGAAGGCGCGCAGCGGGTTGAGCTCGGCGCGTTCGCGGCACTCGTCGCACATCTCGTCGGCGTGATCGAGAATGAACTGCTTGACCTGCTCGCGATAGGCCGGACGGCATTGGGCATCGCCCATTGAGTTAATGAGTAGACGAAGCTTGGAAAGATCGAAGCCCAGGCGCTTGTAAAACTCCATGAGCATAATGATGCACTCGGCGTCTGCCGCCGGATCGGGAGCGCCGAGCCACTCGATGCCTACCTGGTGGAACTGACGCAGGCGACCCTTCTGGGGACGCTCGCCGCGGAACATAGCCTCGGCGTAGTAAGCCTTAAACGGCGTGGAGCCCTGGGGCACCAGGTTGTTCTCCACAACGGCGCGCACCACACCGGCCGTGCCCTCGGGGCGAAGCGCCAGGCGCTGCTTGGGCTTGAGCTTGGTATCGGTACCCTCGGTAAAGACGCGCTCAAGGTTGGCGCCGCTAAACACGCGGAACATCTCCTTGCGAACGACGTCGGTCGACTGGCCGATACCGTGGACAAACACGTCCACTTGCTCGATCGCGGGCGTCTCGATGGGCTTAAAGCCAAACGGCTCGAATACGCCGGCCGCAATCTGCTGCATCTTTTGCCAAGCGCGCATCTCGGCGCCGATAAGGTCGCGGGTTCCCTCCGCCTTCTGTGCCTGCATGGGCAAACACCTTTCTTTTGTATCGCGTCATAGGTAGTGGTCATTATACGGCACAAAAACAAAACGCGGCAGCGCGTCTGACCGAACGAGGGTATGGGGGCTCGTTCGGCCAGACGCGCCGCCGCAACAGCCGATCCGCTTTCCTCCGACCCCTTCGGGTCACATGATCTGTTAGGGACGGAGGAAAACGGATCATTCGTAGGCCCGTGGCCGCCTTGGAAACCGAATGATGGTACGAGCATCCATTCGGCTTCCAGGGCGACCACGGACAGAACGGGGCGAACAGAAAAGAGCGACGGACGTCTACTCCCCCGCCACGCTCGCGCGCAGCTTGGCGGCGATGGGCTCGGATACCAGCAGGAACACGAGCATGACCACAGAACACACCAGGCACACGATCCAGACGCTCGCAAAGGAGCCCGAGACGGCAAAGAGCACATAGACCTGCCAAAGCTCACCCACAAAGCTCATGCCCGCGAGCACCGCCGAGGTGGCGATAACGGTTAGGGAGCCCAAAACGCGACCGCTTACTTTATCGGCAACATGGCCAATGACAAGCGATCCGATAACGCTCACCACGGTAGAGCTCGCATTGGAGACGTTGTACTGCGCAAGGGAAATACCCAGGTCGCTGACGATCAGCGGCTGGAACAAGCTCATGCAATTGACAAAAATCGTGTAACACGTGGCCATGATCACGAAGCCGGAGGCCACCACGAGCCAGCCGGGGAAGAACTTACGCTGCTGGGGCATACTGCTCCTTATTTAACAAACGAATAGCCGGCGCCGGGCGCCGGTAGTGCCCAAGATTGCCTTGAAAGACAAGGGCATAGGCCTTACGGCCATGCCCGCAGGCTTGAAAGGCAAGGTTGGATGCTACCGGTGGTCGGCGATATAGCCCAAAGCGACGGCGGTATAAGCCGCAGCACCGAGCGGCAGCTCGGCATCGTTAAAACGTGCCTTGGGATGGTGCTGGGCAAAGTGTTCGTCCGTGTCGGTTACGGCCGCGCCCACGGTAAAGTACGCACTCGGAATCTCGCTCGAGATAAGCGCGAAGTCCTCACTCGCCATGGCATGGAAAAGCGGCAAGAAAGCCGACTTGGGCAGCACTGCGCCCACGTAGCCAAGCGACGCCTGAGTCATATCGCTGTCGAGTACAAGCGGCGGAACATCCGAAAGCGTCTCGATGGTCGCCGGCGTACGATATGTTGTGGCAACGCCGTTAACGACCTCCGCGATGCGGGTCTTGAGGTGCTCCATGAGCTCAACATCGAAGCCGCGCAGCGTTCCCTCGAGCACGCAGGTGTCGGGGATGACGTTGGCCGCCAAGCCGCCAGCAAACTTACCAACGGTAAGTGCGACTTCCTTGACCGCCGGCACCTCGCGGGCGATAAGCTCCTGGAGCGCCAGGTGCACATGGACGCCGGCCGCGATGGGGTCGATGCAGATCTCGGGGCTCGAGCCATGGCCGCCCTTGCCCTGGAGCGTGATGCGGAAACCGTACACGCCCGAAAGCGCCGGACTGCCGTAGAGCACCAGGCCAAGCGGCGACTGGCTGTTGACATGCATGGCAAAGGCCGCCTGAGGACGCGGGTTCTGCAGCAGGCCATCGGCGATGGCAGCGCGTGCCCCTTCAAAGGTCTCCTCGCCCGGCTGGAACAGCAGTTTGACGGTGGCATTGGCGTCGACGAGCTCGGCCTCGCGGGCCTTGAGCAGGCGAGCCGCACCAAGCAGCGCCGTCGCGTGCATATCGTGACCGCAAGCGTGCATGCAGCCGTTGGTGGATGCAAAGGGCTCGCCGGATTCCTCGGCAACGGGCAGGGCGTCCATGTCGCCACGAAGCATGATGACCGTACCGGCCTGCTCATTCGTGCAGATGCCATTGCCTTGGGCCGCGGCGGCACCGGCGCCGACAAGGCCCACAACGCAGGAACCATCGACGAGCGTAGCAAATGGGATGTCCATCTCGGTCAGGCGCGCTTGGATATACGTAGAGGTCTGCGGGAGGCTATTACCCAGCTCGGGCATCTGATGTAAATCGTGTCGCCACGCAGCGAGCTCATCTGCAAAAGCCTGAGCTTCTGCAACAAGACCGTCACCGATAGCGGTCTGCGCCGCCGCGGTGGCCTTGGGCGCTGATTGCGGTTGAAGATCGGACAGTGCTGGTGCCATAGATGCCCTCCAGTAACGTTTTTGCAGCAAGCACTTTGATAGCGTAAAGTGCAAGGTACTACTTTAAGGGCGACGCATAAAAAATGCCGCCCCGGGAGGCGGCGCAACAAATTGTTTACAATTGCGGACGCGGCTTTCGACGCAAAAAATCGAAATGCGTCTCGCTCAAGATAATCGAAAGAAAGATGAGCGCGAAGCCGGCGAGCAGGCGCGAGGTGAGCGCCTCCCCCATCAGCAGCACCGAGAACAGCACACCCGAAGGCGACTCCATCGAAAGGAGCAGCGAGCCCGTTGAGGCCGGGACATGCGCCAGGCCGACGTTTTGGATGAGCAGAGCCACACACGTACAGCCCACCGATAGAAACGCCATCACACCGATAAAGCTCGGCGTCCACACGGACGCGGGCGCTTGGGTCTCGAATAGCAGCGACGTTGCCAAGCTCAAGACGCCATTGCCCACAAACATCCAAAATGTGATGACGTTGATGTCCATCTTGCGACCGTATTTGGCCGTCACCGCCATCTGGATGGCAAAGAAGACCGCACCGCCCAGTGTGATGACATCGCCGACATTGAACTCGACGCTATCGAGCGCCACCAGACCAATGCCCGCCAGGCACAGCAACGCGGCGCCCAAGTTGTAACGGGTAAGCTTTTCGCCGCTTAGGACGTAGCTCGCAAACGGCACGAGGATGCAATAGGTACCCGTCAAAAATGCACTCTTGCCCGCCGTGGTCTGTGCCAGGCCAATCGTCTGCAAACCGTACGCGCCCCACATAAGTGCGCCCATACCAAGTCCGACGATAAGGTTGCGGGCATTAAAGTGCGCGATGATGCGTTTGTGGAAGATGGCAAACATAACCAGCGAAGCCGGAAGAAAACGAATATAGAGCAGTTCGAACACCGGAATGGTGTCGAGCGCATCTTTCATGGTGGTAAAGGAATAGCCCCAGATGACCGCCACCGATAGCAGCAAGACCTTCCAGAAGAACGGGGAACGCGCGCCGGCGCCGTGGGAGGTGCCGCCGGCGCCCAGGTCCTCCCGTGCGACAGGGCTATCGGGCATGTTTTCGATTTCGTTGGCAGCGTATTGGGCCATGGAACATCCTCACACTCAATCTTGGCGTGGTGTCCGCACGCGTATGGCTGCGTGCCGCCTCATGGTCAAATAAAAACGGGGCGCACCGGACCCCCGGCACGCCCCGCTACTGTAGCAACAACCGGCGTTGCATCGCAATCCAGCCCACTAAAGCGTTTTGTTCCGCCGTTCTACCGAACGGCGGACCGGCCGACGCTGCGCGAGCCGCATTCACGCCAATCTGACGTTCAATTTCAAGGGCGCGACCAGAAGGTCAGCGCCCTTTCATTTCACGTCACCTTGGCGCAAATGCGGCTCGCTCGCTGGCATTAGTGCTACATCAGCGTTAACGTTGCCGCATTAAATTAGCTTTGTCGACTCCAGTTTTTCGATGATCCAGTCGTTGGCTTTGATGACCGGACGGCGGAAGACGACGCCCAGGGCCAGCGACGGAATCAGATAGCTCGCCAGAATGCCCAGCTCAACCCAGTACTCCATATGGTAGGCGCCAGCCATGGCGGCATGCATGGCGTTAATGCCATGGGTAAACGGCAGGAACGGATAGATCGCCTGGAACACAGGGCCGGTCATCTCGATGGGGAACGTACCGCCCGAACCGCCGACCTGCATGACCAGCAGCACAACGGCCAAAGCCTTGCCGATATCGCCAAACGACACCGTAAGCGTGTATACGATATTGGAGAACACGAGACTCGCGACCCAGCCCGCCAGCACAAACTGCAGCGGGTTGTCGCACTGAATGCCAAAGAACAGGATGTCGCCCGCACACACGAGCGTTGCCTGCAGTAGAGCCAGACCGCCAAAGAACAGGTAGCGGCCCAGGTAGATCTCGTGCAGGCGCACGGGGATGAGCTCGTTGATGAGCTCATCGTCAACCGAGACCTTCATCATGGCCGCCAGCACAATCGAGCCCACCCAGAGCGACAGAATCGTGTAGAACGGTGCCATGGCCGAACCGTAGTTGCGAATCGGATAGACCGGCTTGCGATCGAGCGCGACGGGGCCGGAAAGCGACACGGCCAGACCCTCGGGATCATTGCCGATCATCGTCTTGATCGTAGCGAGGTCATCCGACATCAAGGCGCCGTCGAGCTCGTCCTTAAACGCGCTGATCTTGTCCGACGCCTCGCCCAGCTGATCAGAAGCCTTGTTGACCAGCTTTGCAGCCTTGGAGAGGCCCTTTGCCAGCGAACCGGATGCGTCGGTCAGGCCGCCTACGGCGCTATCCAGGTCGCCCGAGATGCCATCAAGCGAGTCCAGAATGCCCGAAACCGTCTTCTTGAGCTCCTTGGCCTTAACCGAGAACGTGGAATCGTAATCGGATTTGGCACCCGCGATGCCGGCCTTGGCATCAGCGATGGCCTGATCGACCTCGGCACGCGAGTTGTTGACCTCGGCCATGCTGTCGGAGAGAGACTTCGCGGTGGCCGCCAGATCCTCGGCATTGTTGCGGTACTCAACGGCGATTCTGCCCAGCGACGTCGCGGCGGACTTGAAGCCATCCTTCAAATTCTCATCGCTCACCTGGTCGGCAAGACTGCGGAGCTGATCGGCCATCGCATCGATATCCTTGGCGCGCGCATTGAGGGCCGCAGCGGCATCGTTGAGTTGGGACACCGTAAGGTCGACATGCTGGTTTGCGGTGTCGAACGCCTTCGCGAGCTCGGCAGACACATTGTCGAACGAACCCGCACTTCCATCGATTGCGGCATCGATGGCATCGTTTGCCGCCTTAAGCGCTTCTTTGGAATCATCGATGCCGCTTTTGGCATGTTCCATGAGCTGCTTTGTCGACTCATCGACGGCACCGGTCTGCTTGAGCATGCCGCTCGCCGACGTCAGCGAATCGGACGTGGAGCTCAAAATGCCCGCAAGCGACGTTGCGCTGGCCTGAACGTCCTGCAGGTCCTGGACCGAATCGCCGAGCGTCGAGGACAGGTTGGCGATAAAGTTGCTGACCTGGTCGGTGCTCATGTAATCGAGCAGGCTGGACACCGTCTTAAGACCGATGCTCGTAATGGTCTCGGTAAAAGTTTCGTTAACCTGGCTTTGAACGGCGCTCGAACCCTTCTCGGTCACGATCTGCGCGATGGCGTTGGCTTTCTGGTTCTCATAGAACTCGATATCAGCGTGTTTCACGTCGGTCGAGAAAAGCGTCATCATGTCAGCGCTAAACGTTTTGGGGATAACGACGGCAGCATAGTACGCGCCCGACTTAACGCCCTCGATAGCCTTTTCGCGATTGTTGAGCACAACCCAATCGAAGCTCTCGTTGCCGCGCAGGGTGGCGGTTACGTTTTCGCCCACGTTGACCTCGACGGGAATCAAATCGCTCTCGTAGCCCTCGTCGGTGTTGACCACGGCGATCTTAAGATTGCCGGTGTTGCCGTACGGATCCCAGCTGCCGGCGATGTTAAACCACGCGTACAGACACGGTACGATAATGAGGCCCATCACGACAACCAAGCCGATCACGGAGCGAGACACGTTTTGGACATCGCGCTTAAACAGATGCAGGATGTTCTTCATTTATGCCTCACCTCCTTTGGAGTGCTTGCCAAGCGCGGTGGTATCTCCATCATTTGTGGCTGTGCTGTCGCTGCCCTGAGATTTATGGTGCGAGCCGATATGCGGCAAGCGGCCCGTGGACTGATCGCCGCCCTTGGCACCACGCTCGCTGGCGTTGAGGCCAAACATGTGGCGGGCGGCAGGAATGGCGGCCGTGTGTTCGCGCATCTCGCGACGCAGGTCCTCATCCGAAAGCGCCGAGATGCGCATCTGGGTATTGAGGCTCGCGCGGATATATTCGATATTGATAAGCCAGCCGCAGATGGCAATAACCGAGATGATCCAAATGACAAGCAGGATGATCTTGCCGTTATTGTCGATATCGAGAACCGTCGACAGGACAAAGAGCAGGACCTGAACGCCCACCACGGCGGCAAAACCGCCCTTGATGTAGTACGGGTAGCGATGTTCAAAGGCGACCGCATGATCGAGCAGTTCGCGACGGTACGAATCGGAATCGAGCATGACACGCATGGCCGTGCGCAGCGAGTAGCGCTGGCGCGGCAGGTCGTTGGACTCGCAAATCATCATACCGGTCGTGGAAAGCTGTTTATCAAAGAGCAGGTTAAGGTTGAGCAGCAGCGGACGCAGCTGCAGACCGATAAAGAGCGCCACGATCAAGAACACGCCCAGAATGCACAGGTTAAACAGGTAGTTGAACGAATACATGCCGCCGACCGTCTCGCGCAGCAGATTGATGCCGTAGGTAAAGGGCAGCAGCGGGTGCAGCCACTGGAAGAAGCCTGGCATCATCTCGATGGGGTACATGCCCGACGAACCCGGGATCTGCACGATAACCAGAATGACGCCGATAGCCTTGCCGATATGCTTAAACGTGGTGGACAGCGCATAGATGATATTGACGTAGGTGAACGAGATGGCGATGCCGCCCAGCACGAACAGCAGCGGGCTGACGCACTGCACGCCGATCACCAGATCGCCTACCGTAACGATGATGGCCTGCAACGCGCCCAGGATCACCAGGAGCAACCAGCGGCCAAAGTAGCCCTGACGCGCGGTAAAGCTGCCGATGCCTTCGCGGTCGACCTCGAGCTTGTAGATAGCGATAAGCACGTAGCCGCCCACCCACAGCGCCAGATTGGTATAGAACGGGGCAATGCCCGAACCAAAGCTCTTGACCGGGTAAATTGACTTTGAGGTCAGCTCGACCGGAGATGCCATGAAGTCTGCAACATCATCGACGTCGACGCCCATCAGGCCGGCCAGCTCGCCCATGGACTCGGAGGTCTGTAGCGCCGCGATGTCGTTGGCGGCGGTTGCGAGCTTGTCCTGGACCTTGGCAAGCGAGGCATCGGTCTGGGACAGCGTGGTCTTGGCCTGACCGAGCGTGGCGTTGAGTTGCGAAAGTGTACCGCGCGCACTTGCAATAGTAGGCGTGAGGCCAGACACGATTCCCGTCAGATCACCCGAGACGGCGGCAAACGAATCAAGTGCGCTCGAGACCTTCGGCAGCGCGTTTTGACCCAAGTCCGTCTGAGCCTGGCCAAGGTTGGTCGCACCGGTCTGAATTGCATTATTGATAGCGCCGCTGGCACCCGAGACAGCCGCAGCGTCATTCGCCATGGCGCTCGACTGCGCAGACAGACCGTCCTTGATGCTCTGAAGCTTTTCATTCTGCTCGCGGAGCAAATCGATGATCGATACAATGCGCGCGTCAATTTCCTTGGAACCTGTCGACGTGTCATTGACGAGAATTTCCAAGTGCCCGATAACGGCCTTATTGTGGTCGATCGTCGCTTGGAGAGACTCAAGCGAGTTGTCGATACGGGTAGTCGTAGATGCGACCGTGCCCGTCAGCTTGCCAATCGCAGCGTTTGCGGAGACTGACGTCTTGGTGAGCGCAAGGCTGCCTTCCGAGAGCGCCTTGGAGAGCGAGGCGACAGAGTTGCCCGCCGTGGCGCGAGCCTCGCCCAGCAGGTCATTGCCCTGGGAGATCACCTGCGTCAGCGACGGCGCCTGACCCTGCAGACCGGCAAGTGCCGCATCTGCCGAGGCAATGGAACCACTCGTCTTATCGATGGCGGCATTCATGTCGCCAATCGAATCACGCACTTCGCCCAACGTATCGGAAGCCTCTGATACCGAACCGGCCAACGAATCCTGAGTCTGGGTTGCCTTGTCCTTTAAATCGACTCCGGCATCCTTGGCAATACTGGCAACGGTCTCGCCCACCGTGGAGACAAATTCCGAGTTGATCTGCTCCTCGATGGTGCTTGCGCCGGTGTCGGTAACCTTGGGCGCAATAGCGCTCTTCTTCTCATTGACGTAGTACGTAAGCTTGGGCTGATGGTAGTTGCCATCGAGCATCGAAACCAGGTTATCCGAGAAGTTCTTGGGGATTACGATGGCCGCATAGTACTCACCGCTCTCGACGCCCTCCTTGGCATCGGCCGCCGAGTCAACGAAGGTCCAGCCCAGCTGATCGTTCTCCTTGAGCTGGTCGACCACTTTGTCGCCAGCGTTGAGCTCGCCCACCAAGTCGTTTTGGGTGCCCCGATCGTTGTTGGCGATGGCAATCTTGATACCCTGGGTGTTTCCGTACGGATCCCAGTTAGCCACGATGTTGTACCAGGCATACAGCGAGGGAATAACGCACACGCCAAGGGTAACCACCAAGGCGACGGGGTTCACGAGCAGTCGCTTAATGTCGCGCTTAAATATCGCAAAGGAGACCTTTGCATTGGATAGTTTGCTGCCGAGACTCACGCTTGGACCATCCATCCTGTCGTTGAATCGAATCGTACTATTGATAACCATTGTACGTAGGCGCTTTAGCGTCTCAGAGCACAATGGTATTGAGTTTTGCGGGTAGCAATATACTACGAAGACGAATTAACGTACAGTTGTACAGTATCTTTAATTTCAGCAGGTCACAAAACCACAACCCCGACAAATAATTGATCCCTTGGGGACGGAGGAATCATTCAAAAGGAAACGAGAGTGGAAAATCTCCCACTTCAAGCCCGCATTCGAGCCAAAAGTGGGAGATTATCCACTCTCGTTCTAATCTAGTTACGGTGCCGTATCCCCGAACTACATCAAGTTGCAAACAGCCGCCGCGAAGGCAACGGGGTCCTCGGGCAAAATGCCCTCGACCAGCAGAGCCTGGTCATAGAGCAGACCGGAGTACTGCTTGATCTTGTCGGCGTCGCCTGCCTTCTGGGCAGCGACAAGCTTGTCAAAGACCGGGTGCTTGGCGTTGAGCTCGAGCACGCGTTGGCTCTTGGGCATGCCGTCGGGCGCGCCCTCGGGTCCTTTCTGGAGCACCTTCTCCATCTCGAGCGAAAGTGGGCCCTCGGTGGTGATGCAAGCGGGGGCATCGGTCAGGCGCGCGGAGACGGCAACTTTCTCGACCTTGTCACCGAGCGCCTCCTTCATTGCGCTAAAGAGATCCTCGTTCTCCTTGGTGGCGTCCTCGGCCTCCTTCTTCTCGTCCTCGGTCGCCAGATCAAGATCGCCAGTCGCAACGTTCTTGAGCTCCAGATGACGATCCTCGACCTCGGGCTCGGCACCGTCGGCCACGGCCTTTTCGGCAGCCTCGCGGGCAGCATCGTCCTCGTAGATCTTGGGCATATCGGCGGCAACGTACTCACGCATAGCCTGGAACGTGAACTCATCCACATCCTGCGTCAGCAGCAGCACGTCATAGCCGCGGTCGAGCACGCCCTTTACCACGGGCATCTTGGCCAAGCGCTCACGCGAATCGCCGGCGGCGTAGTAGATGGCCTTCTGATCCTCGGGCATGCCCTTGGCATACTCGGCCAGGGTAATCATCTTCTGTTCCTTGGCAGACCAGAACAGCAGCAGGTCGGCAAGCTCATCGGCCTTCATGCCATAGCTCGAGTAGATGCCGTACTTAAGGCCGCGGCCAAAGTTCTCAAAGAACTTCTCGTAGGCCTCGCGGTCGTTGTCGCGCATATCCTCAAGGTCGGCGGTAATCTTCTTTTCCACACGCTTGGCGATGGCCTTGAGCTGACGGTTCTGCTGCAGCGTCTCGCGCGAGATGTTGAGCGACACGTCGGCGGAATCCACGACGCCGCGGACAAAGTTGTAGTAGTCGGGCAGCAGGTCGTCGCACTTCTCCATAATCAGGACGTTGGAGCTGTAGAGCGACAGGCCCTTCTCGTAATCTTTGCTGTACAGATCGAACGGCGCGCGACCTGGCACAAACAGCAGTGCGTCGTACTCGAGCGTACCCTCGGCGTGGAAGCTGATGGTGCGCGCCGGATCGTCAAAGTCGTGGAACGTGGACTTGTAGAACTCGTCGTAGTCCTTCTGCTCGACATCGGAGCTGCGCTTTTTCCAGATCGGCGTCATGGAGTTGACGGTCTCAAGCTCCTGGTAGTCCTCGTACTCGGGCTTGTAATCGTCGCCGGCGTCCTCGGGCTTGGGTTTCTGGCGGCTCTTGGACACCATCATCTGAATCGGGTAGCGCACATAGTTGCTGTACTGCTGAATCAGGCTCTTGAGGCCCCACTCGGTCAGGAAGCGATCGTAGGTCTCGGCCTCGCCGTCGGCGTCGAGCTTCTCGTTCTCGCGCAGCGTCAGGATGACATCGGTACCGTGCTCGGCGCGCTCGCCGTCCTCGATGGTGTAGCCCTCAAGACCGTCGGATTCCCACACATGGGCGACATCCTCGCCGTAGGCGCGGCTGACGACCTTCACATGGCTGGCGACCATAAAAGCCGAGTAGAAGCCCACGCCAAACTGGCCGATGATGTCGACATCCGAACCCTGCTGCTCGGCGTTCTCGGTCTTAAACTCCTCGGAGCCGGAATGAGCGATAGTGCCTAGGTTGCGCTCGAGCTCCTCGGCGGTCATGCCAATGCCGTTATCCGAGATGGTAATGGTGCGGGCGTCTTTATCAAAGGAGACGCGAATGGCCAGGTCGCCCTGGTCGATCTTGACGCTCGGGTCCTGCAGACTCTTAAAGTTGAGCTTGTCGACGGCGTCGCTCGCGTTAGAGATAAGCTCGCGCAGGAAGATTTCCTTATTGGTGTAGATGGAGTTGATCATGAGGTCGAGCAGTTTTTTGCTCTCGGTCTTAAATTGACGCATGTGCAGTCCTTTCGCGCTACCCCCGTCCGCAAAAAACGGCCCGGTCGCCCGAGCCGAATCGCAGACCTGCTATGTTCAGACTTAGATTTTATAACCCATTAGCGCGCATATATACATACGGAATCGAAAAACTGTATGTCTAAGCGCTCCGATGCGCCAATTGCCAAGGAGCGTCCCCAACTGCCGGCAGAAAAGGAACGTCCCTATCTGCCATCTACGCGCTTGGCCATCCAGACATGGGGCTGGCCCTCGTCTTCGTAATCTACCGGGGCGATTTGCGTGTAGCCCGCCTTTGCATAGAGCGGCAACACGTATTCCTGCGCATGCAGCTTAATAAGCTTAGCGCCGGCATCGCGTGCACACGAAGCACTGGCCTCGACGATCGCACTCGCCAGTCCGCGGCGACGCGCCCCATAATGTAGATCTCCCCCGCCGCAACGCCTTCGTCCATGTCGCATGCCGGCAACACCGGGGCCTCTGCGTCAGCCACGCGCTCAAGCTCTTCGGGAAACACGCGCGAGCAACCGGCAAGCTCGCCGTCTGCATAGAGCGTCACATGAATGCAGTTCGGATCCTCGTCGATAGCGTCGAACTCATTCTCGTAGCCCTGCTCGTCCATAAAAACGACGCGGCGCACCAACGCCGCGTCATCAAAACATCCCGTCTTAAGTTGAATATCCATGGCTGCCCTTTCATTCAATGCGAACGTTAGGGACAGATATTAGCGAAAATGAGCTCCGCGCACGCTAAACTTCGCGCGAGCCTTCGCCAGGCAGTCGTAATGACCCACGTTATGGGCATCGCTCGCGATGAAGCTGTACAGGTTCTGATCGAACAGGCGCTGTGCCGGCTTTTTCTCGCGACCAAAGCGACCGCCGGCAATAAAGTCCGCCGAAGCCTGCAGCTTGCAGCCCATATCGACCAGACGCTCCGCCACGCTTACATCCTTTTGAACCGCACGATAGCGCTCAGGATGAGCGATGATCACCTGGTAGCCACGACACTGCAAATCGTAAATCGTGTTCTCGTACTCTCTAAACGCATACGCATCGGCATGCGTCGAAAGCTCGAGCAGAAACTCGTTGGTCCCATCGAAATGCAAGTGCTCCGCGGCATCGATACCAAGCTCAACGAGCTTTCGATGGTTGACCTCGAAGCCCATCTGGAGCGGAAAACCGTCAGCGTTATCACGCAGCAGCTCAAAGGCATCCCACATCTTGTCGTAATCAAAATAGGGATCACGGCAGTGAGGAGTGCAAACGATTCTGGTTACACCGGCCCGCTTGGCAGCCTCGAGCATCGCCAAGCTCTCATCGAGATCGGCGGCGCCGTCGTCTACACCCGGCAAGATATGGCAATGAATGTCACGCATAGGTCAGCCTTAATCAACTAAACGTTTGCTCGGTTGGTGAAGATGCCCTTTTTGGAAGTCCCCTGATCGTCGGAGCCCTTCTTAACCTTCTTACCGTCCTTGGTGTAGTAGGAGTAGTAGTACTCGCTGGTCTCGGTCTCGCAGTAGTTCATGACGGTACCGATGAGCTTGACCTTCTCGGACTTCTTAAGCTGGCCGATAGCGTTGAGCGCCTCCTCGCGCTTGGTGAAGTCCTCGCGCACCACGAACAGCGTACCGTCGGTCAGGCTGGCAATCTCGGCAGCATCGATGAAGGTGCCGACCGGGGGAGCATCAAAGATGACGTACTGGAACTTGGCAGACAGTGCCTTTACCAGCTTGGCAAAGCGGTGAGAGACGATGATGTCGGCAGGATTGGGAATATGCGGCTCGGCATCGAGGAAGTAGAAGTTCTTCTGACCCGTCTCGACAATCGCCTGGTCAATGGAGATCTGCTCGGAAAGAACCGCATAGAGTCCGCCGCGCGAACGAACGCCGAGCATATCGGAAAGGGACCTGCGGCGCATATCGGCCTCGACCAGGAGCACGGACTTGCCGCTCGTAGCGATAGCCTGGGCAAGGTTGATGGAAACCGTAGACTTGCCCTCGTTGGGAATCGAGGACGTAACGGTGATGGTGCGAATGGGGTCGTCCACGCTCGCAAAGCGGATGTTGGCCAGAAGGGTCTTGGCGGCATTCTGTACAACGAGCTTATCGGTGTTCTTTGCCTTAGCCATGCCTATTTACCACCTTTCATAGCCGGAATTCGGCCAACAACGGGAATGCCCAGGAGCTCTTCTGCCTCTTCGGCACCGCGGATGCGGGTGTTGAGCATGTCTGCCAAAACGACATAGGCAACTGCGATAAAGATGCCCGCGAGGAACGCGACAGCAACGTACAGCATACGCTTGGGGCCGCTGGGGACTTCGGGAGTCTTAGCCTCGTCGATAACGTTGATGCTCTGGGCAGCGCCGACGTTCTGAGCGACCGTACTCACCGAGCTGGCCATGGCCTTTGCGACCTTAGCCGTCTCCTTGGCATCGGTGCCGGTAACCGAAAGCGTAATGACACGCGTGGTGGTCTCGGAGGAAACAGACACCTTGTAGTCATCCAGGTCAGCAAGGCCCAGCTCATTGGCAGCACCGCTCTTAACGCTATCGCTATCCAGCAGCGTGGCGATATCGTTGGAAAGCATCTGGCTCGCCGAGAGATCGTTGTAGCTCATCTGACCGCTATCGTCGGTTTTGGCGAGAATGTACATGCTCGTCGTCGCGGTGTAGGTGTTGTCCATCGCAACGAAGGACACGATGCCCATGGCGATCGCGCAGACCACCGGAAGGGTGATGACCAGCTTAAGGTGCTTCTTCAACAGCTGGAACAGTTCGAGAAGGGTCATGCAGCTTGCCTTTCATTTCCCCAGTTCGGATTGACAAAACTGTTCGTATGTTATCGCATCTTTTTACCGAGACCAAACTCTATACATAAGAAACAGGCTCTCCTGTAAAAATGTCGGAAGCAATCGTAAAATTGCACAACAACGCCGCACCCGAAAGTCAAATGCGGCGTCTGCATCAATATCTATGTTGTATCGCTATGCGAATGGCTCGTCCTGCCGTATGGGAAACGTCACCGTAATGGTGGTTCCCACGCCCAACTCGCTCGACAGATCGAGCGTGGCGTGATGATACAGGGCCGCATGCTTGACAATTGCAAGCCCCAGACCGGTTCCGCCGCGCGCCTTGGACCTACTCTTGTCCACGCGATAGAACCGCTCAAATACCTTGCCCTGTTCTTCAGGCGCGATACCGATTCCCGTGTCGGCGACCGCAAGGAACGGATGGCCTTCGTCGTTGGTGCCGCACTGCAGCGTAACCGCACCGCCGGGTCGATTGTAGCGGATGGCGTTGCTCGCCAGATTATAGATGAGCTCGTCAATCAAGCGCGACACGCCTTCGATGACCACAGGCTTGGTCTCATGACTTATCGTCACATTCGCCTGACGGGCGACCTGTTCAAGACGCTGCTCAACCGCGTAGATGGCACGCGAGAGCTCAATAGGCTCCGTGGAACCAATGGGCACCGCCTCGCCCTCAGTTGCACGCTCGGCCTCGTCCAAGTTAGACAGCGTAAGGATATCGTTGACAAGCGCTGCCAAGCGGCCCGCCTCACGATAGATGCGACCGCCAAAGTTGCGCAGGTCACCCTCGCCCTCGACCATGCCGTTTGCGATGAGCTCGGCATAGCCCGAAATCGCCGTAAGCGGCGTCTTGAGCTCATGGGTGATATTCGCCGTGAACTCGCGGCGCATACGGTCGTTGTCCGCCAGCACCGCCATTTGGCGCTTGAGCTCCTGGCGCTGCGACTCAATACGCTCAAGCATGGGGACCATCTCGGCATAGGCGTGCTCATAGCTACGGCGTGGGTGGTCCAAATCCACCTCTTGCAACGGCGCGATGATGGCACGGGACTCGCGGCGCGCCATAAAAAACGAGAATACCGCACCCGCTGCTGCGATAAGCAGCATCGGCGCCACCATCGACAGCAAAATCGCCGCAACGCCAGGCTGGGCCTGCGCCAAGCGGACAACCTGGCCGTTATCAAGGGCGACGGCGCGATACAGCATAATCTCGTCGAGCGTAGAGCTTGCGCGCTCCGCGGAACCCGAACCACTCTCAAAGGCCTCGATGACCTCGGGGCGATCGCCATGGTTGGGCAGTATGGAATGCGACGCCTCGTTGTCGTAGGCAACCGATCCATCCTTGTTAATCAGCGTGATGCGCAAGTCCTCTCGATCGAGGCTACGCAAGAACGGGATGGGCTCCTGCTGCTCGTCGAGGGCGGCAGCAATGAGCTCGGTTTCTTGCGCCAGGTTGGCACTCGTGGCATCCGCCAAGGTGTTTTGCACAAAGAACGCACCCAGCACCGTAAACGCCACGATAACCGCCATGGCGCAGACAAAGATCGTCACAAAAACGCGGTGCGACAGCGTATGTTTTCCCTGGGGGGCGAAGACCACGGGTTACTCCTCCGATGCGGTGGCCGCGGTGTCGTCACCTTCGGCACCATCACCGGCAGAAGGCTCGGCCAAGCGGTAGCCCACGCCGCGCACGGTCTCGATGGCGCTGGCATGCTCGCCCAGTTTTTGGCGAAGCGTCTGCACGTGCACGTCAACGGTGCGCGAACCGCCGTCGAAGTCCCAGCCCCACACGCTCTGCAGCAACGACTCGCGGGTAAAGACCACGCCGGGCTTGCGCATGAGGTACTCGAGCAGGTCGAACTCGCGCAGGGTGAGCTTAAGCGACTCGCCGGCAACAGTCACCTCACGATGGCTGGGCGAGAGCACAATGTCGCCCACGCTGAGCACATCGCTTGCCTGTTTGACCATGCCGCCGCGACGCAGCAGTGCGCGGCAGCGGCTGGCGAGCTCCATGAGCGAAAACGGCTTAGTCAGGTAATCGTCGGCACCGCCATCGAGCGCCATCACCTTGTCGAGCTCGGTATCCTTGGCGGTAAGCATCATGATGGGCACCGTCGCCGTCAGGCGATCGGCACGCAGTCGACGCATAATCGCCAAGCCATCGGTATCGGGCAGCATGATGTCGAGCAGGACGGCATCGGGTACCCGTCGCGCCACGGCAGCCTTAAACTCACCGTCGCACGAAAAGCCTTCGGCCTCAATCCCCTGCTTGCGCAGCGCATAGACCGTCAAATCCCTGATGTTGTCATCGTCCTCGACGTAATAGATCATGTTGAACCCCTTTGCGGCCGGCATGACCGCATCTTAACCCTAAAGGTACCTTTACTAGATGGTATCAGCCAAAACGCCCCGTCAAATAATCCGCCGTGCGCGGATCGGTCGGATTCTTGAAGAGTTGCGCGGTGGGCGCGTGCTCCACCAGCTCACCCAGCAAAAAGAATGCGACCGAATCGGAGATACGCGCCGCCTGCTGCATATTGTGCGTAACGACCACGAGCGTGCAGGTCTCTTTGAGCTCGCAGGCCAGCTGCTCCACCACCAGCGTCGACACAGGGTCGAGTGCCGAGGTCGGCTCGTCCATCAGCAGAATGTCGGGCTGCACGGCAAGTGCGCGGGCGATGCACAGACGCTGCTGCTGGCCGCCCGAAAGACCCAGACCCGACTCTTTGAGCTTGTCCTTGACCTCATCCCATAGCGCAGCGCGACGAAGGGAATCCTCGACCAGCTCGTCGAGCACGACGCGGTCGCGCACTCCCATGCCGCGAGGACCGTAGGCGACGTTGTCGTAGATGCTCATGGGAAACGGGTTGGGGCGCTGGAACACCATGCCCACGCGCTGGCGCAAGCGGCAGATGTCGTAGTCGCCCAGGATATCTTGACCATCGAGCGCAATCTTGCCCTCGATGCGGCAATCCTTGATGCCGTCGTTCATGCGGTTAAAGCAGCGCAGCAACGTGGACTTTCCGCAGCCCGAAGGCCCGATGAACGAGGTGATCTGCTTGTCGCGGATCTTGATATTCACGTCCTTGAGCGCATGATGGTCGCCATAGAACAGGTCGAGGCCCTCGACATCGATTCGCGTCGGCGAGGCGGCAAGATCCTCTGCCGTGGGGCGAGTCGCATCCCCAACCTCGCGCTCGTGCGCGGCCTCGGCCTGCGCTTTCATGAGTTCTTCAAGCTCCGTGGGCTCCGCAGCCGCAGCAGCCGTCATACCGCATACCTCCACATCGATATCAATTCAGCAGTATCGATAGTAGGAATCGCGGCTCATATGCACGTGAGCGCATTGTCAAGTGTTTGTAAGGGCACACTGGCTATGCGGCGGGCAGCTCGATGGTGAATATCGTGTGTTCGGGCGTCGATTCACATGCAACGGTACCGCCGTGCGCGCATACGATCTCCTTGGCGATGGCAAGCCCCAGTCCAGCGCCGCCGCGATTGGTCGCACGCGCCGCATCCAGGCGATAGAACTTCTCAAAGATCACCTTGAGCTTTGCCTCAGGGATGGGATCGCCCTGATTGATAAAGCGCACGCGCACGCCACCGCCGTCCCGGCGTCTGGCCTCGATCGTGATGGTCGAGCCCTCATAGCTATAGGCAATAGCGTTTTTCATGATGTTGTTGAACACGCGAGCCATTTTGTCGCCATCCACGAGCACCGTCAGGTCCTCGCAAATATCAACTTGGACTTCCTTATGCTGCTCGTTGAGGATGGGATAGAACTCGTCAGCCACCTGAGCCAGCAGCAACCCCAGATCAACATAGCCGCGCGTGAGCACGATATCGTGGAAGTCAAAGCGCGTGATATCGAAGAACTCTTCGATGAGCGTATCGAGCCGGTGCGCCTTGTCGAGCGCCACGCCCGTAAAGCGCGCACGTTGCTCAACCGGCAGCTCGGGAGCCTCTTGCAGCAGCGAAAGATAGCCCACCACACTGGCAAGCGGGGTGCGTAGGTCATGTGCCAAGTACGTGACCAAATCGTCCTTGCGATGCGACTCGTCACGCAGAGCTTGCTGCACCTTGCGCTCACGGTCACGTACGCGGTTAAGGGCGCCCTCGACCTCCAAGAAGTCGCCGTCGATGTTATCCCAGGTGTCGGGGTGATCGATCAGGCGATCTTGAATACGAGCGGCCAGCACACAATCGGCATGCTGCTCGCCCTGCTCGTAGCCCTGGTAGTACAGGGCGCGGCCACACAAGAACAGCACGCACGCGGCAAGCGCCAGCACAAAGCCAAGCATGTTGAATACAAAGCCGGCATCGAACAGCACCGGCCCTTCGATGCCGCCGAGCGCCATGGCGCCAATCGCCAACGTCATGGCCCACGCGGCGCCGCCAATCACCACGCAGCGGCACACGATCTCAAATCGATCGATCAGCAAAAAGCCGACAAGCAGCACCGCCAAGATTCCGACGATGTTGTCGATGCCAATCAGCAGCAGGCTCAGCAAAAAGAGCAGCACCGTTGCAAGCGCGCGGTTGTCGACGACCGACCTCACGTATTCAAAGAGCCGATCGGGCACCTCGAACGCTTGCCTATCGTCTTTTGTCATATCAAGATCCTCACAAGCGAAAAGCGTTATTCGATGATGTAGCCGACGCCCCAGACGTTTTTGATAAAGCGTGGCTTTTGTGCGTCGTCGCCGATCTTTTCGCGCAGGTGGCGAATATGCACCATCACCGTATTGTTGGAGCCGGGCATAAAGTCCTCGTTCCACACCGCGCGGAACAGGTCCTCCACGGCCACCACGCTGCCGCGATGCTCGACCAGATACAGCAAGATTGAATACTCGGTGGGTGTGAGGCGTACCGGCGCACCGTCCACCGTCACGGAACGAGCGTCGCGGTTGATCTCCAAGCCGTCGAGCTGAATGGTCGGCGACTCGGCCGCCTGTGCACGGCTACCGTAGCTGGTGTAGCGGCGAAGCTGAGCGTGCACGCGCGCGATGAGCTCCAGCGGACGGAACGGCTTAACCACGTAATCGTCCGCGCCAAGCGAAAGGCCCCCGATCTTGTCTTGCTGAGCATCGCGCGCCGTCAGCATGATCACGGGATAGGTATGGCTGGAACGGATCGTACGCAGCAGCTCAAACCCATCGATATCGGGCAGCATGACATCCAGCAGCGCCAGATCGAACTCCTGCTCCAAGATTGCCTTGGCAGCATCGGCCCCGCTATAGGCAATCTGGACATCAAAGCCCTCTTTTGTAAGGTAGATACCAACCAAGTCGGCGATGGCCTTCTCGTCATCAACTACCAGTATGCGCTCGTTCATACGTGCTCCTCTCGCGCTCCATTATGCCCGAGGCGACGCACGCCACACACAACAAGCGTGGGTGATTAAGTCGGCCTTAAGCACCCTTGTGCCCGTTCGGGTGCGGATGTGGGCCACGCACGCACGCGATGATCGCCGACGCCGGCAAACGATATACTCTAGTTCCAGAAGAGACCATCCCGTCGAAAGCGAAATCCGTGAAGTCCCTCACCCCTTTTGCAAAGCGCTCAGCCCAGCTTGCCGCCGGCTTTGTCTGCGCTATCGCCCTTGCCGCTGGCGTGCCCACCGTCGCCGGCGCCCAAGTGCTCACGACCGACAATGTTTGCGGCAAAACCGCCGATGTGCGCGGTATCACGGCCGAAAACCTGCCCGATATCGATGCGACCAATGCCCTCGTCATGGGCAAAGACGGGACCGTCTACTATGCCCGCGACGCCGATGAGCAGGTCAAGATTGCCTCGACCACCAAGGTCATGACCGCAATCCTAACCGTCGAGAATTGCAAGATGGACGAGAAGGTCACGGTGAGCAACGCCGCAGCCACCGTGGGCAATTCGACCGCCGGCTTGCTCGAAGGCGACAAGCTTACCGTGGAGCAGGCGCTGCGCGGCCTGATGATTCCCTCGGGCAACGACGCCGCCATCGTGCTCGCCGAATATGTGGGCAAGAAGATCGACCCTAAGACCAAAGACGCCGAGGCCACATTTGTGAAGGCCATGAACGAGCGCGCTAAGAAGCTCGGCTGCACCGGTACGCTTTTTGAAAACCCGCATGGTCTGGACTTTGATGAGTGGGCTGGCGATATGCACTCAACCGCACACGACGTAGCGCTGATGATGCAGGAGGCCATGAAAAACGACACGATCCGCGAGGTCGTAGCGAGCGAGGATTCCTGGATCGAGGTCACGGGCGCCGACGGCACCGACCATTCGCATTCCATGGACACGCATAACTATTTGCTGGGCCAAGATGGCAACATCGGTGGCAAGACCGGCACCACCGACGACGCGGGCTATTGCTTTACGAGCGCCTACAACCGCGACGGCGACGAGATCTACACCGTTATTTTGAACTCCACCACCACCGATCAGCGCTTTACCGATACCGCCACCCTTGTCAACTGGTACTACGACCACAAGGTGACGGTCGCAATCGCCAACACGCAAGAAAAGACCGCCAACGGCAACCCGCTTATGGCGCGCATTAGTCAAACCGACTGGACGGATAAGACAATCGACGCCACGCTCGCCGACCCCGCCGCACAGGCAACGGTGTTCTCACTCGCCGGCGAAGTGACCGAAAAAGTTAGCTACGATGACCTTTCGGGCACGGTGCATGTTGGCGACAAGGTAGGCAGCGTTACGCTCAAGCAGGACGGCACCAAGGTCGCCGTCATGGACCTGGTTGCCGACGAGGAAGGCTCGGGGCCGAATCCCATTGAATGGCTGCTCGTGAAGCTCGATCGCTTGGGCCGCCGCATCGACAACCGGCCACTTGCGGCAGAGAGCGAGACCGTCGCCAAGGCTCCTGAGGTGTAGAGCGCAAGAATAATCAGCCCACTGAAAGGAGGCGTCCGAAAGGATGCCTCCTTTTTGAGGGTTCGAATCCCCAGCCTCCATTCTTGATAATAAAGAAGGGCCCCAAATGGGACCCTTCTTCAAATTCGTACTGGCGGAGAGCTGGGGATATCCGGGCATGCTGCGCATGCCCTCCGGCTTCAAAGCCTGGCGGCTTTTCGCCCACGGGCTACAAACGCTTTCGCGTTTGCTTAACGCCCGTGCCCTCTCGGGTTCGAATCCCCAGCTAACGTTCTCCATACCAAAAAGGGCCCCTTACGGAGCCCTTCTTCAAATTCGTACTGGCGGAGAGCTGGGGATTCGAACCCCAGATGCCCTTTTGGGGCATACTCGCTTAGCAGGCGAGCACCTTCGGCCTCTCGGTCAGCTCTCCGTAACAGCCGTTCTATAGTAACCAAACAGCCAAGGATGGGCAAGAGGAAATTTTCTAATTGCCTAGCATCCTTTCCTCCTTGGAAGCTTCGCCTACCCCAGCGAGCGGTTGAGGGAGCCGAGCTCGTCGTTGCCCATGGTGCGCCACATTTGAAAGATGCAACCGCGTGCCAGGAAAAAGAAGCCGTTGTCGACCAGTTGAACAGCGGCATCTGCCAGCTGATTCGTCACGGCGGACACTGGCGGCAGCTCGAGTCCAGCCTTGCGAATGGTCTCGACCGCTTCCTCGAACGTCGGAGGCTCGCTGACGCCCATCTCGTTCATAAGGCCCTGCATTTCTTCCAGCGCGCTGCTGCCCGACTCCTCGCCACGTGGCACCAGACGGTAACAAGCCAGCGCAAGGTCGAGCTGATCGCAATTCCAATAGGCAAACGCCAGGCGATAGAACAGGTAGCCGATTGCAGAGCGATCGCTGGCAATACGTAGGCCGTGGCGCGCCACCTCGATAATCTCGTCAAAGCGCTCCAGACGCGCAAGAACGTTGATGAGCGCAAAGTGCGATTGCATGGACGAGCGCGCCAGATCGTAAAGATGGCGCACCTCGGGCAGCGCTCGTTCAAAGTCCTCTTGCTCGACGTAAAAGCTGCAGATCTCGTGCTGGGCAAAGTACAGCGCATCGGGCGCACGAAGGATTCGCACAGAGCGGTCTTCTTCCAACACCGGTAGCACCATGCGCACCAGCTGGTTATCGCAAAACTGCGTTTGAACCGGACCTGTCGCCAAAAGCTCGGCGACGGCGCACTTAGCCTCCAACTCCTCGACAAGACGGGAAAAGCCTTCAAAAGCACCTGTACGGTCGACTTTTGCCTGCTCGCGCAATTCAACAACACGGGCCACGTATGGGTCATCGTCCTCTTCCATGACCTCCAACTCGTCAGCCTTATCGGCGAGCAGCAGATCGCGCAGCGCCGGCGGCAGTGTGCGATGGTCATCACGCGGACGAGCATGAACCTCCGCAGGCTCAATCGTCTCCGGAGCGGTTGACTCATACGCCTCAAGCACACGCTTGCACGGCATATCGTCCATGTCCATGCTCTCAAGATCCTTGGCGACAGGCACGCAATCGGCCAGATAGGCCGCGCGCCCAAAGAAATACGTTGCGACAACGCGCTCGCCCTGCTCACTGTCGGGAGCAGCAATCTGCACATAGCAGCGCGTGATGCAGGTGCCCGCGGCAAAACACGCTGCCGCAAGCGTGAGTGCCACGCGCGCATCGTGCTCCGCGGCCCAGATCGCACGCGTGTCCTCTTCCAGCTCGCGCCAGGCGTCATCTTGAGCGTCGTATTCACGTTGCGGCATGGCATTCACGACAGAGTGCCCAAACCGAACGAGCATAATCCCCTCGGCAACGTTTGCCCGATAGGTATAGTCGAGCCGCGTGACCACGTTGAGCGCCTCGACAATACGCGCGAAGCGGGTACGCACATCCCACTCACCGCCCGGCTGGCAAGCCACCGTACCCGGTTTGCCCCACGGGTTATCGCTCGAGGCCGTATCGAGCAGTCGGGGAACATCGTTGGTCGTCTTGGCGATATGCCACGCATCAAAGAGCGCGCAGCCCTCAAGGCTCGGCGAGGATGCCACAGGGGCCAATCCGGCCCCGATGCGCTCGAGGATGCCGGAGAGGCGGTTGAGACGGCACTCGATGGCAAGCAGCATGTCAATCTCGCCCTGGTCCAGCAGGCTACGATCAAAATTGAGATAGAACAGCTTCGACCGGTCGATGCGCGCTAGGCTCATTTCGGACTTGGCGGCAATGGTGCGCAGACGGGGCAAGTCGACCTCGCTCATAAGGGCGGCGGCATAACGCTCGATACCGCTCGGATTCTCGGCATGGTCAACGCGGTAGAGCAACGTCTCGATAGCGTCAGGTAGCGGTGCCGTGTTAAAGCCCAAAAACACCTCGACCGGCTCGGGCAACTTTACGAGCTTGATCTTGTCGACAACGTTTTGCATGTCCGCATCGAGACCGTCGGCGTCCGCCGTGTTCGCAACAGCGCTTTCGGAGTTGGCAAATATCACGTAGCGCAGGAACATCGATGCCATGAACTCGCCGTAAGGAAGGGAGCGGGCCGAATTCCATGTATCGTGATCGGACTGCTCGCGCATGGGGCCTTCGGGAGAGCCGACGGTTCGCGCGCACGTACGCATTGCACCGCTGGCTTCCCTTACCATAATCTCACCAATACTGGAATCCGACTCGTCAAGGACCAGTTCCATGTCGGGATCGTTGGGCAGCGGAGCCTCGCTAACGGGGCGGTCCACCTTGTACACCTCACCCGAAACGCTTACGTAGCCCAAAAGCGACACATGACTTTTGCCAACGAATTCGACGACATAACAAGATTCATGCTGGTCCTCGCCAAAGAGTTTCCAGACCACGCCATATGAGCGTCCCGCAGGCTGCTCGGGCATCGCCGGAAAGCGCTTCTTGGGATCGAGAAACCTGAGCTTGTATGTCGGACGCTCTGCCACGAAGTATCACCCTGATCGGTCGTTGAGAGAAGAAGTGGTCGCGGATGGGCCGCGACACCTACTCGGAATCTTACACGAGTCGACAGGAAATCGTCCGCTTCACGCCCGCGCCCCGACCGAGGTTCGGACCCATGCGACGTCGTCATAAAAGAAAAGCCTCCGTTTCCGGAGGCTTCAAGTTCAATTGGCGCGGCGTATAGGATTCCGCGCATCCGCTGCGCGGATCCGCACCGGCTTCGCCCGCCTGCCGGCGTGCTCGCCCGCGGGCTAAAAACGCTCCGCGTTTTCTTTACGCCCGCGCCTCGACCGAGGTTCGAATCCATGCGGTGTTGCCATAAAAGAAAAGCCCCCGTTGCCGGAGGCTTTAAGTTCGATTGGTGCGGCGTATAGGATTCGAACCTATGACGTTCTGATTCGTAGTCAGACCCTCTATCCAGCTGAGGTAACGCCGCGACTTGTTGATTATTATGCACATGGACTGAATAATCGTCAAGCGTTTTTCAAAAAAAGTTATTGAATTTGATTTTTACTCATTTTAATCACTTGATGCGATCTTCGACGCATCGCGATATAAAAAAGCCCCCGTTTCCGGAGGCTTAAAACTCAATTGGTGCGGCGTATAGGATTCCGCGCATCCGCTGCGCGGATCCGCACCGGCTTCGCCCGCCTGTCGGCGGACTCGCCCGCTCGCTAAAAACGCTCCGCGTTTTCTTGACGCTCGCGCCTCGAACGAGGTTCGAATCTCCGCAATGCCCCCGTAAAGGAAAAGCCCCCGTTTCCGGAGGCTAAAAACTCAATTGGTGCGGCGTATAGGATTCGAACCTATGACGTTCTGATTCGTAGTCAGACCCTCTATCCAGCTGAGGTAACGCCGCAACGCACGGATTATTATGCACGTGACCCCTCGATGGGTCAAGCGACAATTTGGAAAAATTTTACGAAGTGATGATTAAGATGCTCGCACCTCGACCGAGGTTCGAATCCGTGCGGTGCCGGCGTAAAAGAAAAGCCCCCGTTGCCGGAGGCTTCAAGTTCGATTGGTGCGGCGTATAGGATTCGAACCTATGACGTTCTGATTCGTAGTCAGACCCTCTATCCAGCTGAGGTAACGCCGCAGCGCAAGACATATAAAACCACTTTAGCTTATTGGAGTCAAGCTCAATCTCAAACTTTTTTGTGAAACGCAGTTTTGTCATGCTGCTCCGCATATACCGCCGTTCCCCGTACGATCGATTGGCTTTTCGATCACGTCAAACTTGGCATCAAGTTCCCTCAGGAGCGATCTCACCCGCT
This sequence comes from Collinsella sp., assembly GCA_048362915.1. Taxonomy (GTDB): domain Bacteria; phylum Actinomycetota; class Coriobacteriia; order Coriobacteriales; family Coriobacteriaceae; genus Collinsella. The sequence continues at coordinate 150,706 of DBFPAR010000021.1, forward strand.
GGGCACAATCATAATCGGCAAACGAGATGCTCAGCATGCGCGCGACCTGGTTGGAAGTCCCAACTCCATAGAAGTGCTCCAGCGCCACAAGCCCCACGTGCGTCACAAAGGTCTCGACCACATGCGGCGACTCCTCAAAGCACCATTGTGTCAACGGACCCTCACTCGTCTGCCGAACCACCAGGCCGCCCATGCCAGACGGCTCACACGTTACAAGCAGGTACTCCCCGCCCTCGTCGCTCTCAAACAAAACCACCCGATCATCAAACAGCTCCATCGCGTCCCCTTTCTCTCGCTCTTATTTAGCAAAAGCATAGCAGGTAGATGGCTGTATACAGAACAGTTGTTCGTGTGTTTTCTATTGAGCTGTCCGCACGGCATGGTATGGACCTGCGCACGAAATAGGGCGCCCCCGAAGGAGCGCCCTTGCATATCCCCTATGCAGCCAACTTACGCGACCGGCTCGATCTTCTCGAGACCACCCATGTAAGGACGCAGGACCTCGGGGATCGTGATGGTGCCGTCGGAGTTCTGGTAGTTCTCCAGAATGGCGGCCATGGTGCGGCCAGCCGGCAGGCCAGAACCGTTGAGAGTGTGCAGGTAGCGCGAACCCTTGAAGTTCTCGGGGTCGCGATACTTGATGTTGGCGCGGCGAGCCTGGAAGTCACCGCAGTTGGAGCAGGAGCTGATCTCCTTGTAGGCGTTGTAGCTCGGCAGCCAGACCTCGACGTCGTAGGTCTGACGGGCAGAGAAGCCCAAGTCACCGGTGCACAGGCTAATCACGCGATACGGAAGGCCCAGCTGCTGCAGCAGGTACTCGGCCTCGGCGGTCATACTCTCGAGCTCCTCGTCAGACTCCTCCGGCTTAGCGAACTTGACCATCTCGACCTTGTCGAACTCGTGCTGACGGATGATGCCGCGGGTGTCGCGACCGGCGGAACCGGCCTCCTCGCGGAAGCAGGGGGTGAAGGCGGTGTAGCGGCGCGGCAGAGTGTCGGCATCGAGGACCTCGCCGGCGTGCAGGTTGGTAAGCACGACCTCGGCGGTGGGGATCAGGAAGTTGTCGCCCGAGACGTGATAGGCGTCATCCTCGAACTTGGGCAGCTGACCCGTGCCGAACATGGTCTGACGCTTGACGACGATGGGCGGCCACCACTCCTTAAAACCACGGCTGGTGTGCGTATCGAGGAAGAAGTTGATAAGGGCGCGCTCCAGGCGGGCGCCGGCGCCACCGAGAACGGTAAAGCGGCTGCCGGAGAGCTTATTGCCACGCTCGAAGTCGAGGATGTCCAGATCGGTCCCCAGATCCCAGTGCGGCTTAAAGTCGAAGTCGAACTCGCGCGGGATGCCCCAACGACGGCGCTCAATGTTCTCGTCCTCGTCCTTGCCGTACGGCGTGGCCTCGCAAGGAATGTTGGGCAAGTGAGCCATGAAGTCGTACTGCTCCTGCTCGAGAGCAGTGCGGCGCTCGGCCAGACCGTCAATCTTCTCGTTGACGGCGCGCACGGCCTCCTTGGCGGCCTCGGCCTCGTCCTTCTTGCCCTCCTTCATCAGGGCGCCGATCTTCTTGGACTCGGCATTGCGCGTAGCCTGGAGCTCCTCGACCTCGGTGATGACGGCACGGCGCTCGTCGTCGAGCTCAAAGAACTTCTCGCGATCCCAAGACGTCTGGCGGTTAGCCATGGCGACATCGATGGCATCGGGGTTCTCGCGAACAAACTTGATATCAAGCATTAGATCCTCCGGCGATATACATTCCATTTAGGTTGCAACCTTGTACATGTATGGGCAAGTATATACTTATGAGCGTTTACGACCCAACTCAACTACGCAAGAAGGCACCCAATGGACGCAGTTTTTTCCTTTTTGTTTGGCACCCGCACCGGTTTTGCCATCCTTTTCGCCGGCGGCATCCTGTTATTTGCGATTCTTGCCTTTGTAATGGAGAAGCGTACCCATAAGATGTACGTCGACCGCGGACCCAAGTCCGAGGATGAGGAAGACAGCTTCTGGGACTAACCTGCCAAAAAGGGACAGGTTTATTTTGGTCTGTTTTATCTGGGCAAACGCAAGCGCCCCGCAACTGGAATTGAGCCAGTTGCGGGGCGCTTTTCGCTAAAAGGACAAAACCGCAGAAAATACCTGCCAAAAATAAACCCTTCCTTTTTTTGGTCGGTTTTACTGGAGAGTTGCGTCGATTGCCTTGACCAGGGCGCTGCGCATGCCGGCGTCCTCGAGCGCAACGACGCCCTTGATGGTGGCACCACCGGGCGAGCATACGGCATCCTTCATCGCCGCAGGATGCTGGCCAGTTGCAAGCTGCAGCTTTGCCGTACCCAACACCATCTGGCTCACAATGCGATAGGCATCGGCACGCGGGATACCGTGCTTGACCGCTGCATCGCCCAGAGCCTCGATTGCCATGGCGACAAATGCCGGAGCGCAACCACCCACCGTGCCGCCCACAAACAGCAGGCTCGTATCGAGTTCGACCACCGCACCGAGCTTGCCAAGCAGATCAAGCACCACTGCGCTCTGCTCATCACTAAGCGTGGAAGCCTTCTCGCAAGCGATGACGCCCTCGCCCACCGAAACCGGTGTGTTGGGCACCGTCGAGATATGCGCGACGCCCGGCAGGACCTGCTCCCACTTGGCACTGTCCCAGGTCCAGGCAACCGACAGAACGACCTTTTTGGCAAGAGCATCCTTGAGCGGGGCGAATACCTTCTCGATCATGTACGGTTTGACCGCAGCGACCACGATATCGGATGCGGCGACAACCTCGGCGGCATCGTGGCAGGCGACCATGCCGCGCGCCTCGCAGCGCTCAACCAGTGCGTCGTAGCGACCCGCGCAGGCGCACATGTCGCTCGCAGCTACACCGGCAGCGATCCAGCCATCGGCCATAGCGCTCGCCATATTGCCAAAACCGACAAATCCAATCTTCATATCGCATAGTCCTTTCAGACACATTCCTCAAAACGAAAGGTATTGTCCCACGCCATTGTTTCGTATTGCCGACCTATTTGTGATACGGCTCGCCACGACTGATCTTGCAGGCACGGTAAATCTGCTCTAGCAGCACCACACGCGCCAGGTTATGCGGCAAGGTAATGCGTCCAAAGCTGAGCATCTCGTCGGCGCGGGCGCGCACCTCATCACTCACGCCGTCCGAACCGCCGATTACAAAGGCAATGTCGCTGCTGCCTCGCAGCATAAGATCGTCGAGCCGCGCCGAGAGCTCCTCACTCGAACGCTCCTTACCCTCGATAGCTAGCAGGATCACATGCGCCCGAGACGGCAATGCAGCAAGAATTGCCGCCCCCTCCTTGTCGCGTGCAGCATCCACGCCGCCCGCCTTAGCCGGGTCGATATCGGCCACCTCGCGGATATCAACCTTGGCATAGGCACCTAGGCGCTTGGTGTACTCAGCGCACGCGTCCTTCCAAAAGCGCTCCTTGAGCTTACCGACGCAAACGACGGTGTATTTCACGCGCGTCTACTCCTTCGAATCGTTTTGAACTTTGCTGGCTGTCAGCATCTGCTCGAACATCGAGGCCGACTGCGAGAAATCGCTCGGCAGCACGACCGTCGAGGTTTTACCCGTACGAGCGAACTCCGTCATCATCTCGGACCACTGCGTAAACATGAACAGCTGGTTGGCCTCGTCGTTACCGACTCCCGTCTCCTGGATGATCTCGAGCGAATCCTTGATGCCCAGCGCGATGGCCTTGCGCTGGTTGGCGATGCCCTCGCCCGCCTTTTCCATCGCCTCAGCCTCGGCGGTCGCCTCGGTGACGCGCTTGATGCGGTCGGCCTCGGCGAGCTCCTGCGCGGCAGCGCGCTTTCGCTGGGCGGCATTGATGTCGTTCATGGAGTTCTCGACCTCGGTCGGCAGCGCGATTTTGGTGATGAGCGTCGACACGAGGGTGAAGCCGTAGGCGGCCATCTGCTCGGAAACGGTAGCGTTGACATCCTTGGCGATGTCATCCTTCTTGGCAAAGACCTCGTCGAGTGTGTAGACGGGAATCGAAGAGCGCAGGGCGTCGGTGATGAAGTCACGCATCTGGTCGACGGGCTCCTGCAGCATGTAGTAGCTCTTGTAGATACCCGAATCTGCCGGGCCGGCGCCCATGTCATAGCTCACGTGGTACTGAGCAGAGACCTCAAGGCCGATGGTCACGTTGTCCTGGGTCTTAACGTCGATGCCAAAACCGTTTTTCATGGTGCGCAGACTCACCGTGGCGGCTTTGCGGTCAATCACGGGCACCTTCATGTGGAAGCCCGCGTTGACGATGCGGTTAAACTTGCCCAGACGCTCGATGATCACGGCATGCTGCTGTTCAACGACATAGCAGGCGTTGGGAAGCAGCAGCAACAGAATGATGATGGGAATCAAAAGGCTGGTAAGGGCAGCGATGATACCGGACAACAGCATGGTCTCTCCTCTGATAGGCACACGTTGGCATTAGGATACCCGCACGAAGCAGCTGTGTGACACCAACAGGAGGCCCATAACAAAAAAGCCCCCATTACTGGGAGCTCTTTCATTTAGTGGTGCGGGCGAAAGGACGTCCGCGTATCTGCTTCGCGGATCCGCGCCGGCTTCGGCCGCCTGCCGGCGTCCTCGCCAGCTCGCTAAAAACGCTCCGCGTTTTCTTTACGCTCGCTCCTTCACAGGTTCAAGTCCCTGTGATGGGCCCATAACAAAAAAGCTCCCATTGCTGGGAGCTCTTTCATTTAATGGTGCGGGCGAAAGGACTTGAACCTTCATGGGGTTGCCCCCATACGGACCTGAACCGTACGCGTCTGCCAATTCCGCCACGCCCGCGTGCAGGAATTAGAATAACGGAGCGCTACCGCGAACGCAAGAACTATTTTTGAAAAAGTTTGCAGGCATTTTCCCAAGCTGCTCGCGCGATTGCCTCAGCATCCTCGCCGGTACGATCGACACGGTCGTTGACCAGCGTGTTTGCCGTGATAGAAATCATTGCCGGCTCGCACTCAAGACCACGAATGGGCTCCGGTGCCATATACGGGCAATCCGTCTCGAACAAAATGCGATCGAGCGGGGTCGCCGCAAATGCCTCGCGCACGTCGTCGTTGCGCTTAAAGGTGGCCGCGCCGCCATAGGCGATATAGCAGCCCAAACCCACAAAGCGCTCCATCGTAGTTCGATCCTCGCCAAAGCAGTGCAGCACGCAACCGGCCTGAGGCACGCCTACCTCGCGCAGCACGTTGTACGCATCAACGTGCGAAGTGCGCTCCCCATCCGAGTCCTCGTGCCGCAGGTGCAGCTCCACCGGCACATTGCGGCGCACGGCAACTTCGAGCTGACGTGCCATGCAATCAATCTGCACGCTATGGGGCGCCGGCGCGATGTCGTCATCGTAATCCATGTGGTAGTCCAGGCCGATCTCGCCGATACCGGCGCACAAAGGATTATCGAGCGCGGCAACGACCTGCGCGTGAATGTCGTCGGTATAATCCGGCGCGCCATAGGGATGAACGCCAGCGAGATACTTGATCTGCGGAATATCCCGCATCGGTAGAATTTCGCGCACCAGCCAGTCGCTATAGTCCGTCACGCTGCGCTTGTCGGCGATGGGGTCGAGCATCGTCACCAACAGGTCGACGCCCGCGGCTTTCGCGCGCACGAGCGTCTCGGGCACTTCTTTGCCCCAAAACGAAAGCAGATGCGCATGCGTGTCGGCAAGCGGTGCCAAGGGCACGGGGCAGGCAACCGTCTTCTTTTTCTTGGTAAACGTCACGCGTTCGGCATTAGGCGTCATGGATTAGCTCCTGGGCCAGGCGGACAAAGTCAGCAACATCGAGCGTCTCGGCGCGCGTGGTGGGTGAGATACCGCAAGCCTCAAAGGCGGCATCGAGCACGTCCTTGGCAAAGCCGTTGGCGCTCATGGAATTGCGGATGGTCTTGCGACGCTGAGCAAATGCGGCGTCAATCACGCGGGCCACAAACTCGCGATCGAGTCCTTCGGGCACCACGCCGTCAACACGGTCGATACGCACGACGGCCGAGTCCACGTGCGGTGCCGGCATAAAGCAACGCGGCGGCACCTCAAAGCGACCCGTCACCTGCGCATACAGGCCGAGCTTTGCCGTATAGCCGCCATAGGTCTTATTGCCCGGCACTGCGGCAATGCGATCGGCAACCTCCTTTTGAACCATGACGACGGCGCGCTTGAGCGCGGGCATCGTCTGGAAGAACTGCAGGATGATCGTCGCCGCCACGTTATAGGGCAGGTTCGCGACAAATACCGTCGGCTCACCGCACGCAACCTGCTCAATCTGCTCCGGCGTCACCCTGAGCGCGTCGCCCATGATAAAGCGGAAGTTGGCGTAGTCAGCGGCATGGGCATCGAGCACCGGCTCGAGCTCGGGGTCGGCCTCGATCGACGTGACGCACGCCGCCTCCTGCAGCAGCGCAAGCGTGAGCGTACCAACGCCCGGACCGACCTCGAGCACGCGCTCATCGCCCGCAAGCTCGGAAAGCTCGCAAATGCGCTCAATTACATGGTTGTCGATCAGGAAGTTCTGGCCCAGGCGATGCTTGGTCGCAAGGCCAAACTCCTCCAGCAGCTCCCTTGTTGCCGTGGGGTTTGCCAAAGGCGAAGTTGTCATAGTTGCCTCCTTAGCATGGTGGCGGCGTCTTGAAACAAAAGGGCATGGACCGTTGCGGCCATGCCCTTACATCTAAACAGCAAATTGCCGATATGGCGCGCGGCGGCTTAGCCCAGACGCGGGAACAGCGGCTCGCCCTTCTCGACGGGCTGACCACCGGCAAGCAAGCCCCAAGCGCAAATGCCCTTGAGGTCGTCGCTCGCGGCCTCGTCCTCGCACGACAGGCGGCGCAGGGCCTCGGCAGAAGTCTGGGGCATGAGCGGCATCAGCAGGTGAGCGGCAATGCGGATAGCCTCGAGCAGGTTGTAGATCACAAATGCCAGCTCGTCAGCCTTGGTCTCGTCCTTGGCAAGCGCCCAGGGCTCGGAGTCCTCGATGTAGTGGTTGGCGGCATGGATGAGCTCCATGACCTCGTCCTTGGCTCCACCGTAATCGAGCACGTCCATCTTGGCCATGTAGCGCTCGACCAGGCCATCGGCGATCTTTGCCAGCGGGTTTTCGAACGCATCGAACGACGCGGGCTTGGCGGGCGCGCAACCGTCAAAATACTTGCCGCTCATGTTGAGCGAACGCGAGATGAGGTTGCCCCAGCTGTTGGCCAGGTCGGCGTTGTAGACCTGCTCCATGCGGTCGAAGCTGATGGCACCGTCAGTGCCGGGGACGACGTCGGTCATAAAGTAGTAGCGATAGCCCTCGACGCCCAGCATGTCGATAACGTCCTGCGGAGCGATGGCGTTGCCGCGGCTCTTGGACATCTTCTCGGCCTTGCCGGTCTCGGCATTGCGCACGGTCAGGAAGCCGTGGGCAAAGACGTGCTCGGGCAGGGCCTCGCCGATGGCCATGAGCATGGCGGGCCAAATGACGCAGTGGAAGCGGATGATGTCCTTACCCACGATGTGGAACTGCGCGGGCCAGCGATAGGCCAGCTCGGCACGCGCCTCGTCGGTGTCGACACCGTAGCCGACGGCCGTCATATAGTTGAGCAGCGCATCGAACCACACGTAGGTCACGTGACCCTCGTCAAACGGGACCTGAATGCCCCAGTCAAAGCTCGTACGGCTCACGGAAAGGTCATTAAGGCCGCCCTCGACAAAGCTGCGCACCTCGTTCATGCGGAACGCAGGCTCGACAAAGTCGGGGTGCTCGTCGTAAAGCTTGAGCAGCTTGTCCTGGAAAGCGGAAAGCTTAAAGAAGTAGGACTCCTCCTGCACGCGCTCAAGCGGACGGTGGCAGTCGGGGCACAGGTGCTGGCCGACGCTGCCGTACTCCTCGTCGCCCTTCTGGACCTGCGTATCGGTGAAGTAGGTCTCGTCAGGCACGCAATACCAACCGTCGTAGCTGCCCTTATACAGGTAGCCGGACTCCTTCATGCGCTCCCACAGGTACTGCACGGCATGATGCTGGCGCGGCTCGGTGGTGCGGATGAAGTCGTCGTTGGAAATCTCGAGCTTGCTCCAAAGCTCCTTGAAGTGCGGGGCCTGGCTGTCGGTCCACTCCTGCGGCGTCATGCCATGCTTGGCTGCGGCCTCGGCGACCTTCTCGCCGTGCTCGTCCATGCCGGTCAGGAACTTGACGTTATAGCCGGCGGAGCGACGATAGCGAGCCTGAACGTCGGCGATGATGGTGGAATAAGCCGTGCCCAGGTGCGGATCGGCGTTGACGTAGTAGATGGGCGTCGTGATAAAGAACGAAGGCTTGCTTTGATCCATGGGGTTTGTCCTCCAGAAAAACGTTGCATACAGAGGATGATTCTAGCGCAAGGGCTGGATATCCTCCATCTATTGCATATCGAGCACCATGGCATAGACATCGCGCTTGCGGCGCGAATACTTCTGAGACAGGCGCTTGGCCACTGCAGACGCGGGCTCCCCCTCCTCGAGCGCGGCGCGGATATCCTCGCGCAGGGCCTCGTCGTGATCCGCTGCCGCGGCGCCAACCGGCACGGCACCGGCCTCCTCATCCTCGCTCGGCGGCGCGATGACCAGCGCAATCTCGCCCTTTACCTCGCCGCGAGCACGCAGCTCCTCGGCGAGCTGGGCAGCGGGCCCGCGCAAGACTTCCTCGTGCAGCTTGGTGAGCTCGCGGCAGACGGCAACCTCACGCTGGGGAAAGACCTCCACCACGGCCTCGAGCGTCGCCACGATGCGATGTGGAGACTCGTAGAAGATGAGCGCGCCGGGCACCACGGCAAGGCGCTGCAAACGGCGCACGCGGTCGCCGTGCTTTCGGCCCAAAAAGCCCTCGAAGAAAAAATGCTCGCAGGGAATGCCGGACGAAACGAGCGCCGTGACGCAAGCAGAGGGCCCGGGAATAACTTCTACGGGCACATCGGCCTCACGTGCCGCCTCGACCAGCGCCTGGCCGGGATCGGACACGCTCGGCATGCCGGCGTCCGAGGCAAAGGCGAGGGTCTCCCCCGCCAGCAGACGGTCGACTAGGCCGGCGGCGCGGCTGGCGATCACATTCTCGTCGCAACGGACAAGCGGCTTGGAAATGCCCAGGTGCATCAGCAGCTTTGACGTCACACGCGTGTCTTCGCAGCAGATGGCATCGGCGGCGGCAAACGCCTCGCCAACGCGCGGGGACAGGTCGCCCAGGTTGCCGATGGGCGTGCCGACCACATAGAGTTTGCCCGTATGGGCGCTGTTTTGCGTCATATCAACCTATTCAATCATGCCACGCTCGAGCGTACCGAGCGCCGCGCGGGCGTCCCATGCTGCAATGCGCTTCTCGGTCTTCCACGTTTGGAAGAACCAACCGGCAGCCGGTGCAAACGAAGCCAGTTGGTTGGCGATAAACACGCGCTCGTAGGCATTGCGGCCCTCGGGCGTAACCGACGAGTTGGCAAAGATCGCCGCGCCCGACCATTCGCCCACCAGCACGGGGAACCCAGTCGAAATCGCTTCTTTAAGCTCGCGCTTGTTACGCGAAATCGCCGTCGTCAGCCCGCGGGGGCTCGTGATATCGAGCGCATACTCGTCGCGGTAATGGTACAGGTGAAGGTCCATGTAGACGTTCTTGTACTTAGCGCCGCGCATAAAATGCTTCCACTCGCTGGGATGTCCCGAAGACGAGAAGACGACGATCTTATCCTCGGGCATATACGAACGGACGAGCTCATAGGCATCGCGATAGAAGTTGCGCAGGTAGTGCGCAGGAATGCCATCCGTCATGGTGAAGAGGCTCTTGCGGACACTCATCTGCGGCGTATCCAGCAGCTCAATGCCCAGCAGGCTCTCGGCCTCGCCGTAGCGATCGGCCAGGCGCTCGAGCACGTCGAGTGCGACATGACGACCGTTGGTGGACGAATGCCACTCGGCAACAGCCTCCGGCGTGGCGGGCGAATCGTTGGAATCGCCCTGGCCACCGGGCACAGTTGCTAGATCAAGCAGCACGCGGATGTCGTACTTGGCAGCCCACTCAATTGCACGGTCGATGTAGTCGACAACCGAGATGTAGGACGCATCGGACTCCTGCGAGCCAAAGGCATACCAGGGTACCGGCAGACGCACGGCATTGAGGCCGATCTGCGCCATGCGGCGGAAATCGTCCTCGCTCACAAACGTCTCGTAATGACGGCGCATGCGCTCGTTATAGGCGGCGGTGCCCATGGCCTCCTGCAGCTCGGCCGCGTTGGATGCACCGGTCGCCGCGTATAGCGACGGGGTCACCCAAGGCTCGGGAATAAACCAGCCAGAGAGATTAACGCCGAGTATCCTCTCCATCACTGCCCCCTTCGGATCGTGCAGGCTGAGCCTGCATCGTATTGCACAGGAAAAGTATCGTTTTGAGTATACCCGCGCGTGCGGACAGACGACCGAACGGTCTGTAAAGTGGCGCAAAAGCGGGAGGAATATCTGGGCGGGCCCGAGATGGCGCGCCGAGATGTACATATGCGCCGGAAGTAGGCGGCCGAAAAGCGCATCCCGTTCTGAGCGCGGGATCTGGGACGCAGTTTCCGCCAAAGACCGCAAAAGGAAAGCACATCCCATTCTGACGCCGGATTCCGGGTCGCGCTTTCCCAAGCGGCCTCAAAGCGGAAAACGCATCCCACTCTGAAGCCAAATTCCGGGACGCAATTTCCGCAGAGCCCTCAATAAAAGAAAAGGACCCCTTTGCAGAGGTCCTAGTCAATTCAAGGTGGCGGGGAAGGGAATCGAACCCCTGACACGAGGATTTTCAGTCCTCTGCTCTACCAACTGAGCTACCCAGCCATTTGAGGTGTGCCTTGTTTCAAGGCTTGATTAGTATAACCAAGGACGCGTTCCGGTCAACCGAGAATTTTAAAAAAGTTTTTGGGCACAGCCTCGGTTCTATAAATCGGCACGTCAGAGGCATCAGCCGGCAGCAAGAAGTTTTTCACTCAGAGCCGCACGGGCAAACTCACTTGGCGTCATCCCCTCGGCAGCCGCCCGTCGACGAATGGCCTCCTTCATTCCCAGAGGAATCTTGACCGACAGCGTTGCCGTCCCCTCACCTGAGAGCGGGGGCCGTCCATGCACGATCCCACCAACGGTGTGTTCGCCATCCGGAAACTCTCCGCGCTCGTACGACTCGCACCACGCGTCAATCATTTCATCCGTTACAACCTGACCATTAGCGGCCGTATACGTCTTGCCCATCATCGACCCCTTTGCCGAGCCTGTTCAATCTCCTGCCAAAATTTCTTCTGGACTGGAGACAAGGCATGAATGATAAGCCACCCACGGACAAGCTCGACCGCGACAAGCTCCACGCTTCGTCCGTCTGAGAGCCATCCAATTGCAAGCCATCTCGGCGGCTCGTCCTTCGGCTCGCGACGAATGCACTCAGTAACCGCAAGCCAAGCGCTAAGCACCTGCTTTTCCGTCAGGTGCTTTTTAGCGTTGGGATGGATCTCAACATCCATGCATCTTCTCCTCCATCTTACCCAATTTCGTATGACGAAAGTCCACTGTCGCCAATTCTTAAGCCGGCACGCGTTGGAGAGCAGGAGTCGAAACAATGATTGAAGGACGCTCTAGTACGGCCCAGGCGCCGAGGCAGGAGCACATGCGCCAAGGGCGGACGTTTTCGTAGCGCGCGAGGATATTGCCGTCACGATCGATGAAGGCGATGTCGATGGGATAGGCCATAAAACACGTATGGACCGAAGAGCAGCGTGGAAACGCCATGACGAGCGACAGGCCGTTGGCGGCAACCGGACGCCGTCCCAGCATGCCGCGCAGGCGCACGACAAACGACTCCGCCACCACAAACTCGGCCGGCGTCCAACCCAGCCTATTGAGTGCCCGCGCGTAGGCGATGTAGGACGAGACCGCGGTCACATGACCACCCCCGGATGCCATGGATCGACCGTCACCGCGCGCTCGTGCGACAACGTTGTCGGCGCCCCCAGCGGAACGCCAGCGATGCTGAGAGAAGTCGGCCACGGCTCATAGTGCATGGTGCAGGTGTAGGTCCTAAACGTACCGGATAGGGAGAGCAGGCCACCATCTGATGCCTTCGCGCCTTGCTCGCTCGACACTTCGATCTGCAAGTCATAGCCTTCCATGGCATTCAGAATTTGAGTCTGGACCGTCGCCGAGGCATCGGCAGAGCTTTCGTCGCCCTCCCCCTCCGACGCCACGGCATGCGCTAGCACGATGTCGGGCACCACGCGGTCGAAGCGCGCGACAGCGCCGGCAAAGATCATGACGTTGTACACGATGAGTGCCAGCACCAGCAAAACGGGCGTAACCACTGCCATCTCCACCGTCGCTTGGGCGCGCTCCTCGCGCAGACGCATGCGGATACTCATTACGACCCACCGCCCAGAGCGCCAACCAGCGTGGCGACATCGACGGTGAGCGGGATGGAGCCGCCGCCGGGCAGAGGAATCTCCGCAAGTGTGAACACCGTACCGCTAATGGTGCGTTCGACTTGATATTCCAACGCCTCGCAAAGCGCCTTGGGATCGGTCACGCCCAACGGAATACTTCGCAGTTTGTCTTGCGCTTGAGAGAGACCCGCAATGTCAGACCCCGGACTCTTAATGATATTGGCGGAATCGGTCAGCACCGGCTTTCGCAGGCGCAAGTCGCACGGTTCCAAACCCAGCGCCGCCACGGACGCCGAAACGGTATCGCCGAGCCACGATGCGATGGAGCCCAACGCGCCGCTGCCCCCTCCTAGGCCTTTAATCATCTCGTCCATAAGTTCGTCGGCTGAGCCTTGGATATCACCGTATCCCACGAGTAGCCGTCCCCAAACATCCATGACGCCGTCGAGCACGCCGGCAACGCCGCCCGAGCGTTCCTTCAATGTCGAGAAAAATCGCGAAAGCACGTTGTTTTGCGCCGTCGCCTCATCGGGCGCCAGCACCGCGGCAGAGATAGCACCGCGATCGCCAAGCCTGACTGCCGCGTTAAACGAGGAGTTAAGTTGATCGGGGCTGGTAATGTCACCCGAAACTGCAAGGGCAACCACGCCGTTGCGACCGGGCGGGGCGATACGCGGGCGCTCGCCGGAAAGCTCCTTGATGGCCTGGTCAAACGCATTGCCCGCACGGTCGGCCTCATCCTCGGTCTGACGCTCGAGCTCGAGCTCTTTGTTGCGGCATTCGACGTAGTCTTCCAGGGCCTCTTTGAACTTATCGAAGTGGTACTCAAAGCCGTTTTCGATAGAAGTCGAAGGCGCTGCAACGGCACCGAGCGACGAAACGCCAAAATGGCATCTGTTGCATCTGTCCTGTCCGTCATAATCAGCAACCGAGGCTAACCCGCCTGGCGACCCCTTCTTATAGTTGGGGCAACTCGTTCCGTAATGCAGATACGTCTTGCCATCGATGGCGCTGGTTGGCCACGCCGCATCGGTATAGAGTTCCGTCGCTCGCACCTCGTCAGCGTTGCGCGGCAACAGCGGGATATGGGAAGTAACTTCATCTCCGTCCTCGGTTACATATGCACGATTGACCTCTGTACTCGCATAGGTGTAAAACGCCTTGCGCGCCGCCGACTCCGCCTTCATCTCGACGCTCGATCCCTGAGGTTTTTCATTCGCCAAGCGCTGCCGGTAATAGATTTTCGCGCGATCGAGCGCTATTTGCGGCTCCCATGTGATGCTCGACTTTTCATGACAGTTCTGACTGTCAGATAGTTCTGCTAGTTTTTTCGCACGCTCCCACATACACGAGTACTTGCCAATCGAACTCTCGTCCGACCCGCCACAATCCGCCAGCCAAGCGCGCTCTTTAGCCTTCGCCGTGTCCTCAGAAGCCTTCCGCAGCTCCTCGGCCGCACGCTCTAAATCATCTGATGTGTCTTTAATGGTATCGGTCGAGATCTCTGACCCTTTGAGCGCAGCGAAGTCCGACTCGGATGTCCTGGGCACGGCAAGCGCCGTACCGGTATAGGCCACACTATCGGTATCCTGCGCCGACACCGCCTGCGTGGCACGCGCGGCAATCAGATACGGCAGAGCCGTCTCGATTTTCTGCAAGCCTTCCGATGCGCTTTTGGCAAACTTGTTGCGCGTTTTAATGATCTCAATCCCGGTGTCGACCATATTGCCGGCAACTGGTTCGGCACCTGGGATGAGAATGGCAACCAGGCCCGTCCCGATTGTGGCAAACCCCGCTAGCCCCAGACTCAAGATGCTCGCATCAACCACCGTGGCAGTCGTGTGATAGGACGACACCACGTTGGCACCCGCCAGCGCGCCGCTATCGGCCGCCACCTGGGTATCCCCGGCACGCGACATGCTCCATATCGCCGCGGTCGACGAAAACAACAACGTGAGCACCACTAGGATGACCACGGCAGAAGAAAGCGTGGTGTAGGCACCGTCTTCGATAAACAGGTCGATACCGGCGCGGCCCATAAAGCCGCCTCGCTTGCGATGGCGGCTCGGACGGCGCGTCAAAACGCATCTAGACCAGAAACGCTTAATCCCATGCAGCAATCCACGAATCATAATCTCCCTCCAGCCATTCGGGACGCGATTGATACGAGACATCGACCTTGAGCTCAACGTAGCCGCCCTCGGCGGTACCACCCATAGCCTGCGCAAACGCACCGATCACAGGCAACGGCTTGACCTCGCCGGAAACGGACACGGACGAGACACCACCCGCACCGGCCCGGCCAAGCTCGATATCCCACGACAACGGCCCGCCGGCATGAAAGATCGAAACGTTGGGCACTGCGGCAAGCCGGCGGCGGGTGAACTCCTTAAGATCGTCGTCCTCCGCCGTCGTCGTGGTCATGAGCCGCGCGGTCTCGGCAGCGGCAGACTCCATGACCGCGCGCGTATAGAGCAAACACACCGGTTGCAGTGCGAGAAGAATGAGCATCAGAAACGTCGGCAGCAAAAAAGCAGCCTCGACCGTAGACTGCGCCCGGTCCTCGCGCGCGATATCAATACAACGCGATGTCCTTAGCGCCCGCAGCGGCGTCGATAACCGACGTCGAGGCAACGCCATGGGATGCCGCCCGCTCAACCAGCGCCGCCAAGTGCCCATCGGTGCCAGCACGCCAAAGCCCCGCAATCGCCAGCACGATCGATAACAGCGCCACCGTGACGATGGCGTATTCGACCGTCGCCTGGGCAGATTCCTCGCGCAGGACGTCATGCATTTCACGACCCCTCCTTTGAGCTTATTGTTTGCGGGGCCAGGCGCACCGCGCGCAGACGACACGAAGCATCGCCAGTATCCGCGGCAACCGTCACCATATCGACCCAGCCGCGCCCATCGCGCACAATGGCGCCCCATACGTTACCCTTAATATCGAGATAGCCGCTCAGGGCGAGCTGGGCCGTTGGCACCTCGCGGTAGGCGCGTAACATATCCGCCGCTGCCTCGGTCATCGGTCGGTCCTCGGACCATGCAAGCCGGACCGCAATCGCGTTGTCCTCAGGCGAATCCGTCGCAGTGCCAGACCGCTTGTCGAGCATCCGCAGAAAGGTTTGCGCCGTGACAGCGACATCCGAATCGTCCGCATCTCGCATCTCATCTTTTTGAGACGCCACCGTCGAATCTGAGCCAGAATCGAAGGCGGCCCCAGGACGCTGCTGCCGCGCGGCGTTTAGCCCCCAAACCGCCACTGCCACCGCCACAACCACACAGGCAAACACCAGCAGTGCGCCGGCAGGCCGCCTACCCTCTACAGGCTGTTGATGCCCTCGCTGATAGCGTTCCATAGATCTTGGACCTTGCCCTTAAATGCGACAATGGCAATGATGGCGATCACCACGAGCACGCCGACCAAGATGGCGTATTCGGTGGTGCCCTGCGCACTCTCCTCCTGCAGTAGCTCCCCGGCATGCTGGCGAGCGCGAATTGACTGGCAAACAGCCCAGCTCCAGATCTTGCCAGCAACGTCAGTCATCGTGTTCATGTATTCCTCCCTACATCATCCCGCCTGCTCCCAGCAGCGGGCCCAATATGGACAGAAGCAACGCCGGCAAGATGAGCGTGCCGGTGGGAATCAGCAGCTTGACGGGCGCACGCTCAATCTCGCGCTCGACCGCGGCGCGATGAGCCGCACGGATCTCGCGACTTTGAGCGGCCAACGTCTCGGCAAGTGGGGCACCCAGGGCGAGCGCCTGCCCCACCGTGATGGCAAAGGTCTCGAGCGCTCGCACGTCCAGGTCGCGCGCGGCGGCCAACAACTCGTCCTCACGCGTGCCCACGCCCACCTGCCACGCCATGCAGGCCCGCTCAAGGCGATGAGCCAGCACTGACCGGCGGTTGGCGCAGAAAATCTCAAGCGCCGCATCAAACGAAAGACCGGCCGAAAGGCCCAAGCGCACAACATCGATCATCTCGGACACTTCGCCGAGCGACACTCGCGCCGGGCCGCCCGCTCCAACCGCGCCCTTCACTCGCGCGGTCAGGGCATCGACCACCGAGCGACCCGCGGCAGCGACCAGCACCGCCTCGCGCTTGCAGGCCCCTGCGATCTTGCGCGCATCCGCCCGATCCAAACCCGTCGCGACAAATACACTCAGGGCACACAGGCAAGCCACAACTGCAACCAGGGCGCTCATAGCTCCACCCGCATAATGCGCCGGATAACCACCAGGGCAACGACGTTGAGGGCTAGACCCAGCACCACAGCGCCCGCACCGGCAGGCGTCGCAAGACCGCGACGAAAATCTGCCGAAAGCAGCGCCAACACCGCGCACATGCCCGCCGGCATCGCCGCGACCATATGCGCAGACATGCGAGCCTGCGACGTCTTAACATCCAGGCGGCGCTTGAGCTCAATGCGCTCCCCCACCATGCTCGACGCCTCGGACAGTAAGTCGGCAAGCGGAGCACCGGTGCGCTGAGACACCTTAAGCGCCAAGGTCACAAGCGAAAGGCCGGGGGCGTCGATGCGCACGAGCAAGTCATCGAGCGCGTCGGTCGCCGAGATGCCGCAATCGATCGCCGCCGCTACCCGCAAAAACTCGGTATGTACCGGTTCTTGCGCATGAGCGCCCACAAAGCGCATGCCCTGGGCCAGCGAATGTCCCGAGGCAAGCGACATGGAAAGTGCGGTAAACGCCTCGGGCATGGCCTCTTCTGCATCGTGTTGCTCGCGCCGGCTCTCAAAGCCATCCCGAGCGGCGCCAGCGGCAATCGGAGCAACAAGTCCCAAGGCAAACCCGAGGGGCGATAACGACACCATCGTTAGCAAAACGCAGCAGACACCGCTCGATAGCAGCAGAAACGCCAAACGCTCCGAAGCATCCTCGATCACGAGGCCAAGGCGACGCGCCGGAGCCAGCGATGCCCACGAACGGGCAATCTTTTTCAGCAGATCGTTTTCCACCAACTCACGCGGCAGCTTCTCTGCCACCGTCTCGAACGCCTGACGCGCCAGCTCCGCCGGCGGCACCTGCGGCACACGAGGTTCCGCCCCGCACGCCGTCGCGACAGAAAACCCTGCCAAACCCCCTACGACGAGGGGCACAGCGACCTCCATTCGTCCACCTCCTCTTGTGTGAGCGTCCCCGACCGCAGGCCTTCTGCGATAAACGGCGGCTCGCGGTCAAGCGTCCAGGTGCGCTCGGCGGCATCGAAAGTCACATAGCGCTCGAGCTCTACGCCGCCCGACGCGGCGCGACGCACCCCCGAATACGAGGAGACGAAGCGCCTGCCATCGGCGTGGCGCTCGGACATCACGATGCCGTCGAGCGCCATGGCAATCTGCTCCTCGATGAGCTCGCTCGGCAGATCGATGCCATAACGTGCAAGCAACGTCAGACGCACCACGGTCTCCTGCTCGGAACCCGCATGAAGCGTGGTGAGCGACCCGTCGTGGCCCGTGTTCATGGCCTGCAACATGTCGCAGCACTCGGCACCGCGCACCTCGCCCACCACGATGCGGTCGGGGCGCATGCGCAGGGCATTGGTCACCAGGTCGCGGATCGTCACCGCGCCCTCGCCCTCAATTGAAGCCTCGCGCGCCTCTAGACGCACCACGTGCGGATGATGCGCAAACTTGAGCTCGGCAGAGTCCTCGATCGTCACGATGCGCTCGCCGGTGGAAATCTCACATGACAACGCGTTGAGCAGGGTGGTCTTACCAGATCCCGTGCCTCCCGCAACCGCCAGGTCCTGTCGCAGCGACACCGCGCACGACAACAGCTGCGCATACCAAAGCGGCAGCGACCCCAGCCCCACAAGCTCGTCCAGCGAGCAGATGCGGTCCGAGAACTTTCGGATGGTGAGAATCGGTCCGTCAATCGCCACAGGCGGAATCACCGCGTTGACGCGATAGCCCGTTTTGAGGCGGGCGTTGACGATGGGGCTGCGCTCGTCGATACGGCGGCCAAGTGGCGAGATGATACGGTCGATAAGCACACGGATCTGCTCATCATCCTCAAACGCATGCTCGATGGGGTGCAAGACGCCGCCGCGTTCAAAGAAAGCCGAGCGGCAGCCGTTAATCATGATCTCGGTAACGGTGTCGTCCTCGATGAGCGGCTGCAACGGCCCCAAGCCCACCACGTCATCCAAAATCTCGTCAATGATGGTCTCGCGCTCGGACGTCGCGAGATCAGTCGGCTCCTCAACATTGAGCGCCGCCTCCACCGCGGGACGCAATTCCGAGCGGGCAAGTGCCGGGTCGATATAGGCGCTGATACGCGCCACTTCGTCGTAACCCATGCGGTCCATCACGGCGCGCTTGGTGCGTCGTTTCACCGCGCGGCGACGCCCCGCATCTACAGGCGCTGCCCCCGCTGCAGCGCCGGCAGCCTTAATCCTCGTTTGCAGGCTCATCGCTGATCACCCTCGCGCGACCAGGGAAGGCGGATACGCGGGCGTTCGGTGCGCGTTGCACGGTCGGCGACCATATCGCTCCAAGGGCCGACGGCGCACCCCAGTTCCACGAGCATCTCGCGCGTGGCCTCGCGCACGCTGGTCGCAAAAGCGCTGGTCTGCCCCACTGCCTCATCAGCGCGCCCAAACGCCATGAGCGCGGCGAGATCCTGCCCGCCATCGGCGATACGAATCTTGGAGCTCAACGCACAGGCAATCTCAAAGCGCATGGCGACGTCCTCGTCTGCCCCGCGCGCACCGAACCGGTTGAACACGGCGCTCATGCGCGTGCGCGGCACACCTACTCGACTTGCCAGTTCAATGACGCGCGACGCCGATGTCGCGGACGACACCGCAGCATCGCCAACGATCAGGCAACGGTCGCTCGCCGCCACCGCAGCCGCCACGGCGTCGCCCCAAAAGACCGAGGTATCGATAAAGACCACGTCGGATTCGCGACGCAGAACATCAAGCAGTAGCTCCACCGGACATGCCATGAGCTCGGCTTGCTCGGGCGCCGCGACGGGACCCCAGAGCGTGACGCCCGGCGCCACGCGCATCGATGCGGCCACGATATCCGGCTCGGCAAGCGCGCCCGCCACCGACGGCTCGATAAGTGCCGCCATATCGCGCGGAGCATCGACGCCTAACAAGTCGTAAAGGTTTCCAAACATCAGGTCCAGGTCGAGCACGGCGGCACGCAAGCCCAACAGCGACGATGTGTGTGCCATGGTGGCAATGATCGTCGACTTGCCGCAACCGCCCGAACCCGAAATGGCGCAGATGACCGGAGCTCGATGCTGCGGAGCGGCAGCGTCTGCCGGCGGCATCGGAGGCGGCGGGGCGGGCGTCGGTGACAGCGTCCCCGTCTCCCCCGCCGCAACCACACGCTGCGTCCAAGCCGGCATGGCAGCTTGTTCGGTCTGCGAGGCAGGCTCGTTCTGTGCAATCTGCTCATGCTGCATCAGCGACAACTCGCCGCACCCGGCAAAGCCCTCAACTTCGTCGAGTTCATCCGCCAGATTCACGCCGTGCACGTATCCCATATCTACAGCCGGGGAGTCGCCAGCATGCTGCGCCGGCTCTCCAGCGTCATCGTATACAAGGGGGTTCCGGGGGCGCCGACCATGCTCGGCTTCCGCTTTTCCATAATCATCAACACGCGGGCCTCTTGTAGCGCGAGGCGCCCCGGGTTCCCTATCAACAAAAGCATCGGGCTCAATCGTCATGCACCGATCGGAATCAACCGCTCCCTCGCCCGCGCGCCCGTTGCCGCATATACTGTGCGCAGCGATGACCTCGGTCGCCCCCGCGCGAAACAGCCCCTCGATATCCGACGGATCGAGCGCTTCTATCAACACGACCACGCGACTCACGCGGCCTTCGGCCGTCAGGCGCGCAACAGTCTTGCGCACATCTTCGGTATCAAACAGAGACGCCGCGATGATGGCAGCCCCGCGGCGCGACGGAAACGCCCGCGCCATGGAAACCAGCCCGTCCAGGTCACCCACGCGAAGCACCTGTGCACCCGCATCACGGCCCTCGACTTCCTGCTGCAACAGCCCGTAATCGCCGCACGAGCAGCACGCAAGCCAGATCGCCTTCATCACTCGTCGCCTCCGCTCTTTTTGCCGCGCGCCGTGGCGGGAATCGTCAAGCTGACCGTTCCTTTGCCCGAGGCTCCCAGCAGTTCCTTGACGTCTTCGGGGTCAGCCGCCAGCGTCACCCATTCGATCTTGCCCTCGCGCGTGGCACCGGAATTCTCACTGGTATCGATCACGTGCGCGCCGCACAGTCGATCGGTTACGCCATCTTTTTGCACGTACACGTCCACATAGCTGCCCACGCCCGTGGCACCGCCGACCGAGTGCTCGGCATCGACCGCCACCGAAACGGCGACCTTGCCCTTAGGCACCTCGAGCTTGTGGCTCTCGGCCTTGGTGTAGACATTGCAGATCACGGCGTTTTTGGGAATACGCGAAGTCGTCACGTCGCCGCGCACCTGGCGCAGCTCGGTCGCCGCGTCACGCGGCAGCAGGCTCGTCAGCCATTCCTGGGTTATGACATTGGTCTCATCGAGGGTCTCGCCCACATCGATATCGCGCGCCGCGACGCATACCTCGACGCGATCGCCACCGTACTTGGCCAAGGTCTCAGCCTGGACCTGTTCGGCTTGCGAGCGGATCGACGAGCCGTAAACCATGCAGAGCAGAGCAGCGAGCACGCCCGCGACCAGACTGATGGCGATGCGTTTGCTCTTGTTCACGGCCGCTCCTCTCATGGCAGTGCCGGGCGAATGCCCGTACCACCATTGTCTGGGCGGTCAGAGTGCAAAGCGGCGCAATCGCGATCTTGATTTTCGATGTCAAACCAATCGCTGACCAAAAGCTGACCAGTCCGTCAAGCTCGTGGCAAGGTTTTGGTCAGCACGTCAGCAAACTGCATGTTTCGAGGCTTTTCCGCAGCAAAAAAGCCGTCTCCCAAACAGTTGGGAGACGGCTGTCATAGGAAAAATCAATTACAGATGAACATCGGGATCGAGTATTTGAGCGCTCACGCGCATGGATGACGCCAGGTTTTGGAACGTTTCCAGCCGCAGGCTGTCGATCTGCCCGGCGTCCTCGGCCTCGCGAACGGCGCAGCCCGGCTCATGGGTATGTGTGCAATCGCCAAACCGGCACGCACGCGATGCCTCGACAATCTCGGGGAAGGCGCGCGCCAGACCCCGCTCGTGACCCACGAGCGGTAGACTGCGCAGGCCCGGGGCATCGGCGATCACGCCGGCGTCGCCCGGCAGCGCCACCATCACGCGCGCGACGGTTGTGTGACGGCCCTGGTCGTCGCGTTCGCGCACACCGCCGGTCGCCAACGTATCGTGGCCCAGCAGTGCATTGAGCAGCGTCGACTTGCCGGCACCCGACTCGCCCAGAATCATGGCGCAGCTCCCGGCAGGCACGCAGGCACGGACCTCGTCCAGGCCGCGGCCCTCGGCAGAGGACGTCACGATCACGCGCACGTCCGGACCCACCAGGCGGCGCACGCGGTCCAGATCGCGCTCGAGCTCCTCGGCATCGCAGCGGTCAGCTTTGGTAAGCACCACCACCGGCTCGGCATCGCAGTCAAGCGCCAACACCAGCGAGCGCGCCACGCGGTCGAGCAGCACCTCACCGGCACCGAGCGCCTGCACGATTAGCACGCTATCCACGTTGGAGCAGAGCACCTGGCGCTCTCCACGGGCACGGCCGCGCCAACGCTCAAAGCTCGTACGGCGCGGCAGCACGCACTCAATCACGCCCATATCGTGCCCGGGAGCGCGGCGCACCGCCACACGGTCGCCCACGGCAGGCAGCAGGACCTCGTCCTCGCCGCGCGACTTGGCAAACCCCACGGCATGCTCGGCGCGAAAGGTGTCGTCGGCAGTCGCCACCAGCGGAAACCCGCGATCCAAGCGCACCACGGCGCCAAGCTGCATCTGCTCGGGCTCCTCGGCATGTGCGCAAAAGTCGTCAAATGCCGCCTGCTGAGCTTCATCGACCGGCAGGTCATCGAACGCCGGAACATCCTGCAGCGCGTCGAGTCCCGGCACGTTTGCCAGCAGCTCCTCGGCAGATGCGGGGGCCTCGGTCGCAAGCTTCCGACGACGATCGCGCTTAGCCCGCGCCCCCGTCGTCTTTTTCTTCGCCTTCGCCTTAGCCTTGCCCACAAACGCCTCCCAGCACCACAAATCACAACTGAGCAGGTATTTTACCCACAAAAAAGAGTCGGTCGAGCAATTGCTCGACCGACTCACACACTTTCCCTCAGCTTATGGTCCCGAGAGGTTATCCGAAGGCCCGACCGCCGGGAGGGATTTCTTCTGAGCGATCCCGCAGCGCGAAGCGCGAGGACCAGCGAAGAAGAAACCCCGCAGGCGGTCGGGCCGGTGGGAAGGATGGCCTTTCGACCTACTCTTTCTCGACCGCGCGCATGATCGCCTTGTAGATCTCCATCAGCGGGATGATCAGGAAGGCTAGACCCAGCGCGGCAAGAACGCCCTTGAGCTCAAGCGTCACGGGGCCAAAGAACATCTCGGCAAGCGTCGGCTGAACGGTCACGATAACCGTCAGTACCAGCGCCAGCGCGGCGGAAGCCCACAGCCACTTGTTCTGCTTCTTCATGGTGAACAGCGACGCACGACGGCTGCGCATATTGAAGCAGTGGAAAATCTCGACCATGTTGAGCGTGATGAACGCCATCATCACGCCTTCCTCGTCGGCATTGCCGGCGATCATATCGTTGATGTGGATGTAGCCCATGTCAAAGTACACGCCCACAAAGAAGCTCGCCAGCACCAGCGCGGTGATGATCAGGCCCTGGACCACGCAGTCCAGGCCCATATTGCCGGCAAAGACGCCGTCCTTGGCGTTGCGCGGCTTGCGCTTCATGATGTCGCCCTCGGCATCCTCCATGCCCAGCGCGAGCGCGGGGAAACAGTCGGTGACCAGGTTCACCCACAGCAGCTGCACCGGCTGGAAGATGGTAAAGCCAATGAGCGTGGCGATGAACACCGAGAACACCTCGGCAAGATTGGCCGAAAGCAGGAACTGGATGACCTTGCGGATGTTGTCGTAGATGCGACGGCCCTCTTCGCAGGCACCGATGATGGTGGCGAAGTTGTCATCGGCAAGCACCATGTCGGCGACGTTCTTGGTGACGTCGGTACCGGTGATGCCCATGCCAACGCCGATGTCGGCGCGCTTGATGGACGGGGCGTCGTTGACGCCGTCGCCCGTCATGGCCACGATCTGGTCGCGCGACTTCCAAGCCTCGACGATGCGTGTCTTGTGCTCGGGCTGGACGCGGGCGTACACGCCGTAGTCCTCGATGTGCGCGTCGAGCTCCTCGTCGCTCATGCGGTCGAGGTCGGCGCCCGTGATGGCCTGACCGCGATCGGTGACGATGCCCAGCTGCTTGGCGATGGCCACGGCGGTGTCGATGTGGTCGCCCGTGATCATGACGGTGCGGATACCGGCGTCGTGGGCCTCGCGGATGGCGTCGGCGACCTCGGGGCGGACCGGGTCAATCATGCCGGACAGGCCGCAGAAGACCAGGTCATGCTCGAGCGCGGCGGGGCTGCAATCGCCCGGGACCTCGGTGTAGGTGCGGCTTGCCAGCGCCAGTACGCGCAGGGCCTCGTCGGCCATGGCCTTGTTAGCGGCCACGAGCTCGGCGCGACGCTCCTCGGTCAGCGGAACGACCTTGTCGCCCTCGTAGATATGGGTGCACAGGCCGATCACCACGTCGGGCGCGCCCTTGGTGTACTGCTCATACTCGCCGTCCAGGGTCTCGACGACCACGGACATCATCTTGCGACCAGAGTCGAACGGGGCCTCACCCACACGCGGATGCTCGGCAGTCAGGCCAGTGAGACCAGCCTTGCCGGCATCGTTGACGAGCGCGCACTCGGTCGGCTCGCCCACGGCCTCGCCCAGCTCCTCGTCCCACTGGGCGTCGGAGCACAGCGCCATGCCGGCCAGGAACTTCTCCTTAGGCGCAGCGAGCTCGTGCTTGACGACGGTCATCTTGTTTTGGGTGAGGGTACCGGTCTTGTCGGAGCAGATGGTCTGCGTGCAGCCAAGGGTCTCGACGGCAGAGAGCTTGCGGATAATCGCCTGGCGCTTGGCCATCTTGGTCACGCCAAGCGACAGCACGATAGTCACGACGGCAACTAGGCCCTCGGGGATGGCGGCGACGGCAAGCGAGACAGCGACCATAAAGGTATCGAGCAGGGCGGTCGGATCGGTAAGGACGTTGCCCACGCCGTGGCGGATGATGTCGACGCCAAAGATGACGACGCAGATGACGATAACCATGATGGTGAGGATGCGGCTGAGCTCGGCGAGCTTCACCTGCAGCGGCGTGAGCTCTTCCTTGGCCTCGGCCAGGGCGCCGGCGATCTTGCCCATCTCGGTGTTCATACCGGTGCCGACCACGACGGCGCGACCGCGGCCGTATACC
This sequence comes from Collinsella sp., assembly GCA_048362915.1. Taxonomy (GTDB): domain Bacteria; phylum Actinomycetota; class Coriobacteriia; order Coriobacteriales; family Coriobacteriaceae; genus Collinsella. Next base: position 175,616 of record DBFPAR010000021.1, read on the forward strand.
ACGGTGGAACCCATGTAGCACATGTTCTTGCGGTCGCCGAGCGGCACGTCGTCGGTGCCGGCGGCGAGCTCAATGACGTTGGCATGCTTCTCGACGGGCACAGACTCGCCGGTAAGGGCGGCCTCCTCGATCTTCATCGTGGCGCTCTCGAGCACGCGGCAGTCGGCCGGGACGGAGTCGCCCGCCTCGAGCATGATCACGTCACCGGGCACGAGCTCGGCGCTCGGCAGGTGCACGAGCTTGCCGTCGCGCAGCACCTTGGACTGCGCCGCGCTCATCTCCTGCAGGGCCTCGAGGGCCTCCTCGCTTTTAGCCTCCTGGACCACGCCCAGCACCGAGTTGACGATAACGACGAACATGATGATGGCGACGTCGGCAAAGTCGGGCTCGCCCTTGACCATACCCGTGAGCGCGCTGATAACGGCGGCAACGATCAGCATGATGACCATGGGGTCGGCCATCTGCTCAAAGAAACGCTTCCACAGCGGCGTTTTCTCGGCTTCCTCGAGCTTGTTAGGGCCTGTCTTGGCGAGGCGCGACGACGCCTCGTCGTTGCTCAGGCCGAGGTTCTCATCGACGCCCTGGTCGCTGAGAACCTCCGCCGCGGCGGACAGGTATTCCTTTTGCATATAGAGTCCCCTCCTGGGATTCGGGCCACTCAGCAGATTGATGCCCGATCATAATTCCCAGGAGAAGGGCAAGGGCTCATCAAGGCTGCCGTGCTGAGCGGCAGTTGATAGTGGAGCTATGGTACCCCAAAGCAGCGCGTCTAGCCAAAACATTCCAATTGGAAACACGGCTCGAGTGCAACGATGCAGACCGTGTGATGCTCAATATTGATAAAACGTTTTTTCTTCGGCACATCGTCAAACTGAAATATCGCCCAGATAGCAGCGGTCAGAACGGTTGGTAAAGTTTTTGCATATACCGTTTTTCCGCAAAAAATGAACTTCTAATTCGGCATACGGTCGATTTTTTGGGGTATTCGGTCGCCATTTCGTTATAATCATCTCAGTTTTATTTCTTATGGTTTATCTATCAGCGCAAGACGATGTCAGATGGAGGTCTGAATGTACAAGCGCACCAAGATTGTATGCACCATGGGTCCCGCCTGCGATAGCGACGAGACCATCCGCGAGATGATCAAGGCGGGCATGAACGTCGCCCGTTTTAACTTCTCGCACGGATCCTACGACGAGCACCACGGTCGCATCGAGCGCGTCCGTCGTATTTCCAAGGAGCTCGGTCTGCCCGTCGGCATCCTGCTCGACACCAAGGGCCCCGAGGTCCGCACCGGCCTTCTGGTCGATGGCAAGAAGGTTGCCGTCAAGACCGGCGATAAGATCGTCGTCACCGCTCAGCCCACGTCCGAGGATTTCCACGGCACCTCTGAGCATATCTCCCTCGACTACCTGGCTCTGCCCTCCGAGGTCGAGAAGGGCTCCCTCATCCTGATCGATGACGGCCTGGTCGCCCTCGAGGTCGAGTCCGTCGACGGCCAGGACATGACCTGCGTCGTCAAGAACGACGGCCTGATCGGCGAGCGCAAGGGCGTCAACATGCCCAACGTCAACATCTCGCTGCCCGCCATCACCGAGCGCGATCGTCAGGACATCCTCTTTGGCCTGACCGAGAACATCGACTACATCGCCGCTTCCTTCATCCGTGACGGCGAATCCGTCCGCGGCATCCGCGAGCTTTGCCGCGAGAACGGCGGCGAGCACGTGACGATCTTCCCGAAGATCGAGTGCGCCCTGGGCGTCGAGAACTTCGACGAGATCCTCGAGGCTTCCGACGGCATCATGGTCGCCCGTGGCGACCTGGGCATCGAGATCAAGCCCGAGCTCGTTCCGCACATCCAGAAGGAGATCATCGCTAAGTGCAACGCGGCCTACAAGCCCGTTATCACCGCTACGCAGATGCTCGACTCCATGCAGCAGAACCCGCGCCCGACGCGCGCCGAGGTTGCCGACGTTGCTAACGCCATCTACGACGGCACCGACGCCGTTATGCTCTCTGGCGAGTCCGCTGCCGGTAAGTACCCGGTCGAGGCCGTCAAGATGCAGGCCAGCATCGCTCTCGAGACCGAGAAATACCTCCCGGCCCACGCTCCGCTCGAGGTTCCGGCCGACGCTCATGGCACCCGCGTTGTCAACAACGTTGTGGGTATGTCCGCTGTGAACATGGCTACCACCGTTGGCGCCAAGTGCATCACCGTGCCGACGACCACCGGTCGTACCGCTCGCCTGATCTCGCACTTCCGTCCCAACATGCCGATTTGCGCGTTCTCCCGCCACGAGTGGGCCGTCCAGCAGATGATTATGTACTGGGGCGTTATCCCGCACCAGGCCGAGATTACCCAGGGCACCGTCAACGGCACGATCGTCAAGGCGATCGAGACCGCTAAGGAGCTCGGCTACGTCGAAGCTGGCGATCTGACCGTCGCTACCGCCGGCGATCCCCGCATGAGCGTCCAGCTCGAGGACAAGGTCTCCTCGACCAACGTCGCTTACGTCGCTCAGGTGCGCTAAAACGCACTTGCAAGCATACTTGCATTGCAAAGGGCCCGGAAGGCATTGCCTTCCGGGCTTTTTTAAGACCTTCTTCATATGCCGCCTCATCGATTTGCGTTCAGTCGCAAGCCTCTCCGATGCCGAGCGCACCACCGAAGACGCCTGCGACGGGAGCCGTTGGTCAATTGGGATGAACTGTTCACCGTCAAGCCGGCCGGCTAGCAGCTAGCGATCAGGGGGACTGCGGGGACGTCAGAAGCGGCAACGCGAGCCGCAAAGCCCGCCTCGGTCAGCTCGATGACCTCGGTAAACGTTGCGTCGAAGAATTTCTCGGTCAGCAGGCGGTATGGCGGATGGTCGGGCTCGCCGGGGTTTTCGCGCACGATCTCGTGCATAACGCCGATGGTCTTGAGCACATACTCCTTATGGATGGGATACTGCCCAAAACGCGTCGCCGCAGTATACAGGCGATCGGTCGCGCGCGGAATCGAAACAATGCCGAGCGTCTTGCCGAACCAGTCAAAGTCGCCTTGCTTTTTAATGCGGAACTCCTCGCACGGCTTGCCGCCGTGCGCCTCCAGGTACTGATTCACGCGCGTATTCCATACGGTATCGGCCACCAGATGTGACCAGACGCCCAACGTTAAATCGAGCAGCGACTGCGCCACGTCCTCGGACGCAAGCGAGAACTCACGAGCGCCGGGACCGACAACCGGCTCGGCATCCTTGTAGCGCTGGGGATAGTGCACGCGGTTCAGCCGCTCGCGTTCCTCGATAATCGAGGTCGCCGCGGCCGGCGCACCGGTGGGCGAACTTTTAAGCAACGGTGCCACATAGGTATCCCAGAACTCATGCTCACGAGGCTTAGGGATGGGCTCAGGCTTGGCAAAGTGCGTAATGCGGTACGGGATGGGATCGGCGATGCCAGGGACCATATAGCCCACGAAGATATCCGGAACCACGCAGCCAAACAAAAAGGCATTGCGGTCGCGCACGCTATTGGCAAGCGCACCGGTGCGCTCCAGCAAACGCTCCGTCTGAGCGATATGAATGTTCCAGCTTGGCATAGCCACCCCCATAAAAACCTGGATAACTATACCATCACGGCAAAGCCACGCGGGCGGCTACGCACGCTCTACGCAGCAACTAGTCCGTAGCACCGCTTTCGGTTCCATACGACGGAGAAGGCGCCTCGACCACATGGTGATATCGATCGATATAGATAGCGCGGGCACCCAGGCGTCGCACCAAATCCTGGTGATGCGTGCTCATCAAGACCGTCTTACCCGCCGCTACGTAGGCCAGCAAGAAGTTGACCACGATATCGCATGAATCCTCGTCGAGCCCATTGGTAGGCTCGTCGAGGACCAAGATATCCGGGTTCATCGACACCACCGCAGCCAGCGCAACGCGCTTCTTTTGCCCGCCCGAGAGCTGATAGGGAGAGGCGTCGGCAAGGTCGGCAACCTGGAACAGTCCCATGGCATCGCGCACGCGACGCTCGAGCTCGTCTGCCGGCAGCCCCATCTGCGCGGGACCAAAAGCAACTTCCTCGCCCGCCGTAGCGCAGAACAGCTGGGCGTCGGCATTCTGGAACACAAAGCCCACGCGCTGATGAAAACGCTGAGCGGCCGCGGAATCCTTTAGAAACGCCGCATCGATCACATGCCCGTCAAACAGGTATACCCCTGCGTCCGGGAGTTCAAGGCCGTTGATAAGGCGCATAATCGTCGTCTTGCCGCAGCCGTTGGGACCGAGCAGGGCAACGAGTTCACCACGATCGACCTGCAGCGACACACCATCGACAACCGTATGCTCCGCATAGGAGAACACCACGTCGCGCAGCTCAATGAGCGGCGCAACCTCGGCGCCACCCGCACCGTTCGTGCCCGCCGCACTATTCATATCGATCGTCAAAACGTCGCCCTTCCCTATTTGCATCCCCAGCCGGAACCAGCAGCGCCTACAGCACCGCGCATAACACTGCCAGCAGCGCCACGCCGGCCGCGTAAACGGCATCGCGCCAGCCAAAGCCGCTCCGCGCGGGAGCCGGATACGCACCGGCAAAGCCGCGGCAGAGCATGGCCTCGTCCATCGCGCGGCTGCATTCCATCGCCTTGATAAAGGTCATGCCCATGATACCCGCGATCGAATCGGTACGCGAAAATCCCTCGGGCGCACGGCCAACGCTGCGCAGCATGACCGATTCGCACAGATCGTGCGCCGTACGACCCAGCACCTCGATGTGCTTGAGCGCCATATCAAACGTAAAGATAACTTCGTCGGGTAGATGCAGCATCTTGAGCGCCGCCGACATGCGGCTCCACGTGAGGGTCCACGAAACGCCCAGCACCAGCGACACATTAATGAAGGTCTTGAGCGCAATCTTGAGCATGGCGCCCGTAGCGTAAGCACCCAGCAGCAGGGCAGGCAGCGCCAAAACCACTGCGAGCCCCGCGGCGCCAAGCGCCGGCACAAAGGTCGCGCGCAGCCCGCGTACGGGACGCACGGCAACGAGCACCAGCGCAATGGCCGCCATCAACATGAGGTACAGCGGGCTTTGTGTCAGGCACACGCACAGGACGCAAACGAATATCCCCACCAGGCGCACCGGAGCCGAAACGCAAGAAAGGGCGCGGTCGACCATCGACCCGCCCTCGTGCGCGCCTCCACCCAGGCGAACCCGCTCAAGCAGGCTCGCCAGGTGCAGGACGTTCTTTTGCATCACACGATGCCGAGCCCCCGCGGGCTCGTATCGCTCCTCGGCCGCAAGCCAGCTAGGCAGCTCGGCTATTGCCATGAGCACCGCTTTCCTTGACCGTCAGCGAGACCAGGCGGAATACGATGGTAAGCACCGCCACGCCAATCACGCCCGAAAGGATATACATGGCAGCCTGGCCGGCAAAGCCAAGACCCTGCTCCTCGGAATAGGCCTGAAGATAATCGCCCGTGGGCAGTGCATCGGCAAACGTCGGAGCGTCGAGGCCGACCGAAGCCTGCAGGCTGTCGTCGCCAGCCTCCTGAACGGCGGTCGCGGCGCCCTCGGCGTCCCACTCGCCCCAGGCGTCACCGGTGGCCAGCAGGCCAAGCGGCGTGGCAACGACAAGCACGGCGACCAGAATGAGCGTGGGAACCAGCGAGGTCTTCTTGGCAGCAGCGCCCTCGGCGTCCAGCAGGCCGTCGGAAGCCTCGGGGCCGACGATAACGCTCGGCGCCGTCTTCTTAATGAAACCGTAGATGGCGGCCGTCGCCACGCCCTCAATGACACCGGCGACCAGCATATGCGGGATCAACATGGCCGGAATAGCCACAGACAACGGGAAGGGGCAGTACAGCGGAGCGCCCGAAGCATTCATGAAGAGCATCGGCTGAATACCAAACTCGATTGCCGCGCACAGGGCCGCCAGGCACAGGCCGACCCAGCCGCTTACGATGGCCGAAATTGAGGTACCCCAGCTCTTGTCGTGCAAACGGCTGTTGAGCGCACGGAACACGATGGCCGCGGCAAACGGCAGCACGAAGGCCATGTTAAAGCAGTTGGCGCCAAAGGACAGGATGCCGCCGTCGCCAAACAGCAGCGCCTGCAGCGCCAGCGCGACCGAGACAGCAATGGCCGCGGCCTCCGGGCCCAGCAGCAGCGCGATGAGCGCGCCGCCGACGGCGTGACCCGTGGTGCCGCCGGGCAGCGGCACGTTGAACATCATGAGCAAAAAGGAGAACGCGGCGCAGATGCCCAGAAAAGCCATGTGCTCGCGATCGAGCGTGGCGCGCACCCTTTTGATGCAATGGACCCAAACGGGCACCATTGCCACCGCCATGACGGCATCGGTCTGCGGGGACAGATAATTATCTGGAATGTGCATGTACGCCTCCCGGTTATCGGCGCACGAAATTGCAACGCCGCTTAAATCACCTTGTCAGTGTTACGCATTGTCAGATTCGTAACACGCCGCGGGCTATCATAGCAAAACGGCGCACTGCCGACAAAGCAGCACGCCGTTATGTAATGCGCGTGTCATATATGAAGGCTCAACGGTGCCTCATACCGAGCATAGCGGTCACGTAGGACTCGACGGCAGCCACCGCCGACCCATACCCCAGCGCAAGCCCTATCCGCGGACCTCGCCGTTTACGCCCTTGCATACCTTGGTGACGATCTTCTGGTGCGCCTTCTCGACCTCTTCGCTGGTGAGCGTGTGGTCGTCGGAGCGATAAGTAAGCGCAAAGGCCATGGACTTCTTGCCCGCTCCGATGCGGATGGGATCGCGGTAGACGTCGAACAGGCGCACGCCCTCGAGCAGCTTGCCGCCGGCGCTGGTAATGCGGCGCTCAAGATCCTCGCAGGTCACAGCATTGTCGACCACGATAGCAAGGTCGTGCTCAACAGCCGGGTACTGCGAGAACTCGCGGTAGTTCTCCTGGTTGCGGGCGCCCTTGATCAGCTTGTCCAGATCGAGCTCAAAGGCAACGACAACCTCATCGATGCCCATCGCCTCGCGCGCCTCGGGGTGGATCTCGCCAACCCAGCCCAGCACGGTACCGCCCGAGAGCACCTCGGCAGCACGACCCGGCTGCAGGAAGGCATAGCTCTCGCCCTCGACGGGACGGAAGCGAACCTTCTCAATGCGCAGCTGGGCGAGCAGCTCCTCGACGATGCCCTTGCCAAAGAAGAAACGCAGCTTGCGGTACTTCATGTTCCAAGACTGCTCGCTCCACTGACCCGAGAGCACGCCCGCGACGGACTTGGTCTCCTTGGGCAGGCTGGCATTCTCGCGACCGTGGAACAGACTGCCGACCTCGTACAGGTGCACGTTGGGCGTGCCGTGGGCCTCGTTATAGGCAACGGACTGCAGTAAGCCCGGCAGCAACGAGCGGCGCATCTCGGTCTGCTCGGCGACCAACGGGTTCATGAGCACCACGGGGCAGCCGCGGCCTTCGGTGGACATGCCGATCTTCTCCAGGTCGCCCGGGGCGGCAAAGCCAAAAGTCGTGGTCTCGTTGAGGCCGCAGGCGCGCAGGATCTCGCCGACCTTGCGGGTAAGCTTCTGCTCGCGCGTCAGACCGCCGATATGGTTCTTGGCAGCCGGAATGGTCGCCGTGACGCGACCCATGCCCCATAGGCGCAGGACCTCCTCGATCAGATCGATCTCGCGCGGCAGGTCGGGACGGAAGCTCGGCGGCGTGACCATAAAGTCCTCACCGTCGCGCTCGACGGTGCAGCCCAGGCGGGTAAGCGAGCGCTCGATAAAGTCGGGCTCGATGTCGGCGCCGCAGATGGCGTGCACGCGGGCCAGGCGCAGCTTAATGCTGTCGATGGTCTTGGGCGCGGGGAACACGTCCACATAGCCGGGGGCGACCTCGCCGCCGGCGATCTCCTCGATGAGCGCGCACGTCACATTGGCGACGTCCACGCAGCCGGTCTCGTCGACCTGGCGCTCAAAGCGGATGGAGGCGTCGGAAATCAGCGATAGGTCACGGCTGGTGTGCGAGGTGCGGCCGGCGTTGAAGCAGGCGCTCTCGACCATCACGTCAACGGTATCGTCCTCGATCTCGGAATCCATGCCGCCCATGACACCGGCCAGCGCCACGGGACGCTCGCCGTCGGTGATGAGGCCCATGCCGGCGTCGAGCACGCGCTCCTCGCCGTCGAGCGTCGTGAACTTCTCGTCCTGCTGGGCGGCGCGAACCACCACACGACGGTGGCCATCGCGCTCGGCAAAGGTGTCCAGGTCAAAGGCGTGCAGCGGCTGACCGGTGAGCATCATCACATAGTTGGTGATGTCGACGATGTTGTTGTGCGGGCGCACGCCCAAGGCGTTAAGGCGCTTGACCATCCAGTCGGGCGACGGGCCGACCTTGACGTTGCGCACGATGCGGGCAACGTAGCGGTCGCACAGGCCCTCGTCGGCAATCTCGACCGAAAGCTCGTCGTCGGTCGCGCGGCCGGTCTCGGCCTTGATGGCGGGCAGCTCAACGTGGAAATCGCGGTCGAAGATGGCGCCGGTCTCGCGGGCCATGCCGATCATGGACAGGCAATCGGGACGGTTGGGCGTGATCTCGCAGTCGAGCACGGTGTCGCTCGAGCCCACGTACTCGGCAAACGGCATGCCGCAGGGCGTATCCTCGGGCAGGATCATGATGCCGGAGTGGTCGCCGCCCAAGCCGAGCTCGCGCGCGGAGCAGTTCATGCCCATGGACACGACGCCGCGAAGCTTGCTCTTCTTGATCTTGACGTCGCCGGGCAGGACAGCGCCGATCATGGCCGTGACGATGTGGTCGCCGGCCTCGAAGTTCTGCGCGCCGCAGACGATCTGCAGCGGAGCGGGATTGCCGTCGGCGTCGAGATTCTTGTCGCCCACATCGACCGAGCACACATACATGTGGTCGCTATCGGGGTGCGGGGTCTTGGTGAGCACCTTGGCAGTCACCACGTGGTCGAAGGACTCGCCCACGGTGTCGATCGCCTCGACCTCGGTGCCGGTACGGATATATTCGTCCGAAAGGGTCTTGGGATCCTCCGGAATATCGATCATGGTCTTGAGCCAGTCGTAAGAAACGCGCATATAACTGGTCTCCTTTCATAAATGCGGCTTTGAGCCGGAAACTGCAACTAAGAAGAAAGCGTTCTAGAACTGGTTCAAGAACCTCATGTCACCAGTCATCAACGTGCGCAGATCGGGCAGGTCGTAGCGCAGGGCCGCGACGCGCTCGGCGCCAATACCAAAGGCGAAGCCGGTGTACTTCTCGGGGTCGATACCGCAGTTGATCAGGACGTTGGGGTCGACCATGCCGCAGCCCAGGATCTCGATCCAGCCGCTGTGTTTGCAGAAGTTGCAGCCCTTGCCGCCGCACACATGGCAGCTCACGTCCACCTCGCAGGAAGGCTCAGTGAAGGGGAAGAAGTGCGGGCGGTAACGCGTCTTGCGGTCCTCGCCAAACATGCACTTAACAAAGTAGTCGAGCGTGCCCTTAAGATCGCCAAAGGTGATGCCCTCGTCGACGACCAGGCCCTCGATCTGGTTGAACTGCGGCAGGTGGCAGGCGTCGGCCGTGTCGGGACGATAGACGGTGCCCGGGCAGATCATGTAGATGGGCGGCTTCTGCGACTCCATGGTGTGGATCTGCACGCCCGAGGTCTGGGTGCGCAGCAGCACGTCGGACTCGCCGTGGGCGTGAGCCTCGGGGTGTGCGACGCTGCCGGGGTTGTTGTCGACCACGTAGAAGGTGTCGCGGGCCGAGCGGCTCGGGTGATCCATGGGGGCGTTGAGCGCGGTGAAGTTGTAGTAGGAGGTGTCGACCATGGGACCGGACTCGACGGTGTAGCCGATGCCGCAGAAAATGTCCTCGGCCTCCTCGATGATCTGCTTGATCAGGTGCTGGTGACCGATCTGCGGACGGATGCCCGGCAGCGTGATATCGACGGCCTCGTGCTCGAGTGTGTGCTTGAGGGCGGCGGCCTTCATCTCGGTGGTGCGCTCGTCGAGCATGCCCTCAATCAGCTGGCGCATCTCGTTGGCGCGCTTGCCCATCATGGGACGATCCTCGGGGGCGAGCTTGCCCATCATGCGCATCAGGCCAGTGATGCGGCCCTTGCGGCCGAGCAGCTCAACGCGCGCGGCCTCGAGCTTTGCGGCGTCGTCGGCGCCCGCGACGAGCTCCTTGGCCTCTTCCTCGAGTTTGACCAGATCATCAATCAGACTCATGTCTTCCCTTTCGTCTCTCGCGCTCCCCGCTTGCCGAGGCGGCTGCCGCCGTCTGACGTTGCGAAAACGCGGCCCGGTTCGGTAACAAAAAACCGCCCTCGGGCATGTGCATTGCCCAAGGACGGTTGAATTCCGCGGTACCACCTTGTTTGACCCGGCGGATGTCTGGCCCGCCGCGCCCACTCTTTGCCCCTTGTCGCGAGGCTCACGGCTTCCCTACTGGGGCTTCGCCGCCGCTGGCCGCGTGCCCGTTGAGGTCGCTGCTCGGGAGTGAACGCTTGGCCCTTGTCACCGCAGGAAGGCTTGCAGCCCATGACCTTCCCTCTCTTGCCGGCGACGCGGCGGGCAAAACCCTCTCCGTCAACGCATTGGGCTATAGGATACCACATTGTGTGGGCGTATCGCCGCGTTCCGTTTTGTTCGTGCTGGGTACAAGGCAGGTAGCTGTGCAAACTGGCCGTGTGCCCAGCCGTGGCGTTCGGCTCGCGAGATCAAGGATATGGTATGGAAAAGAAGCACGATAAGAAGGCCAAGCCCGCAGCGGGCAAGACGCCCAAAGGCATGAAGGTCGATAAGGCCGTCAAAAAATTCCGCAAGCTCGAAGGCAAACTGTGGACCCGCGAGTACCTGCTCAAGATTGCCGAGTTTGACGGCGCGACCATTGCTCCCGCCAACGGTGCCGCCGCCCGTGCCGACGCCATGGGCACCCTTGCCGGCGAGCACCATAAGCTCCTGACCAGCGAAAAGTCTGTCGAACTTGTACGTTCGCTGGCACGCGAGACCGTCACCGGCGGAAAGATCGACGACCCGCAGCTGCTTGACGAGATTCGCGTGCTCGGCCGCGACCAGCGCGAGGCAAGCGTCATCCCCACCGAGGAGGCCGAGGCCTGGACCAGGCTCACCTGCGAGGCCGACGCCGTGTGGCACAAGGCCAAAGCGGCCAACGACTGGGCGAGCTTTGAGCCCTATGTGGACAAAATCGTCAGCCAGCTCAAGCATCAGGCCGAGCTCATGGACCCCAAGCGCGACCCATACGACGTGTGGCTCGACCAGTACGAGCGCGGCCTTTCCACCGAGAGCTTCGATGCGTTTTGCGACGAGGTTAAGGCCACGGTCGTGCCGCTCGTGCACGCCATCGGCGAGCGCGGCCAGCAGCCCGCTGCAGACTTTTTGCACGCCCGCGTGCCCGAGGCCGCCCAGCGCGCCATGAGCTTCGACCTGATGAAACTCGTCGGCCTGGACCTGGACGACACCACGCTTGCCTTTACCGAGCATCCGTTTAGCGAGGGCTTCTCGGTGGGCGACGCGCGCATCGCCACGCACATCTACGAGGACGATTGCATCTCCAACGTCTACAGCATCATCCACGAGGCCGGCCACGCCATGTACGAGCTGGGCGTGAACCCCGCCTACGCGCGCACGTGCCTGGAGGGCGGCACCTCCATGGGCATCCACGAGAGCCAGAGCCGCTTTTTCGAGAACACCGTGGGCCGCAGCCGCGCCTTTATGGGACCGCTGCTCGAGGTGCTGCGCCGCCACGCGCCCGAGGTCTACGGCAACGTGGACGAGGACACGCTCTACCGCGCCGTGAACATCGCTCAGCCGTCGCTGATCCGTACCGAGGCCGACGAGCTCACCTACCCGCTGCATATCATGGTGCGTTACGAGATTGAGCGCATGCTGTTTGCCGGCGAGGCCACGGCCAAGGACATCCCCGCGCTTTGGAATCGCTTTATGGACGAGTACCTGGGCATTCCCGTTCCCGACGACACACGCGGCTGCCTGCAAGATACGCACTGGAGCGGCGGCTCGTTTGGCTACTTCCCCACGTATGCGCTGGGTAGCGCCTACGATGCCATGTTTGTGCCGGCCATGTGCCGCGACGGCGTCGACCTCAATGGCGCCTGTGCGAGCGGCGATCTGGCGCCCGTCCGCGCCTGGCTGGGCGAGCACATTTGGCAGTGGGGCCGCGCCAAGGACGCGCCGGAACTCATCAAGGGCGCATGCGGCATGGCGTTCGATGCCCGCTACTACTGCAGCTACCTGCAGGACAAGTTCACCACGCTCTACGAGCTGTAAGGCATAACCGACACGTCAACGCAAAGGGGACGCCGCGGAACCAATCCGCGGCGCCCCCTTTCCACCTAGTTGTTTAAGAACGTCCCCAATGACTACCTTACAGAGCCTCGAGCGCGGCGGCGATGCGCTTCATGGCGGCATCGGCGGATGCTTGGTCGGGCGCCTCGGCCAGCACGCGGATAACCGACTCGGTTCCGCTCTTGCGTACGAGCACGCGGCCCTCGCCCGCCAGCGACGCCTCGGCCTCGGCGATGGCGTTCTGCACGCCCATGTTCTCGAGCGCGGCGTCCTTGTCCGCCACGTGCACGGCCACCTGCGCCTGCGGCAGCAGCTTACACGGAGCCGTGAGCTGCGAGAGCGTCTCACGCTCGGCACGAATCACTTCCATCACGCGCAGCGAGGTCATAATGCCGTCGCCCGTGCGCTCGATATCGCCAAAGATCGTATGGCCCGTCTGCTCGCCACCCAGGCTGTAGCCGCCCTCGCGCATCTTGGCATACACGTGACGGTCGCCCACACCGCTGGTCACGGCGCTCAGACCGGCAAGCTCCAGCGACTTGACCAGGCCAAAGTTGCTGGCAATCGTCGGCACCACGGTACCGCCCGAGAGTCGCCCGTGCTTGTTCAGATACACGCCGCACACGTACAGGATCTGATCGCCGTCTACCACGCGACCGCGCTCGTCCACGGCCAGGCAGCGATCGGCATCGCCGTCATAGGCAAAGCCCACGTCCAGGCCCTGCTCCACCACATGGCGCTGCAGGCGCTCAATATGCGTAGAGCCGCAGTCGACATTGATGTTAAAGCCGTCGGGCGCGGCGTTGATCACGCGCACGTCGGCGCCCAGTGCGTCGAACACCGGCTTGGCCACCGAGGATGCCGAGCCGTTGGCGCAGTCGATACCGATCTTGACGCCCTGCAGCGAAAAGTTCGCGCTGGCGATGAGCGAGGCAATATAGCGGTTGCGGCCCTGCATGTAGTCCACCGTGGCGCCGATATGGTTGCCCGTTGCCAGCGGTACCTCGCTCTTGCCATCGATGTAGTCCTCGATGAGCTCCAGTACGTCCTCGTCCATCTTAAAACCGTCGCTGTTGACGAGCTTAATGCCGTTATCGCAAAACGGGTTGTGGCTTGCGCTGATCATGATGCCGCAATCGAAGCAGCCCTCCACGGTCTGATGCGCCACGCCCGGCGTCGGGATCACATGCAGCATATAGGCGTCCGCACCGCTCGCGACCAGGCCGCTCACCAGCGCCGCCTCGAACATATAACTCGAGCGACGCGTGTCCTTGCCCACGATCACGCGCGCCTTGCGCTCGCGGTTGGCGCCGTAATACCAGCCCACAAAACGGCCAATCTTATAAGCGTGCTCTACCGTCAGCCCAACGTTGGCCTCACCACGAAAGCCGTCGGTGCCAAAGTACTTCATGCGCTCTCCTTACAAAATAGGGGCGAACAGATTGCCTGTCCGCCCCAAAATGGTACTCGATTATCTGCGCTACCAGAAAAACCCTACGCCGACGCGCTGTCGCGAGCCGCCTGGCATGTAGGAGTCTGACGCAGCGTAAGCGGCTTGTCCCCCGCCTCGGCCGACGTGGTCAGCGTATACGTGATCGTCGTCGTCTCGCCAGCATGCAGGTCAACGGTGCCCGAATAGAAGGGGATTCCATGCCACGTAGCGGCGCCAAGACTAAACTGGGTGCCCTCGACGGTCAGATCAGTAATGTTGCCGCCCGTCGGGGCAAACAACGAGACATTCAGACGCTCGTCGTCACGCGCGGCATCGGGTGCGCTCGCCGCAACGTAGTCGGGCAGCTTGCCTGCCTCCTCCTGCGTCATGATGTTCGTCAGAGTAACGGTGATGCGATACGAGCACGTGCCGTCGCCGTTCTTGATGCCCTGGCCGATCTGCGTGTCGGCGTTCAGATACCAGTCGAGCTTGGAGAAGCTCAGGTTGTTAAAGTAAACGCCGGCAACGGGATCGGCACTCGGATCATCCGGATCGGGCAGCGAAGCGTCAATACCCGTCTCTTTGATGGCATTCTGCTCATCATCGTTTCTCATCCAAGCAATCAGACGGCCCTCTTCGGCACCGCGCTCAACGGCGCTGACAAGCTTCGTAACATCGACATCGCCGATACCGCCAAGGATCTTGTCGAAGGCAGCGCTGGCGACGGATGCAAAGATGCCGTCCGACTCCTCGACCGGATAGTTCCAGTACACATCGTGCATGAGGACCTTTGCGGCGTTGGTGCCGTCGACAACCGTTCCGTCGGGCAGCGAGACATTACCGACCAGGCCCAGCAGATACTGCAGGAACACCGGGTCGATACCGATGACGCCATCAACGTCCTGTCCATACTGGGACTTCCACAGCGCGGCGACACGCTGCGAGTTGCGGGGCCAATCAGGCGAATAGGTATTGCCCGAGTTGTACAGGTTACTGTGGTTGCCGAACAGCGCCTCATCCTCTTCGTCGACGCTCTCGACTGCCTCATCCTCGCTGAGTCCAATGCGGGGAACAAACTCGCCAATCGACATCTGGCCGTCAGTGACCGAAATCAGGCCCTGCGAACCGCCAAAGCCGCCGCAAGCACGAATCTCGACGTTGTTCATGGCGTACATAAGGTAGTTGCGCGTCTGGCCGTTGGCGCCGAGCATCTGGGGAAGGACGGGGGCAACCTTCTCCGCCGCGTCAACCGCGCCGTTGAGGGTGGCAAAGCCGTCCTTGGCCTTATCGACCAGCTCGGTCACCTGGGAAATATGAGTATCGCCAATGCCCTGGACCTTCTCGTTGGCGCTCTTGAACACCTTCGAGCTGCTGGAAAGCGAATCGGCGACCGCCTGCAGCGCGGACACGTTAATCATGCCGTCCTGGAACAGCTTGCCGGGCGTAGCCTGCGAGAGGTTGTCGGCCATGGGAACCAGCGCATTGCTCGAGACATCGGACAGGGCGTCAATCATGGTGCGGGCCGCATTGATATCGCTGCCATACACCGGGATAAACGAAGCCGCCGTCCACAGCGGGCTCGAGGTCTCCGCCTTCATGCTGTCGCAGAGCTCATCGATCTTCTTCGCGTCGTCGGGCAGCGTCGAAAAATCGCCCGACGTGACCTTGTCCTTAAGGCCACCGACGATCTCGACAGCCTCCTTCGCTTCGCTCTTTACGGTCTTTGCCGAGTTAAGCAGCATAAAGCCGCTTGCGCCAAGCGCAACGAGAAGCACCGCGACTACAGCGGCAATAATGGCGCCGGTGTGACGCTTTTTGCGCTCGCCCTTGCGATGGCGATGACGGACCAGACCGTCAGAGGTCGAACTCGACGAAGCGTCGCTACCGTAGTTCAAGCCAAAATCGTAATAATCTTCCTTGGAACCCGAGCCCGCAAACTCGGTACCGCTATCATCCAGGCGGGCGAACGTGCCAGTCTCGGAGGCGCCGGTGTAGATCGTGCCAAGGTTACCCGTAAGCCCCGCGCCACCGGCAGAGGGAGTATTGTTGTCGGCCTTGCCGGCATTAACGTTGCCGGCGGCATTCGCGGCGTTGGCAGCACCTGCGTTGTTCGCAGGTACCGAAGGAGCCCCGCTCGACTGCGACGCGGAGGTTGCACCGCCCGCAAAGACATTCCCTCTTGCACGGCCGGTCTTTTTTGCCTTTTGAGACTGCTCGTACAGAGCGGTAAACATCGCCGTCTCGCCCGGGGATACGCGCTTACCGGAGCCGCCCTGTCCAGCGTCGCCCGGCGTGCCGGCCTTACCAGCCCCGTTCGGACGCGGCGGAACTGCAGGACGGCCGCTATCGCTGCCCTTAAAGTGATTACCAGCCATAAAGAAATCCTCGCAATTGAGTCGCAATGAAAAAGTCCATAACGTTACTAGTTTATGGCATTTTGAGCATCGACAGCTAAACTCCAGACACGGACATCAATTGGCGAAAATGCGGCACAACACCTTTTCTGTCTTGGCGGCGGCGCTAGCTACACCGTGAGGAACATCATTACGATGATCATGACAAAGCCGATAAGGTCGGTCGGAAAAAACACCGTGCCCAGCATAACGGCGCTGGTGATGGTCGCCGAAACCGGCTCCACAGTTCCGATGAGGCTCGCGCGCACCGAGCCGATGTCCTTAACGCCCTGCATATAGAGCATGTAAGCAAAAAACGAGCCGATAACCACGAACACCGCGAGCGCCTCGATACCGGCGGCATCGAGCGCCGGCATATGCGCCCAGGGCTGCACGAAGACACATGAGGCCACGCCCGCCGTGAGCATTGCCGAGCCCGTGACGATGGGGCTACCGTATTCGGGCAGGATCTTGGCGGGAATCACCGCCATACACGCGGCGCTGACCGCACACATAAGACCTGCTGCCAGGCCAAGCGGCGAGATATTCAGGCTGGTAGGGTCGCCGCCGGTGGCAATTAAAAAGGTTCCACCCAGAGCCAGGCCAATGCCGATGACTTCGCGAGTACGCGGCATGCGGCGATCGGTCACGCAGGCGTAGCCCATGATGATAACGAGCTGCAGGCACTGGAGCACCGTCGCGGTTCCGGCGTTCGTCAGGCGCACGGCCGAAAGATAGCAAAACTGGTTGAACAGCAGGCCAAAGGCGGTAAAGAGCAGCAGCTGCTTGCGATCGGCGGGTGTGGTCCAGAGCTTAATCAGGCGCTCGCGGTCGCGCGTAACAACCACGGCCATAAAGAGTAGACCGGCGAGAATCTGACGCACGCTCATAAGCCACAAGGTGTCGACGTGGTAGGTATCGAACAGAAAGCTCGCGCTGGTGCCCGAGAAGCCCCAAAACGAACCGCCCACCAACGTAGCCAAGACGCCCGTGATCATCTTGCGCGACGACGCATCGTTAAGGCGGTCGCGCCAGGCGCGGCGGGTGCTACGGCTGAGCTCGTCGGTGCCCTCGGGCACATCAATGTTCGACATATCGGTCATCGGCACCGAAGCCCCTGCGCCTTCGACCTGCTCGACACACTCTTTGCTCATTCCACTCCCCCGAAACAGCCTGGAAACAATTCGGCTTACCTTACCACGGCGAAGTCACCAGCTGGAGGCTTGTCCGCTTATCGGTAGGACAATTCCGCAGGCGTCTTTCCATAGCTCGATACCGCAATGGCCTTGCATTATGCGACAGCCAAATCGCGGCAGCAGGCTCTTTTGAAATGGATATGGCAAAGCCCCCGAATTCCACAATGTAAGCGATTTTTAAAAATGTTCTTGCCACCGAGTTCAGGCTCCGTTATATTATCCCTTGCGCGCTTGCGCACCCTTGATCGGGCGTTTAGCTCAGGGGGAGAGCGCTTCCCTGACACGGAAGAGGTCAGAAGTTCAAATCTTCTAACGCCCACCAAATGTTCGCAGCTCAGAGGCTATGTCCTCTGGGCTGTTTTGTTT
>DBFPAR010000022.1:0-20234 GCA_048362915.1 Collinsella sp.
CCGGCGTGTTGGCACCACCAGCGTAGTGGCGGCGGGGAGGCACGGTGGCCATTATTCGGTGACCGGGATTGGTCAAAATAGTTTGACTATTAGCGGCTAAAATCGCCCGGCGCTAACAACGTATATACCATATTGCACTTTCGTTACACAGATAGAAGTCTTATGGCAAGTAACGCATTAGGATTATAGTTTTCGATCGAGTACTCAACGATAAGGAACGTTTCATGATTTTAGACACCACGGCACCCGCAGAGGAGCTTCAAGACAAGCTATCGGCGCTCGAGCAGCTGCTTTTGGCATACGGGCGCGTGGCTATCGGGTTTTCCGGCGGCGTTGACAGCAGCTTTTTGGCCGCCGTATGCGCCCGCGTCATGCCTACCAATACTCTTCTCGTCCATCTCACCACGCCGCTCATCGGCACGCCCGAGCAGGCTTCGTTTGAGCAGTCCGTTGATGGGCAGGCCAATGAGGGGCCGCATTTTAAGCTCCCCGTGCTCAATCTTTCGGTGGATCAGCTGCAGCTCCCCCAAGTAGCCTGCAACGATGCTAATCGCTGCTACCACTGCAAGCACGCCGGCTTTACCGCCATCGTCAACCACGCCAAGTCGCTCGGCTTTCCCACCGTCATCGATGGCAGCAATGCAAGCGATCGCGGTGACTACCGCCCCGGCATGCGTGCGGCAGAAGAGCTCGGCGTACGCTCACCCCTTATGGAGGTCGGCTTTACCAAGGACGAAGAGCGCGAGCTGCTGCGCGCATGGGGCTATCCCGTTTGGAACCTGCCGGCGGGAGCATGTCTTGCCACCCGCGTCCCCACGGGCGAGGAGCTTACGCGCGAGAAGGTCGATTTAATCCGCGCCTGCGAGGATTACCTGCACATTCTTGATCTGGCACAGGTACGCGCGCGCTTGATCGGCGGCTGCATGCATATCGAGGCCGCACCCGCAGATGTCGCCAAGATTGCTGCCCTCGGTGGCAACGCCGTCGATGCCGAGGGCAAAACCCCGCTGCCCGCCGTTATCGAGTCCGCGCTGCGCGAGCTGGGCTGCGACCATATCTCCCCCGAGGTCACCCCCTACATCCACGGCAACATGAACCTTTAGATTACGCCGTTTTACAAACGGCGTAACTGCTCGGCGCTGCGCGGGCTCCGGGCACGGCAATCTGACGTTCAACTTCACGGGCGCGACCAAAAGGTCAGCGCCCGCTTGTTTCACGTCACCTTACCGCACCCGAAGCCCGCTCGCTCGCATATGCTCAACCTGGACTGCGTTAACTGACCTGCCAAAAAGGGACAGGTTTATTTTGGCAGGTTTTATCTGGGGAAATATCGCGAGACAATCGCCCCTCCAGCACCCATCTGGCCTCGAGAGACACTAGAGAGGCGACCCGGCTGCATCTACTTCTTCCGATATCGGCGGTTACGACTCGTCGATGAACCCATTACTTCGATGAGCCCTTTATCCGCCATTTTTGGCAGATGGTAACGGACAGACGAAATTCTGACCCCCGATGCAACCGCTATTTCTCGCGCCGTCATATCCACTTCGGCGCTGAGAGCCTCCAGGATCCTATCCGCCGTCGAAGCTGACGGTTCTCTGTTCCTATCGATAATTTCGAACGTGTCTTTGCCGCATTTTGACAGGGCATGTTTATCTACAAGGTCCCCGCAGATCAGGCGAATGTCATCCGAATCCCACTTCAGGGCCTCTCGTATTTTTTGAACATCGCATACGCACCCATGCTCCCGCATAAACATGAGCAATGTTTCTTCGCGATCCGTCAGCTCGGTGCCCACATGGCTCTGAATCCACGTGCGGTTTTCAGCAAGCTCCGCCCCGTGCCGGGAAAGCAGCACCGTAAACGAATCGGCCTTAACGATAAATTTCGGCGTTCCAAGCGAACGAGACTCCATCTCGCGAATCATAGCCGGGATACCAGATCCCTGGCTTTCTGCAACGGCCCCCTCGGCATGCTCTAACGGCGTCGCCCCCATTAGGCTCATGAGCTTTGGGTTTCGGCAGCGCGATTCCCCGTCTGCAAGATTGTCCACCGTCTTTCCGCCCCAAAGCCCACCGGGGTTTTTGATCTCTATTCTGTCTGGATAGATATCGACACTCACGGCCTGCCCCACAAACATGGGCGAATATTCTCGATGGATGCAGGCGTTTGCCAAGGCCTCGCGCAAAACCTCCTGGGGAACTTCCCAATCCTCCCTTCTGCCAGCGCCTTGCACTATCGTCGCTTTGCGCAAGTTTCGTCCAATCGCGGCAAGGGCATCTTCGATGCAAGCCGGAATCGGGCCATCGCACAACTGGCGGTCAATAAACCGGGGTTGCCCGGGTGCAGATTTTTCCACATCGGAATGAACGGCGACATCGATCATCAGTTTTGGATAGAACTGCTGGGGGTAAATTCCCGCCGACAGAAGCCCCGCGAGCTTCACGGCACCATCCTTTGTAGTGATATTGAGTCTGACCAGCTGCTTTTCCAGCGTATCGGCCCCGCGCAAAACGCGCGGGGTCTGCAGCCGGCGATTTGCGATAATAGACCGCACGACATCTGGATCCAAATCCTCGACCGTTGCCTCCGAAACCACCGTGCCGTCTGCATCGCTCGGAAGCAACGCACTCTGCAGCTCATATAGCTCAGCAGGTGACATCTTGATATCTTTATCATCCACGCGCTTGTAGCTACCGTTCTGCACGCCGCGCGCGCCGATATAGCAAGGCTTCGCTTTAAGCTCAAGTTCAAAGATGCGCACCAGAAGCACCTGGAGCCCGTCGACCTCGCCTCGATCAAGCTCGTACCGCGGCGCATGGGTCACCACTGCCGCTGAGCCTCCGTCTCCGATACCCGAAACAAACTGATCGCGCACCCTATCGATAGCAAAGTTAGCCGAAGGAACAAACCCTTCGGCTTCGTTCAGGCCCAAAATAATGAGTCCACCCGCAGTGTTCGCAAAAGCGCTCACTGTCTCCCATACGTCTGCGCTCAATTTATTCGTGCAGGCTTTAACTTCTACCGATGCGTCATCAGTCCCCCGCCTGCGAAGGCGCTCAACGATAAGGCCAAGAGGTTCATCCAGCAGCATTGGCATTCCGTCTCTCTAAAACGATAGATTTATCTCTCTAAAGTATAGTATATCTCTCTAACTTTAGAGAGATAGCACCTTATTTTAGAGAGAAATTTAGAGAGATGCATCAAATTCACTGCTAGATTGCCTAATGCTATCTCTTTAACTGACCTTCTCTTTAAAGAGATATTTAGAGAGACGAGCGCAATCTCTCTAATCAAGGGCTCCGCTCTTTAAGGTGCACACTTCCTAACCGTGCCCTAAGTTGCGGTGAAATAACTCACGATTAGCCTGCCAAAAAAGGGACAGGTTTATTTTGGTAGGTTTTATCTGGGGAAACTCCGAATAGCCCCACATGCATAACCGCTGCAGCTCCATATGAGGCAAATGAACCAGCAGCGTTTGCCCCAAAATCTTGAGTATTTGTTCGACAGAACGGCCCCTGCCGGCTCCTGCTAGACTGGTAGATTCCCAACCGTCTATCCAGGAGCCTCCATGTCGCGCAAGTCCGCCTACAAGCAAGTACTTTCCATCGGCACCGCCGTGGTGCTGGGGTTTGCGCTGTTCACAGGGTCGCTCGACGGAGCGCCCAAGCTGCTGTCGCCGCAAAGCGATGAGCAGGCGGTAGCTCTGGCCGAGAAACAAAACGAGAGTCCCAGCCGCACCGACGACGAGGCAGACCTGGTTGCCCGACTCGAATCGGGAACAGAGAGCTCCTCGGACTCTCAAAATAGCCAAGCCTCTGGCGATGGCTCCGATTCCGCCGCAACCGACACCGGTGACGACGGCTCCGCCGACAGTACCGCTACCCCCATCGACGAGGTCGAAAACCCCGATCTCGACCGCGCCCGCGGCGTATATCTCAGCAGCATTCCCGACTACGCCGGCAACCCCTACGTTGCTCTGCGCGCCGACAGCACGCACCCGCTCGGCACGCCGTCATTCACGCTCGATGAATACGAGCGCGCCACCGAAGAGGGCTGCTTTAAGAAGTTCTCCAAGCTCGACAGCTTGGGCCGCACCCGCAAAGCGCTCGCCTGCGTGGGCCCCGAATCACTTGGTCAAGGCGAGCGCGGCGATATCTCGCGCATCCACCCCGCCGGTTGGCACCAGCAGCGCTACGACTTTATTCCGGGCCAGAGCCTCTACAACCGCTGCCACCTCATCGCCTGGTCGCTCTGCGGCGAAAACGCCAACCGCAAGAATCTCCTCACCGGCACGCGTTATCTCAACGAGACGGGCATGCTGCCGTTTGAAGAGCAGATTCTCGGCTACATCCGCGATACGGGTAACCATGTGCTCTACCGTGTCACGCCCATGTATAACGAAGAGGAACTTGTCTGCCGTGGCGTGCGCCTTGAGGCGCAATCGGTCGAGGACCACGGCAAGACCCTCTGCTTCCACGTATACTGCTACAACCTGCAGCCGCACGTGCAGATCGACTACGCCACCGGCCGCAATCAGACCTCGGGAGTTTAGGGCCGACCAAGCTGCCCGTAACCCAAAAAATGATCCGTTTTCCTCCGTCCCCAAGGAATCAAATAAGGCCGCCCCGGTTACCCAGGGTGGCCTTTTCGTCAGCACCTACATTGCAGGCAAAATCGCACGCTACTTGGCGCGACCCTCCTCATAGCGCTCGACCAGCTTGGCCTGAACGTCATAGGGAACCTGCTCGTAGCCAGCGGGCTTCATGGTAAAGTCACCCGTGCCGCGCGTGATAGAGCGCAGGCGCGTCGAGTAATCCGCCAGCTCTGCCAGCGGCGCCTGGGCAATGACCACGGTGTCTCCGCGCTCATCGGTCTCCATGCCCGTCACGCGACCGCGCGAGGCCGAGATGTCGCCCATCACGGCGCCGGCGTAGCTCTCGGGGATAGTCACCGTGATTTCCTCGATGGGCTCCAGCACCACCGGGTCGGCATCGGCGCATGCCTTGCGCAGGCCGATGCGAGCCGCCGCGCGAAATGCCATCTCGTTGGAGTCGACGCTGTGATACGAGCCGTCGTACACAGCCACGCGAATGCCCGTGAGCGGATAGCCGGCAATAATACCGTCCTTCATGGTCTCCTGGACGCCCTTGTCCACGGCGGGGATGAGCGAGCGCGGGATGCGGCCACCCACGACCTCGTCTACAAACTCATAGCCATCGCTCGTGCCGTCGGGTCCAATGAGTGGCTCCACGCGCAGCCAGCAGTCGCCGTACTGACCGGCACCGCCAGTCTGCTTCTTGTGGCGGCCCTGGGCACTCGCCGTGCGGCGGATGGTCTCGCGATACGGAATGCGGATCGGCACGCTTTTTGCCACGACCTTGGTGCGATCCTCCAAACGGTTGAGCAGCACCGAAACCTGCGCCTCACCAACGGCGGAGATAATGGTCTGACCAGTCTCCTCGTCGCGGTCGATGCTCATGGTCGGATCGGCCTTGCAGGCCTTCTCGATAAACGTGTAGAGCTTCTCTTCGTCGCCGCGATTCTCGGCCTCGATGGCAATGCGGTACTGCGAGTTGGGGAACTTAAACGCCGCAGCCTCGACCTTACCGGTAATGGAAAGCGTATCGCCCGTTTCGGCAGCCAGCTTGGGCGCCACGATGATGTCACCGGCATAGGCATGACCGACCTCGGTCATGTCGCGGCCGCACATCACATACAGGTGAGCCAGACGATCGCTCTTGCGGGTACGCGCGTTGATCAGCTCAAGACCCGGCTCAAGCGTGCCCGTCAGCACCTTGATAAAGCTGATGCGGCCCTGCTGCGGATCGGCCAGCGTCTTAAACACAAAGGCCACCGGACGGTCATCGTCGCTCGAAATCTTGAGCGAATCACCGTCGATGAGCGGCATCTCGCCGTAGTCCGTCGGCGCCGGGAAGTACGTGGCGATGTCGTCCATCAGCGAGTTGACGCCCTGCTCCTTAATGCAATCGCCCGCAAAGACCGGCACAAAGATGCGCTCGGCAATCGCCTTCGACAGCAAGCCCTCAAGCTCCTCCTGCGTCAGCGTCTCCTCGCCTTCCAAGTACTTCATCATCAGTTCGTCGTCAGCCTCGGCCACCAGCTCGCACAGATGGTCATGGGCCTCCTCGGCCTGGGCACGATACTCCTCGGGAATCTCCGACTCAACGGCTTCGGTGCCGTTGCAATGGCGCGCCTTCATGCGCACCAGGTCGATGATGCCGTCAAAGTCCTCGCCCTCGCCCCAGGGAAGGGTCACGGCGCCCAGGCGCGTGCCAAAGCGCTCCTGCAGCAGGTCCATCGTGGTCGCAAAGCTGGCCTCGGAGCGCGACAGGCGGTTTACGAACACCGCACGCGCCAGGCGCAGGTCCTCGGCGGCATACCAGAGCTTAACCGTCGTAGGCTGCGGGCCGGCCTCGGCGTCGACCACAAACAGAGCCGTCTCGCAGACGCTCATCGCGGCAAAGGCGTCGCCGATAAAATCGGGGTAACACGGGGCATCGAGCACATTGATGCGCGCGCCCTTCCAGTCGATCGGCGCGATGGTCGTCGAGATGGAGAATGAACGCTTAACCTCTTCGGGGTCATAGTCGAGCGTGGGCTTGGTGCCGTCGTGGCCGCCCAGGCGGGCGGTCTTGCCGGAAAGGTGGAGCATGGCTTCGGCGAGTGAAGTCTTGCCCACCCCGCCTTGGCCTACAAGCACCACGTTCCTTACGTTACCGGTCTTGGGAGCACCCATGATGACCTCCTTGCAGGGCCGCGCGCAATGCGCGACGCCAACGGGGAGAGTTCGCGGTCGGTGCCATCCCGGGAGCAGCATGGTCGGCAGCCGAGCCGACTCACCCTCCAAATGTCCTATGCCACCACCCTACCCTCACGGGCGGCTGTCCATGCATACCTTTCGGCACACGTATGAATACAGGCGGCGAGAGGAAGAGACAAGCTTGTGGGGCGATTATTGAACCCCGTCGATGCAAACAAAAAGCCGCCACAGACCGTAAGACCTGCGGCGGCTTCGCCTCAATTAATAGTTGAGTAAATACCTGAGCCTACCCCTCGATACGGCTCAAGAACTCACGCGTGCGCTGCTCGCGCGGATGGTCGATAACCTGATCGGCAGGCCCCTCCTCGACAATGCGGCCGCCATCCATAAAGACCACACGATCGGCAACATCGCGCGCAAACTGCATTGCGTGGGTCACGATCACCATCGTCATATTCTGCGCCGCAAGGTCTTTAATGACACGCAGCACCTCGGCCGTCAGCTCGGGATCGAGTGCCGAGGTCGGCTCGTCAAAGAACAGGATCTCCGGGTCGAGCGCTAGGGCGCGGGCAATACTCACGCGCTGTTGCTGACCGCCCGAAAGCTCACACGGAACCTTGTTCTCGTTGCCCACAAGCCCCATCTGAGCAATCAATTCATGCGCACGAGCTTCCGCCTGCTCGCGCGGGCGCTTAAGCACGCGGATCGGCGCGTCGATGATGTTTTTCATCACGGTATAGTGCGGGAACAGGTTGTAATTTTGGAACACCAGGCCGAATCGCGAGCGCGCCTGCTTGGGTACATCGCCCTTCGCATAGACCGCGCCCGAACCCGCATCCGTCGCAACGGCAAGGTCACCAAACGAGAGCGAGCCTCCGTCGAGTGTCTCGAGCAGCGTGGCACACCGCAGCAGCGTGGACTTGCCGCCACCCGAAGGCCCGATAATCGCCACGACCTCGCCACGCTTTACCTCGAGCGAGATATCCTTGAGCACCTCATTGCCGCCAAACGCCTTACGCGCGTTTTCGATTTTCATCACTGAGTTAGTCATGATAATAGTCCAGCTTCTTTTCGGCGGCGCCCAGCAGCATCTCGACCACAAAGTTAAAGACCCAGTAGATCAGCGCCGCGATCGCAAACGGCACCATGCTCACCTGCGAGGCGACCAGCGCCTTGGCCGTCGAGAACATCTCACCCACGCCAATGGCAAACGCCAGCGACGTGTCCTTGACCAGCGTGATGATCTCGTTGCCCATCGCCGGCAGAATACGCTTGGCGACCTGCGGCATCACGATATACAGAAACGTCTGCAGGCGCGAGTAGCCCAGCACCTCGGCGGCCTCGTATTGACCGCGCGGAATGGACTGCAGGCCCGAGCGATAGATCTCGGCAAAGTAACCGGCGTAGTTGATGATGAACGCCACGACGCACGCCGTCCACTTGGAATCGGGCGTGAGCGAAATGCCAAACACGTAGTACGGGGCAAAGTAGATGGCAAACATCTGCAGCATGAGCGGCGTACCGCGCATGACCGAGATATAGATGCGCGCAATCCAGCGAAGCGGCGCGATTTTGCTCATGCGCATAAACGCCACGGGAATTCCCAGCGGAATCGACCCCAGCAGCGTCAGCACAAACAACTGCAAACTGACCAAGAATCCCTGGCCAAGCATTTGCATCATGACTTGAATAGACATTACTTGAGCACCCAATTATCGAAAGATAGACCATAGCTTGAATACTTGTCGCACAGGTCCTTGACCGTGCCGTCCTCGTAGAGCGCCTTGAGCGACTCGGCTACAGCATCGGCCGACTTGGTGTCGCCCTTCTTAAAGCCAACGGCGTAGTGCTCGCTGGACAGCGGCTCATCAAGCTGCGTATAGGCATCGGGCTTGGCGGCAAGCTGATACTGGGCAATCGAAAGATCGCACGCCACGGCATCGACCGCGCCGCTCTCGAGCTGCATAAAGGCCGTGTTGTACTCGCCGATCGTGTCGAGCGTGGCAAACGTCGCTGCCAGATCCTTCTGGTCACCCTCAAGCACGTCCTGCGCAGCGGAATCAGTCTGGGTAATCACAGTCTTGCCGGCAAGATCGTCCCAGCCCTTGATGCCCGCATCCTTCTTGACCACCAGCACCTGCTCGTTGAGCATGTACGGCTCGGCGAACGTGTAGTCGTCCTCACGGCCCTCCATGGTAAAGCCGTTCCAGATGCAGTTGATGGCGCCCGAGTTAAGCAGCGTGTCCTTGGCATCCCAATCGATGGCCTCGTATTTGACCTCCCAGCCCTGCTTATCGGCAACAGCCTTGGCAAGATCGAGATCAAAGCCGGTGTACTCGCCATCGTCGCCCACAAAGCCGTACGGAGGATAGGACTTATCAAAGCCCACCACGAGCTTCTTGGACTCCGCAGCGCCCTTCACATCCTTGGCCGCGGCAGAGCCAGCAGCGGAGCCCTTGCCGGCACCACCGCCGCAACCGACAAGACCAAGGCCAAGCACCGTGGCGAGCGAGCCGGCTAGACCAACAAACTGACGACGAGACATATCGGTATTCATGGTATTCCCCCTTGGTGGCACTTTAGTTAAGTAAAGTGAGTCGTGTAACGTTCAGAATCATACACTTTACCTTGATAGAGTACAAGGGATAGGTTGCCCGCCGGGCACCGGGGCAGGGGTTAAGTTTGCTGCCCTACAGTCCTGCTCACGACGGAGGCCACATTAAGTGGCCTCCTGTTCGTGCGGAACTCGCGACAAACTTAACCCCTGCCCCGGCACCCGGCGGGCAAACGTCGTTGGACTTATCACTGACATGAAATGGGCGCTTGCATATCGTCCGCTAGCTTGGCACGGTACAATGCTTTCAGATTTCAATTTGTAAATTAGTGGAGTTAATTCATGGCAGAATCTCGTGCGGAGCGTAAGGCTCGTCGTGCTTTGATCGAGGCGGCTGAGGGGTCAGAGGAGAAAAAATCTTCTCAGAAATCCAAGTCGTCTCAGGACGCGAAGGGTAAGTCGGCCAAGGGCAAGGCTAAGGCCAAGCGTCCCGGCTCTCGTCGGAGCGAGGATAAGGCATCTCAGACTCGCTCCAAGCGCCCGTATAAGAATCCGGTTCCGTCTGCGCGCAAGGCCGTTGATCCCAAGTCTCCTTGTTCGATCATGAAAGCTTGCGGTGGGTGTACGGCGCTCAATCGTCCTTATAAGAAGCAGTTGGCAGCCAAGCAGGCCGCCATGGAGGAGCTTTTTGCTACCCTTTGCGAGCGCGAGGGCATTAGCGTCGACCCCATTCGCGGTATGGGCGTCACCCTGGGCGACCCGGGCAAATATCCTGCGCCGCGCGGTTTTCGCCATAAGGCCGCCACTCCCTTTGCTCCCGGTAAGGAGGGTGCTGTCCGTTGCGGTTTCTTTGAGCGCGGCACGCACAAGATCGTTGCCGTACCCGAGTGTCCTGTCGAGGCACCGGGTGCCCGTCAGATTCTCAACGGCATCGCACGCGAAGCTGAGCGGCTGCATATTCCCGCCTTTAATGAGGACAAGCATCTTGGTTTGCTTCGCTATGCCGTCGTCCGCTGCGGCTGGCGTACCGACCAGGTCATGGTCACGCTCGTGACCGCTCAGCGCGACTTGCCGCATGCGCAGGAGTTCTTTGAGGCTGTCGCCGCACTCGATCCGCGCATCGTCACCGTCGCCCAAAACATCAACGGACGTCCCGGCAACGCCATCCTCGGCGAGGAAACCCGCATCGTGTATGGCGCCAAGTGCATGCGCGACCAGCTACTCGGCTGCGAGTTCGATATCTCCCCCACCGCGTTCTACCAGACCAACCCGCAACAGACCGAGCTGCTCTATCAGCTCGCTATCGACGGCATGGATTTGCACCAGGGCGATGTGCTCATGGATGCCTACTGTGGCAGCGGTACCATCGGTCTTTGCGCAGTTAAAGATGCCCAGAAAAAGGGCATCGGCATTATGCTGCTCGGCGTGGAGCGCAACCCGGCGGGCATTGCCGACGCACGTCGCAATGCCGAGCTCAACGGCCTCACCCGCAGCGCCTGGTTTATGGCCGACGACGCCACCGATTGCATCCTGGATGCCGCCGATAACAACGAGCGGGTCGATGTCCTTTCCATCGATCCGCCGCGCGCCGGCTCTACCCCCGAGTTCCTCGAAGCTGCCTGCGCGCTTAAGCCGCGCCGCATCACCTATATCAGCTGCAACCCCGTAACTCAAGAGCGCGACCTGCATCAGCTCCTCGACGGAGGCTATTGCCTGCTCAAGATCACGCCCGTCGACATGTTCCCTCACACCGACCACACCGAAACCGTAGCGGTCCTCGAACGCCGCTAACCGACCTCAGTAGATTTTTGGGACAAGAAAGGGGGCGACCCGCCTGGGCCGCCCCCTTCGCTTGGTTTATAAACTCCGCTACATCCCATTGCGCAGATCGCACACGCCGGCTGCCGCCATCTCGCGCAGCAGCGTCTCGCGGTCGCGCGTCACGATCAAATCTAGCGGGAAGTGAATCTCGTCGAGCATCTTGCGCGCGTGATCGAGCTTGCCAATGGCCATGCCAATGTGGGCATCGGTTGACACGCCAATGCCCACGCCCAGCTCGGCGCAGCGCTCGGCGATCTTGCGGCATACGGCCCAATGCTCAGTGTCGACACCGTGTTCAAGACTATGGTTGTTGATCTCGATAATCTTGTGCTTGGCCTTAGCTGCCAACAGCACCTCGTCGATATCGAACGGCACGCCCGAACGCCCCGTGTGACCCAGCATGAACACCTTGGGGTGCTCCAGGGCATTGATATACATCTCGGTCGTCTGGGCCAGCGTCGCGCCTTCAGCAATCTGCGGATTATGCACGCTCGCAACCAAATAATCCAAATTTCGCGTAACCAAATCGAACAGCGAATGCTGACGGCTGTACGAATCACCGGCAATATCGAGCGTGACAGGAGTGTCCTCGCCAAACAGGCTTCCGTCCAGCGAAACGATATCGGCCTCGGCACCACGCAGCACCAGCACGCCGCTCCAAATGCGCGGCCAGATATCCTGGTTGATAAAGAATTGGTAACTGCGCAGGTCATTGGGGCAAGCCGTAACCATAGAGCTCAGATGGTCGGCAGATCCGAGCACCTGCAGGCCACGCTCTGCCGCCCAGTACACATTCTCCTCAATGGTCGAATATGCATGCGCAGAGAATATCGTATGGGTATGAATGTCACAAGAAAGCAGGTAGGGCATCAGGTCTCCTTATCTGGCACGGCCGTCGCTTATATTCATTGTACGCATAGCCTTCGATAGTCGTAAAACCACTCCATCCCAAAGACACAACGTCCATGACAACGGGGTCTGGCTTAACACCAAACCCCGTTTCACGTAAAACATTGTAGGCAGAGCGCTTTACTTTTAACGATACTCGTCCGCCAACTGTTTCCAAGCGGGTAGCGAATTGATAATCGTTTCGTAACTCACGCAATAGCCCAGGCGGAACCAACCCGGCATACCAAAGCTGTCCGAGGGAACCGCAAGCAACTCATACTTCTTTGCACGCTCGCAAAACGCATTCGCATCGGGTTCCAGCGCCTTCACCCACAGGTAGAATGCACCATCCGGCTCAACATAGGTGTAGCCGTACTCCGCTAGTGCGTCGGTAAGCGCGGTGCGGTTGCGCGCATAGGCCTCGACATCGCTCGGCTCATCGATGCAATCGATGATTACGCGCTGGAAGAGTGCCGGTGCGCATACAAAACCTAGCGTACGGGCAGCACCCGCAACAGCCGGCATCAGACGGGCAGCCTGCGGATTGGTGTTGGGAACCAAGATCCAGCCCACGCGCTCGCCCGGTAGCGACAGCGACTTGGAATACGAGTAGCACACCACGGTGTTCTCGTAGATCGAGGGCACCCAAGGCACCTCGGCACCGTACACGATCTCGCGGTACGGCTCATCCGAGATGAGCATGATCGGATTCTCGGGATCGCGCTGAGTGTTGGCCTCGCGCAGAGCATTGGCCAGTCGCGTCAGCGTGTCGCGTGTATATACGGCACCAGTCGGATTGTTGGGCGAGTCGATGATAACGGCAGTCGTCTTATCGGTAATCGCCTTGAGCACGTTGTCCACGCTCAGCTGGAATGTATCTTCATCGGCGAGCGCCTCAACACACGTACAGCCGGCCTTCTCAATCCAAACGCGATACTCCGGAAAGTACGGGGCGATAACAATAACCTCGTCGCCCGGATTCGTAACGGCGTTGAGCGCGCAGGTGAGCGAAGCCGCGGCACCCACCGTCATAAAGACGTCTTTGCCCTCATAGCTCGTGCCAAAGCGGCGGTTGAGCGATTCGGCCACAGCGGCACGACATTGCGGCAGGCCCGGTGCGGGCGTGTAGCCGTGCAGCTGGTCGCTCGGCAGCTCCAGGGCCTTCTTAATGGACTCCGCCACAGCAGCGGGTGCCGGAACGCTCGGATTGCCCAGCGAAAAATCGAATACGTTTTCCGCACCGATCTGCGCCTTGCGCTCAAGGCCATAGCTAAAAATCTCACGGATGATGGAGCTTTCCGCACCGCGAGCATACATAGTTTCGTTGATCATCTGTTCCCCTTTCGCATAGGCGCTATTGTACGCTTTAGCCGAGCAAAGTGCCGCAGCAATGTTGATTGGGGACAGACTTAAATGCGTGAAAACGCTCATTTAAGTCTGTCCCCAATCAACAGACGGCCCCATATCGCTCAAAAGAAAAAGCCTCCGCAGGTTTCCCCGCGGAGGCTTTCGCCACAAAGACTATTTGTCGGTGTCGGCATCGGCATCGACGACGGCATGGTCATCGTCAGCATCATCGGATGCGGCTTCGGCATCCTCCTGCATGGCCGCCTGCGCAAAGGCCGCGGCATCAGCCGCCAGCTCCTCCTCGCTCATACGAGGCGCGCGCTTCTTGGTCGGCATGCCGGCCGCCTTGGCATTGCGCTCCTCCTTGGCCGCCAGGATATCGCCCTCGCGCTCAAGGTAGGCATTCCACTCGTTGTCGAGCAGGACGTTCACGGCGTCGCCTTCGACGGTCTCGCGCTCAAGCAGCACCTTCGCCATCAGATCGAGCTGATCGCGACGGGCATCCAAAATCTCGACCGCACGACGATGGGCTTCGCGCATGATGCGCTGAACCTCGATATCGATGCGGCGCGCCGTCTCCTCGGAGTAATCCTGATGATCGGCATAGTCGCGGCCCAGGAATACCTGATGCTGCGCCTCGCCAAAGACCTGAGTGCCCAGCTCCTCGCTCATGCCCAGGCGCGTGACCATCTCGCGCGCCATCTTGGTTGCGCGCTCCAGATCGTTGCTCGCGCCCGACGTGATGTCATCGCACATGAGCTCCTCGGCAACGCGACCGCCCAAGAACACGGCAAGCTCGTCGAGCATCTCGTTCTTGGTCTTGAGGAAGTGGTCCTCCTGCGGAAGCTGCAGTGTGTAGCCCAGAGCCTGACCTCGGCTGACGATCGAAATCTTGTGAACCGGATCGGAGTGCTCCAGGATGTGGCCCACCAGGGCGTGACCGCTCTCGTGGTAGGCAATCGTGGTGCGCTCGGCCTCGGTCATCACGCGACCCTTGCGCTGCGGTCCGGCAATCACGCGCTCCATCGATTCCTCGACCTCGTCCATCGAGATCACGGAACGATGACGGCGAGCGGCCAGCAGCGCAGACTCGTTGAGCAGGTTCGCTAAATCGGCACCAGTAAAGCCAACGGTCATCTGGGCGAGCTTCTCAAACTTAACGTCCTCGTCCATCGGCTTGTTCTCGGCATGCACGCGCAAAATCTGCTCGCGGCCCTTCACGTCCGGACGGTCGACCGTAACCTGACGGTCAAAACGGCCGGGACGCAGCAGCGCCGGATCCAGAATGTCGGGGCGGTTGGTGGCGGCGATCAGGATGACCGACTCGCTCTCCTCAAAACCGTCCATCTCGACCAGCAAGCTGGTTGAGCGTCTGCTCGCGCTCGTCGTGGCCGCCGCCCAAGCCGGCTCCGCGCTGACGTCCCACGGCATCGATCTCATCGATGAAGATGATCGACGGGGCCTGGGACTTGGCCTCCTTAAAGAGGTCACGCACACGGCTGGCGCCGACACCTACGAACATCTCGACAAAGTCGGAACCCGAGATGCTAAAGAACGGCACGCCCGCCTCGCCGGCAACGGCCTTGGCCAGCAGCGTTTTACCGGTGCCCGGAGGGCCAACCAGCAACACGCCACGCGGGATCTTGGCGCCCAGCTTGCGATAGCGATCCGGATCGCTCAAAAAGTCACGGATCTCCTCGAGCTCCTCGACTGCCTCGTCCACGCCGGCAACGTCTTCAAACTTGACCTTGGGGCGTGTGGCCTCGTTGGTCTTGGCGTTGGTCTTGCCAAACTGCATGTTCCTGTTGTTGGCGCCCATCATCTGGCGCATAAAGTAGAACATGATGGCGATAAGGGCGATCGTCGGAAGCACACTCATCGCCAAGTCGCCCCAAAAATCGGGATCGTTGGTGTTGACGATGTACTTGGTATCGGGGTGCTCCGCCATGAGCTCGGCAAGCGAATCGGAGCCGACATAGGTCGAGGAGAAGCTCTTGAGCTCGCTCGTATCGCCCTTGTCCTTCTTCGTCTTCCAGTAATGACCCGTCACGCTTCCGTCTTGAACCGTATAGGTCAGATCTTCGACGCGATCCTGCTTGATGGCGCTCACCATCTCGCTCGTCGCGAGCTTAACGGTATTGCTGGAATTGGCAAAGCCGGAGCCCATGTTAAAGAAGGCGTAGCCCAGAAGCGCGCAAGCCAAAATAAAATACAGCCAGCCCGTACGCGTGGGCTTCTTGCCTC
This sequence comes from Collinsella sp., assembly GCA_048362915.1. Lineage (GTDB taxonomy): Bacteria > Actinomycetota > Coriobacteriia > Coriobacteriales > Coriobacteriaceae > Collinsella. Next base: position 15,639 of record DBFPAR010000022.1, read on the forward strand.
CGGGCATCCCCGGGATCTTAGGCTCCCGGGGAGTCTGGGAATTGTTATCGTTATGGTCGTCGGGCATCTTACGAATAAACCTCCGGTTTCAAAATGCCCAGATACGGAAGGTTGCGATAGCGCTCGGCATAGTCGAGGCCGTAGCCCACCACAAAGGCATCGGGGCAATGGGTTCCAACATACTTGGGCGTGATGGCCGAGACGCGGTCCTCAACGTCCTTCCACAGGAAGGCGGCGACCTCCAGAGAAGCGGGCTTGCGGCTCTCGAGGTTCTTCATCAGATACTTGAGCGTCAGGCCCGAGTCCAGAATGTCCTCGACGATCAGCACGTCGCGACCGCGGATGTCGATATCCAGGTCCTTAATGATACGCACGATACCCGAGGACTTCACACCGTCGCCATAGCTCGAAACAGCCATGAAATCGATGTTGGTCGGCAGCTCGATCTTGCGCATCAGGTCGCCCATAAAGACCACGGCGCCGCGTAGGACCGCGATCAGCACCAGATCCTTACCCGCGTAGTCGCGCGTAATCTCCTCGCCCAGGCGAGAGACGATACCGTCGATATCCTCCTGCGTAAACAGAACCTTCTCGATATCCGGATGTTGAGAAGCCATGACAACCCTTTCTTGTGCTTATCGCCCACACACCGCCGTATGGACGCGAACTTCACATTCTAGCAGCGCACGGGGAATATTTTCCAGCCCGTACGCCATCAGCGCGGGAATACCGTCAACGTCGCACAGAATAGCTGGCGTGGGACGCTATTCCGCATCGACCACACGAAGCAGATATGCCACGCGCGTTGCGGCCGTGCACTTAAAACGCTCGTCCGCGCGAACTCCGGCGACCCACACCACGGCACCCCCCGGGGCCGTCCTCACCATGGGCACGCCGGCGCGCTCGGAAACGGGAATGCGAGCCTCACCTAGCAAGTCGGATACTTTCTTGCTTCGGCCACTCATCCCTAACGGGCACATCACGTCTCCCGGTGCGGGACCGTCCACCCACAGGCGCGCCAATCGCGCCTCGGCAGGGATCTCGCCACGCGAGCCCGCCAGGATCCGCTCACTATCGCTGTCGGCAAAACCCAGGGCAGCCGCGTCTACCAAAGCTGTCGCTTCCCCGGCAGCCGCGAGCTCACGGGCGCGGCGCACGATGTCGCATCCCGGCTCAACGACCATCGACTCTGCGACCAGCATACGTCCCCCGCCCAACGGCAAACGACCGGGCACGGTAACCCAGTCCGCGACCAGGCCCTCGCGAGCCACCGGCGCCTTAAACGCCAGCATGCCAAACTCAATGCGTGCGTCAATCCCCGCCGGAAGCGTGACCGAGCCGGCACCCTCGGCAACGCAGGAAAGGACTCGCTCCACATGTCGCATCTCGGGACGAGCATCCGGATCGATGCGTTTGATCGCCAGTCGCACGATGCGCCGCGCGATTACCACCTCGGCCGCAGCAAGGCGCCTGGCATCGAGCACCAGCGCGCCCGCTGCCTCTTTGCGCAAACAGCTTCGAAACGCCCGTGCCGACAGCTGGGATAGAAACGCATCTTCATCACCCAAGATCTCACAGGCGGCGCCAATCGTCTTGCACACGCTCGCATTACGCTGTGCCACCACCGGCATTACCCGATGGCGCACGTAGTTTCGCAGATACGAGATATCCTCATTGCTCTCGTCTTCACGCCACGGCTGACCATGTACCTGTAGATAGCCCACGAGCTCGCCATGAGTTAGGTCGAGCAAGGGACGCACCACGATATTCCTCCGGCGAGGAATGCTCGATAGACCAGCGGGCCCCGAACCCTTAATCGCGTTCATCAAAAACGTTTCCGCGCGATCCGAAGACGTGTGCGCGGTGCAGATACGAGCCGCCGTTCGCGGTGCCCCCGTCTGGGCGCAGAGCTCACGAACATACCTTCGCGCCGCGGCATAGCGCACCTCGCGGGCAGCCGCCTCGATATTGCCCGATTCATCATCAAAATAGGCATGCTCAACACACAGCGGTAGACCATATTGTGCGCAGAGCTCACGCACAAAGGCCTCGTCGCCATCGGACGCCTTGCCGCGCAGATGATGGTTCACATGCAGCACGTGCAGTCGCTCGCGCGCGATGGGGGCAACACCGCGTCCGTCTTGGATATCCAGCTTTGATGTGCACGCCATAAGAAGCAGTGCCGTCGAGTCCGCGCCGCCTGATACCATGAGCACGACAGGAGCAGCCTGCTGTCTCGTCCGGGTCTCATCGACTGCCCCAGGCACGGCATGGTGTCCATAATGCTGAGATACCGTAGGCATTTGCTTCCTCCTCTATTCGTCCGCACCCATTGTATCCTTTGGAATCTTATGTCTCGTCTGCACCTTCATATCCTCGGCAGTGGCTCTAAAGGCAACTGCGCGCTCATCGAGGGCCCGCAGGGGCTCATTATGGTCGATGACGGACTGTCTCGCCGCGAGACATTAAAGCGCATGGCAGAACTGGGGCTCTCGGCTGACAACGTCTCGGCTCTTCTCATTACTCATGAGCATAGCGATCACATCAAGGGCCTCGATATCTGGTGCAAGCACTGGCACGGCCCCCTCTTTGCCAGCAGGGGCACTCTTTCGAACAAAGAAAATCTTTCGCATCTGCCTGTCGAGGAATTCGATCCCGGTGACACCCTTTCCATTGCCGGCATCCACGTGCAAACCTACTCAACATCACACGATGTCATCAATCCAGTCGGCTATCGATTCAATGCTCTCGATGATTCCATCGGCTTTGCCACCGACACCGGAGAGCTATCGAGCCAAGCCATGAACACCCTCAAAGATTGTCGAGTCCTCGCGCTCGAAAGCAACCACGATGCGACCATGCTGCGCGAGGGAGAATATCCCCGCTTTCTTCAGGAGCGCATCCTGTCTGCAAGGGGACACCTCTCCAACGGCCAAGCCGCCGAAGCCGCGCGCGAACTTGTTACCGATCGCACCGAACAGCTCATTGCCATGCATATCAGCCAAGACAACAATCGTCCGAGCCTTACCGTCAAAAGCTATGCCAAAGCTCTAGCCGCAACCCTGGATGACGAGCTCGGCAGCTCCGCCACCCTTCTCCAAGGATCGCGAAAACTCTCGATACGCCCCGCAAGCCAGTATCGGCCAGCAACCATTCAATAGACTGTCCTAAACAGCAAAAGGGGCCGGGAATCGCTTCCCAGCCCCTTTTGTTGTCTTTTAATAGCGAAGAACACCAACGAAGTTATTCGATGGAGATCTTCGTAACGTTCTTCTTCTCGACGATCTTGGGAACCGTAACGGTCAGGATGCCGTCAGCGTACTTAGCCGAGAGACCCTCGCTCGAAGCGTCCTTAAGATACACGCCACGCGTCGCGCTGTACGAGCTGAACTCCTTCTGCAGGAAGTTCTTGCCCTCGTTCTCCTCGTCTTCCTCGACATTCACGCTAATGGACAGACGACCCTCGTTAAGCTCGACATCGATATCGTCCTTGGCGACGCCGGTCAGATAAGCCTTGACCTCATAGCCATCGCCCTTGTCCTCAACGTCAACGGGGAACGCCTTAGAGGCAATCGAGCTGTTCGCTAGGTCGCTCATATCATCAAACAGATCGAACAGCGAGCTTGCAGAGGGACGAACGCCAAAAACCGAACGATAAGGAACCATGCTTGCCATGTTTACCACTCCTTTATAGGACTGCCGAGTCATCTTCCAGGTGACTGGGACTTCTTTTGACGCTCTTATATATGCCCACCCAGTGCTCATATATACATCGACTATAAAGTTTTTTGAGTCCAGTACTATAAGCATATCTAAGTGCGTATGACTCAGGTTTTAGGAAGGTTAAGGTTCTTTGAACCAGAGCTTAAATACCGAGTATGTCCCCAGCTACAAATAACAAGGGGCTTACAATGAGCGCGTACACGTTGTTGGTAACGAGCTAAAGGGCATCATGGACGACCAAAACCAGAACAATATGTTTATGCCGACGCAGGGGGAAGATACTTCCACGCAGCCGCCACGGTTCCATCGCCCCCACATCTCGCAAGAGCCCATTAATGATCCGGAGCCCGAGTATGTGACGAGAAATCGATATCAAACGCTCGAGGATGCCCAAACGGGACGTAAACATATGGGCGTCGCCTCGGGAGACCCTGTATATCTGAAAGACGCACCATTATCTAAAAACAGCGCAGCTAGTGATGAGCCGATGAAAGCATCCGCCGCTCATCAACAAAGAGGTCCTCGACCAAAGCAAACCTTGACGCATTCGGCTCGCTATCTCGAAACGCCAAAACAGGGAAAATCAATCTTCGTTTCATCAAGTAAACGACGCAAGCAGCATCGACTGACAATCCTGCTTTTGATCATTGCAGCCATAGCAGTCGCCCTTGTTATTCGTTTTATTTTCTTTAAATAAAAGCTCAATACCAAAAAGAATTAAATCGTCTGGCGCAAATGAGTCATTTATGCCCGGTGTTAGCGCCGGAATAATTTAGCCAAATATAGTCGGCCGAGATTGACCAATCCCGGCCGACCCATTTTAGCCAACACGCCCGCATCTATGACTTTCCTATCGCATTCCTACATCCCCTC
>DBFPAR010000023.1:0-37945 GCA_048362915.1 Collinsella sp.
CTTCCATTCGTCACCTTCATTACTCCAACGACGAATTCTAGGCGGTGTCCCCTCCCTTTCAAGAAAGAGAAGAGGCGGGGCATGCCCCGCCTCTTACACCACATCTCTGCGCGCTACCATTTTTAGCAGGTTTTAATCACTCGCAGACACCCAACTAGGCCCTCAATAGCTTAATTTCGCTGTTACTAAATTAGTGACAGTACTCATATTTAGCATTTTTTGTCCATGGAGTCCCGGGGGGCGACAATTCGACTCCCCGGGACTGCTCACCTATTCGGAAATCGGCACTCCATGGCCCCAGGAGCCTTCCATGCCGCATACGGTCGAAGCAAACCCCGCCGCAAAGTCGAGTGCACGCTCGATGGCCTCGGCACCATCCTCGCCACGCTTGACGGAATCGAGATAACACATCAGGAACGAAGTCAGGAATGAGTCGCCCGCACCCATGGTGTCCTTCATATCCGTTACCGGCTTAGCCAGTTGGCGGTAATAACGATCGCCATCATAGGCAATGCAGCCCTCAGCGCCAGCCGTTGCCGATACGAAACGCGGACCTAGGCTCCTCACCCATGCCAGACGCTCGCGAATCTCATCCTCACTCGCGGCGTCTGCCGCGCTAAAGAACGCGAAGTCAACGTAGGGAGCAATCTGCTCGTAGTACTCGTCGGTCGAATCGTCCGAGAAGTCAAACGAAACCGTGATGCCCGCGGCCTTCAACTTGGGAAGTTCGCGCTCGGTAAAGCAATAGTTGCCCGAGTGGACTACGTCGAACTGCTTCATGTACGCAAGGTCAAAGCGATCGAGCACATAGCGAGTATCACCACGGATGCCACCCTCATTGGAGCCAAGGAAAACACGGTCGCCGTTAACGACGGTCACGCGCGCAGCACCATTCTCACCGATGAGCTGCTTGCATTTGGCTAGTTCAACGTCCTCATCCTCAAGACTCGCAATCACGTGCTCGGCAGCAGCGTCATTACCAAAGATGCCCATATACGCGGAGCGCGCGGCTCCGCATTTCTTGGCATACACGGCAAAGTTCACCGCATTGCCACCCGGATACATCGTGCGAATATGCTCGTAGCGGTCGACGACGTTGTCGCCAAACCCCAGTGCGCTCACGTTAAATGCCATAGCGCGCCCCTCTCTTATGCCAACGGAACCACTGTTGTGACAACAATGCCGCCCAGAATCTACGCGAGTTCCAGCAGCTCCGGCAGCTGGTCGATAATCTTGTCCGCGGCATCCTGGCTAAAGCCAAAGCGCTCCTCGCGCTTGGCAATAACCGTCAGGCCGGCTCGCTTACCCGCGGTAATGCCCGGAACGGAATCCTCAACGCAGCAGCAGCGATTCGCGGGCAGCCCCAGCAGGTCCAGCGCATGCAGGTAGATGTCGGGCTCGGGTTTGCTCTCCTTAAACTGCTCGCCGCTCACCACATACTCAAAGGCATCAGACAGCCCGCATGCGTTGAGCACTTCCTCGATGCTAACCATGGGAGACGAGCTGGCAAGCGCCACGCGAACGCCACGGCGCGGCAGCTCTCGAATCGTATCCACGGCGCCTGGGTTAATCAAAGCCTGATAGTCACGCGGACGCTTATGCGCCCACTCGTTCCAACGGGCCAACGCTTCCTCGCCAGTGAAGTGCCCCTTACCGGCGCGCTCAAACCAATCGACCAGCATATGCAGGAAGAACTGATGCGAGGTACCGACCTGCCCATTCAACTCCTCTTGAGTCAGATTAAGCCCAAGCTCCTTGGCAAACGCGGCAGTCTCGCCCAAGTAGTAATACTCGGTATCGACAATGACGCCGTCCATGTCAAAGATAACGGCGTCGAACGGAAATGCGGACACGGCACCCTCCCTAACAAAAGGACGCCCGCAAGCAGGCGCCCGAGCCATGCATTAATCGGCGATTCTAACCCAGCAGCTTATCCAGCGTCACCGCAATGCCATCTTCGTTGTTATCGGCGGTCACCATCTGGGCTACAGCCTTAACCTCTTCGACGGCGTTACCCATGGCAACACCGGTGCCGGCCCACTCAATCATGGACTTGTCGTTCTGGCCGTCGCCAAACGATACGACCTCACTGGCATCGATGCCGAGCTTGGGCAGGGCACCCTCGAGTGCGCGGGCCTTGTCGATACCGGGCGCCGTGTACTCAAAGTACCAGTCGGCCGTAAACATGCCCGAAAGCGTCTGCTTAAAGGGCGCATACATCTCCTCGTAATGCGCCTGCAGGTAGGCCGGATCGCCCGCCGTCAGCAGCTTGTCCACGGGATAAGCATCAGCGACCTCATGCAGGCTCTCCACCTCGCGAATCTTAAGATCGCACGCGTCGCGCTCATACTTGACGATATTCTTCTGCGAGCCGTCAGGCAGCGTGATCATGCAATGGTACGAGTCCTCGACGTGCAAATCGCGACCGAGCGAAATCATAGGGATCACGTCAAAATTACGCAGGTGATCAATCAGGCGATGCAATTCGTCGGCAGGCATAGCCTGATCGAACAGCACCTCGTCGGTCTGGGCATCGACGACGTGTGCGCCGTTAAAGGCCACCAGCAGACCGTCATGGTTTTGAAGGTCGAGCTCTTGCGCCAAGGCGTGCAGCCCCCATGCGGGACGGCCCGAAGCCAAAATGAGCTTAATGCCCGACTCCTGCGCCGCGAGCAGCTTCTCGCGCGTACGCGGGCTAATCACTTTCTGATCGTTGGTGAGCGTACCGTCGATATCCATCGCGATGGCTTTGATTGCCATATATGCCTCCCTGTCATTGAACAACCTTGTCTGAGCCATCATACAGAACACCCATCGCGACTCCGTTTACAACGGGAAAAATGTCATATTGTCCCGAACATGAACGGCGTGTGGTCGTGAAGCTTTATCGCTCAGGTCAAATACGTCTGCTAGCGACGCTCATCCGTCGGTGTGCCCTCGACGATCGCGATGCCCGCCGATGCACCTAACGCGCTGGCGCCGGCCTCGATGAATGCGCAAGCCTCTTCGTAATTATGGATACCGCCCGCCGCCTTGATTGCCACGGCATCGCCGAGCACCTCGTGCATCAGCCGCACGTCCTCGAGCTTAGCACCGCCAAAGCTTCTGCCAGTCGATGTCTTAAGGAATCCCGGCTTGGCCTCCAGCGCGATCTCGCATACACGGCGCTTGGCGGCGTCGTCGCCGTCCAGTTTGCACATCTCGACGATCACCTTGTCAGTGATGCCATGCGCGCGACAAAAATCAGCAATGGTAGTCATCTCGCGCTCGATGGCATCAAAATCGCGGTTCTCAACCGACTCCTGATTCAAAACGTAGTCAATCTCGGTAAAGCCACACGCAGCGTATTCCTCAAACCTCGCAAGCTTCTCCTCAAGCGTCATAGTGCCCTGGGGAAAGTCGATAGCGCCGGCAAGGATGATGTCAGAGCCCTCGAGCATGGCGCGGCCCGTCTCGTACTCCTGCAGGTTCGCAAATACGCAGCGAAAGTTGTACTTTAACGCCTTCTCGACATACTGCTCAAACGTGTCCTCGGGGGCATCGATATAGTCGATGTATTTATTGATGGGTTTGGCAAGCGTCATGCTGGGCCTCCTTGTTCGGAGCTGACAACCGATTCGTGGTTTCACGCGAAAAACCACGTTCAATGTACGCCCGGCATGCAAGGACAGCGTCCGCATTCCGACAAGTGGTATGAAATTAGCCGTAAACGTATATTTACGGACAGCGAATGGCACCGCATGCGGATGCCGACAGCAAGGCATCCCCCCTCAATACACCCTCATGCCCATTTAAATAGCAAGGGGCCCGTATCTGTTGGGATGCGGGCCCCTTTCGGCCATGACCTATCTCAGCAGCAAAGACCACTTGCGGTGAGCGCGGTAGAACTCGATCGCACCATCTTATCCGAGCCGGGGCACGTTCGCATAGCGTGGCGCGTGACGGTTGCAAAACCACCCCATTTGAAACAAAGGCAAAAAAGTACTTGCAAAGACGCGTTCCGACATATAAGTTGATAAAAGACCGCCGTTGCGGTTTTAAGTAGATCGAGCATATGAAGTTTCAGTTTTTAGCGTGTAAGAGAAAGAAGATCGGCAAAGTACAGCCCCAAACGCAATGACAACTTAATGAGGTAACTGCCACATGTGAGGCACCCGGGGCATTGCTGTCTCGATTTTGAGCACGATGCCTTCCGCCTTGCATGGGCCGTTCCATCCCGCCCCTGCAGCAACTGCCTCACGGGCTCATTGAAAACCGCATAGCACCCCAACGTCAGCACATCACCCACGGCAAGCACATCACTCACGACAACCAACACATCAACAAACAGCACGAACATCAACCGATTGGAGAAGCTATGACAAACCACCACGCTGAAGACGGCGATAAGAAAAGCATTCTGGATGCCCGCATTGAGCGAGCATATGCAAACGAATATGACGCCGCCTTTGCCGCCGCGACCATCAAGAACTACGCGTCGCTACCGCTCGCGACGATCTTGGCCGACCACCCTCAACTGCTGAAGCGCTGCACAAAGATCATGGGCGACCCCGACATTCGCAAGCTGACAGACCCCTATGCCCCAAAACGCGACAACGATTCGTACGTTCTTACCGTAGGCTGCCTAGCCCATATGCTTACGGCGCTCGACACGAAACTCAAGCTCGAATGGGAACCCGACGAGCGTCATGAACTCGAAAGCAAGCGGAACACCCTGCGCACCGCACTGTTCCTTCCGTTGGACGGCCTCAAGCGCTGCAACGTCGAGCTCAATACACAGGCGCGGCAAAAGCCCGGGACCACGGGGCAGAAAACTCCAAGACCCCATGCGGCCATCGTCGACCGCAACCGATATAACCGCATGACCGCGCATTTTTCTGCCGAGGGAACAGCCATAAGGACGCTAATCGACCTGCTGTGCCTCCTGAGCATCAACGAGCTATTTGAGGGCTATCTCGCCCTTGTTCCCGCGACGGCACCCAAGTCGGTAGCAAAGATCATCGAGACCTGCAGACGCCAGTTTGAGCGCCATCGCAATGGCAGCGAGATGAACGCCAGCATCGCGCAGTACTACGCGGCTCATTACAAAAATGACGGATGTGCCCCTGTCGAGCATCAGCTGCGGCTCGCCTACACCACGCCCGCCGCAACGCTCTATCGCTTTGGAGCCCTTGGCGCTTGCGAGCCGCACGAACAGGCAGTCTGCCCCACAACCGAGCTCGATCTCAGGCTCGGACGAACCCTGTAGCCCGCCAGCCCCTCCGCGGGCAACAATCCTATTCCACAACACAACCAACAGAAAGGAGTCCTCATGGACACCAATCATTCCCCCATCATCAGCCCCCTCACCATGCGTGAATCCGCCCGAGGCATCACGCTCACCAGCATTTACGATGAGATGCTCGCCCGTCGCGAGCTCTCCGTCATGGGAAACATCGAAACCCCGATGGCCCACGACCTATGCCAGCAGATCCGCCTGCTCGATGCCACCGACCCCAGCCGCCCCATCACCATATTTGTCGCCAGCGCCGGCGGAAGCGTGCGATCGGGCCTTGCGATCTATGACGCCATGCGCCTCGCATCGTGCCCCATCCGCACCGTCTGTCTGGAATTCGCCGCGTCCATGGGCGCCGTGATCTTTATGGGCGGCGACGATCGCCGTATGGCGCCCCATGCAGAGCTCATGATTCACGACCCGCTGATCCCCCAGGGGGCAGGCGGCTCGGCACTTGCGCTGCAAGAAACCAGCCGGCGTCTCATGCAGACCCGCAAGACCCTCACGCAAATCCTCTCGGACCGCAGCGGCCTCACGCCCAAGCGCATCCAGTCCCTCACTGCAAAAGACACCTACCTTTCGGCCGAGCGCGCCGTCGAGCTCGGCTTTGCCCACGAAATCCTCTCGACCACCAAGGAGGTCGCCCATGTCTAACCTCGCCAGCCGCCTCGCCGCATCTAAGTCCGCATCGTCCACCATCCTCGCCAAGGATCGAACGCTTTCCTGCGACACCCGCCAAACGGGACTCAACAACAACGCACTTGTGATCGGCCCCTCGGGAGCCGGCAAGACCCGAAACGTCCTCAAGCCCAACCTGCTGCAAATGAACGCAAGCTACATCGTGCTCGACACCAAAGGCACGCTCTGTCGCGAAGTGGGACCCGTGCTGGCAGCCCACGGTTACCGCGTGCAATGTCTCAACTTCGCCGACCTCAACACCGTCCCGGCCCTTGCGCCCGGCATCGAGCGCTGCGGCTACAACCCCCTGAGGCACATTCGCCGCAAGGCGGACGGCAGGCCCAACCAGCAGGACATCCTCTCGGTGGCAAAGGCCATCTGCCCCATCGAGGACAACAACCAGCCTTTTTGGGATCATGCGGCGGCAAACCTGCTGTCGTGTCTTATCGCCTACGTCACCGAACAGCTACCCGCCGACGAGCAGACGATCAGCTCGGTCATCAAGCTGATCGAGCACCTGCAGGACGGTGCCACGGCCCGATTGTTTGACGATCTGATCACGACCGACCCCCAAAGCTATGCCCTCTCGCTATGGCGGCGCTACGCCATTACGCAAAATGCCGAGCGCATGCACGCGAGCATCGTCGGCATCCTTGCCGAAAAGGTCATGTGTCTGGGATTCGACGGTGCGGCACAGCTCTATCGTGAGTGCCATCAGGTGGACTTCGCTTCCATGGGACACACCCCCTGCGCCCTGTTTGTAACCGTAAGCGATATTGACCGCAATCTCGATCCGCTGACCGGCCTCTTTATTACGCAAGCGTTTATGGGCCTCATTCGTGAGGCCGATAGGCAGCCCGACGGCAGCCTGCCCGTGCCCGTGCGCTTTATGCTCGATGACTTCGCAAATCTGCAGATCCCCCAGATCGACAACGTGCTCTCGATTATCCGAAGCCGCAACATCTGGGCAACGCTGCTGCTGCAGTCGACCAACCAGCTCGATGCGCTCTATGGCGAGGCACGCGCACGCTCCATCATGGGCAACTGCGACACGCATCTGGTGCTGGCGTTCCAGGATCCCGAGAGTGCCCGGGTGTTTTCCGACCGCGCCGACGCGCTGCCCAGCACGCTCATGGCGACGCCGATCGATCGCTCGTGGCTCTTTGTACGCGGTCGCACTCCCGAACAGGTCGAGCGCTTTAGGCTCGAAGACCATCCGCTCTACGGGGAGCTGCCCGAGGCGCAGCGAGGCCATGCGGAGGCCGAGATCTAGGCGCAGGGTTCTCGCAGCGCGCGACGCCCCGGCGATGTTCCACAAAGGCCGTGCGCCCCGGGACCACGGCAAAAGCAAAGGGGCCCGCATCCGATAGGATACGGGCCCCTGACTATAAGGCGCGATACGTTAACAGCAGCGACTACTTGCGATGCGCGCGATAGAACTCGATGAGCGCCTGGGTCGAAGCGTCCTGCTCGGCCTTGGCGGCGTCGTCGTGGAAGGCCGGGGTGATCTGCTTGGCAAGCTGCTTGCCCAGCTCGACGCCCCACTGGTCGTAGGAGTCGATGCCCCAGACCGTGCCCTCGACAAACGTAATGTGCTCGTACAGGGCGATGAGCTCGCCGAGCGCGAACGGGGTCAACGTGTCGCCGAAGATCGAGGTCGTCGGGCGGTTGCCCTCAAAGCAGCGGGCCGGGACGATCTGCTCGGGCGTGCCCTCGGCGCGCACCTCGTCGGCCGTCTTGCCAAAGGCGAGCGCCTTGGTCTGGGCCAGGAAGTTGCCCAGGAACAGCTCGTGCACGTCCTGACCGCTGTCGGTCGCAGGGTTGGCAGTGTTGGCGAAAGCGATAAAGTCGGCCGGAACCACCACAGTGCCCTGGTGCAGCAGCTGGTAGAAGGCGTGCTGGCCGTTGGTGCCGGGCTCGCCCCAGAAGATCTCACCGGTATCGGAGGTCACGGCGCTGCCGTCCCAGCGGACGTGCTTGCCGTTGGACTCCATGGTGAGCTGCTGCAGGTAGGCCGGGAAACGGTGCAGGTACTGGCAGTACGGCAGCACGGCGTGGCTCTTGGAACCGAAGAAGTTGACGTACCAGACGTTGAGCAGGCCCATCAGCGCGACGGCATTGTTCTCGAGCGGCGTGTTGCAGAAGTACTCGTCGATGGCGTGGAAGCCCTCGAGGAACTGTTGGAAGCGCTCGGGGCCGAGCACGACGATCAGCGACAGGCCCACGGCGGAGTCAACGGAATAGCGGCCGCCAACCCAGCTCCAGAAACCGAAGGCGTTGGCGGGGTCGATACCGAAGGCCTCGACCTTCTCGAGTGCGGTGGAGACGGCGACGAAGTGCTTTGCCACGGCCTCGGCGTTCTGCTCATCGGAGCCGTCGATGGCGCCCTGAGCCTTGAGCTGCTCGAGCATCCAGGTCTTGACTTCGCGGGCGTTGGTGAGGGTCTCGAGCGTGGTGAAGGTCTTGGAGACGATGATCACGAGCGTGGTCTCGGGATCCAGGCCCTTGAGCTTCTCGGCCTGATCGTTGGGATCGATGTTGGAGATGTAGCGGCAGTCGATACCGGCGTCGGCATAGGGACGCAGGGCCTCGTAGGCCATGACCGGGCCCAGATCGGAGCCGCCGATGCCGATGGACACCAGGTGCTCGATCTTCTTGCCGGTAACGCCCTTCCACTCACCGGAGCGCACGCGCTCGGCGAAGGCATACATGCGATCGAGGACCTCGTGCACGTCGGCGACGACGTCCTGGCCGTCGACGATGAGCTGGCCCTTCTCGCTTGCCGGGCGGCGCAGCGCGGTGTGCAGGACAGCGCGGTCCTCGGTGGTGTTGATGTGCTCGCCAGAGAACATGGCGTCGCGGCGCTCCTCGAGCTTCACCTCGCGAGCAAGATCGCACAGCAGCTTGACGGTCTCATCGGTCACCAGGTTCTTCGACAGATCGAAGTGCAGGTCACCGGCGTCAAAGCTCAGCTTGTTCACGCGCTCCGCATCGGCAGCGAACCATGCCTTAAGGTCGATACCCTCGGCCTCGAGCTTCTCCTGATGGGCCTCGAGCGCCTTCCAAGCGGCGGTCGACGTAGCGTCGATAGGTGCGGCAACAGTTGCCATAAAGTCCTCCTCAACATACGGGCGCATACCTCCATGCGCCCGGATAATCAGATGACCCTATTCTAGCGCAGGTCAAGACCGTAATCAGCGAGCGTTGCCAATCCGCCCCTAAACGGCGACCGACCAAAAAGGGACAGGTTAATTTTGGCAGGTCAAACGCTTTACCTACCAAAATTAACCTGTCCCTTCCTGGCAGATATTAGGCCGCAGCGCAGACGCTACCGAGCAACTCACGCAAAGGAGACCCGATGCCCTCCAGCAGTTCGGGCGCGATAATGGCAAAAACGGGAACCTCGCCGGTGCCCACGACAGCAGGCACCTTGCCCTCCGAGACAATGCATCCATAAGGCACAAAGCCGTCTTCGCCGGCATCGAGCGCCGCCATGCGACGCGCGAGCTCGCGCGCAAAGCCGGCAGTATCGGCATCGCCAATCGCCAGGACAAAGTCCACGCCTTCGTCGGTCGCCAGGGCTACGGCCTCATCGACCAAATCGTCTCCCCCGTCGCCCCCGACCAAGCCGCAGCGAAAAAGCACGCGTTCGAGCAGAGCTCGATCAAGCGAGCCGAGCGCCGCCGAGACGAGCTCATCGTGCGTATGTTTGTCACCGCCCAACACGACCAGCGCCTTGGTGCCACCGTAGTGAGCGACCAATCGTCCGCACCAGCGAGCCACGTCTCCATCCGCAACAAGGCGCGTCGGCATACCAAACCCATAATTGACCATCTTTTCCACAACCCTTCCGTGCGTATAGGCGGTATCGATCGTTAGGCTCATGCTACGAAGCGAGCTTTTCCGAGCTGTTTCGCGCTCTTTAGGGCTGCGTTAAAAACCCGATGCAGCCGCACGACCATACCCGCCAAAAAGGGACAGGTTTTGACGGTGTCTGGTCGAGCGGGTATTATCGAACAGGTATTCGATAAGAACATGTGTTTGATGGGAGGACGCGTGGCGCACGAGCAGCACACCTACATCTGCATCGACCTCAAGACGTTTTATGCCAGCGTCGAGTGCGTGGACCGCGGGCTCGATCCACTCACCACCAACCTGGTCGTTGCCGACGAATCACGCGGACGCACGACCATCTGCCTCGCCATCACACAGGCCATGAAGGACCTCGGGATACGCAATCGCTGCCGTCTGTTCGAAATTCCCGATGGCATCGACTACATCACGGCCGTACCGCGCATGCAGCATTACATGGAGGTGTCGGCGAAAATCTACGGTATCTATCTGGAATACGTCAGCCCCCAGGACGTGCACGTCTACTCCATCGATGAGTGCTTTATCGACGTGACGCCCTATCTGGACCTCTATCACACCGATGCGGAAGGGTTCGCCTGCACGCTGCGCGACGAGGTCCTCGCGCGCACCGGCATCACGGCGACGGTCGGCATCGGCCCCAACCTATTCCAGGCCAAGGTAGCGCTCGACATTACCGCCAAGCACGTACCCAGCCGCATCGGCATACTCGACGACGAGACCTTTCGCAAGGAGATCTGGCCCCATCGTCCCATCACCGATATCTGGGGCATCGGTCCCGGCGTGGCAGCCCGCCTCGAGAAATACGGCGTCTACGATCTGATGGGCGTCGCGGCGCTCGACGAAAACCTGCTTTACGACGAGCTCGGCGTCAATGCCGAATATCTCATCGACCATGCCTTCGGGCGCGAGCCGACAACCATCGCCGATATCCAAGCCTATCGCCCGCAAGCAACTTCGACCACCACAGGACAGGTACTCTCGAAGGGTTATGCCTACGAACAGGCCTATACCGTCTTGCGCGAGATGGTCGACAACGCCGTTTTAGACTTGGTCGATAAGCACGTGGTCTGCGACAGCATCTCGCTCTTTGTGGGCTACGCGAGCGAACGCGCCGACATACGCCGCCTCGACGCCAGCGGTACAGCGCAGTATGTGGACGGATGCGGGCACCTGCGCTCGAGCACATCGAGTATCGAACCCACCGCAACCGCCGGCCCCGGGCTCGCGCCCCGTGCGCCCAAGCCCGTCCAGCGCGATGACGAACGGCGTCGTCTGGTACGTGAGGCGCAGGCAATCGATGGCATCTTTGTGGGAGAGCATGGCGGCAAACCGCGCGGTGGCTATGCCGCACTCTTTGCGCACTCCAACGCCTCGCGAAAGCTGCCCGAGCGTACCAATTCGTTCAAGAAGATCATGGGCTATTTCGATGAGCTCTGGGCGCAGACTGTCGATCCCAAACGACCGGTCAAGCGCATCAATCTGGGATTTGGCAACCTCATGCCCGAGGAATTTGCCACCATCGATCTGTTCAGCGATATCGAGGCCGATGAGCGCGAGCGCGACCTGGCACGCGCCGTGCTGGCCGTGAAAGGCAAATACGGCAAGAACGCGCTGGTTAAGGGGCTGAGCTTTACCGCCGGCGCCACCGCGCGCGAACGCAACGATCAGGTAGGAGGACATCGTGCCTAAGTCCCAACAACAGCCGATGCGACCACCGACACCTTTTGAACGCCTAGCGGACCCCGAGGGAAGACGTCGCTCCGCCGACCCAAAGCTCACCGCCAACGGCACCGTCCGTGCCGGCCGTGCCGCGCAGTTTATGCCCTTTGCCGCCCTCACGGGATACTACGAGCTCGTGCGCAAGCAGGAAATCACCGCCGAGCCAAAATGCGAACTCACAGAAGAAAAAGCCCTCGTGCTTTCTAAAAAACTCGAGGGTCTCAAACGTGGCGACTTGGTTCGTGTCACCTATTACGATACATACGGCTATCGCAGCCGCACCGGCATCCTCGACGAGGCGCTCCCCGCCTTCAAGCTCCTCAAGCTCCGAGACATCGCCATCGACTTCGACGACATCCAAGACATCGAACTGCGCGGACGAGCCTAGCCAAGGAAGCGCATCCAGAGCGACGCTTACAGCGTCATGACGTAGTAGCCCGCGTCTTTCACGGCCGTCTCGAGGACATCACGATCCACCGGCTGCTTAGAGCGCACGCGTGCCGTGTGGTCCGCATACGTCACCGTTGCCCACACGCCATCCAGCGCATTGAGGGCATTGGCCACGTTCTGAGCGCAGCCGTCACAGCTCATGCCGCCGATGAGCAGCTCATCGCTATAGGGATAGTGTGATGCATCGGTATCCACCACAACAACCTTTTTGGCCTTCTTGCCGCTCGCACCATCGCTGCAACAACTCTTCCCGTGTGTCGAAGCGGCAATGCGACGCAGTCCAAAAAACATGCCGACGGCAATGACGGCCAGCACGATGAGATTCGCAGGGCTGAGCAAGTCACTCATGCGTTCCCCTTTCAAGTAGCCCTATCTAGATACCCCCATGGGGTGTCCCCATCTTAACCCAAAATCATGTCTGTTCGGTCAATTAGTTTCCCTCTTCAAACTTTTTTGTTGACCATGGCTTACTTTCGTGTATAAGTTTTCCTAGGCTAACAGTTTAGATCCGTAAGGAGCGTCGTGACTCGAACCATAGACATCCCAACGTTTCAGGCGGCAGTCGTGCGCAACTGCTCCCCCACGCTCGCGGGCATCAAACCGGCATCGCTCTTTACCTACCCAGGAGTCTATGTCGATCAAGACGGCTCAAGCGTAACTGCGGCGATCGAGGATCGCCGAGCACGCCTGCTCAACGTTATCGCCCGGTGCAACCGCGAGCTTAATCCGTTCGGCATCCATCTGAGCGTTTTGGTCTGGCGCCCCTGCGGGGCGCTCGTATACGCATATCGGCCCAATAGCCTCGCCACTTACCTTGCTGACCCGCGCGCCAAAACGGCACTCGCCAAGGAGGGCTACGACACCGGCAACCTCTCGGCATGTCTTGTGCACCTGGCATCGCGCATCACGCTCGCAAGCAATAACGCCGCGGAATGCGCATGCGGCCAAACCCGATGCGCATTGGACCATCAAGCACATTGCGACAACGGCTGCACCTGCGAGTTTCCACACGAAATTGGCTACTTCCTGGGGTACCCCTACGACGACGTATACGAGTTCATCGCCCAGCGTGGCGAGAACTACAAGATCTTTGGAGCCTGGAAGGTCTATACGAATGTCGAGCAGGCGCTTGCGACGTTTGATGCGTACCGTGCCTGCACCCAACACCTCACCTTTATCTATCAGCAGGGCTGCAGCTTGGCGCAACTTGCCCAGGCGACCCGATAGAACGTACAAACCGCGGCCGCACGCCGCACAACCGAAAGGACTCAACATGAGCAAGATCGCCGTCGTCTATTGGAGCGGCACGGGCAACACCGAGGCCATGGCAAACCTCGTTGCCGAGGGCACCACGTCCGCGGGCGCCGAGGCCGAAGTCATCCCCTGCGCCGACTTCTCTGCCGACAGGGCCGCCGACTATGATGCCTTCGCCTTCGGTTGCCCCGCCATGGGCTCCGAGGAGCTTGAATACGATGAGTTCCAACCGATGTGGGACGAAGTCAAGGAAACCCTCGGCGACAAGAAGGTCGTCCTCTTTGGCTCTTATTCGTGGGCCGAGGGCGAGTGGATGGACAACTGGAAGGCCGATGCCGACGAGGCAGGTGTCAACGTCGTCGATTCCGTCATTTGCTACGATGCACCCGACGATGAGGGCGAGGCGGCCTGCCGCGCCCTTGGAGCCGAGCTCGTCTAGCGGCAATGAGCTCCGCCCGTAACACGCTCTGCACCAAAACACATTCGCGTCCCAACAAAAACGGGAGCCGGATCACATCCGGCTCCCGTTTTCTGCTATGTCGGTCATATAAAGCGGCTACGAGATATTGCCCAAGAACGCCTTGGTGCGCTCGCTCTTGGGGTGGTCGAAGACCTCGCTCGGCGTACCCTCTTCCACAATGACGCCGCCGTCCATAAAGACGACGCGGTCGGCGACATCGCGAGCAAAGCCCATCTCGTGCGTCACGACGATCATGGTCATACCGTCGCGCGCCAGGTCGCGCATGACGCCCAAGACGTCGCGCACGAGCTCAGGGTCGAGCGCCGAGGTAGCCTCGTCAAAGAGCATGACGTGCGGGTTCATCGACAGGGCGCGGGCGATGGCAACGCGCTGCTGCTGGCCGCCCGAAAGCTGACTCGGCATAAAGTCGATACGCTCGGCAAGACCGACCTTGGTCAGCTCCTCGACGGCGATCTTCTCGGCCTCTTCCTTGCTGCGCTTGAGCACCTTCTGCTGCGCGAGCATGACGTTCTTTTTGACTGAGAGGTGCGGGAACAAATTGAACTGCTGGAACACCATACCCAGATGCGTGCGCACCTTGTTAAGGTCGACGCCCTTGGCGCACACGTCCACACCCTCGACGATAATCGAGCCGCTCGTGGGATGCTCCAGACGATTGATGCAGCGAAGCATCGTCGACTTGCCCGAGCCCGAGGGGCCCAAGACCACAACGACCTCGCCCTTATGCACATCCAGATCGATATCGCGCAGGACCACGTTGTCGCCAAAGGCCTTCTGGAGGTTCTTGATGCTGACGACGACCTCGTTCGAGTTATTGGTTTCGCTCATGATAGGACCTCCTTACAGACCAGCGATATGGTCGGCAGGCGTCGCGACAACCTGTCCGGCGCTCTTGGCGGGACGCTTCTTCTTGGTCTCGGCCGTGCCCAAAAGCCTCGCCTCAAGACCGCTCACCAAGCGAGCGAGCGGCAGGGTGATGACCAGATAGAACAGGGCGGCAACCACGTACGGTGTAATGGAGCCCGTCGTGGCCACGATGGTGCGGGCGTTCATGACGATCTCGACCACGCCCACGGCCGCAAGCAGCGACGTATCCTTGTAAAGCAAGATAAACTCGCTGGTCAGCGTAGGCAAAACATTGCGGAACGTCTGCGGAATCATAACGTAGAGCAGTGTCTGGAAGGCATTCATGCCCAGCGAGCGAGCAGCCTCGTTCTGGCCCTTGGGGATCGACTGAATACCGGCACGGAAAATCTCGCACAGGTACGCAGACGAGTTCATGGCCATGACGATAACGCCAAGCACGTAGTCATCAACCTTGACGCCGGCCAACGGCAGACCGAAGAACGCGATATAGATCTGCAGGAACGCCGGCGTACCGCGGATGATATTCACATAGATGCCGGCGAGGCAGCGCAGGATGCGCGACTTGGAGATGCGCATGAGCGACAAGGCAAAGCCAAAGGGAATTGCCAGCGGAAACGCCACAAGCACGATCGAGAGCGACATAAGGAAGCCCTTAAAGACGATCGGCAGGCTTTGGACCAAAATGACCGGGTTTAAGAACAGGCGCAGGAACATATTGGAGTTCCAGGCCTCGACCCACGGCTGCTCCTTAAGATCGGCCAGGAAGTTATCGAATGCCGTCACGCCCTTGATCTCCACCGACGGAATCTTGGAGATCTTCTTGGTCGAGCCATCGGCCAAAGTGCAGGTGCCGCTAAAGGCCTCATCGCCGCCCTCGACGGGGAAGGTCACGCCGTAAACCTCGACACGGAAAAAGCCGCCGGCAGGCGCCGTCTCGCCAAAGTCGATCTTGAGCGTCTGGCCGTCAGCCTTGCACGTGGGCTTCATGGGCGTACGATCCATGAGGTCCTCGCCCGAGAGCATCGTCAATCGCGTGTCATCGGTACCAAACGTCGTGCCGTCGACAAACGTCAGCGAAAGACCGCTCAGCTCCTCGTCGGCATCGGCCTGGACCTCCCAGGTAATGCGCGTCTCGGTACCGCCGACCACAGCGCTGCCCGAACCAGTGTTGGGTCGGGCGGTAATCTTTGCGGTCTCAAGCGCCTGGGCGGTCGTGGGCGCATATGCCCCTGCGCACACCAGCGCGAGCGCCACGGCCATGGCGCAGGCTAGCTTTTGGAGCAAGGCGGGCAGTGGAAAACGCTGCTCCGCGGCCCCTTTGTTCAGTCGAGACAAGGTGGCTCCTATCGTAGAAGTTGCCGGCAAAACGAGACGGAAATACTCTCCGTCAAGAGAAGCGCAAAGGCCCTCTCCGCCAAAACGGAAAGGGCCCGCGCGCAATCAAGTAGTTATTTTACTTGATGTTGTACTTAGCCATGAGGGCGTCAATGGTACCGTCGTCGGTCAGGTCCTTGATGGCCTGGTTGATGTCTTCCTTGAGCTTGGTGTTACCCTGGTTGATGGCGATGGCGTACTCCTCGCCGGTGCTGATCTGCTTGATGGTCTGGCAGGTGTTGAACTGCTCGGCGGTCAACTGGCTGGCAACGGAGCGGTTGGTGACTACGGCGTCGCCCTTATCGGACTGCAGGGCGCTGAAGCACTCGGTGGCGTCCTTGTAGGGGACGATCTTGGCCTTGGGGAAGTTCTCCTGGGCAAAGGCCTCGGCGGTCGAGCCAGACTGGACGATGATGGTAGCGTCGGCGTTGTTGAGCTTCTCGCTGTAGTTGTCGGCCGTGATGTCGGTGTTATCGACCTTGGTCACGATAGCCTGATCGTCCATGTAGTAGGAATCAGAGAAAGTGACTTCCTTCTCACGCTCGGGCGTGTCGGTGATAGCCGCGATGGAAACGTCATACTTGGCGCCCGAAGCGACGCCCGGAACCAGCGTGTCAAAGTCATTGTTGACGTACTCGACATCCAGACCCAGCTTGTCACCGATAGCCTTGATGAGCTCAAGGTCAAAGCCCTGGTAGTCGCCGTTGTCATCCTTGTACTCAAACGGCGCGTACTCGGCAGAGGTGCCGACGGTCAGCGTGCCGTCCTTGACGAGCGCGTACTCCTTGGAGCCGTCGACCTTCTCGACCTTAGCGTCGTCAGAGCTGCTGGAACCGGCATCAGAACCAGAGGTGGCGTTGGACGAACCGCAGCCCGTCAGAGCAAGGGCGAGTGCCATAGCACCCGTGGCGGCAAATGCGCCAAGCTTCTTCAGCTTCATAATCAGTCTCCTTCCGGTGACCTCGTTTGATTCAGAGGTCTGCAAAAACTGTTGGCTATTATGCACCCGGAATTACGAATCTGCAATGAGAAAACTGATTGAAACAAACCCATAACGTGAATGGAATACTCTACTTTGTGACAGTCATTACTGCTGCAATGACCTTAATAGTCTAATTTCAGCTGCATAACCTGCAAGTTCGTTCGGAGTCTCCAAAATAAACGGCAGCGAACGCAAGTGGCCATTCGATACAATATTCTGCATAGCCTGCATACCGCCACCAAATTCCTCGCTGCCAAGGTATCCCTTGCCGATGCACTCGTGACGATCTTTATGGGCGCCACAAGGGTTCTTCGAATCGTTGATGTGCACGGCATGCAAGCGATCGATACCCACCACGCGGTCGAACTCGTCGAGTACGCCGTCCAGATCATGGATGATGTCGTAGCCGGCATCGCTCACATGGCAGGTGTCTAGGCAAACGCCCAGCTTGGCCGACAGCTCGGGGCGTTTGCCGGCAACACCCTCAATGATGAGCGCCAGTTCCTCAAAGCTGCGGCCCACCTCGGTGCCCTTGCCCGACATGGTCTCGAGCAGCACCGTCGTCTGCTGGCCCTCAAACATCACCTGACACAGGGCGTCGACAATCATCTGAATGCCGGCGTCGGAGCCCTGCCCCACATGCGCACCGGGATGGAAGTTGTAGTAGTTGCCGGGCAGCGCCTCCATGCGCCGCAGGTCCTCTGCCATAGCCTCCAAGGCGAACTCGCGCGCCCGCTCTTTGGCAGAACAGGGGTTGTAGGTATACGGGGCATGCGCCACCAGCGGTCCAAAGTCGTTTTGCGACATAAGCTCGCGCAGAGCTGCCACGTCATCCATGTCAAGTTCTTTTGCCTTGCCACCGCGCGGGTTGCGCGTAAAGAACGCAAAGGTATTGGCGCCAATGGACAACGCCGTCTCCCCCATTGCCCGATAGCCCTTCGTCGTCGAAAGATGACACCCGATCGTCAGCATCTCCAGCTCCCTCCTCATCAGTTGCGGTGAAATACGGTCTATTGGTGCCCTATTTTGGCGCAAACAGACCGTATTCCACCGCAAGTTATAAAAGGGGCATCAGGGGCAAAGGCCTCCAAGGCATTCCGGGCGCTGGCGCCATGCCCCCACGCACTAAAGTTTCAAGCGAATCGCATCGATAATGCGCGCGCAGCGCTGCGTGGCGGCAAGGGGCATGACGGGACTCTCGAGTTTCCCCGCCCGGATGAGCTGGGTCGCATGCTGGATTTCGCCGTAGAAATCATCGATCTCAAACGGGGCATTTATTTCGAGCGTTCGACCGTCGGAATACTTCACATGGGCGAGCTCGGGGCGATGGAGACGCTCGATTTCCAACGAGCCTCGCTCACAGACAATCGTTAAGCGGCTTTCATATGTTGCTTTGCCGTCGCACACCATATGAATGGGTATACCGCCGACGCTCATACGGATCTCGTCGGCCCAATCGACGCGGCCGCCTGATACGTCACGCCAGCGAACTTCACGGGATGAAACCTCGCACGCGCCCGCGAGCAAATCCTCAAACCAACCGACCGCATAGCAGCCCATGTCATATAGACAGCCGCCCTGCAACGAATCAAGCAGATAGCCCGAAGGAGGCTCGCCGTAATCGAGCTTTTGCACGCTTTCAATCGAGACAATACGGCCAAGCTCACCCGACGCAAGCAAGTCCTTCACGCGAGTGCGCATCGGGCAAAACCGATTCTTCATCGCCTCCATAAACAGCACGCCGCGCTCACGAGAGGTGGAGGCAATCGAGAGAGCCTCTTCCTCACTCAAAACGGCCGGCTTTTCGCACAGCACGGCCTTTCCCGCGCGCAGTGCCCGACAGACCCAATGCGCATGCATGCCATGTGGAAGAGCCAAGTAGATTGCGTCGACATCGGGGTCGGCAATCAGCGCATCATAAGCCACATCGCCGCTATCGTCAGCCGTGGCATAACTGTGCGCGGCATCAATCGAAAACGCCCTGCAAAACTCCTCAACATGCGAAGGAGTGCGGCCGGCGGCAGCCACAAGCCGTGCCCCGTCCACCTCCTTGAGCGACGATGCAAATCGATGCGAAATGTGTCCAGCGCCCAAAACGCCCCAACAAACCTCACGCAAATCATCACATGAATCCCGATGACCCACGACAGCCCCCTTCAGTTGCGGTGGAATAGTTCCTGTTTGGCCCCTATTCTGCCGCAAACAGGAACTATTCCACCGCAAGTTATAAAAGGGTCATGAGGAGCGCGTTTTGCCGAAGGCCTTAAGCACCGCCGTCACGGGACCAGGCTGGAAACGTCGGCGCACATCGTCGAGACGCTCGGGAATATCGATGTGCTGTGGGCAGTGGCGCGCGCATTTGCCGCACTTGACGCAATTGCTCACCAGCTTGGGCTCGCTCGTGCGCACCGCGCTCGCCGTAAAGTATTGAGACAGCCCCGTAAACCAGCTGTGCGCGTAGCTCGCGTTGTAAGCGGCAAAGCAGCCGGGAATGTTAATACCCTTGGGACATGGCATGCAGTAGCCGCATCCCGTGCAGGGCACACGGTTCGATTTCTCAAACTCCATCAACACGCGCGCAATCGTGTCGAGCTGGTTGGCCGTCATCGAATTCGGCAACGCGAGGTCTGCCAGTGACGAATTCTCGTCCACCTGCGCGGTATCGGTCATACCCGAAAGCAGCATCGTCACCTGAGGATGATTCCACACCCACGAAAGACCCCAGGCGGCAGGAGTGCGCAAATGCGGGTCACGGGCACTATCGAGCACAGCGCGGGCCCGTGGCGGCAGCTTGCCCGCTAAACGCCCGCCCAGCAGCGGCTCCATCACAAACACCGCGAGCCCGCGCTCCGCAGCCGCCATGAGTCCTGCCGTTCCCGCTTGGTAACGCTCGCCGGCATAGTTGTACTGTATCTGGCAAAAGTCCCACTCATACGCAGCGAGCATCGTAAGGAAGTCCGCCGCGCTGCCGTGGTACGAAAAGCCTATCTGACGAATACGCCCTGCAGCCTTTTGCTGCGCGATCCAGTCCTCGATGCCCAACGCCACCACACGTTCCCACTGGGCGGGCGAGGTAATGTTGTGCATGAGGTAATAGTCGATATGGTCAGTCCGTAGGCGGCGCAGTTGCTCGTCGAAGAACCGATCGAAATCCTCCGCGCATTTGCACGAAGCATGCGGCAGCTTGGTTGCGAGCAAAACCTGGTCGCGCAAGCCCAGGCGTTCAAGCGAAGCGCCCACGCAAGCCTCGTTGCCGGGATAGAGATAGGCCGTGTCCAGATAATTAATCCCCTGCTCCACCGCACGGGAAATGATGGCATCGGCTGTCTTCGCATCCGGACGTCCCGGCGCACCGGGAAACCTCATGCAGCCCAGACCCAACGCCGAGATACGGTTGCCGCTTTTGGGGTCAACGCGATATTGCACGGCCCCTCCCTTCGCCATCAGCGCCCCGGCAAGGCGAAACACAATGGTCACGCAGCCGAAACATCGTGGAATCGCAATCGAGAACGTATCGTAACGCAGCAGAAATCGAGCTGTCACGGCACCGCTTTAACATCAGCAAAAAGCCCGATGAAAGGAGCCGGGCATGACCACGCGCATGTCTTTGCGGTCTGCCCTGCAGCGTAGCGTCCAGGCAAACGTTTCTTTTTTATAACAGCCGCCCCGCGCACCCACCAATCACCCTGGCAGCATACAATCCATCAGGCGCCCCTTACGCGGGCGCCTTTTACATGGGGAGATGATTCACATGCAGATCAACAAGGTCGCCTTTATCGGCAAGGGCGGCGTCGGCCTGCTCTACGGCAGCATGATCGCCCGGGCGCTCGGCAACGACGCCGTCGAATACATCATGGATGACACCCGTTTTGAGCGTCACGCGGGCGATGCGCTCACTGTCAACGGCAAGCCCTGCGATCTCACGTCCGTCCGCGCCAGCGAGGCAACGCCCGCCGATCTGGTCATCCTGACAGTCAAGACCACCGGTCTCGACCAAGCACTCAAGACTATGGAGCGCGTCGTGGGACCCAACACGCTCATCGCCTCGCTATGCAACGGCATTACGAGCGAGCAAAAGATTGCCGAACGCTTTGGCTGGGAGTATACCGTCCTGGGTATCTGCCAGGGCATGGACGCCGTGTTCCTCAACGGCGCGCTCACCTTTACCAATGCGGGCGAGATCCGCTTTGGCGCGGCGGCCGGCACGGACCCCGCGACCGTCGCCGCTATCGACGGGCTCTACACGCGCTGCGGCATCGCCCATACCGTCGAGCGCGATATTGCGCACCGCATGTGGGCCAAACTCATGCTCAACGACGGCATCAACCAGACCTGCATGGCCTACGGCGGGACCTACGGAAGCGCCACGGAGCCGGGCTCCGAGCAGCGCCGCTGTTTTGTCTCCGCCATGCGCGAGACGCTTGCGGTTGCCAACGCCGAGGGCGTTGAGCTGACCGAAGCAGACCTGACGCAAATGGTGCACCTCATCGAGGGAATCGACCCCGCCGGTATGCCCTCAATGGCTCAGGACCGCATCGCGCAGCGCAAAACAGAGGTCGAGGAGTTCGCGGGCACCGTCCGCCGCCTCGCGGCCAAGCACGATATCCAGGTTCCGCAGAACGAATGGCTCTATCAGCGCATTCGCGATATCGAGGCAAGCTGGTAACGCCAACGCGCCGCATTCAACAGCCTTAGCAGCAAAACCGCCGCAAGGAGCACTCCCCTTACGGCGGCTTTCATCTTCGTCTATGACCGGCGGTCAATCTCACAACAGCTAGCGTTGCGACTCCGGAACCTCGTCCTCATCGTCGCGACAAAGGACAACACCGGCGCTTCCCAGCAGCGTGGCCGCGATCAGCACGCCGACCACGATAGGAGCAGCCCCGCATGTCCCCTGCATGCCCGCGACGAGCGCGGCCGTGGGACCAAGGCAGCCAAGCATCAACGCGACGGCGGCAACGGCAATATCTCGAGCATTCACAAGACCACTTCCTCCAAGAGAAAGACCTTATTTCTCAAGAACCAGTGTGCTCCGCATCCATTCGCCCAGCGTACCGCCACGGTAAGGGCTCTGTTAACTCAAACGCATACATAGAACGGACGTCCTTACGTTGCCCTAAAGCTCGGTAAAGACGCCCGTCCGCCAAATATCCGTGATGCAGAAAAATTACCAACCGGTGTAGTAGTCGGTGGTTCCGGCAGCGCAGCCGGAGTCATAGACCTTGCAATCACCCTTGGAGCCCGTAAAGGTCGAGCCCTGGGCCATATCGCCCGCGGCAACAACGTAATAGCCGTCGGAATCGCGCCAAAAGCCCTCAGAATCCTGAGTCCATTCGCCCGTGCGATAGTGATAAAGCACATTGCTGCTGTAATAGGTCTCGCGGCGCCCGTTGTAGTTATTGACACCCGCAGAGCGCGTCAGGCCCGATCCGTTCGCGCAGGACGCGGCAGACGCGTAGGACGAAGTGTAACCGGCGTTGTAGTACGAAGCCTGGGCGGCCTCGGCAGCCTCCGCCTCGGCGGCAGCAGCCTCGAGCGCTTCGCGCTTGGCATCCTCAAGCGCAGTGCGCAGCTCATCGAGCTCGGTCGACTTCGCATCGACCTCCCCCATCGTCAACAGGCTGCCCGCGCCATCGATACAGCCCTGCAGCACAGCGCGCTCGTCATCGGTGGCATAGTCACCGTACATGTTCATGATGATCTGAGCGCGCATCTCCAGGGAATCGCGCTTGGCCTCCATCGAGGCGTTCCACTCCTGCATGGAACCATAACCATCGCCGCGATAGTCAACGGGCTGCACCAGCGTCGTCTCGGACGGCGTAGATCCAACCGTATCGGACAGTGTTGCGGCGTGGGCATCAGTTGCACCGGCGCCCGCCAAAAGTGCCACGGTCAGAGCGGCAGAAAGGGCGGCGGCTTTCGGTTTTCGTGAATCAATCCTCATGTAGCTGGAAACCTCCGTAGTGCGTTTTTGCTGCGTTTGAGCTGCGTGTGATTCGATCGCGCTGCATAGTACCCCGAGCAAATCGCGACCTGCGGTTTTACTTAAAAGGCGCACGTCAATTGCGTAAAACTCACATCCTCTCAACAGGAGTTTTCCACAACTCAAATGCATAAAGCGTGTCAAAAACCCTGTTTTTACGCCCTCTCTATGCAAAAAAGGCGCCTGTGCAACCATTGTTCGCACAGGCGCCTTGAGCAGGCATTTTATACAGTTATACCTATCGAGTCGCAAGGGGTCCTTGCACAAGTCGCCTTACTCGTCCAGCGCGGCGAAGGCCTGCTTCAGATCCCAAATGATATCCTCGGCATTCTCGGTACCGATGGAAAGACGGATCGTGGAGGGCGTGATGTTCTGCTCGGCGAGCTCCTCGGCAGACAGCTGGGAGTGCGTGGTGGTAGCCGGGTGCACGACGAGCGACTTGACGTCGGCCACGTTGGCGAGCAGCGAGAACACCTGCAGATGATCAATGAACTTCCAAGCTGCCTCCTGGCCACCCTTAATCTCAAAGGTAAAGATCGAGGCACCGCCGTTGGGGAAGTACTTCTGATAGAGCTCGTGATCGGGGTGCTCAGGCAGGCTCGGGTGATTCACCTTGGCAACATGGCTGTCACCAGCCAGGAACTCAACGACCTTCTTGGTGTTCTCGACATGACGGTCAACGCGCAGCGACAGAGTCTCGGTGCCCTGGAGCAGGACCCAGGCGTTGAACGGGCTGATGCAGGCGCCCTCGTCACGCAGCAGGATGGCGCGGACATAGGTTGCGAAGGCGGCGGGACCGGCAGCCTCGGCAAACGAGACGCCATGGTAGGAGGGGTTGGGCTCGGCGATCTGCGCGTACTTTCCGCTCGCCTTCCAATCGAAGTTACCGCCGTCGACGATCACGCCGCCCAGCGAGGTGCCGTGGCCGCCGATGAACTTGGTTGCGGAGTGGACGACGATGTTGGCACCATGCTCCAGCGGGCGGAACAGATACGGGGTGCCGAAAGTGTTGTCGACGACAACCGGCAGACCGTGCTTCTTGGCGATCTCGGAGATGGCGTCGATGTTGGGGATGTCGGAGTTGGGGTTGCCGAGCGTCTCGAGATAGATGACCGTGGTGTTGTCCTTGATGGCGCCCTCGACCTCGTCCAGGTTGTGGGCATCGACGAAGGTGGTCTCGACGCCAAACTGGGAGAGCGTATGCTCCAGCAGGTTGTAGGAGCCACCGTAGATGGTCTTCTGAGCCACCACGTGGTCACCGGCCTGGGCAAGAGCCTGCAGGGTATAGGTGATGGCAGCAGCACCGGAGGCGACGGCAAGACCTGCCACGCCACCCTCGAGCGCGGCGATACGATCCTCGAAGACGCCCTGGGTGGAGTTGGTCAGACGGCCGTAGATGTTTCCGGCGTCGGCAAGACCAAAGCGGTCGGCGGCGTGCTGGGAGTTGCGGAACACATAGCTCGTGGTCTGGTAGATAGGCACGGCACGGGAGTCGGATGCAGGATCGGCACTCTCCTGGCCAACGTGCAGCTGCAGGGTATCGAAACCAAAGGTGTGCTCGGGGTTGTTGATGAACTGGCTCATGATGATCTCCTTGATCGAACAAAAGTAAATAAAAAGAGAGAAGTAAGTCGCTGTCTCCTGATCACGCCGACGGGCGCAAACAGGAGCCCGGCATTCGTCTTGGTAAGCAATTCATATGCAGGCCTCCTTTCGCATCCCGGTTCCGTGGTCGGTTTAATTACCTACCGCCTTTGTGTGTTTTGAATAGTACGGGCATTGTTTCGCTCGGTCAATCACTTAAAAGCGCTAACTTGTTATCTGTTTTATAGATAACTATCGAAAGGACGGGCGCCGATGACCCTCCAGCAGCTTCGCTTTTTGATCGCCGTGGCAGAGTCCGGTTCGATCAACGCCGCAGCTCAGCGCCTCTATACCGCACAGTCCAATATCTCCAACGCCGTCAAAAGCCTGGAACAGGAACTTCATATCGAAATCTTTACGCGCTCTAGCCGCGGTGTTGCACTCACCAACGACGGCACCGAGCTTTTGGGTTATGCACGCCAGGTCGTAGAGCAGGCCGACATGCTTGAGGCCCGCTACGAGGACGGCGGTACCCCGCAAGCCCGCCTCGCCATTTCCGCCCAGCACTACGCCTTTTCGGTCGAGGCCTTCGTCAACGTCGTCGAGCGCTGCCGGGACGACAAGTTCGAGTTCATCATGCGCGAGACCACCACGTCGCAGATCATCGATGACGTCCGCGCGTTTCGCAGCGACATTGGCATCCTCTATCTGGACGACTTTAACGCCCGCGTCCTGCAGAAGGCCTTCGCCGATGCGCGCGCGAGCTTCCATCCCCTATTCGACGCGACGGTCCACGTCTTCGTTAGCGAGCGCCACCCGCTCGCACGCCGCCCTCAGCTGTCCCTTGCCGACCTCACACCATATACGCGCTACAGCTTTGAGCAGGGAACCTCAAACTCCTTCTATTACGCCGAGGAACCTTTTAGCTATATCCCTTGCGACCGCAACATACGAATCTCGGACCGCGGAACACTTACTAACTTACTTATCACGTCGAACGGCTACACCCTGTCGACCGGTGTCCTCTCCAATGAAATGCAATGGGGTATGGCATCGATCCCGTTAGCAGACGCCCCAACGATGCACGTAGGCTATATCATGCACGACGAGCGCAAGCCCTCTCCCCTCTTGCAGCAATACCTCGACGAGCTCAACCGCATCATCCATGCCAACTAACTGTCGGAAGACGGGGTAGAAATCGTAGATTGCTAGCCCTCGACGAACGCGGCGCTACAATGGTCACTCACACGAAACGTACCCAACGAAAGGAACCATGTGAAGGTCATCATCTATACCGACGGCTCGGCCCGATCAAATCCGGGACGCGGCGGCTACGGCGCCGTGCTCAAATACACCAACCCCGCCGGCAAGACCTTCACCTCCGAGCTTTCGCGCGGCTACGCCAAGACCACCAACAACCGCATGGAGCTCATGGCGGTCATCGTGGCGCTCGAGGCACTTAACCGCCCCTGCGAGGTCGAGGTCCATTCCGATTCGCAGTACGTCGTCAACGCTTTCAATAAACACTGGATCGACGGCTGGAAAAAGCGCGGATGGAAAACCGCCAACAAGCAGCCCGTCAAGAACCGCGACCTGTGGGAGCGCCTACTCACCGCCAAAAGCAAGCACAAGGTTGAGTTCATCTGGGTTAAGGGTCACGCCGGCCACGAGCTCAACGAGCGCTGCGATGAGCTCGCCACCACGGCGGCCGACGGCAGTAACCTCGATATCGACACCGGCTTTAACGAGAGCGACCTGTAATAGCGTTTTCGCGCAGCTTTATATCCCCACGCGCTACACTCATCCTGTAGACCAAACAACGCAAGGGGGACGTATGCTGCGCATCGCGACCATCGGCACATCCATGATCACCGACGACTTTATCCAAGTCGTCAACGCCAACGACCAAGCCGCGTTTGTGGGCACGCTTTCACGCGACGCCAATCGCGGTACTGCCTTTACCGCCGAGCGCGGTGGTGAGCGAAACTTTACGTCACTCGATGAGCTTGCGGTAGCCGCCGACGTCGACGCCGTCTATATCGGCAGCCCTAACGCACTTCACTACGAGCAGGCCCTTGCCTGCATCGCCGGTGGCAAGCACGTCATCGTCGAGAAACCCTTCTGCGCCACCGAAGCGCAGGCGCTGGAAGTCTTCCGCGCTGCCGAGGCAGCAGGTGTCGTGGCCCTCGAGGCCATGCGTCCCCTCCACGATCCCGCCTTCCACGCCATCGAGGACGCCCTGGGCGAGATCGCCCCCATCCGCCGCGCCTCATTGCGCTTTGGCAAGTATTCCTCGCGCTACAACGAGATTCTCGCGGGACGCGCCACCAATATCTTCGACTGCAATATGGCATCGGGTTCCCTCATGGACATTGGCGTCTACACCGTCGAGCCCATGGTCGAGATTTTCGGCATGCCCTCCGGCCTTACGAGTATGACTACTCTGCTCGACCCCACCACGCGACAGCTCACGCACGGCCCCATCGATGGCTGCGGTTCCATCCTCGCCAGCTACGGCGGTGGCCGTATCTCCGTCGAGCTCGCGCACTCCAAAATTACGAATGACCTGCTGCCCTCGCAGATCGAAGGCGAGCACGGCACTATCCAGATCGACCATCTGTCCACGCCCCGCAACGTCCGCATCGACTATCGCGGCGAAGTCGTACGCGGCTCGGCGACCGAGGCACCGCGCGAACAGGGCGACAACGGCCGCGTGCTCGACCTGCCCAAATCGAGCAACACTATGGAATACGAACTCACAGACTTTATCACCGCCATCGACGGCATCGATAACGTTAAGGAAGAGATTTGGGAGACCCCGGCGGGACGCCACGAGCTTGGCCACTACCGCGATGTCACGCTCGTCTCACTGCGCATCATGGATGCCGTGCGCCAGCAGGCCGGCATTACCTTCCCGGCCGACGCAGGCAAGCAGGCATAGCGATGGGCCTCTTCGATACGTTCTTCTCCAGCGTCACCGGCGGCAGTCGAGAGCCTCAAAAACCATCAAACGTCGAGCTCGAGCTGCGCCGCAGGCTTACCGTACTCGCAAGCGACGAGGCCACTCAAGACACTCCCCTGCGCTATTTCCTGCGCTGGGCGGGGCAAGTCCAAGGCGTTGGTTTTCGCTTTACCAACACCAACCTCGCACAGGCACGCGCACTCACCGGCTGGGTGCGTAACATGGAAGACGGCTCAGTCGAGATGGAGATACAGGGAACTCCGGCAAACGTCCTATCTCATCTCGAGGCGCTTCATGCCTCCTACGAGCGCATGGGAACGCGTTTTCGCCTTGTAGACGCCCAGGCCCGAGCCCCACTTGCCAATGAAGACGGTTTCAGTCCTCATTATTAGTATTGTGTGCTAAATACGGTATCATTTACCTACGACCGTTAATAGAAAAGAGGCGAGGCGCATGGCGGTGCAAAGAAGGAATACCAAGCAGCGAAAGCTGGTTCTTGACGCCGTGCGCCAAAGCTATAACCATCCCACCGCCGACGAAATCTACAACGCCGTGCGCGAACAGGATGACAAGATCAGCCGCGGCACGGTCTACCGCAACCTCAATCTCTTGGCAGATGCCGGCGAGATTCTCTCCATCAAGACGCCGGGCGGCAGCCGCTTCGATCGCACGATCGAGCCGCATGCGCATATCATCTGCACCTCGTGCAGCCGCGTCATCGACGTACCGCTCCCCTTCGATGCCCAGCTCGACGCCAAGGCGTCCGAGCAAATCGGCTGGCACGTCACGTCGCACTACACCATCTTCGAGGGTCTCTGCCCCGACTGTAGGTAGATGTTTGGAACATGCCTTAAAATCCACCTTTCCGCACTTTGCAGCAAAAAGTAGATTTCTAGACATGTCCCAAATGTCTACTCAGCAAGTAGACGACGCAGCTCTTCTTCGACCGTGCGCACGTAGCGGACGCGGTCGTTAATGCCACGCATAGAGGGGTTGCAGCTCTCCATCAGATAGGGATGGCCCACGACGTTGAGCATGTCGCGATCGTTTTCGTTATCGCCAAACGCCATCATCTCATCGGGCGAAATACCCAGGGCACGACCGTAATCGGCAAGCGCGGAGCCCTTGCCCGAACCGAAACCGATAAAGTCCGTCCATTCGGTTCCCGACGTCATCACGTCAACACGGTCGCTAAAGAGGCGCTCGAAATACTCCAGGGCCGCCGGCTGATCCACCTCGGGCGTCTGGAAGGCAATCTTAATGACGTCCTCGTCGATGTCCTCGGGGCGATCGACCACCGCCACATCGCAGTGGACCTCATAGCGCAAATGATCGACGAACGCATCGTTGCCGCTCATGGTGTAGAGGTGTCCCTCACATGAAAGGGTCACGTCGGCATGGGGATACGCAACCACGGCATTCGCGATATCCATAGCAAGGCTACGCTCCATGGAACGCTTGACAACGGCACGCCCCTCGCTCATCACCAGGGCTCCGTTTTCGCATACATAGGCGAGCTCATCGGCCACCGGGGCAAACAGGTAGCGCAAGCTCGCATATTGACGGCCGCTCGCCGGCATAAACACGATACCGCGACGATGCAGTTCATCGATGAGCTCAAAGGCCTCGGAACGCGGCTCGTGCTCCCCCGGATGCAGCAATGTGCCGTCCAAATCGCATGCAATCAGCTTGATTCCCTCAAGACCCATATGCTTTCCCCCACAGCATCTCATCAACAGAAAGACGGACTTTGAATAGTTGCCTCTCAAAGTCCGTCTTACTTATACGCACGTTAACCGCGCGCCTTCTTTACGATCGTAAAGTCTGGAGCCATGCTCACAACGGCATCCGCCGCACTCGACGCAAAGCGCCGGTCCGAATCGAGTTCACGGATAACCCTCGAGAGCCGAACGCCCTCGACGCCCCGGAGCATGCGGCCCAAAACAGGCTGCACCGGCGTATACATGCGCACGGTATGCTCGTCCGAATCGCCTCGGA
Organism: Collinsella sp.; assembly: GCA_048362915.1. GTDB lineage: Bacteria > Actinomycetota > Coriobacteriia > Coriobacteriales > Coriobacteriaceae > Collinsella. The sequence continues at coordinate 29,481 of DBFPAR010000023.1, forward strand.
AAAGCGGCGCATGCATATTGCCGATCTCCCAGCACGCATGCGCGAGCGCAATCGGATCCATGCGGTCGACTTCGACCAAATAAACCTCGGCGCTGCGCAGGCGCACGACAACCGCCACGGGCACCACGCCCGAACGGTCAATGGCGAGCACGTCGCCGTCGGCAAGACGACCACCGTCGGTAGCATCCGGCCGAACATCGATCGTGCGCCCCAGCTCCGTCACGCCCGCAAACGCGCATACATCAGCCTGGTCCCAATCGAGCAGTAGCTCGTCAACTTCAAAGACGCCGCCCAAATTCCGGCGGAGCAGGAGTTCATAGGACGGATCGTTGAGATTTCCCAAGCATGTCGTCGAAACCAAGCGCTCGGGCATACTCTAACCCTCGACCTCGACGAGCTCGATATCAAAGTTGAGGTCCTTGCCGGCCAGCTCGTGGTTGGCGTCGAGCGTCACGGCCTCGGGCGTTACATCGATGACCACAGCAGGGACGGGCATACCGCTCGGCGTGGACAGGAAAAGCTTCATGCCCTTCTCGATCTGCTCGATGTTGGGAACCTGTTCGGCCGGGAAGGTAATAACCATCTCGGGATTGTGCTCGCCGTAGGCATCGGCAGCCGGGATGTGCACGGTCTTCTTCTCGCCCACCTGCATGTCGACAACAGCGGCGTCGAAGCCCTTGATCATCTGACCGGCGCCGCAGGTGAACTCCAGCGGCTCGCCGCGATCGTAGGAGCTATCGAACTGCGTGCCGTCATCGAGCGTGCCGCGATAATGGGTCTTGACCTTCTTGCCCTGGTTGGACATGGTAACCTCCGTGATAAGGGCGGCGCACAACGCGGGCCGCCGTGAACATATGGCGCTAACTATACCCTAGTCATACAATTCAATGACAGTTTGCAAAGAAACGCTGCAACCGGAGGAACCATGGCATATCCCGTATTTGACCTACACTGCGACACCGCCGACCGAATCGGCTGGGCCACGCTCGATCTCGACCTGCGCTTTACCGCCGGCACCGACGGTTATTTCCCCGGCGACGAAACGCATCCGCAAGATTTCGACCTCATCGAGGGCAACGCCTGCGCCATCTCGCTCGCAAAGATCGGCAACACGCCGTGGGCACAGTGCTTCGCCACGTTTGTCCCCGATGAGATTCCCACCGCCCACGCCGCGCGCTTCCAGGCGCAGATCATGGCGCATATGAGCGGCCAGGCAATGCTCAACCACGACCGCATGGTCAACGTACGCAGCGCGGCAGACATTCGCCCCGCGCTCAAAGACGGCAAGGTCGCCTGCATCCACACCATCGAAAACGCCACGTTCTTTGCCGAGGACCCCGCGCTGATCGAGGTGCTCAAGAGCTTGGGCGTACTCATGTCATCACTCAGCTGGAACGCGCAGGGACCGCTCGCGAGCGGCCACGACACCCACGCCGGCCTCACCGCCGCCGGCATCGAGGCGCTTACGCAGATGGAGCACGCTGGCATGGTGCTCGACGTCTCCCACCTCAACGATGAGTGCTTTGACGAGGTCGCCGCCCGCGCCACGCGTCCCTTCGTCGCCAGCCACTCCAACTCCCGTGCGGTTTGCGGCGCCAAACGCAACCTTACCGACGACCAGTTCCGCACCATCCGCGACATGGGTGGCATCGTCGGCCTCAACTACTGCAGCGAGTTCCTTTCCAACGACGCAACCGACAAGACCGCCGCAGACGTCACCTTCGACCAGCTGGCGGCACATATCGAGCACTGGCTCGACCTGGGCGGCGAGGACGTCATCGCGCTCGGCGGCGACTGGGACGGCGCCACGGTGCCCGCTTTCCTCTCCGATGCCAGCAAGATGCCCGAGTTCCAGAACATGCTTTCCAAGCATTTTGGCAAGACCGTGATGCAAAAGCTCTGCAGCGACAACGCGCTTGCCTTCTTTGAGCGTTATTAATTTCACATCCCTTGAGCGGGCCGGCATGCCGAACGGTCGACATGCCGGCCCGTCCCCAATCTGAAGGACCGCTTTTGACGCAGCAATTTACGATTACCGTATCCCGACCGGATGGCACATCCATCCCCGTCGTCGTTACCAAAAAGCGCGTCAAGAACTTCAACCTACGCGTCACATCGAGCGGTGAGGTCCACGCCAGTGCACCGCTCGGCGCCAGCCGCGAGCGTATCGAAGCGTTTGTGAAGCGCAACAGCGCCTGGATTATCAGCCGGCTTGCCCAGCGCGAGCAACGTCAGGCGACGGCGCGAGAGCCGCTCAGCCCCTCGTCCATCATTGCACTTTGGGGCAAGCCCATCACGGTACAAGATGCGCTCGATCACAACTTTAAGTCACCCGCACCGCGGCCCAAGCAGGCCACCTTCGCAAGTTTTATAGGTGCCGACAAATCGAACGAACGCCCACAGGCCAAGCGGCGCGCAACCCTCGACGGCCTGACGTCCGATGAGCTCCAGACCCGCATCGACCAACTCTATGCATCCGAGGTCACCACGGCGCTGCGCGATATGGTACGCGCGTACGAAATCGCAATGGGTGTCGCCGTTTCCCGCGTTTCCGTACGTAGCATGAAAACGCGTTGGGGCTCATGCACGCCCAAATCCGGTGCCGTTCGCATCGCACGCGAACTTGCCGCCTATCCCATCGAGTGTCTCGGCATGGTTGTCGCCCACGAGCTCGTCCACCTGCTCGAGCCAAGCCACAATCAGCGGTTTCACGCCCTGCTCGACACGTACTGTCCCAACAATAGAGCTCTATCGCAGCGGCTCAAGCAGCCGCCCATAGAGACGTATTAGAACCGGTTAGCGCACGCGCTCGATCTCGACGCCGCAGCTTGCCAGGGGAAGACCGACGGGAGCCCAAGGCTTATCGAGCTTAACACGCACGCCAAGCAGCAAGGGGTAACGACGCAGCAGCATCTGGGCCACACCCTCGGCTGCCGCCTCGATGAGTTTAAACGTATGCTCGCGCAGATAGCCATCGACATCGTGGCACACCGAGCCGTAGTCAATCGAAGCGTCCAGGTTATCGTGCTCCCCCGCTGCACGCAGGTCGGCATAGAGCACCAAGGACACGATGAACTTCTGGCCCAGCGCATTCTCTTCGGGATACACGCCGTGGTTGGCAAAGACCTCGAGACCGTCGATAGTAATGCGGTCAGCATGGCGCAGATCGTCATAACTCACGTGGGGCACCGCCGTTGCGGTGGATATTTCGCCCCTTCCACGGCGGGCGAGCTCGGCACCTTCAGTCTTGGTTGCATTCTCGGGCAGTTTCTTGTTGCTCATCGCGATCGTCTCCTTCGTTTAGAACCCCGACCGCGCAAACTAACTACACGCGAATCGACAGGTTCTTTTTATCATCGCTCCAGTTGCAAGCATTGCGCGCGGGGCATGCAAAGCAGGCGCGCGACGCTTTGTCGGCTGCATAGAGCAGACGCTCAAGCGGTTGGCTGTTCACACGCAGCTTTCGATGGCCCAGAATGGCCGTCTTAATGGCTGCGGCATCGGCCGGCTCAAACGCCACGTCATCGGGCATGCCGCCGAGAATCGCATCAGCGACGCGTTCGCTTGCAACATCATGGGATATACCCGATTCATACTGTTCATCTTTGCCGATATCGTGAAGAAGTGCCGTGGCGTAGATGACCTCACGGTCAAATTCGAGCTGTTCCTCGAGATTCTTGATCCACATAATGCGAGCGACATCGAGAAGATGGTCAATACCGTGGCGGCAGAAGATGCGCCCCGATTCCAACTGTGCAATGTTACCCAGGTGCCGCCGGAACAGCCCGTTGGCGCAAATGTAATCAATGCGAGGCATGGCACCAAAGGGAGCCAAGCCCGAAGCCATAAAGCCGCGACGCGACGTCCCCTCATCGGTCTTCGATGTAAAGTCGTTGACGACCCTCATGCTAACGGCCCAGCATCCTAAAGAACCGCTCCTCGAGCGCGGGATCAGTCTCAAAGACGCCGCGGCGAGCGAGCGTCACGGTCTTGGTGCCGGGCTTTTGCACGCCGCGCATGGTCATGCACATATGCTCGGCTTCCATGAGCACAATCGCTCCCTGGGGAGCGAGATAATCCATGAGAGCGTCGGCAACCTGCGCACACAGCTGCTCCTGCAGCTGCAGACGGCGGGCATAAACCTCAACCGTGCGGGCGAGTTTGGAAAGCCCAGCCACCCGACCGTTAGGGATATAGCCAATGGCGGCCTTGCCATAAAACGGCAGCAAATGGTGCTCGCACAGCGAGTAGAACGTGATGTCGCGCTCGATAACCAAATCGTTCGAAGCGACGGCAAAGGTTTTGGACAGGTGCTCCTCGGCACTCTGGTCCATACCGCCGGCGATCTCACCATACATACGGGCAACGCGCGCCGGGGTCTCCAGCAGGCCCTCACGAGTTGGGTCCTCGCCTATGCCCTCAAGCAACAGCTTAATGGCGGCCTCGACTTTTTCCTGATCGATCATCTGGGCCTCACTTTTCCGATTTTGCGTTCGCGCTATGGTACCACGCCCTTTGGCATCGGCCACAAGCTACATAGTATGGGTCGAATAGACTGGATCGTCCCGCCAAAGTTCAACCGCATCACAAAGCGCAACGCCCTCGCGCACAGCACGGGCGCGCGTGGCGTTCATATCAATCACGCGCTGATTGCTCGAGCCCCTAAAGCGCAACGAGATATCGTACAAATCCTGAACGAACGGGCCGTCCACCAACATGTCGAGGCAGGCCAGGATACGGTTCGTCACCTCGGTATGATGGCGACCGCCCGGCATAAGCTCCTCGAGCACGTCGCCGGTAAAGCACCAAATGGTCTTGCCCGACCCCGCGGGATAGGCCGCACGCACGCGTTCGATAAAGTCAACAAGCCCCACCTGATTCTCGGGCTCCATAGGCTCGCCGCCCAGAATCGTCAGGCCATCGATAAAGGGATGGTCGAGGCTCTCGATAATCTTGTCCTCGACGGCACGATCGAACGTTTCACCCGCGGCAAAGTCCCACGCGACGGAGTTAAAGCAATTCTTGCACCCGCGACGGCACCCGCTCACAAACAGAGAAGTACGAACGCCTTCCCCATCAGCAATGTCGAAATACTTAATGTTCGCGTAGTTCATAGGTAACCTTCCTGGGGGTCTGGAGTATATCATCCCGTCCTCAGACATTCTCGGCCTTCGGCCTGCGAAACTGCGGGCGGGACGATATACTCCAGACCCCTCGCGAGCGATACTCAATGAACGTAGCGAACATCGAGTATAGGGTTCGAGGTCTAATAAAAACTCTGTTGCAGCTCAACCGTCGTCGCAAGCAAACCGTTGTTGCAAGCAAACCGTTGTTGCAAGCAAACTCATTTCCGCTCAGAACTTCGAGGGGTGAGCAGGCTGCGAGCCGCATCTCAGCTACGTCAACTTGACTGCCCCGTAGCGAGGCCCCGGGCCTTTGCTCGATATGAGTTCCGCACGAACAGGAGGCGCCAGTGGCGCCTCCGTCGTGAGCCAGGACTGTCCGAAATAGCGAGTAAAGGCCCGGGGCCTCGCTACGGGGCGGCCTGGGATGGTTATTAGAGATGCAGCACGCGGTCGCGGATCTCCTCGGTTCGGCCCTGGTTCCAGAACTGGGTACCGATGTAGCCGCACGTACGACGAGCGACATTCATCTTCTCCTGGTCACGATTGCCGCAATTGGGGCACTCCCACACCAGCTTGCCGTCATCCTCGACAATCTTGATCTCACCGTCGTAGCCGCACACCTGGCAGTAGTCGCTCTTGGTGTTGAGCTCGGCGTACATGATGTTGTCGTAGATGTACTGCATCACGCGAATGACAGCCTTGAGGTTGTCCTGCATGTTGGGAACCTCGACGTAGGAGATGGCACCGCCCGGCGAAAGCTGCTGGAACATACCCTCGAACTTGAGCTTGTCGAATGCGTCGATCTCCTCGGACACGTGGACGTGGTAGCTGTTGGTGATGTAGCCCTTGTCCGTCACGCCCGGGATGATGCCAAAACGACGCTGCAGGCACTTGGCGAACTTGTAGGTCGTCGACTCAAGCGGGGTACCGTACAGCGAGAAGTCAATATCGCTTTCGGCCTTCCACTCCGCGCACTTGTCGTTCATGCGCTGCATGACGGCCATGGCAAAGGGCGTGCCCTCCTTCTCGGTGTGGCTGTGGCCCGTCATGTACTTAACGCACTCATACAGGCCGGCATAACCCAGACTAATGGTGGAGTAACCGCCCACGAGCAACTTGTCGATCGTCTCGCCCTTCTTCAGGCGGGCGAGGGCACCGTACTGCCAAAGAATCGGTGCGGCATCCGAAAGCGTACCCATCAGACGCTCATGACGGCACAGCAGGGCGCGGTGGCACAGCTCAAGACGCTCGTCGAAGATCTTCCAGAACTTATCCATGTCCTGATGCGAGCTCAGCGCGACATCGGGCAGGTTGATGGTCACAACGCCCTGGTTAAAGCGACCGTAGTACTTGGGCTTGTTCGGGTCATAGTTCAGCGCGTTGGCCACGTTGTTAAATCCGTTACCGGAGCGGTCGGGCGTCAGGAAGCTGCGGCAACCCATGCAGGTATAGCAGTCGCCGTTGCCCGCGGTCTCGCCCTTCGACAGCTTGAGCTCGCGCATCTTCTTCTCGGAGATGTAGTCGGGCACCATGCGCTTGGCGGTGCACTTCGCAGCCAGCTGAGTCAGGTAGAAGTACGGGGAATCCTCGTGAACGTTATCGTCCTCGAGCACGTAGATGAGCTTGGGGAACGCCGGGGTGATCCACACGCCGGCTTCGTTCTTAACGCCCTCATAGCGCTGACGAAGCGTCTCCTCCACAATCATGGCAAGGTCATGCTTCTCCTGGGGCGTACGGGCCTCATTGAGATACATAAAGACCGTCACGAACGGCGCCTGGCCATTCGTGGTCATAAGGGTCACGACCTGATACTGAATCGTCTGAACGCCGCGACGGATCTCGTCACGCAGGCGGTCCTCAACAACCTCGCGGACCTTTTCGGGAGATGCGGAAACGCCGAGCTCCTCGAGCTCGCGGGCGACCTCGCCGCGAATCTTTTGACGGCTCACCTCGACGAACGGGGCAAGATGGGTCAGCGAAATCGACTGGCCACCGTACTGGGAGGAAGCAACCTGAGCGATGATCTGCGTCGCGATGTTGCAGGCAGTCGAGAAGCTGTGCGGCTTCTCGATCAGCGTGCCCGAAATAACAGTACCGTTCTGGAGCATATCCTCCAGGTTCACCAGGTCGCAGTTATGCATGTGCTGGGCAAAGTAGTCCGAATCATGGAAGTGAATCAGACCCTCATTGTGAGCATCCACAATCTCCTGGGGCAGCAGCACACGCTGGGTCAGGTCCTTGGAGATCTCGCCGGCCATGTAGTCACGCTGAACGGAATTGACGGTCGGGTTCTTGTTGGAGTTCTCCTGCTTGACCTCTTCGTTGTTGCACTCAATCAGCGACAGAATCTTGTCGTCGGTCGTGTTCTTCTGGCGCTTCAGGCTCTGAACATAGCGATAGATGATGTAATGGCGAGCGACCTCGTAGCAGTCGAGACGCATAATCTCGTCCTCGACCAGATCCTGAATCTCCTCGACCGACACGGTGTGGCCCGCGTTCTCGCATGCCTCGGCGACGTTTTGTGCCGCGTAAACCACCTGGCGGTCGGTAAGACGAGAGCTCTCCTCGACCTCCAAGTTTGCGGCGCGGATGGCATTGACAATCTTATCGATGTCAAAGACAACCTCGGTGCCGCTGCGCTTGATGATCTTCATCCTCTTGCCTCTTTCGCGTCGAAATCGTATTGCGCTTCAGAGCCAAACGATGCCCGGCAGGGCTTGCCCCTGTCTTGCGGCGCCGTCGCGCAATCTGTGTTTTCGAAAACCATAGGCCCTCATGCGGACAATCCTCGCAGCCAATCAAGGGGCTCGAAGATCCATCCAAATGGGGCGAATAAGGTCCTCGTTCTCTGTCCGTCATCTATCATACGACAAAGAGGCATCTATATCCTGTATTCTTTTTTTAGGTCAAACACAACATATAGTGTTTCAGCAGGTCAAAGCAATTAGTTATTTTGCAGACGCATTAATTATGAGGGGTTCTTGGCAAGTCGGTAAAACGTTACCAACACGGCTACCTGCATGGCAGTTATAAAACCCCCTTAGTCAAGCCGCTGACAAATCCTACCAAAACCAAGCCGCTCACGCCAAAAGAATCCAAAAGATTATGCTTGACCAACATGTTGCGGTCACGGTCGGCCAGGACGTATGCAACCTGCCGGCACCTCTACGGGGACCTTGGATCAATATTTGCTGGCATATTTGACGGCGTGCTTGGTAGCAAAACAAAACAGCCCAGAGGACATAGCCTCTGAGCTGCGAACATTTGGTGGGCGTTAGAAGATTTGAACTTCTGACCTCTTCCGTGTCAGGGAAGCGCTCTCCCCCTGAGCTAAACGCC
>DBFPAR010000024.1:0-25199 GCA_048362915.1 Collinsella sp.
GGCGCGCCAGGGAGATAGTGGACGAGATAGTCGAGAAGCGCGGCCTCAAGAAGGAGTAACATCGGGACTTGCAGCGACGGACCTCAGGACACTCTTACACCACGTCTGCGCGCGCGACCGTGTGTCTACGCTTCAGCGCCAAACCTCCCCAGTATTTACCTATCTGTGTTCGGAAATTGGAGAAACCCGTGATGTGTACCGTTTTGACATCGAGCAAAATGATTTGCAGGTTGCATCTGATCTTTTTAATATGTTCAAGGGCGCAAAAACGAGTTTTTCCAACACATTGAACATGATTGACGATCAGAGATGCAAAATTTTGAGCATTGATGATTTTTACAACGGAACTCATTGGTGCGTAGAACGATGGTGGACTCACGAAGAGCGGCAGACTCTTGGTATCGAAGAAGAATCCAAGACAATCGGAGTAAATGACTTTAGAGTTTTACTTGCTGATACGATTAACTCATTATCTGAACTCGATGAACCATTGGCTGAAATTGAAAAAAAACGATGACGGCCTCCGGTTTATAGAAGTCCCAATTATCCAGGTGTTTGATATTGTTCGTGGCGACGGAAAATATACTCGAAGTTATGTGCATGAACACACAGGGGAGTATCCATTATTTTCTGGCAACACATTTGGACCATTTGCTCAGATTGATTCCTATGATTATAATGTTCCAGCATTGACCTGGGCAATAGATGGTCTAGCGGGTTACATGATGATTCACAGAACCCCTTTTTCCGCAACCAACCACCGTGGGATACTTCTATTGAAAGATGAAAAAATAGACCTGGAGTACGCAAAATATACCTTGGAACCGATTTTTAGAGAGCTTAAAAAAGGACGACAAGGTGATAATGGAGAGAATGAGTATACATCTCTGCCTCCATTTATGATTCAATCTGTAAAATTTGTTGTTCCGGTAGACCGTAACGGAGAGCCTTGGCTTGAAAAACAAATAGAAATTGCCGCAAGTTATGCAACTTTGGAACAAACAAAAGAAACAGTTGTTGAGCAAATTACAAATCTCTCACAGGTTTCTATTGTGCCGGATTGTGACGAATATGCAATTGAATATTTGCCTTTGAGCGAACTATTCGACACCATTAAGGGAAAGTCAAAGTATACCAAAAAATATGGGAATCTACACGCAGGTCCTTACCCCGTCTACTCAGCGTCAAGTCAAGGGACGCTGACCCATTTGGACACCTACGATTATGACGGCCGTTATATGACGTGGTCAACAAACGGATTTGCGGGCACAATTCTTATTTTGGATGGTAAATTTTCTATTAACGGAGATCGTGGAATCTTGGTTCCTAAAAACGGGCGTCAAGATTTGGACTTCGATTATATGAAATTTACATTAGAACCCATATTCCGGGAACTGGCTAAGGGTCGAAAAGGCGATAACGGAGAGGATGAATTTACAAAACTATATCCATCGATGTTGCGTGAAGTTATGGTACCGATTCCTGTGGATGGTAAGGGGAATATTAGTCTTTCGCTTCAGAAGGAGATTGCCCAAAAGTTTACATCTGCACAAAGCAGTCAAAAAGAAATCATCGAAAAATTAGATGCACTAATATCCCAAAAAATTACTATCTAATCGCAAGGAAGCGCTCACACTTTTTGAGCGCTTCCTTTTCTTCTCACAATAAAAGCTGCTGTCGGTTGACAGCAGCTTTTTAGTAAGTATTTGTTATGTGTAAATCAGCGTACTCGAAACGATTTCCGTAGCGGTGTTGCGCAGATTGTTCATCTTCTGCACCCACAGCATTTGGTTTTCCGCTTTGAGCGTTTCTGTCACACCCTCTTTTTCGGAAAGCTGCTTTACCAGCCGAGAGAACATTTCCCCTGCTTGTCGGTCAATGTCAGCAAGATAGCTGTTCAGTTTGCCGCAGGTAAGCAGAGAGGTGTACAGTGCCTTGCGATGGGTCTTAAGATAGCGTCGGTGCCGCTGCCCCCAGATGCCGATATGGGCCGTTTCTTCCTCCGGCAGTTTCAGACAGGGCAGATAATAGTCCCCTTGTAGCTCATACCAAAGTCCGTTCTGTTCGTTATAGATGTACTTCTCCATTTTGTAATCCTCCAATGTGATTGATTTTACCTACAATTCAATCATTCCGGCTGATTACAAAAGCCGAAGGAGGCCACTTCCTTACGAAGTGCCCCCTTCGCGGCGGTCCTTGCAGTTAAGGACGCTTACCCCGGCAGCCGTCAGCGCACGGTTGGTCTCTTTGAGCGTCAGCGCCATCGCAAAGGCAATCTGCAGCACCTTATTGCGACTCGGATGACGCGCGCCGGTAAAGATCTGATAGCCAAAGGTCTCATTGAGATCGGCCATACGAACCACGCGCGAGCGCTCCAAGCCCTTTTCCTGCAGTAGCTGCTTCAGGTAGTTCGAAAGCGACGGGGTGGCAAAGTCGTGTTCTTTGATATAGCCATCGATGTTTGGCGCGTCGAGAAGCTCATTGAGTAACTCGTCAGTCAGCTTTTTATCGGGCATACGACTTCACCTCCCCCAGTGCATGCAACATGCTAGAAACCGCTTACGTCCGAACGCTCCCAGCTAGCAACCTGGTCGGGAGACACCGTACCCAGCGCCTCGAACTTCCAGGAGCCGCCCGCCTTCAGATGATTGGTGTTTGCAAGAGCCGTTCCAACCTGGTTGCCATCGGCATCATACAGAACATATTCAATCTGAATGTAGCTCTTTTCCTTATCCGTGTTATTGGTCAGCGTGCCCGTGATCTTATAGGTAAACTGATTGGAAGTGTCTTCAGCCTCGTCAGCAATGGTATACGGTTCTTGCGGTTCTTTTTGCTCCTCAGCCTGCTGTGTCGTCTCGGCAGGTTTTGCCGAATCGCTCGCAGACGAATCGGTTGAGTTGCCGCCCATAGAGCCCACGGCACCGACAATAACCAGCACCACAATGATGCCTAGGACAATCTTGCCGATCGGCTTCTTTCCCTCTTTTGCCATTATTCATCCTTCCTACGATCCGGCTACCGTGCCGGCACACAGCACATCGTAGGAAGGATTGAACTTGAATTCATTAGCTGAGAGCTAAGGTTGCGATAAACGGCCAATGCAGTTATCCAAACGCCGAGCAAACGCACTTTGCGCGACCGTCTGCCGGCAGCGATCAACCCACCGTGACGGATTCCCCGGTAAAGGCACTGATCATCAACAGGATAAAGAAGGCCAAATAGCTGATGCTCAGCAGGTAGGCGATGACCAAAAAGGCAATCCATCCTACATTGGTCTTACCGTCGGCGCGGCGCTGTTCACGACTGCGATAAAGCCAAATCGTCACGCCGATGGCAGTGATAAACAGCACAAGTGCTGCCGCGGCCAGTCCAGCAAGCGCAAACATCACGCCAATGCTCACAGCAATAACCGGGAGCAGCAGCAAACCGCACCCGCATCCACCCGGACTATATACGGCAGACTGTCGGCGTCGCCTCATCGCCGCGCCACCCCCATCATCTTTGAGCACTACAGTGCGATAGCCTGCTGAACAGGAACGATCTTGTCGAGTTCCGGTTCGATCCGCCTTTTCTCGGCCTCAAGGTCAAACGCCACCTGAGCGCGCAGCCAATAACCATCCGTCAGGCCAAAATAACGGCAAAGACGGAGGTCGGTGTCGGCCGTCACGCGACGTTTTCCCAAGACAATCTGCCCGATACGCTGAGCCGGAATCCCAGTCTCTTTCGCAAGGCGATATTGAGAAATGCCCATGGGAACAAGAAACTCCTCTTTGAGAAGCTCACCAGGAGTCACCGGCGACAGCAAATCGGCCGAAGTCTCATCACTTGTGATAATCGACGATTTCGACATTCCAAGCCATCTCCTGTCTCCACTCAAAACAGACCCGATAGCGCTCGTTAACACGGATGCTATATTGACCGGCACGATCGCCCTTCAAAGCTTCCAGGCGGTTGCCCGGTGGAACGCGAAGATCATCAAGCGAAGCACAAACCTGCAGTTGGCGAATCTTCCTCAACGCAACACGCTCAAAGGGCACGAACCTCCTGACCCGCACACCCATGGCAAAGCGTTCGGTATCCTCATCTTTATACGATGCAATCATAGTATCGCCTTACGTTAGTAACGTCAAACGTTTCTATAGACTTACATCTCTATTATATCGTACGTTTGTTCGTGTTTTCTAGAACAAATAGTCCTTTGCGCCTTAGTCAAGCAAAAGCAATCGTTTGTAGACATCGAGGCCTTTGAGAAGGATTTCCTCGTCGAAGAGCATGCTATCGGTATGCAGAGCGCTTGTGGCATAGGCGGGACAGCCATCCGAATCACTCGGGTTGTCTTGGTCCTCTGGCATACCCGTGCCCAGCAGGAAAAACACGCCCGGCAGATGGCGCTGATAGAAGGCGAAGTCCTCGGCAATCAGCAAAGGCTCATCTACGAGCTGTAGCTCGGGCAAGGCGGGCGCGACATTGACAAACAACTCGGGGTCGTTGTCGACCGGCGGATAGCCCTCGGCAAAGTCAAGATCGTACGTGCAGCCCGTTGCAGCGCATGCCTCATCAAGCACGCGGCGCACGCACTCACGCGCACGGTCGAACATGTCGTCCGTAAACACACGCAGACTGCCGGCAACATGGGCCTCCCCCGCCACCGCGTTGCAGACGGTGCCGGCCTGCAGCAGACCAAACTTACCGATGCAGGGCTCGTCGGCACCCAACTCGTCCATCAATTCGCGCTCGGCGACCAAGAACTTGGCAGCCGCCAGCGCCGCATCGTGTGATTCGTTTACGGGAACGCCGTAAGTCTTGGCGATATGGATACTTGTCCCGTGAATGCGCACGTGCGTCTCACTCGAGCGCGCCAGCAATGGACCGGAGCAGCTCGCCAACGTGTTTGCAGGCAGGTCGGGCCATACGTGGAACCCGAAGATGCGATCTGCCCCATAGCGTTCGAATACGCCGCTCTCACACACCGTCTTGGCGCCACCGGTCGTTTCCTCGGCCGGCTGAAACACAAAGAGCACGTTGCGCTTGATGGCACCCGGCTGCTCACGAATCGCTCGGTCGACAAAAGTCGCCGCCGCGAGCGCCATGGCCATGTGACCGTCGTGACCGCACGCATGCATCTTGCCGGGATGCGTCGAGGCAAAGGCCGCGCCCGTTGCCTCCGCGATGGGCAGGGCATCCATGTCGGCGCGAATCGCCGTAGCATGCGCGGCGCCCGTACCGGCATCGAAGAAAGCGCAGACACAGCTGGGACACGGATGGGTCACCTCGCAGGCGAGCGGCCTCAACACGCCCTCAATATAAGCGATAGTCTGTGGAAGATCGAAGTCGAGCTCCGGGATCCTGTGCAAGTCGCGCCGATAGCGACGGAGTTCTTGGAGCTCGGTCATAAAGGTTCCTTTCATAGGTGCGCGCCAGTTGCCATCTTATTGTGCCGCAAGATTGCCGCACCCTTATTTCCAGCATATCCCTGCATTTTTTAAACGTTATATACGAATACTCTTGTTTGGTAAAGTGCAACGTGGTAGGGTCGTTACCACTTGATAGAGGCGCGGGCACGAAGAACCGCGGGCGAGCCGGCAGGCTTTGACCCCGTGGGGAGGCGAAACCCGCCGAACTGGGCTTTTCGGGCACGAACAACCTGGTGGGCCTGCGGGAAACACCCGCAGGACTGTCTGCAGCAATGCGGGAGCGCTATCCGGACATTGAGTCCACGCTATGCGGATTCGATGCGCAGATGGCGCCGTCTGGATAGCGAGGTTTACGGGACATGGCATTGACCCCCAACGAGGCATATGCGGCCAAGCAGCCGTTTGTGGACAAGGAGACGCTCGAGCATATCGTCGAGCAGTTCCCCACGCCGTTTCATCTATATGACGAGGCGGGCATCCGCCGCAACATGCAAGAGGTGCGCGATGCCTTTGCATGGAACCCGGGCTTTAAGGAATACTTTGCCGTCAAGGCAAATCCCAACCCGGCGCTCATCTCCATTCTCAACGAATACGGCTGCGGCTGCGATTGCTCGAGCTATACCGAGCTCATGATCGCCCGCTCGCTGGGCATCACGGGACACGACATCATGTTCTCGTCCAACGACACGCCGGCAGCGGACTTTGAGCTCGCCGACAAATTGGGCGCCATCGTCAACTTTGACGACATCAGCCACATCGAGTTCTTTGAGCGCGTCGCGGGCCCCATCCCCAAGACGGTCAGCTTCCGCTTTAATCCGGGCGGCCTGTTCCAGCTCTCCAACGGCATCATGGATAACCCCGGCGACTCCAAATACGGCATGACCACCGAGCAGCTCTTTGAGGCTTTTCGCATGCTCAAGGCCAAGGGCGCCGAGAATTTTGGCATCCATGCCTTCCTTGCCAGCAACACCGTCACCAACGACTACTACCCCAAGCTCGCGCGCATCCTCTTTGAGCTTGCCGTGCGCCTGGAGCGCGAGACCGGTGCACATGTCGCCTTCATCAATCTGTCCGGCGGCGTCGGCATCCCCTATCTGCCCGAGCAGCAGGCCAACGACATTCACGCCATCGGCGAGGGGGTGCACGCGGCCTACGACGAAATCCTGGTTCCCGCCGGTATGGGCGATGTGGCCATCTGCACCGAGATGGGCCGCTTTATGATGGGGCCCTACGGCTGCCTGGTCACCAAGGCTATCCACGAAAAGCAGATCTACAAGGACTATATCGGTGTCGACGCAAGCGCCGTCGATCTGATCCGTCCTGCCATGTACGGCGCCTACCACCACATTACGGTAATGGGTCAGCCGGGTGGCGACGACAAGACCACAGCGCCCGTCACGGACACCTACGACATCACGGGCAACCTATGCGAGAACAACGACAAGTTCGCCATCGATCGCGAGCTACCGCAGATCGACATGGGCGATGTGCTCGTGATCCACGATACCGGCGCGCATGGCTACTCCATGGGCTACAACTACAACGGACGGCTGCGCTCCGCCGAGGTCCTGCTGCGTCCCGATGGCTCAGCCGACCTCATCCGCCGCGCCGAGCGCCCGGGCGATTATTTTGCCACGCTCGACGTGCTGCCGAGCGGCCGAGAGCTGCTGGCCAAGTCGCGCGCCGAAAGTGCCCGCCGTCGCGCCCAAGACGAGCGCCTGATAGTCGCCGCTCAATGGAACAAACGCATCCAGATCGCGGACGCGAAGGAGAAGAACATGGACATCCGCAATCTCGAGGGCTCAATCGTCGCCCTTGTTACGCCGTTTAAAAAGGACGGCAGCGTCGACTTTGACGCACTCGAGCGCCTTATCGATTTCCACCTGCAAAACGGCACCGACGCCATCCTCACCCTGGGCACCACCGGCGAGAGCGCCACGATGACCGACGACGAGGACAACTCCGTTGTCGCCGCAGTGGTCAAGCAAGTTGCAGGACGCATCCCCGTCATCGCCGGCTCGGGCTCCAACTCCACGCAGACCATGCTCACCAAGTCGCTCACCTACCAGGGCCTGGGCGCCGACGGCCTGCTGCTCATTACCCCCTACTACAACAAGTCCAACGAAGAGGGCATCTACCAGCACTTTAAGACCGTCGCCGATGCCGTGGACATCCCCTGCATCCTGTACAACATCCCCGGCCGTTGCGGCTGCGGCATCAGCGAGCGCAACGTAGAGCGCCTGGCCGCACATCCCAACATCATGGGTATTAAGGAAGCCTCGGGCAACGTCGCCTACGCGGCCAAGATCGCCCACCTGCTGTCCGACGACTTCCGCATGTACTCGGGCGAGGACGCCCTCACCGTGCCGCTCATGAGCCTGGGCGCTTCGGGCACCATCAGCGTGTGGGCCGACGTTCAGCCGCAGCTCGTGCACGACATGTGCCGCGCCTATCTGGACGGCGACGTGGAGCGCGCCCGCGATATCCAGATTGCCGGCCAGCCGCTCATCAATGCCCTCTTTAGCGAGGTCAACCCCATCCCCGTCAAGGAAGCACTCGCCCAGATGGGTATGATCGAGGCAAACTACCGCATGCCGCTGTGCCCCATGGCAGACGACACGCGCTCCGCACTTACCGATGCTCTGAAAGGAGCTGGTCTGCTTGATTAAGACCGTCATTATGGGAACGGGCCGCATGGGCTCGCTCATCCGCACCACCGCCGAGGGCATTGTCAACACCGCTGGAGAGCCCGTTTTTGACATCGTCGCCCAGATCGGCTTCGACTTGTCCGAGCTCGAGAGCGCACCGGCCGCCGATGTAATCATCGACTTCTCGAACGTCGTGACCTTCGATGCCGTTGTCGCCTATGTCGAGCGCACGGGTGCCGCACTCGTTTCCGGCACCACGGGCTATACGCCCGAGCAGGTGGATCGCCTGCGCGAGCTGGGTCAGAACGCCCGTGTTATGCACTCGGGCAACTACTCTATCGGTATCGCCGCCCTGCGCCATCTGGTTGCCCAGGCCACGCGCGAGCTGCCCGGCTTTGACTGCGAAATCGTCGAGACGCACCATAATCAAAAGGTCGACGCCCCCAGCGGCACTGCCAAGTTGTTGCTCGACGCCGTCGTCGAAGCCGAGCCCGAGGCAGGCTACCACCCCGTCTATGGCCGCGAGGGCATGTGCGGCGCGCGCGACCCCAAGGAGATCGGCATGCACTCGCTGCGCGGCGGCACCGTCGCCGGCGTGCACGAGGTAAGCTTTTTCGGCCAGGACGAGGAGGTCACGCTCGCGCACCGCGCCACGAGCCGTCAGATCTTCGTCAACGGCGCCCTGGCAGCCGCGCAGAAGCTCGTCACCCGCGAGCCTGGCTTCTATACGTTCGACCAGGTCATGTTTGCCTAACCAGGTATCAACCGGATCCACTCAAAGGAGAGACAGCAAATGAGTAATGCAGCCGAGATGGATGCACAGGAGATTATCAACTACATCGCAACCGCGCCCAAGAAAACGCCCGTCAAACTGTACGTGCGCGAAAAGCCGGGCATGAAGGTCCAGTGGGGCAATGCGCACGTCTACGGCGGTCGTCGTGGCAAGACCGTCTTTGGTGACTGGGATGAGCTCAAGGCAATCCTCGACGCCAACGCCGACTCCATCGACTACTACGACGTAGAGAACGACTGCCGCAACTCCGCCGTGCCCATGCTCGACCTCAAGGGTATCAACGCCCGCATCGAGCCGGGCGCGATCATCCGCGACCGTGTCGAGATTGGCGATCGCGCCGTCATCATGATGGGCGCCATCATCAACATCGGCTCCGTCATTGGCGAAGGCTCCATGATCGACATGGGCGCTGTGCTGGGCGGCCGCGCCACCGTGGGCAAGAACTGCCACATCGGCGCCGGCACCGTGCTGGCAGGCGTCGTGGAGCCCGCCAGTGCCACGCCCGTCATCATCGAGGACGACGTTATGATCGGCGCCAATGCCGTGGTCCTGGAGGGCGTGCGCGTGGGCAAGGGTGCTGTCGTTGCCGCCGGCGCCGTATGCGTCGACGACGTCCCCGCCGGCGCCGTCGTGGCCGGTGTCCCCGCCCGCGTCATCAAGATGCGCGACGAGAAGACCGACAGCAAGACCGGCCTGGAAGAGGGTCTGCGCCAGCTTTAATAGTTACGGCGTTTTACCAAACGCCGTAACGACCCGACGCTGCAAACGCCCCTAGGCGGCAATCTGACGTTCAATCGTCGGGCATGACCAGAAGGTCAATGCCCTCCTCTTTCGCGTCACCTTGCTCGCCTAGGGGCGTTTTCGCTGACGTATGCTCAACCTACGGCGCAATGTCGGCAACCAAGCCGAAAACAAAAAAGGCCGAAGCACCATCGGAGCTTCGGCCTTCATCATCTCAGGGTTCCGTCGTATTCAACCATGGCGGGTCGCTTTGACAGGCGCCCTGCGGCCGTCTTATAGACCTCGGAACGGTCGCGCCGCCCTATTGCCACGATCTCGGCAATCTCAACCGTTCCGTCCTCCCGGATTCGAAAAACCATTCGAAGTCCTGCATTCCGCCATTTGATCTTTTTGCAGCCGGCAAGCTCGCCATGGAGCGGCGTTCCGATTT
Source organism: Collinsella sp. (assembly GCA_048362915.1). Lineage (GTDB taxonomy): Bacteria > Actinomycetota > Coriobacteriia > Coriobacteriales > Coriobacteriaceae > Collinsella. Next base: position 10,027 of record DBFPAR010000024.1, read on the forward strand.
CATCAGCGCGCGTCTTTAATTTCGCGACTGCAATACGGACGAGTCTTCGCTGAGATCCATCAAGTTTTTGATATTCCTTCTCAACGTCTCGATTCAAAAAGCCGACGACAAAATGCCCACTCATTCGAAAAGATCCTCATCGGGGATCGCGTCCGGATCCGTCGACTCAAACTCCGCGAGCTCCTCGGTAGTTAGGGCGTCCTCAAACGGAACAAATTCATGCGGGCCATGCTTGACTCGACCCGCAGCGATGCGATTTATCTCAAGTTCGTGCAGATACCGCAGTGCGCCGTACATTTCCTCATAGGCGGCATAGTCGATAATCACGGTATCGATATCGTTATGATCGGCAATGAACTGTGGTGCGCGTTTTGCGCGTTTACGAATGGCAGATAAAGACTTGCTTGCTTCGGTAGCCGAAACAACCTGGTCTTTTGTAAACACCGGTTTTTCCAGAACAAGCGGGGACATTTTGACCTCCAAAAAATAATCTGGATTATATTTCAAAGTATACTTCAAAATATAATCCAGACTTTTATTCGAAAGAAAAAGCCCTATCGATTCTCGATACTACCGATGTTTTTGAGCTCGATGGAGATGAGGCCGTTGGGCTCGTTGACGAACTCAATGTACTCGGAGTTCGAGCCCATCTCGGCGGGGAAGCTGATCTCGATACCTGTGTCGGTACGAATCTTGTGATTGCGTACGGCCGCGCGTTCGACCTGCTTGCGCTCCACGGGCACGCGCTCAGGCACCTTCTCCTCGGTCAGTGCCGCGCGCACGCTCTCCTTGATAACCGGTTCGTCCTCAAAGACCTCATCGACGATATCCCAAGGCGGCAGCTCCTCGTCATCCTCAACCTTCTCGGCAACGGCAGCCTTAACCTTAGCGAGCGCTACAGCCGTGTTGGCACCGTGCTCCTCGGCGACTTCCTCGACCACACGCGTCACGGTGTCGATGACCTCCTTGCCCGATACGCCCGTGTCGCACTGCAGCAGGCCATCGGGGATAAGCATACGGTCCTCGCCGGCAATCTTGCGCTTCTTGTCCACGTAGCCGATCTCCATGGTGCTTGCGCGCACGATGGCATAGCTCGGCACCTTTTGCGAGGGGTTCGGCAGAATGGCGTAGTGGCGCGCGATGTCGTTGCGCACCTCCCCCTCCTCGCGGCCCACTTCGTGCATAAAAGCCTGCTTGGAGCCCAGCAGCATCACGGCAAACCAGCGGGCATCCTCATCGTCGTCAAAATCGGCCACGAGCACGTCGGTGGACTCGGCTTTCTCGGCTTTGGTGAGCTCGGAAGAGATAAACTCCGCAATCTGCTGCGACAGGTCCACGAACTCGCGCTCGCCAAAGAAATAGCCCTTGAGCTCGCCGCCAAACGCAGAGTTCTCGGCAAACGTGGCGCGTTTATTGTCGGCCGAGGTGCGTGCACGGCGCAGATGCGTGGTTACGAAATTGCGCACGGTACGGCTTTCGGTATCGAGCTCGCGCTGGCTCATAACGTTGACGGCAGAGTCAAAGTCCAGGATATGCAGAATCGCGTGATTGATTTTCATATACGGCATTCCGTTCTAGATCGATTTCGGCACGAACCAGTATAGCGGTCGAGCCCGCCCCAGGCGCATCGAAGATTGGTGCATCGGGGACAGGTTGCTTTGCACCAATGGCTAGCGCAGGAGCTCGGACTGCCAAGCCTCGAGCTGTTCTGCCAAACTCTTGCCGGCGGCGGGCATGTCGATCTGGGGTCGTTTGGGCAGCAGTGCGCATTTAAGGATTGCCACGATGGTCTGCGAGACAAAGCGTCGCGTATCCTTGTCAAACCCTTGCGCAGCCTGGAGCATCACGGGCAGGCTCTCGCGCAGATTCCCAGCGATATCCGCAAACCGCTCAGCACCCGTAGCCTCAAACACGGAGAACAACGCATCTACAAAACGCTCGCGCTCGCTAGGCGAAACTGCAAGCAGCATCTCGCGAATGGAGCCATCAACGTATCGAGCACCGGCGGACAGGCGCTCACAGTACACGAAGTCGCGACCATCAACCACCCAGCTAAAGGGATTGTGCTGCAGCAGGCTGAACTCGGTGCTCTCAACGATGGCATAGTCCTCCTGCGTCTCGAACATCATGCCAAAGATCGACGACCGAGGTAGCGTCTTGTCGATTCGACCGGAAAGATCGGCAAAGGCGTTGCCGTTCAGAAACTCCTCGACGAAACCCGGACCATCATGGGAATACGCCCGTTCGATTCGCGCACGGGTGACATCGGAGCACATCGCCGCACCGTACACCGCAAGGTTTCCACCCTTGGAATGACCTCCGCACAAAAGCGGCCCGTCAATCGCATCCGCCGCCTCGTCCACATAACACGCCGCGGATTCCTGGGCCGGCACAGGATACCGGAACGCCATGTTAAAGTCCTCTTTCCAGCCCACAATCGTGCTGTCGGTCCCCCGGAAGGAAAGATAGCTAAACCCCGCCGGAAACCGGAACGCCATGGCTGCAAACTGCTCTGTCGCCACCACATCGCTCACGGCACGATAGCCGCAAACGTGCACGCCACGGTAGCGAGGGCTTGCTGCCACGGCCTCCAACAAGGCCCTGCTCCCCTCTGGATCCCACAAGTCGTCAATCATGTCCCGGTAGCACTCGGCACGCAACAGCTCGCGTACGTCTAGGCCCTGCCAGCTCGTCAGCTCCGCCATATCACCCGGCAAACGCAAATAGGACAACCACGCAAAGACGAGGCTATCCACCGCGCAGAACGGCCTCTCCTCAAACGGATCAAACGCCGTCTGGGCATAGGTTAAAAAATTAGGCGAATCCGACATGGCCCTCCCATCAACTATGGTGCATTGGGGCAACTATGGTGCATTGGGGTCAGGTTACTTTGTACCAAAAAGGCGCCCGAGCCGTGTGGACCCGGACGCCTTCATTGTAGCTTTTCGCTCTAGCGAGCTTGATTTAGCAGGAAAAATCGACGCTGTCGATGATGTCCTTGAGAGCCTTGGCGGAGACGGTGAGCTCATGCTGCTCGTCATCGTTCAGCGGCACGGGGACGCGGCAGACAACGCCGTCGCGGCCAACGACGGTCGGCATGGAGATGGCAAGATCGGACAGACCATACTCGCCCACCATGAGCGAGGAGACAGGCAGAACGGTCTGCTCATCGCGCATGACGGCGGTGCAGATACGCTTGACGGCCATGGCGACGCCATAGTAGGTGGCGTGCTTCTTCTCGATGATGGTGTAGGCGGAGTTCTTGACGTCCTCGGCAATACGCTTCTCGGCGGCTTCGTGCTCCAGGTGGCCGTGAAGCTCGCAGAAGGTGTTCAGCGGAACGCCGGCAACCTGAGCGCTGGACCAAGCGACAAACTCGGAGTCGCCGTGCTCACCCATGACATAGGCCTGAACGTCGCGCGGGTCAACCTCGACGTGGGCACCAAGCATCTGCTGCAGGCGACCGGTGTCGAGCACGGTACCGGAGCCGATGACATGGCCCTCGGGCAGGCCGGACATCTTGATGGCGGCATAGGTCAGAACATCGACCGGGTTGGAGACGATGAGCAGAATGCCGTCAAAGCCGGACTTCTTAATCTCGGGGATAATGGACTTAAAGATGTTGACGTTCTTGTTGACCAGGTCCAGGCGGGTCTCACCGGGCTTCTGGGCAGCGCCAGCGGTGACGACGATCATGGCGGCGTCGGCGACATCGGAATAATCGCCGGCGTAGATCTTCATCGGCTCGGCAAACGTCATGCCGTGCGCGATATCCAGGGCCTCGCCCTCGGCGCGGTTCTTGTCCACGTCGATGAGGACCATCTCAGAGAACAGACCACTCTGCATCAGCGCGAACGCCGAAGACGAACCGACGAAACCGCAGCCGACAATAGCGACCTTCTTCTCGTTAACCATTAGAAACTCCCATCTCTCTCCACAAACAAGCCGCCCGGGAACGACCCGAGCGGCTTGCCGTAATCCCAATACATCCAATCGGGACTTTGATTATGCTCCTATTCGCAGCCAAAAATCGACCGTTTACCGAAATTGTTTGCAGAATTCGTAAAATAACTGCACGAAATCGGTTTCGAGCTATTGACGAGCCGAGACAACTTTCTAATACAGGCCCGCCTCGCGAATGGCCTCGACAGCCAAAGCGATCTGATCGGGCGGCAGGACCAGCGCCATGCGCACGTGTCCCTCGCCCGAAGGACCAAAGCTCGCGCCCGGCGTCACCACAACGCCGGCCTTCTCCATGAGCTCCTCGCAAAACGCCATGGAATCGGTGCGACCGCCAGGAAGCTTGGCCCACACAAACATAGAGCCATGCGCGTTGGGACGCTCCCAGCCCAGGCCCTCAAGACCGTCGCACAGAGCATCGCGGCGCTCCTGGTACTTCAGACGCTGCGCCTCGACCTCATCGCGCGGACCGTTCAGGCAAGCGATAGCAGCCTTCTGGATCGGGAAGAACATACCGAAGTCGATCTGGCCACGCAGCTTGGCAAAGGCCGAGACCACATCCTCGCGACCGACCAAAAAGCCGATGCGCGCACCGGTGACGTTAAACGACTTGGAAAGCGAGAAGAACTCAACGCCCACCTCGAGCGCGCCGGGATACTGCAAGAAGCTGCCGCCCGGCTCGCCGTCGAACACAATGTCCGAGTATGCGTTGTCGTGGACGATCAACAGGTCGTGCTCGTGGGCGAAAGCGATGATCTCCTCGTAGATCTCGGGCGTGCCCACCGAGCCCACCGGATTGGCGGGCAGTGACACGATCATGTACTTGGCACGGTCGGCCACCTCGGGATCGATGCCCGCCACATAGGGCAAGTAATTGTGCTCGGCAACCAGCGGATAGTACTCGAGCTTGGCATCGGCAATCTTAGCGCCCGCCTCAAAGACCGGATAGCACGGATCGGGCACCAGGATGGTATCACCCGGATCGAGCAGAGCCAGGCCCAAATGACCCACGCCCTCCTGTGTGCCGTTGCACGACTGCACCATGGACGGCGTAATGCCCGAAACGCCAAAGCGGCGCTCATAGTAATCGCACACGGCTTGCTTGAGTTCGGGCAGGTCGCGCAGGGCGTACTTCCACATCTCGGGATCCTGGGCGGCTTGTGTGAGCGCATCGACCACGTGGTCGTACGGCTTAAAGTCGGGCGTGCCCACGCTCATGTTGTAAATGGTCTTGCCCTGAGCCTTCAGCGCAAGCAGTTTGTTGTTGAGCGAGGCGAAGACCTCCGCGCCAAAGCGCTCGAGACGCTGCGATGCCTGCATGGTGCCACCTTTCGATATAAAAAACGCGGCGCTCCGACAAGAGCGCCGCGCGATACGGGCCATCAGATTGCAAAAGTGTAACGCTTACAAACCCCGTATTGGTTCAATTTAGCCAACCTCAGTCAATTGCATTGAGTGCGTCGATCTGCGCAAGCCACAGACGCGAGCTAGCGTCACTCGGCATACGCCAATCGCCGCGCGGGCTGAGCGTCACCGAGCCCACCTTGGGACCATCGGGCAGGCAGCTGCGCTTAAACTGCTGGGCAAAGAAGCGACGATAGAACGTGCGCAGCCACGTGTGGACGATCTTGGCGTCGTAGACACCCTCGAAACTCTTGAGCGCCATGCGGTAGATCTTGCCCGGCTCAAAGCCAAAACGCAGCAGGTAGTAGAGGAAGTAGTCGTGCAACTCGTACGGACCCACCAAATCCTCAGTCTTCTGTGCAATCTCGCCGTCGCCCGTGGGCGGCAGAAGCTCGGGGGACACCGGCGTATCGAGAATGTCGAGCAAGACCTCGGCGATACGCCCGCCAAAGACATCAGCCGCATAGCGCACCAGATGGCGCACAAGCGTCTTGGGCACGCTCGCGTTGACGGCGTACATGCTCATGTGGTCGCCGTTATAGGTAGCCCAGCCGAGCGCCAGCTCCGACAGGTCGCCGGTGCCGATGACAAACCCGCCAGCCTGGTTGGCCAGGTCCATCAGAATCTGCGTACGCTCGCGCGCCTGGCTGTTCTCGTAGGTCACATCCTGAACTGCCGGGTCGTGTTCAATATCCATAAAGTGCTGTTCCACGGCCGCGTGAATCGAAACCTCACGGAAGCCCACGCCCAGGTCGCGGGCGAGCGACTCGGCATTCGACTTGGTGCGATGCGTCGTGCCAAAACCTGGCATGGAGACCGCCGTGATACCCGTGCGCGGCAGCCCCAGCGCATCGAAGGCACGCACGGTCACAAGCAGTGCCAGCGTGGAGTCCAAGCCACCCGAAAGACCGATGACCGCAGCTTTGGTGCCCGTGTGGGCAAGGCGCGTCTTGAGGCCGGCGGTCTGCAGGTCGAGGATGGTCTCGCAACGCTCGGCCAGGTCGCCATGGTCGGCCGGCACAAAGGGCGCGCGGGGGAAGACACGGCCGATGTCGAGCGCATCGCGCAGGACAGGTTCTTCAACCAGCACGCCCTCAAACGAAAACTCGATGGTCGTGGCCTCCGGCGCATCGTCCGCGCGCGTCCACGTCGTCGAGCGGCGACGCTCGGCAACCAGGCGGTCAAGGTCAACGTCGGCGACGGCCATATCGCAGGTGAGGAGCTTCGTGGCGGCGAGCTTAGATCCGTTTTCGTAGACGAGGTTCTCGCCCGCAAAGACCATGTCGGTCGTGGACTCGCCCTCGCTCGCATCTGCATAGGCATAGGCACAGTACAGGCGCGCACTCTGATTGGAGATGAGGCTGCGGCGATAGTCTGCCTTACCGATAATCTCGTCCGAGGCCGACGGGTTGAGGATCACCGTCGCACCGGCAAGCGCCATCTCGGTCGAAGGGGGCGCCGGCACCCACAGGTCCTCGCAGACCTCAACGCCCAGCATCATGTCCTCGGCACCTTCATCACAGCAGCGGTAGACAAGCCCCGAACCCAGCGGAACCGGACCCTGACCGGCAAACTCGACCCACACAGGATCTGCGGGCGCCGGAGCAAACCAGCGGCGCTCGTAGAACTCGCCATAGTTGGGCAGATACTTCTTGGCCGTAAGACCCAAAAGCTCGCCCGCGCAGCACACGGCGGCGCAGTTGTAGATATTCTCGGCAACTGCAACGGGAAGACCGATGGTAAAGACAATCGGTAGCTCGCGGGTTTCATCGAGAATATGTGCCAGTGCGGTCTCGCAGGCATGCAGCAATGTACGGTTATGGAACAGATCAGCCGCGGTATAGCCGGTCAGGTTAAGCTCGGGCAGCACCAGCACGCGGACGCCGCGCTCGGTAGCCTCGCGAACAGCCGCCAGCGCAACCTCGGCATTGCCCTCGACATCGGCCACGCGAATCCGCGGCGACGCCGCCGCCACACGCAAAAAGCCATCAGACTGAGAAAGGTGAAGATTCATAAGAATGCTCCCGTGCGTAGACGCCATTCACAACAATTAGCAAGCCCTATTGTAGTTCAACCGCCGGGTGTAACCGCATCCCACCAACTTGGTGAGCAATTGATGAGTTGATGGTATCTGTTAAATGTCACGTACGATTCACATCTGGTGGGTACCCTGATGGCTACACGAAACGAAGCAGATTTACACCGGGAGGACCCCGTATGACAACCAAGTACACTGACGCGCCGCGCACGCGCGTTATGACGCCGGCATCGCTCAACAACGGCGTGCACGAGAACCACTCCATCGGCCAGACCATGGCCATCGCGCCTAAAAAAGGTCTGTTCGATGATATTTCCATTCCCCAGATCATCGCCGGCGCCGCAGCTGCGGCCACAAGCGTGGCGCTTGCTTCAAAGATCGGCATTGCCGGCTCGGTGATTGGTGCCGCCGTGAGCTCGGTCATCACCGTTGTGTCCTCGCAGGTCTACCGCCACTTTATCTCTGCCAGCGCCGAAGCCCTCAAAGGTACACACACCGCCGACGACTACCCTGCCGGCGCCTATGAACCCGTTGAGCTTGATGCCGAGGAGCACCTGGGCGGCGCCGCGACTACGCAGGAGATGCGCCAGATTGCGGGGCGCGCGACCACGGCGCGCGTCGCTCCCGACAGCCTGCGCGCCAAGGCGGCGGCAGAGCGCAGCCAGACGCAAAAGAAGGTCATCGTCTTCTCGATCGCCATCGCCATCGTCGCGGTCATCGCCTGCGCCGGCGCCATCCTTATCACCACTGCCGGTGAGGGTCTGGGCGAGCGTCCCGAGCCAATCCTGTCGTCGCGCACGACCGAGAGCGATGCAAATGGCAACACTCAGCCGCAGGATCAGCAGGCACAGACGGACGACACGCAAGACAGTCCTACCTCTGCCAATTCGTCCTCGAACACCCAAAACCAATCGCAGGGCACCGATTCCTCTACGGCCAACAGCGGCACGCCGTCCGGCACGACCGACTCAAGCCAAACGACTGACGGTTCACAGCCGAACACGGGAGGCCAGACGAGCGACACCACGTCGGGAACGGGCACGGCAGACAGTAACAACACCAACAGCTCGAGCGGAACCGCTTCCGGCACGGCATCTGACAACTCGAGCCAAGGCACGGCATCGGGCAACTAAGCACGTTTGCCTCTCATAGATAACCGACCTGTACAACGGGCGCGAATCGAAAGCGGTTCGCGCCCGTTTGCCTTGGGCGCCGCCATGGCGAACGCCATGCGATGGTAAGATGCTTTACATGTGTAAAGAGGAGATTTGCCATGAGCAAGACAATAGTTAGGCCCACGCTTTCGCTGGGCAACCACATCTATCTGTATCGCCTGCTGCGCGATGCGATTGGATGTGGCAAGCAAACGTTTATGACGCAGGTCGAGGAGGCGCTCGCCGCTGGCGACATGACCGCTTATGACCTGGGCTTCGAGTCCACGCGCGAGCTGCTCGAGGAGCTCGACGACTGCATTAAGCTGACCGTCTTTAAAGGCGGCCGCCTGTATGCCACGGTCATCGCCAACGAGGCCTGGGATGCTGCGCTTGCCAAGGGCGAGGACAAGCCCAAGACCGCCAAGGGCGCCAAGCAGTCCTACAAAAAGAAAAAGCGCGGTGAGAAGGACCTCAAGGCCGTGCGCCCCAAGCACGTTAAGCGTCCCGAGCCCGAAGCCATGGTTGAAGCCGCGCCGGAACCCGAGCCCGAGACAGAGATCGAAGTTGCTATTGAGGTAACGGCAGAAGCCGAAACCGAAATCGCCGCCACGACCGATTCCGAAGTCATATCCGAGCAGGAAGCCACTGTGGAGCTCAACGAAGCGCCCAAGTCGACAACCGAAGAAGCCGCTGACCAACCCGAGCCGTCTGCGTTCCAAAACAGCGATGTCTTTGGCGACGAGGCCGAGGACGATCAGTCCGACGAGCCCGCAGATCAAGACGCTACCGAGTCGACACCGGAGCCCGAGACGCCGCAGCCCGCCATCTCGCTCACGGTCGTCTATGACCCCGAGAACGCCAACGCCGGCATCACCACCATGGCATCCACGCCCATCGAAGCAAAGTCGAGCGTCGAGAACGAGGACGCGACGCAGGTTGAGGTTGAAACCGCAGCTGCAGACGCGCCCGTCACCGTGGAGCCCGCAGATTCCACGATCAAGCCGGAAGCGACGCCGGAGCCCGCACCCGTCATCGAATCCGTGCCCACCTCTGCTTGCGGCCAAATTCCCGCACCGGCACCGGCTTCGGCACCCGCAGCGGCCCCAACCCCCGCACCCGCAGCACCGACCATCCCCGAGGACTTCCCCATCGATTTCGCAACCGAGGTCTTCTGCCCCGGCCCGCTTCTGCACCAGCTGTCGACCTATCTCCCCTACGGCGCCGATACCCTCGGCATTGTCGGCGAGTACTACTGGATCGCCCGCGAGCGCGGTACCATCGAGGCCGCGCGAAACCGCGCAAGCTTCCCCCTGCGCTACACGCAGGCCGGCGAGCGCCACGAAGTCACCGTGCGCATCCGCCGCAACACCACCGGCGGTCTCGGAGCCACCTGGACCATCGATAAAGTCGAAGAACCCGAGCAGTAACGACAAACGGCTCAAATCCAAATCAGGATTTGAGCCGTTTTTATTTGTTGATGTTGCGTAACCAACAGCGAGCGGGCCGCAAGTGCCCCAGGTTGCCGTGAAAGAGGAGCGACGCGTACTTCGGTACGCGAACGACGGCTTGAACGGCAAGATGGGGTGCTTGCGACCCGCGCAGCGTCGAGCAGTTACGCGGTTTGGAAAACCGCGTAACGATCTAGTCGCGCGTCAGCTTACGGTGGATACGATGCGGCTGGGCCGCGTCCTCGCCCAGGCGCTCGATGCGATTGGCCTGATAGGCCTCGAAGTTGCCCTCGAACCAATACCAGTTGCCCGGATTCTCGTCGGTGCCCTCCCACGCCAGAATGTGTGTGGCGACGCGGTCCAGGAACATACGGTCGTGGCTAATGACCACCGAGCAGCCCGGGAACTCGAGCAGCGCCGCTTCGAGTGAGGACAGCGTCTCGACGTCGAGATCGTTCGTGGGCTCGTCGAGGAGCAGCAGGTTGCCGCCCTGCTTGAGCGTGAGCGCCAGGTTCAGACGATTGCGCTCACCACCAGAGAGTACGCCAGCGCGCTTCTGCTGGTCCTGGCCCTTAAAGCCAAAGCTCGCCACGTACGCGCGGCTGGGGACCTCGGTCTCGCCGACCATCATGTGGTCCAGGCCATCCGAGACGACCTCCCACAGGTTCTTATCGGGATCGATGCCAGAACGGTTCTGGTCGACATAGGAGATCTTGACGGTCTCGCCCACCTCGAGCTCGCCCGAAGTCAGCGGCTCCAGGCCCACGATGGTCTTGAAGAGCGTAGTCTTGCCCACACCGTTGGGGCCGATGACGCCCACGATGCCGTTACGCGGCAGGGTGAACGAAAGGTCGTCGATGAGCACACGGCCATCGAACTCCTTGTGCAGATGATGGGCCTCGAGCACCTTGTTGCCCAAACGCGGGCCCACAGGGATGCGGATGTCGGTCCAGTCGAGCTTCTGGCTTGCGCGGGCCTCGGCCTCCATCTCCTCGTAGCGAGCCAGACGGGCCTTGTTCTTTGCCTGGCGAGCCTTGGGCGAGCTGCGTACCCACTCGAGCTCGGCCTCCATGCGCTTGGCGAGCTTGGCGTCGCGGTTGCCCTGCGCCTCGATACGGGCGGCCTTGGTCTCCAGATACGTGGAGTAGTTGCCCTTGTAGGGATAAAGGTGACCGCGGTCGACCTCGCAGATCCACTCGGCAACGTTATCCAGGAAGTAGCGATCGTGCGTGACGGCAAGCACCGCGCCCTGGTAGTTGTGCAGGAAGTGCTCGAGCCACAGGATCGACTCGGCGTCCAGGTGGTTCGTGGGCTCGTCGAGCAGCAGCAGGTCGGGAGCTTCGAGCAGCAGCTTGCACAGGGCCACGCGACGGCGCTCGCCGCCAGAGAGCACGTTGACCGGCATGTCGGAATCGGGCAGCTGCAGGGCGTCCATGGCCTGGCCGAGCTTGGAATCGATATCCCAGCCGTCGGCGGCGTCGATCTCGTCCTGGAGCTTTCCCATCTCGGCCATGAGGGCGTCCATGTCGCAATCCGGGTCGCACATCTCCTCGCCGATCTTGTTGAAGCGATCGACCTTGGCGATCATGTCGCCAAATGCCATGCGCACGTTCTCGATGACGGTCTTGTCGTCGTCGAGCGGCGGCTCCTGCTGCAGGATACCCACGGTGTAGCCGGGGGTGAGCTTGGCATCGCCGTTGGAGACCTCCTCGATGCCGGCCATGATCTTGAGCAGGGTCGACTTGCCCATACCGTTGGGGCCCACGACGCCGATCTTGGCACCGGGGTAGAAGCTCAGGGTCACGTCGTCAAGGATCACCTTGTCGCCATGGGCCTTGCGAGCCTGATACATCTGATAAATGAACTCCGCCACAGTCATTTCTCCTTATCTAGCTGCGGAAATCTTCTCCCCCTCTCCGTTTTGGAAAAAGCGGAGAGGCAGTTCGCGCGTTCTAATAAAAAGGGGCATGGTTGCCCACACCCCCTAATACTACCTGGGAAAAGTCCCCCGGAACATACTATGAACTGCGTACGCTAGTTTTCCGCAACCTTAACGAGCGGCTCGCTGCGATTTGCGCCACAACAGATACGAGTAGACGTAGACGGCTCCAACCGAACCAAACGCCAGAACCGCAATCACCGCGGCGACGACTTCACTCGAAAGCACGCTGCCTGCCACGCCCATCACAATCAGGCCAATACCTAGCACCATAAAGCAGGCGCCGCCAAAACGCTGCGTACGGCGCCAGTTCTCGGGATCGGCAAGCGCCCAGGGTGTCTTGATACCGAGCGTATAGTTCTGCTTCACACGCGGCAAGTAGTTGCCTACGCCGATGAACAGCAAACCGACAACACCGGAAATCAGCACGTTAACCGAACCGACCGCCGGCACCACGCCCCAGACCGTAAGCTCTCCCAGCCAGCTTATGGCGCACATGAACAAGGTGAAGGCGATTACGAAGCCCTGGTAGAACTTGCCCGAGGTTCGATATGCCTCACCTTTGGGGTCGATGCGCGGCACCACGCAGAACATTGCGAGAAGCGCCAGAGGCAGCACGCCGAGCGCGGAGGCCATCCAGCTAGGACCCCAACCGTCGACGGCGCCGTTCGCGCCCCAGTGCGTGGGAATCTGCGCAGGCAAGCTCGGCATCACCATGAGGTGCGCTACGACATTGGCGACGCACAGAGCGACCAGCGCAATCCACACGCGCGACGATACCCCCGTGGGGTGAATGCCCTTGTTTTCGTTATTCATCCTTATCACCTTCCGTGTTTGTAAAGCCCATAAACCAGCCAATCAAATCCTGCATGACGGTGGTGTTTAAGCTGTATACGATGTTTTGGCCATGGCGCTCGTCGGTCACCAACCCGGCGTTTTTGAGCGTCGCCAAGTGATGGCTCAGCGACGGCTTACTGATATCGAAATGCTCGGCAAGCTCCCCCGCCGTGCAATTGCCCTCGCGCAGCAACTCCAAAATGCGCCGTCGCGTTGGATCGGCAAGCGCCTTAAAACCCTCTCCCGGCATAAGACCTCCTCTCATCATCTCTCATGACGCGCACACTATACTCGATATTTAGATGTTTGTCTAACTATCTAATCTTGTACTCAAAAAAATAGCCGCCTCCGCGTAATGCGAAGACGGCCACTTCTCACGCTACAAACGTGTTTTAGAGTTGGCCAACCCGCTGCAACGGGTGCCATCTGCTTCAATCTTATGCGAACCCCGATCCCATTTCAACAAGCCCAAGGGCTCAAATGGAATCGCGATAACACCTATAATGGCGATAGCTAAAACACGATTCGCTTCCCCATCGGAGGATGTCTATGACCGAAACCGCTGCCGCTCTCGTCGAGACACGCGACACCAAGCTCGAGATCATCATGGGCCGCGAGGCACTCGATAAGCTCGCCGATGCTACGGTGTTGGTGCTCGGCTGCGGAGGCGTGGGCTCCAACTGCTGCGAGGCACTCGCCCGCGGCGGCATTGGTCATTTCGTCATTCTGGACAAGGACATCGTCGCGCCCAGCAATATCAATCGCCAGGCTATCGCCTTTCACAGCACCATCGGCAAGCGCAAGGTCGATGTTATGGAAGCCATGATCCACGACATCAATCCCACCGCCACCGTTATCAAACGCACCGAATACCTGCTGAGCGACAACATCGACGAGTTCTTCGCGAGCGTTTTGGAGCAGACGGACGGCAAGCTCGACTACGTCGTCGACGCCATCGACACCATCTCGGCCAAGCTCACCATTGCCAAATATGCTCAGGACCACGACATTCGTTTGGTTAGCTCCATGGGCGGGGCCAACAAGCTCCATCCCGAGTGCCTCCGCTTTGCCGACATTTTCGATACGGTACGCGACCCCATGAGCCGCATCATGCGCAAAGAATGTAAGAAGCGCGGAATCAAGAGTCTGCACGTGCTGTTTAGCTGCGAGGAATCGGTTAAGACCCAACCCCGCGACCCGTCCAACATCCACGAGCGTACCGAGTTGGGTACCGCTAGTTTTATGCCGCCCATCATGGGTCAGATGATTGCCGGCGAGGTTATCCGCCAGATCAGTGGACGCGGCACCGAGCGTGTGCGCGCCAACGGCCAACGCCTGGACTAGCAGGATGTCCTGCGATGGAACCGCAATTCTTTGACACGCATTGTCATCTTGATTTGATGCTCGGCCCCGATGCTGCAGCCAGTGAGTCGGCGGCGTCGGGTCTGGGGCTCTTTGACTGCGGGGTCGACCCACGCGACTTTTCGGCCGCAAACGAGCGCGCCCGTCGCCTACCAGGCATCATCGCTGGCGTTGGGCTCCACCCCTGGTGGCTCGCCGACGGCCGCTGCGATCCTGCCGAAGTCGATCTGCTTTGCGAAGTTGCTGCCCAAGAGCGCTACATCGGCGAGGTGGGACTCGACTTTTCCGCACGCTTTGCCGGAAGTGAGCCGCTACAAATACAGGCATTTGACCGGCTCTGCGATACACTCGTGCAGCATCCTCTTACCGGGCGCGTGATATCAATTCACGCCGTTCGTTCGGCAGGAGCCGTACTGGACGTCCTCGAATCGCATGGACTACTCATCCCAAACCCCGACTCCCCCGTTATCATCTTCCACTGGTTTAGCGGCACTTCGGACGAACTCGTCCGCGCGCGTGATGCGGACTGTTATTTTTCCGTCAACCAGCGCATGCTCGCCACCAAACGTGGACGCGAATACGCCCGACAGATTCCACTCGACCGTCTACTGCTCGAGACCGATGCGCCAGCCGAGCCAAACACAGAAACAAGCGCACAGTCGCTCATCAGATCGCTCACATGGACCTCAGAACGCATCGCCTCACTCAAAAACCGCGACGCAGAGTGCATCGAGTCGGCAGTTTTAGCAAATGCGCACTCTGTTTTTGACCTTCGCTAGCCCCGGTGGGCAAAAAATGCCAAATATGAGTACTGTTGCAAATCCAGTCACATTATTTTACGGCAAAATAGTGCCTTGATAATGTACAGCTATCCATTATCAAGGCACTTTAAGGTGGTTAAAGTCATTTTTAGGGTCGCGCGCGCAGACGTGGTGTAAGAGTGTCCTGAGGTCCGTCGCTGCAAGTCCCGATGTTACTCCTTCTTGAGGCCGCGCTTCTCGACTATCTCGTCCACTATCTCCCTGGCGCGC
>DBFPAR010000025.1:0-33451 GCA_048362915.1 Collinsella sp.
CTTCCATTCGTCACCTTCATTACTCCAACGACGAATTCTAGGCGGTGTCCCCTCCCTTTCAAGAAAGAGAAGAGGCGGGGCATGCCCCGCCTCTTACACCACATCTCTGCGCGCTACCAGACACACCATTCACCATAGCAGGTACTTTCTTCGTCAAAGCAAGAATGTAAGTTTTTTTATTAGTTGTGAAGAAAGTGTTTAACGGAAGAGAAATGACAGCATCAATTTCACATTGTTCCAAAATAAAGTCACGGAGTTTTTTGTCGTTGCTGCGGTTCATAATTCCATCAGGCACGACAATAAATGCTTTTCCGTTTGGCTTGAGGGCACGAATAATCCATTCCATAAACAAGCCTTCGATTCCCATTGCGCTTACAGAAAAGTATTTCTTCAGTGTATTGTCTTTGGAAATCTCTTCCTTTAAATTACTACTCCCGCTCATGACATAAGGCGGATTTGTTAAAATCAGGTCATACTGATTATGGACAGGCTTTGCCAAGGTTCCAAGGATTGAGTTGGTCTGAAGCAGAAATGTGTCGTTAAAAAGTTTAGCAAATTTATCTGTCATGTCTGGATGTTCTCGAAGCAAACCGGACATATAAATCAGCATATTTGCTTTAGCAAGAATGATTGTTTTTTGCTCGTCCTTATCAAACCCTTTGTCAAAACCACTCAATGTAATTTGAGGCTTTAACTCTCCATCCTCCACTTTATAGAACCGGTGCAAATCGTGAAGAATTGGTTCAAGCAAAAATTTCCCGACGCCACATGCAGGATCACAAATTTTCATCCCCGGAGTGATGTCTATCATATTGACAATAGCTCGAACTACCTTCAAGGGTGTGAAGTATTGGCCCCAATTTTTCTTGCTGATTGATTCTTTCAAGAATGTTTCAAACAGCTTGCTTTTAAAGTCGTAGTCTATATTCTCTAAAGTACCAAAATCACTAAAACGCTTAAGAATTTTGTGGAAGACAGTCGCATACCCAGAGACAGCCTTGTCATCTTTGGACACAAAAATTGTTCCGTTGATAATGGTAGTTTTGTCTTTCGGGTTGCCAGGGAAAAGGGTTTTGATCTTTACTCGTACAGTAGAAGCATAGTACTCAAGCACTTCATTCTCATTATTGCCGGAGTACCTTCCCAGCAAATCATAGAATGAATACATTCCCTTCAGAACACCTAAATCACTGAGGTATTTGAAGATAAAAATCTCAACAAAAGTATACAAGCAATTTTCAGGTGTCGCTCCTGAAACAGCCCATAAATCTTGCCACACCTTTTCGGCCAGCGGTAGAGGATCAACAGACGCAGCAGCCTTGATTTGATTATTAGTAGCGTTAATTGAGGCTCGAATCTTATTGATTAGGGTAATACACTCTGTGCTGCTCTTGTCAAAATTCAATGTAATCCGGCTACCATCTTCCTGCAGAATTTCTTGACCTGTAGCGGGGTTGATCCAAAAAGTTTTCTTACCGTCAGTAACAACATAAACTTTTGCCTGCAATATCTGGGCTGTTCCTATTTCTTGTGCAATAGCTTTCGCAATCTGCTTTTCGGTTCGCAGCTCCTGAGGGGTCTTATACTCAATAGCTGCGATAATAATTGGCTTTTTTACAATCAAGGCATCCGGCTTTTTTACCTCATATGCCTCATAGTCTTTATCGGGAATGATCTTCGCTCCTTTAAGAGCTTTTAATGTAGTAGCGCCTATATTGTAGAAATTCCAATCGCCCATTTTTTCAGGAGCTTCTATCAAATTACGTTGAATCAGTTCTTCACTCAATGGTATCCGCTCCTTCCTGCCCCGTACTGGTTGCGTTAAGATAGGCATCTATATCATCTTTACGGATACGCCAATTTCGACTTCCTACCTTGGATGCGACAAGCTCCTTAGAGGCAATCATTCGCCGTACCGTTTTATCACATACTTTTAAGTACTCAGCCGCTTGAGCAACTGTAAGCAATTCGTCTTTCATAGCATACTCACCCCAGTTTGCTAAGTATATCATATTTTTTTACGGAGTGCAATGTATTGATGGGGATTTTTTGCGAATTTATTAAACATGCTAGGACAGCAGCGGATTTAATTGGACAAATCATATCTGTGATTATATAAATATTCTTCTTTCGCAAGGGCTAATAGATAGGAAGACTGTTGAAGCATTTATTTCAAACATATTGCCCAAATGTCATATTTCCACAAGCAAAGGATAATTCTTGTGGACTACCTTGCTTTTGTCAGTAAAATTCTTTCAACTGTTTGCGGCAAGAAGAGAAAGCACGGAGAAAATCAAAATAAGGCTCCTAACACCATTGGGGCCCTTTGCAGTTGCACTTAGATGCGGTTCATCTGAGCGGCGACTTTGTTGTACCAGTCCTGCCACGTGGGCGGGCAGTACTTTTTGGCCGCAGCCGGGGTAAGGGTGGAGCCGTAGTTGGCGCCCAGATAGGCAACGTGAGCGGAGATGCCCTCGCTCCAGCTGCCAAAGCTGCGCCAACCGCCGCCGCGGGCACTCCAGCCCCAGGCGTTGTAAGAATTGGCGCAATAAGCACCCTTGGTGCTCTCGATGCAGGCGATGGCGGGGGACCAACGGGGGTCGACACCGGTATTCCAAGCGGCGACGGCAAAGTTATAGCCCTGGCCTGCCATGGGGGAGCCGGCGAGATAATTGTCGATGCGGCCTGTCCACTCATTAATGAACGAATCGTAATCGGAGCTACCAGTATTGGAGCTGTTCACCGTGGTGTCGATGGTGGTGTTGGTGTTGGTGGCCTGGCTGCTGGAATTGCTGCCGCTTACGCCCTCGCCCGAGAGCTTCTCGGCGGCAGCGGCCTTATCGGCCTCAAGCTTGGCAAGCTCGGCGGCATTTTCCTGCTCGGCTTTTGCCTGTGCCTCGCTGCGGAGCTGCTGGGCCTGCGCCAGCGCATCCTCGGCGTTTTTCTGCTCTGCCTCAAGTTGAGACTTGGCCTGCTGGAGCTCGGCCTTGTTCTGCTCGAGTTCGGTTTGCATGTTATTGAGCTCTTCGATCTCGTCGACGCTCGAGCTCGTGATCTGGTTGGTGTATTTGCAGGTCGTGATGAACTCACCCAGGCTCTGCGCGTTGACCAGGAAGCTCACGATGGGATTGGTGCCCTTCTGATACTTGTACAGATCGCGCATGGCGGAGCTTGCCTTGGCCTGCTGCTCGGGAAGCTTAGCCTCGATTTCCTCGATGCTTGCCTCATTGGAGTCTATCTGCTTTTGCAGGTCATCGAGTTTGGTGCGGGCGTCGTTGTAGGCGCTCGTGGCGGCTTCGATCTTCTGCTGGGCTGCGGAAAGCTGGTCCTGCGTTGCCTGCGAGGCGGCATACGCCGCAACGGGGGAGAGCATCGGCGTGGCCGTCAGCGCAACGGCGAGCGCGGCGCTCGTGATGATACGAGCCGGCTTCGACGCAATGAGCGCTGCGGTGCGATGATTCGAATGCTGCATCCAGTCCCTCTGCAATCAATCGTAGGTTATGGTTCGAACGGTATTCTACTACTGCTTTCGACCTCAACTTGAACCTTAAAGGTTCCAAAGGGTCAAGTTGAACTTGAGGCTTTGGCTTTGACCTGCAGTTATGATGAATTGTTGAGAAACCATAGAGTTCAACTTTAACGTTACAGAGCTCTGTTTGAGAGGAGTTTTGGGCTGTAAAAGCCATCTCAACGTGGGGTTTTATAACTACAGCGTGCCCTTCTGGCGAGCCTGCTCAATCTCTTCGAGGGCCTCGGCGGGGGTGAACGAACAGGTGCCGTCGCCGAGCTTGACTACCTGGATTTCGTCACCGGCGTTGACCTCTCCGCCCTTTAGTACCACGCCGAAAACGCCCTCGTGGGGAAAGATGCAGTCGCCGGCGAGATAGTAGATGGCGCAACGGGTGTGGCAGACCTTGCCGATTTGGCTGATTTCGACGAGCACGTCGCTTCCAAGCTTGAGCTGTGTGCCCAAAGGGAGCGAGAGCAGGTTGATGCCCCGGGTTGTGAAGTTCTCCCCAAAGTCACCCTCGTGTACGTCGAGCCCGCGTGCCTGCGCCGTCTGGATGGACTCCGCGGCTAAAAAGGAAACCTGACGGTGCCAATGTCCGGCGTGCGCATCGGTGGCGAGGCCAAATTGCTCTATAACGGTGTCGCGTCCATCGGCGACGGGCGACTTGCGAGTGCCCTTGTGTACCGACGTGTTGATCGAGACGATGTGGGCGGGTCCGTTGTAGGCGTCGTTTGCCGTGCACAGGGGAGCGGTCGCTTTCGCACGTTTCGCCAGCTCGCGCCTCGCGGCATTGAGGATGGGATTATCGGTCGGATGGTCTTGGGGCACGTGCGCGCCTTTCGCTCGAGGATGTCAATACACTGAATCCTACAACAATGGTAGGTTCATTGCCCGTTGTCATACAACGGTGAGCGCCGTCTTCGTGCTGGCCTTCGTGCTGGACGATTACGTCGATTGCCATAGATACGGTGGAGCTTTGGGCGCCGGCGGCTTGGCACGCTAGAATAAATCAGTTGCGCAAAGACCGCCCGTTGTGTGGGCAGTTCATGATAGGAAGTTTCCATGGCATTGCAATTTACAGAGCGCGAGTTCATTCCCGTGCTGCTTGGTGGCGACATCAACGCCTATTCGGTGGCGCGCGCCTTCTACGAGGAGTACCAGGTCAAGAGTCTGGTCTTTGGCAAGTATCAGACGGGTCCCGCGTACCGCAGCCAGATTATCGACTACACGCCCAACGTGGATATCGACACCATGCCCGTGATGCTCAAAACCGTCAACGGCATTGCCCAAGCGCATGCCGACAAGACTATTGTCCTTGTGGGCTGCGGCGACAACTATGTCGCTCTCGTGGCTCAAGCCAAGGATGCTCATGAGCTGGCGGATAACATCGTCGCTCCCTACGCGCCCTACAGCATGCTCGAGCAGTGCCAGAAGAAGGAGATCTTCTACGAGCTGTGCGAGAAGCATGGCGTGCCCTATCCACACACGTTTACCTTTACCAAGGCGATGCTCAATGCTCAGGGTGAGGCGCCTGCCGAAGTGCTCGACCAGATCGATTTTCCTTACCCGATGATTCTGAAGCCTTCTGACGGCATCATGTGGTGGCAGCATGAGTTCGAGGGCCAGAAGAAGGCCTATGAGATTGCCGACCGCGCCGAGCTGGAACAGGTCATTCGCGATTCGTATGCCAGCGGCTACACCGACGATCTGATCTTGCAGGATCGCGTGCCCGGCAACGACGAGTACATGCGCGTGCTCACCAGCTATTCCGACCGCAACGGTAAGGTCCGCATGATGTGCCTGGGCCATGTGCTGCTCGAGGAGCATCAGCCCCACGGTGTCGGCAACCATGCCTGTATCATTACCGAGCCTAACGACGAACTCATGGGCGGCGTGCGCAAGCTGCTCGAGGACCTTCACTTTGTGGGCTATTCCAACTTTGACGTTAAGTACGACGAGCGCGACGGCTCGTTTAAGTTCTTCGATTTCAACACGCGCCAGGGTCGCAGCAACTACTACGTTACCAACAGCGGCTTTAATGTTGCCAAGTATGTGGTGGACGAGTATGTGTTCAACCGCCCGTTTGAGCCGGAGTTTGTGACGGCGCAGGACGAGGCCCTGTGGATGGTCGTCCCCATGGGCGTCGTCGACAAGTACGTCGAGGATCCCGAGCTGCGCGCTAAGGTGCATCGCCTGGACAAGGAAGGTAAGGGCGCCGACCCTTCGTTTATGAAGGGCGACTTTGTCTTTAACCGCTGGCTGCGCATGTGGCACACCAAGCTGCGCCACTTTAAGCTGTTCAAGACGTATTACAAGTAGATGAGTGCGGCGCCCGTCCGGTTTGCATCGGGCGGGCGCGGGTATGATACGCGCAATTGCGCAAGCGTCACCAAGGAGGCGGCGATGGAAAAGCTGGGAGTTATCGGCGGCATGGGCGCCGAGGCCACGTCGTATTACTACGACCAAGTGGTGCGTCATACGGCTGCTGCCTGCGATCAGGAACATATCGACATGGTGGTGCTCTCCAAGTCGACCATGCCCGACCGCACGCTGGCCATTAAGACCGGCGAGCATGCCAAGCTGCTGGCGACCATGAAAGAGTGTGCCCGGGCACTCGAGTCGCTGGGCTGTGCGCACATTGCCATTCCCTGCAACACGTCGCACTACTTCTACGACCAGATCCAGTCGTTTACGAAGGTGCCGATTATCCACATGCCGCGTGAGTCGGTTCGTTATGCCCTTGCGGGTGCGGTGATGGGGGAGTGCGAGTTCGACCCCAACCTGAGTGTGCCGGCCGAGCCGGTGCATAAGATCGGCATCATGGGTACCGATGGCACCGTGGGCGCGGGCGTCTACGGCCGCGAATGTAAGGCTGCGGGTGTTGAGGTCGTCTATCCCAGCGAGAAACGTCAGAACGATGTGATGTCGCTTATCTACGATGATGTGAAGGCCGGACGTGAGCCCGATATGGATAAGTTCGACCGCGTGATGTGGGAGTTCGCCCGTAGCGGCTGCGACCGCGTCATTCTGGCCTGCACCGAGCTCTCGGTGCTGCAGAAGTACCGAGAGATGCCCGAGATCACCCTCGACGCCATGGATGTCCTGGTGCGCGAATCCATCATCCGTAGCGGTGCCCCCTACCGCCTCTAGCTTCCGACCTGTCAAAAAGGGACAGGTTAATTTTGGTAGGTTTTATCTGGTGAAACAGTAAGGCCTCGGCTCGTTTGGTGCGAGCCGAGGCCTTTTGCGTTGGGCGGTTGCTGTCAGTGGTGAACTAGAACAGGAAGCCGATGGCGATGAGGGCGATGCTGACGATGATCACGGCGATGTCTAGGCCCTTGATGGGGTAGCGCTTGTACGAGCTGGCGCGCGTACGCAGATAGAAGCCGCGCTGTTCTGCCGCCAAGGCTGTGGCATCGGTCTTGCCCACGCTCGAGATGAGCAGCGGCACGCACAGTGGCAGCATGAGCTTAAGCTTCTTGATGGGGTTCTTGGTGTCGTACTCGACGCCGCGTGCGGTCTGCGCCTCCATGATGGCGTTCATCTCTTGACCAAACACCGGCACGAAGCGCAGCGCCGTGGTAAAAGTGAAAGCATAGCGATACGGCACGTGCAGCACCTCGACGCAGGCGTTGGCAAGGTCGTTGAGCTTGGTCACCATGAGCATGAGGATGAGTGGTAACGCCACACCCAGCAGGCGCAGGCAGGCCTTCGATCCTGTGATGAGGCCCGTGTCGGTGATAAAACCCCATACCACGTTGCCATCGCGCATAAAGGCCAGCTGGAGCACCAGCATGATAAGCGCGAGCGGAATCAGCAACTTGAGCAGCGAGAACAGACGGTCGACGACGCCGGCATAGGCAGCCAGCGCAAGGGTGAGTGCCAAAAAGCCCAGTAGTGCCACGTAGGTGTCGGACAAGAAGATGCCGACGATGATGGCGGCAGCGAGGCCCAGTTTGACGACGGGATTCAGGCGATGCAGCAGCGTATCGCCCGGCATGTAGTCGATGACGTTAACCACGGTGGACCATCTCCTTGGTAATTCGAACGACATCGGTGACCTCGCTCACCTGCGCAAAAGCGGGCGAGACGGAAGATGCCAGACGGCGCGAGAGTTCAATAACCTGAGGAGGCTCCACGTAGGCACGCCGCATGAGATCGATGTTCGAGAATAGCTCGTGCGTGCGGCCGCGGTCGAGGATGCGACCGTCGGCCATTACCACAATGCGCTCGGCAAAGTCGGAGACGACTTCCATATCGTGGCAGACCATGATAACGGCGCAACCGCGCTCGGCCATGGTACACACCGTTTCCATGACGGTCATGCACTCGCGGTAATCAAGGCCGCTCGTGGGCTCGTCGAGCACGACGATCTTGGGCTCAACCACTACGACGGAGGCAAGCGCCACCATTTGTCGCTGGCCGCGCGAGAGCGAGAAGGGCGCCTCGTCGGCCGGCAAGCCAAAGCGGTCGATGACCAGCTGGGCGCGACGCAGGGCTTCGGCGCGGTCGATGCCGGCAAGTTCTAGACCAAAGGCGACCTCGTCGAGCACGGTGTCTTTGCAGATTTGGCGGTCGGGGTTCTGGAAAAGCGTTGCCACTTCGCGTGCGATGCGGCTCGTGGGAACCGATGCCGTGTCCAAGCCCGTAACGCGTACGCTGCCCGATGCGGGCTTGAGCAAACCCGTGAGCAGTTTGGTGAGCGTGGTTTTGCCGGCTCCGTTTTGGCCGACAATGCCCACGAGCTCGCCGGGGTAGAGCGTCAAGTTGAGGTCGTGAACGGCGGCGCCTCCATGGGGGTAGGAAAATTCGACATGGTCAAAGGTGAGCACCGGCTCGGCGTCTTTCGCATGCGGGCGCAGCGATGGCGCGTGCGGGGAGCCTGCGGGCGCCTGGGCTTCGATAGCCGCGTGTGCGGGGTCGACGATGCCCGAAATCAGGCGCTCGGCCTCATCGACATCCAAGCAGGGGGTACCGCTTACCAGGCCATCGGCCTCGAGGCTATTGAAGATACGCGTGACGCGAGGGCAGTCGACGCCGATGGCACGGAGCTCGTCGGTATGCGCGAAGACCTCGTGTGGCTCGCCCTGCAGCGCGATTTCGCCATGGTTGAGCACGAGCACGCGGTTGCAGTACTCCGAGAGCAGGGCGACCTTTTGCTCAACGACGACGATGGTGATTCCAAGTGTGCGGTTTGCCTCACGCAGCGTCTCGAAGACCAATGTGGAGCTGGCGGGGTCGAGTGCCGCGGTGGGCTCGTCGAGAACCAAGACGCGCGGACGCATGGCGAGGATGGCGGCGATGGCTACCTTTTGCTTCTGTCCGCCCGAGAGGGTTGCGATCTCGCGGTCGCGCAGGTCGCTGATGCCGACGGTCTCGAGCGTTTCGCTCACGCGCTGCTCGATCAGGTCGTGGGGAACGCCAAAGTTCTCGAGGCCAAAGAGCATCTCGTCCTCGACGACCGAGGCGACCATCTGCGTGTCGATATCCTGCAGCACGCTGCCGACGATCTGTGACACGTCGGTCAGCGAGACCTCGCAGGTGTCATGGCCGTCAACCATGACGGACCCAAAGAACGCGCCGGTGTAGTGGTGGGGCACGGCACCTGACAGGCAGGCGGCAAGCGTGGACTTGCCGGCGCCCGAGGGCCCGATGATGCCGATGAAATCTCCCTTGTTCACGCTGAGCGAGATGTGGCTGAGCGCCTGCTCGGTCTGCGTGCCATAGGAGAACGAGACATCGTCGACGTTGATGATCGTTTCCATGGATACCTTTCATAGTCATTGGGGACGTTCTTTAATGACTAGTCGTTTAAGAACATCCCCAAAAGCTAGCCGTTTGGGACAGTCTTTACCGATGGGGCACTGTGGGTTAGTTGAGCTTCAGGGCCTTCTGGATGGGCAGATAGAGGGCGCCGACCAGAATGGCGTTAAAGACGGCGGTCATGGCGACGACGGGCAGCATGGCGGCGGCGAGCTCGCCGACCACGCCGAGCATGGCCATCTTGATGATCATGAAGATGACGCCGGAGACAAAGGTGGTCAGGAAGGTTGCGACAATGGCGATGGCGGGCTTGACCTGACCGTTCTTGCCAGCGGCGTTGACGATGCCGGCCATGAGCATGGCGGCGATGCCCTCGGCGGCAAAATCGACGAACGGCGAAGTGGTGGTGATCTGGATCACGGCAGCCGAGATGAGGCCAATAACGAGCGCCTGGCCGATGTTGGGGCGAACGACCAGGATGGTGAGGCAGAAGGCCGAGATGATGAACTCGGGGCTGATCATGCCGCCCGAGATGCCTGAGATGGCCTTGCCGACGGTGAAGTTGAGGATGAAGCCGGCGGCGAGCAGGATGGCAAGCAGGACGAGGGCGCGGACATCGAGTTTGCCGCGGTCGGCGGTCTGGACGGTGCGGGGCTGGGTGGCGGCGGTGTTCTGAGACATGGTGAAAATCCTTTCGGAAGGGGAGTGCAAGAGAAAAGCGGAGGCGCGTGATGCGAATGCGATCGGGCTCGAGATAGAAAAAGGCCCCCGGTCGAAACCGGAGGCCTTCCAATCACCTAGAGCGCAAAAACAGGCGTGAGGGACTCACTGTCGACCGATCGTATTCGCATCACGCCACCACCAGTTGTTAAGAGACTTCATCGTGTTCTTCATGTCGGTGGCTCCTTTCGTGATGCCATGGCGCGGTCGCACCTAGTTGCTGTTGCGCTGCACTATAGCACAGCAAAGTGTGTGCGGGGAAATCTTTTTTGAAAAGATTTCAGGCGGGTTTCCCGCCGGTCAAAAGAGTGGGCTGAGCGGGCGAGAGGCTGCCATTGCTGCCTTGCCCGCTCAGCTAAGACGTTACTCCTTATTGCGACGGTAGAGGAAGTAACCGCCCGCGGAGATGACGGCAACGCCAGCGATGGCGAATGCGGCCACCATGCGGCCATCAAAACGATCGCCAGTGGTGGGCAGGCCGCCCTTGGTGTTCGTCTTGTTAGTGGTTACCGTGGTCGTGGTGTCGGACTTGCCAGGCTTCTCAGGCTTGGCGGCCGGCTGCTCGGGCTTAGCGGGCTGCTCGGGAGTGCCAGGCTGCTCAGGAGTGCCGGGCTGATCCGGGGTGACCGGATCGGTGGCAAGAGCATCCTTGGCGTAGGTGATGGACACCTTGAGGCCGTTGGTCTCGGTGTTCAGGTCGCTTGGGGTAAAGGGCTGGTCGAAGTTTTCGGCCTTCTGATAGGCGCGCATCTCCTGGAGCAGTGCCTTGCACTTCTTGTAGGTGTTCTCGGTAGCAGCCTTGCCGGCCTTGTTGGCCAGGGCAGTGCGGCCCTCGGTGGTCGTCTCGGCCAGCATGGCGGCGTCAACTTCCTTGTTCTGCTCGATAAGCTCGTTCTGGAGCGCATCGAGGTAGGCACGGACGCTGACACCAAGGGTGTCAGGGTTCTCGAAGCAGAGCGAGCTGATGTCCATGAGGACGTAGTTGATTGAGTTCTCGGGCTCCTCGTTGTACACGACGTCAGTCTGGTTGCAGTGATCGAAGGAGACGGTCTGATCGCTGAAGTACGGGCTGACCTCAGTTATCAGAGCGGAGTACAACGGGATGGCGACGGAGTACGCGGCGCGGGAGAGCATTTCCCACTGGATGGTAGCGACTTCGGGGTCATACCCGCGACGAATCTGGAAGAGGTTGATCTCGGTGTTGCGCTCGCTGCCGATGCAATAAACACCATCAGTGTTCGCGTTGAGGCCAGGGACGTTCTCGCCGCGGTTGCCAAAGGCACGAATCAGCTCAAAGGTGCTCCAGCCAGACTTGCCAGGCCTGAAGAACAGGGGCTGGATTTCGCTGACCATGGCTCCCTTTTGGTCAGGTTTTCCATCCTTCTTTACTGTGATAATGTCGTAATCTGTGCCTTCGGTCAGCTGACTACCAAAATAATCGCGGCCTTGCACATAGCGGGACCACTGGTTTACGCCGGAATCGGCGAGGCTTTCGCCATACGTTTGGGCGACATCGAATTTGCCGTCAGCGGAGTATTTGGCGAAGCCCTTCTCCACGGGCATGGACTCGATGCCCTCGGAGTGTAGGCAGTTCTCGGGGTCATCAAGGTCGACATCGTAGTTGAGGCTCCCGATATTAGGGTTGAGCGACGCGACGTCGTCAGCGAGCTTCATGGCGATCCACTGATGGGCGGAAAGTGTGGCGAACAGCCAGGTCTCGTTGTTGTCGGCGATGATGATCTGGTCGTTGGTGCAGACGCCTTGATCATCGATCAGTCTGCCGAGAAGCTCGACGCCCTCGCGGGCCGTGGCGCTCTCGCCCAGGATGATGCTGCCGTAACTGTACTCGCCCAGACCCACTTTCTCATCGATGTGGTCTGCTGCATCGGCCTCCTCGTTATAGGAAGTGCTTAGCGTGGCAGAGCAGGAGACGCCCTTCTCGTTGATTCCGGCCTCGGAATAGGCGTCGGTGCGACCCATCCAGTTGGAGGGGTGGTCGCGTACATAGCTGTAACGATAGGTAGGCTTGTTCGAAGTGTATTCAAAAGCAGATTCAATCGAGCTGTACTTAAAGCCAGGTTCGTGGGCAGGTTCGATGCCGTAGTGCTTAAGATAGCGCTTGCCAAAGTCCTCGGCGCGGCCGTAGTACGTATTGCCGTCGGCCGTATAGTTTTTGCCCATGTACATCTGCGTGCAGGCGAGCGCAGATGTCGGCATGGACATGATGGTTGCAGCTCCAAAGGCGAGGCCTATGCCTAGCTTCTTGAGCGCGTTGACGGGGTGAGTCTTCCTCATTTTCCCTCCCAGCGTGCGAAAGCCCTCTGTCGCCAGAGGGCTTCAGCCAATAAAGACACCCCATTAGCGTAACGAACTGGAAACAATATTCATCTATGAAAGACACTTACTCGATAAGCGTGATGAAATATGCGACGAGCGGTTAATTGTACTCAGTTTGTAGCTTTACTTTAATAAAGACGCCCTGTAATTACTGTAGCCGAATAAAGTAGCTGGGAATGCCTGAAATGAAAATCCCCTGCTGTTTGGCAAATGCATAAACAGCAGGGGAGACGATAATTGGATGAATATCATACCAATGTGGAATTACTTCTTCCGGCGGTGAATCACGTTGATCGCATAGCCGACGAGCATGGCCAAAACGATGATGATAAAGCCGAGCAGGGGATTGTCGTTCATAGGGTCCTCCTATTTTCCGAGCGGGGAGAATTCGTCGACGATGAGGTCGAGGCATTGTGGAAGCGCGCGGGCTCCAAAGACGCCCGAATTGCTGGAGATAATCTCGCCATCGAACTGCATGCCCAGCGACGGGGTGCTGGTGATCTTGGCTTCCTTGGTCTGGATGATCTTGAACTGCGGGCGCCCGAGTACCTTGCCGGCGGGGTCGAGTGCGGCGGTGATCACGGTAGGCAGCAGCTGCACGGTGCGCACGGGTTCGATGACCGCAATGTCGACCATGCCATCGTTCATACGGCAGTCGGGGAACAGGTTGATGTCGTTTTGGATGACCGAGGTGTTGCCGGCCATGCAGCAGATGCCGTCGAGCTCCTCGACAATGCCGTCATGCTCAATCGTAAAGTGCGCCACCGTGGGATTGGGCGTGGCGAGCGCGGAGAGGAAGTAGGCGATCTCGCCGATGTCGTTTTTGGTGGGGGCGGCCTTCATCATGATCTCGGCGTCGAAGCCCGAGCCGGCGATGATGATAAAGCCGTGGCGCTTCTCGTTGCCGTTCTCGTCGAGCCAAAAGAGCTCACCCATGTCGACTTTGACCGTGCGACCGGCACGGCAGGCTTTGGCGAGCGCCGCTGCCTCGGGGGCATTGCCGATGTTGTTGAAGAACAGGCAGGCTGTGCCGGAGGGGAAGACGAGCGTGGGGACACCGCACCCGCGCATCTGGTCGAGCACGTTGGAGACGGTGCCGTCGCCGCCCGAAACGACCACGCGGTCAAACTCGCGCACGTCTGCCACGGCATCCTCGGGCTCCATGCCATCGCCGATAAAACGCATCACGACCTCGTCGCCGCCCTGCGCGAGGGCGTGCGTGAATGCGTAGATTTCATCTGAGCTGGGGCCCGATGCCGGGTTGTGGATGATAAGGCAGCGCATACTTACGTTCCCGTTCTGTGACTAACCGAGTATAGTTGTAAGGCAATGCCGATATCCTACCCGTGTTTTTCGGGCCTAACCTTATTCGATGGGTTGATATGTACATTTCCACACATCAGGCTCTACTCGACTTTTGCCAGCGCGCCCGTGAGTTCGACGCGATTGCCGTCGATACCGAGTTTTTGCGCGAGCGCACATTCCACCCGCGCCTGTGCTTGGTTCAGATTGCCACCCCTGCCGAGAGCGTAGCGGTCGACCCTCTGGTGATCGACGACCTCTCGCCGCTGGCCGAGCTTATGGCCGACGAGAGCGTGACCAAGGTCTTCCACGCGTGCTCGCAGGATATGGAGGTCATGCTCCATACCGTGGGCGTGCTGCCACGACCGATTTTCGATACGCAGGTCGCCGCCGCCTTTTTGGGCGAGCGCCAGCAGATTTCGTATGGCGCGCTTGTTCAGACGTTCTGCGGCGTATCGCTGCCCAAGACCGAGTCGCTGACCGACTGGTCGCGCCGCCCGCTGACCGATAAGCAGATTGAGTATGCGATCGATGACGTCAAGTACCTGATCGTCGCCTATACCGAGATGATGAGCCGCCTGCGCGAGCTGGGCCGTGTGGGCTGGGTGCTCGACGAGCTGCGCCCGCTAGCTGACGAGTCGCACTATCGCGCCGATCGCCACGAGGCGTTCCGCAAGGTCAAGCGCATCAATTCGTGCAGCCGTCACCAGTTGGGCATCGCGCGCGAGCTCGCCGCCTGGCGCGAGGACCGCGCCGAGCGCCGTAACATCCCGCGCAAGTGGGTCATGTCCGACGACACGCTGCTTGCGCTCGTTAAGCGCAATCCCGTGCGCGTTGAGGAGTTCCGTAGCATTCGCGGTACCGATCAGTTGGGGGAGCGCGACGTGGACGGTGCGCTCATGGCCATCAAGCGCGGCGCGAGCTGCCCGCACGATCGCCTGCCGCTCATGGTGCGCGGGCATCGCCAGATTTCGCCGGAGTTGGAGAGCGTGACGGACCTGATGTATGCGCTCATTCGCCTGGTTGCCGAGCGCTCTGGCGTGGCGACCTCGGTCATCGCCTCGCGCGATGACCTGGCCGACTATATTGAGCATCCCGAGCAGAGCCCCTTGCGCGAAGGCTGGCGCTTTGAGCTTGTGGGCTCGCGCCTGGACGATCTGCTTTCCGGCAATATGGGGTTGACGGTGAAGGACGGAAAAATCGAATTGCTGTAAGGAAGCCTAGCCGCTTGAGTGGGTAGAATGCCTCCAACGTGTAACTCGATTCGGAGGAATTCGCATGCCTTATTACTATGGATACGGCTTTGGCATCGACCCGCTGTACCTGCTGGTTGTTCTTGTCTGCACGGTGCTTGGCCTTGCCGCACAGAACTATATCAACTCGACGTACAAAACCTGGTCCAAGGTTCGCTCGGACGGCGATACGGGTGCCACGGTCGCTCGCCGCATGCTCGATGCCAACGGTTGTAACGCCGTGGGTATCAAGGGTGTCGCTGGCGAGCTCACCGACCATTACAACCCGCAGGACAACAACCTGTACCTCTCTGATGCCAACCGTTCGGGCGGATCGGTCGCAAGCGTTGCCGTGGCCTGCCATGAGGCGGGCCATGCCGCCCAGCGTCAAAGCGGCTACGCCATGATGAAGGTGCGCACCGCCCTGGTCCCGGTCGTTAACTTTACCCAGAACACCTGGACCATCGTGCTACTCATGGGCCTGTTTATGAACATCGCGGGGCTTACGACCCTCGCGTTGATTTTCTTCTCGTTTAGCGTGCTGTTCCAACTCGTTACGTTGCCTGTTGAGATTGACGCCAGCCGACGTGCTGTGGCGTACATCGAGCAGTCGGGTATGAGTTCCAAGCAGGTCAACGGCGCCAAGAAGGTGCTGACGGCAGCCGCACTTACCTATGTTGCTGCAGCTCTCACCTCGATTATTCAGCTGCTCTATCTTATGGCTCGCTACAACAGAAACTCCAACCGATAACAAATTGGGTCGCTGGGCGCCGCGGGGATTCGTGTCCCCGCGGCGCTGTACTATGTGTTGGACTTGAATTTGCGCAGGGCCGAAGCCCTTGTGCACGATGACGAAAGGAGGCTGCGTGGCAGGCTGGAATCTAACCGGCAATGCCGTTTCCGCCGAGTTTGACGGTTCGGATGAGCAGGAGCGCAAGGAGCTCAGCGTGAGCCAGGCGGTGGAGATCGCCGCCGGTGCGCTCGATGCCATTCCGCAGCTGAGTGTCCTGGGCGAGGTCACGGGTTTCCGTGGTCCCAACGCCCGAAGCGGCCACTGCTACTTCCAGATTAAAGACGACTCGGCCGCCGTCGACTGCATCATCTGGAAGGGCGCCTATCTCAAGCGTACCTTCGATCTGCGCGACGGCATGCAGGTAAGCTTTAAGGGCAGCTTCAATCTCTATAAGGCCACGGGCCGCATGAGCTTCGTCGCCCGCTCGTTCTCGCTGGCGGGGGAGGGCTTGCTGCGTCAGCAGGTGGCTCAGTTGGCCGAAAAGCTGCGTCGCGAGGGCCTGATGGACGAAGCACGCAAGCGCCGCATTCCGGTGTTTTGCTCGCGTGTGGCGGTCGTCACCTCGCTTTCGGGTGCCGTAATCGACGACGTTAAGCGCACATTGCGCCGTCGCAACCCGCTCGTCGAGCTTGTCTGCGTGGGCGCAAAGGTCCAGGGCGAGGGTGCGCCGACAGAGCTTATTGAAGGCTTGCGCCGCGCCGCTGCCATTACGCCAGCGCCCGACTGTATTTTGCTCGTGCGTGGTGGCGGTTCCTTCGAGGACCTCATGACCTTTAACGACGAGGAGCTTGCCCGCGCGGTGGCGGCTTGCCCTGTGCCCGTGGTGACCGGCATTGGCCATGAGCCCGATACCTCGATTTGCGACATGGTGAGCGACCGCCGCGCCTCCACGCCCACGGCGGCGGCCGAATCGGTGGCGCCGGCCATGACGGAGTTGGCCGATGTGCTCGAGGCGCGCCATCAGCGTCTGGGTGCCGCGATGGCATCGATGATTGGGTCGGCCCAGGTCGACCTGGAGATGCTCGATCAGCGTGGCCGTCGTTCCTGGGATACCTATACGGCTCGCTTGGGCGACGCGCTCGATGCGGCCGCATGCCGCCCGTGTCTCAACGATCCGACATTTATGGTCGAGCGTCGTGAGTCAGAGCTTGCCTTGACGGCCGATCGTTTGTCCGGTGCCATAACGCGCTCGGTCGGGGCGTTCCGATCCAGCTTTGAACGCCTGCCCGAGCGTCTGGCTACAAGCACCTCGGGACTCGATGGCAAGCGCCATGCGCTCACGCTTGCGAGTTCCCGTCTGGAGCATCAGGGACGTACGATGCTCAGCAAACCCGCGTCCGACCTGGGCCGAGCTGCTGCGTCGCTCGATGCCCTGTCGCCGCTCAAGGTGCTTGCCCGTGGCTATTCCATCGCATACAGCGATGATGGTGTGGCTACGAGCGCCAAGACCTTTAAGCCCGGCGACGCCATCCGCGTGCGCATGGCAGACGGCAACGTGGCAGCAACGGTCAATACGGTCGAGTAGACCGCGTTTCATAGCGATAAACCTTTAGGAAAGGAAACAGATATGGCAGAGAAGACCCCGATCGAGCAGCTTACGTACAAGCAGGCTTCGCAGGAGTTGGAGCTCATCATCCGCAGCTTGGAGTCGGGCGATATGGAGCTTGAGGAGTCGCTCGAGAGCTATACCCGCGGCGTAGAGCTCCTCAAGAGCCTGCGTACTCGCTTGTCCGATGCCGAGCAGAAGGTCTCGGTGCTCCTTAAGGACGTCGACGGCAACGACGTGCTCGCCGACGGCGAGGCCGCCAACACGGACGACAACCTCTCGTTCTAACCACTCCGACCAAATATAATTACCTTGGTCTGTGAGAAAGGAACCAACCATGTGCGATTGCATCTTCTGCAAAATTGCCAACCACGAGATCCCCTCGACCGTTGTCTATGAGGACGACCAGGTCATCGCCTTCGACGACCTCAACCCCCAGGCGCCGGTTCACACGCTCGTGATCCCCAAGAAGCACTACAGTGACATCGCCGACAACGTACCTGCCGAGACCATGGGCGCCATGGCCCACGCCATCCAGGAGGTCGCCAAGGTCAAGGGCTTGGAGGACGGTTTCCGCGTCATCTCCAACAAGGGCGTCAACGCCGGCCAGACCGTCATGCACTTCCACATGCACGTTCTCGGCGGCAAGAGCCTGGGCGAGAACCTCATCTGAGGGCGCGTAGCCCGTCGACTTGGCTGCCTTTGGAGTAATCTATGCAGCTTTCTCAACTCGAATACCTTCAAGCCGTAGCGAACTATGGCGGCGTGCGCAAAGCGGCTCGCGCCGTTCACGTGAGTCCGCAGGCCGTTTCGTCGGCAATAAAAAAGTTGGAATCTGAGTATCAGATTGTTTTGCTCGACCGATCGGCGGGGGAGGCTGTTTTGTCTCCGGCGGGCAGAGAATTTGCGCATCGTGCACGCGTGATCCTGGCGCAAGTCGACGATCTCAAAAAGTACGCTCAATCGGGGAACGGCGGCGTTTCGCCCGACGGCCATTTCCGTCTTTACGCCCCCTGTCTTCACGGGCGGGGGCGTCTTTTTTCCGAAAACTGGTACGACTCGTTTGAAAGCTCGCACCCTCAGATTCACCTTGATGTTT
Source organism: Collinsella sp. (assembly GCA_048362915.1). GTDB lineage: Bacteria > Actinomycetota > Coriobacteriia > Coriobacteriales > Coriobacteriaceae > Collinsella. The sequence goes on from DBFPAR010000025.1 coordinate 18,304, forward strand.
GGCATCAGCCAACGGCTACATGCTTTGAATCACTTGTGCTTGGCATTTCGGATGCGGCCATCTCATTTGAGGAACCAAGGGACAGTGTCCTTTCTTCGAAATACTTGGGTGAAAAGGAGCTCAAGGTTCTTTCGTGCCCAGCGGGTCATCAATCTGTGGGTGCTATGACCGTTCGTGAGTTACTGGGCGGCAGGTTAGCTGTTCCCATTAATTTGTCGCCCTGTCTCAATGCGATCAATCAATGCCCCGAAGCTCAGCTGGTTAATTTCCGCTTCCGCGACGTCGAATACGGAAACAGAGCGCAGGCTGAGTTTCTTCAAGCCGGGGGATTGATATTGAGCTTTTCTGGCTCTTCTCTCGCATCAGATGGACTGGAAGTGAGCGAGTGTTCCATTGAAGGCTCGCATGACGTAGCCTTGCCCATCTACTTTTGCTATCGACAAAATGCCTGGACCGATCGACACCAGACGGTTTTCCTTCACCTATTGCGTCATCTCGCTTCGTGAGGCCATTTGGCCTCGTGGCGTCAAGTGAATGTTGACGCCTTGTAACACATGACTGACGGCTTTGCCCTCATGCTTTTCCAAGATTTCGGCTTGGGTTATTGGCTCTTGGAGGGCGGAACATGAAAAATCGTACGGTTTTGCTTTATATGACGTTCGTTTTCCTGTCGAACTTCAGCACCATCTTGTATTTCCTAACTGTCTACCTTGAGTTCGTCGGACTTTCGATGGCAGCGATTTCTAGCATGATGATTGCATATCAAGTGAGCAAGTTCATCCTTGAAGTTCCCACTGGCTATATTGCTGATAGGTTTGGACGAAAGACAAGTGGTCTCGTTGGCGTCGTGGGGATGCTTGGATACTACGCCGCCCTGCTTCTCGTCCGTTCTCCTCTGCTTTTAATCGGCGCGTTTGCTCTCAAAGGTTTTGCCGTTGCATGTGTGAGCGGATCCATCGAAGCGATTTACATTGACAGCGTCTCTCAGGACCAGCTCGTAAGACTTAATGTCTTTGAGCGATTTGTTTTCTATGCCTCTTATGCCATCTCCTCTTGCGTGGGCGGTTTCATTTCGTCTGTCGGTGCATATCTCATTGGTCTTTCGGCAGATATCATCGCAATGGTGTTGACGTTGGTTGTCGTTGTCTGCATTCCTGAGATGCGAAGAGGGGGCACTGCGGGGGCACCTGAGCGTGGAATTAGCCCGAAGATGATCGGTGCCGCTATTGCGTGTAATGGCATTCTTCGTTCAGCGTTCATCATGGACTGTTCTCAGGCATTTGCTTTTGTCGCCCTGGAAGACTTTTTCTCACTGCTGCTTGCGGGTCGCGGAATGAATGCCGTCGCTTCGGGTGCGACCATTGCGGTCCAGCTCCTTGCCTCGGCCTCCATGGGGCTTATTGTGCCCAGTGTGATTGCTCATGTCGACAAGGGCCGTTTTGCGCGTATTTGCGGCATCATTCGCTTAGTATTGACAGCTTTGTTTTTGATCCCCCTTACTCCGGCTAATTTGCTGCCCGTGTTCTATGTGCTGCAGACGGTTACGTACTCGTTGTTTGCCCCAATCAAATACTCAGTTTTCCAAAATGCTGCCGATTCATCGATGCGCTGTTCACTGATTTCGGTTCAAAGCCAGATGGTGGCGGTGGGTGCTGTTCTTTTCTATCTGCTCAACGCTGTGTTGAGTAGCGTTGCAGGCATTCGAGTCGTATTGCTTGTTGCGCTCGGGATTTCTTCCTTGGTGTATATCCCCGCGCTCTTTCGTCTTACAAGTCAAAGGCCGTGAGTATTTGGACACCGATAACTTATATATCAACGCAATAAACCCGAGCGCGAGGGCGTTTGGGTTTATTATTGAAGCGTATGTAACCTGGCGGCGCCACACCGCCTGTTAGTAGGGAGACACATGAACGTTCTGGTCGTCAACGCAGGATCTTCGACGCTTAAGTATCAGGTCATCGATACCAAGTCCCACAAGGTGTCCGCAAAGGGCTCCTGCGAGCGCGTCTGCTTTACCGGCGGTACCTTCACCCACGCTGCCAACGGTTCCAAGAAAGTGACCGAGAACATCGAGTTCCCCGACCACAAGGTCGCCATCGAGGTCGTCCTGAAGGACCTCGAGGCCAACGGCGTCAAGATCGAGGGCATCGGCCACCGTATCGTTCAGGGCGGTTGGTACTTCGGCGATTCCTCCCTCGTCGACGAGGACGTCCTCGCCAAGATCCGCGAGGTCGCTCCCCTCGCCCCGCTGCACAACAACCCCGAGGCCAACGTTATCGAGTACTGCCTGGAGCAGTATCCCGACCTGCCCAACGTCACGGTCTACGACACTGCTTTCCACTTCAATATGCCCGAGGTCGCCAAGACCTACGCCCTGCCCAAGGACGTCTGCGACAAGCTGCACATCCGTAAGTACGGCGCCCACGGCACCAGCTACCGTTACATCTCCAAGAAGGTCGCCGAGATGACCAACGGCGAGGCTCGCAAGGTCGTCGTGTGCCATATCGGCTCCGGTGCTTCCCTGTGCGCCATCGAGGACGGCAAGTGCATGGACACCACCATGGGTCTCACCCCGCTCGACGGCGTCATGATGGGCACCCGCTGCGGCTCCATCGACCCGGCTACCGTGTGCTACCTGCAGCGCGAGGGCGGCTACACCTTCGACGAGGTCGACGAGATGATGAACAAGAAGTCCGGCCTTTTGGCTGTGACCGGCGGCAAGACCAACGACTGCCGCAACGTCGAGGAGCTTGCCGCCGCTGGTGACCCCGATGCTCAGCTCGCCTTCGACATGTTTGTCTACAAGATTGCCGCCAAGGCTGCCGAGATGGCTACTTCTATGTGCGGTATGGACACCCTGGTCTTTACTGCCGGTATCGGCGAGCACGCTCCGGCTGTTCGCGCCGGCGTTGCCGACCGTCTGGCCTTTATGGGCGTCAAGATGGATCATGCCCGCAACGCCCTGCGTGGTGACGGCGCTTGGTGCCTGTCTGCCAAGGATTCCAAGGTCAAGATTTTCGTCATCCCCACGGACGAGGAGTTCATGATCGCTTCCGACGTCGAGCGCATCGTCAACGGCAAGTAATTGCAAGAGGGGAGGGGCTGGACGACCGAGCGCCGTTCGGCCCCTCTTTTGTGCTCGTTGGGCGAAATGCCTGATAGCTATTTATCAAGTTGTGATAACTTCTTATTAAAATGCGGCCGCCTTAAGGGGCCTGCGTCGACCGTATTGCACTGCAAAGGAGTCTCATGAACGTACTTGTTGTCAACGCCGGCAGCTCAAGCCTTAAATATCAGCTTTTGGATACCGATACCCGCGAGGTTTTCGCCAAGGGCAACTGCGAGCGTATCGGATCGGACATGGGCATCTTTGGCCACTCCGAGAACGGTGGCGCTAAGCAGACCGAGGAGGTCCCTTTCCCCGATCATCGCTCTGCTATCGCTCGCGTGCTCGAGGAGCTCGAGAAGACCGACTTTACGATTGATGGCATTGGGCATCGTATCGTTCAGGGCGGCTGGCACTTCGATGATTCCGCGGTTGTCGACGACGAGGTTATGGCCAAGATTCTTGAGGTGGCACCGCTTGCTCCGCTGCACAACTACGGCGAGGCCGCAGCGATTGAGTATTGCCGTGAGAAGTATCCGGAGCTGCCCAACGTGGCGGTCTTCGACACCTCGTTCCACATGACCATGCCCGAGGTTGCCTACACCTACGCGCTGCCCAAGGACGTTTGCGACAAGTACCACGTGCGCAAGTACGGCGCCCACGGCACGAGCCACCGCTATGAGTGGATGATGGCCAAGGAGATCCTGGGTTCGCGCTGCCACCGCCTGCTTTCGTGCCATCTGGGCAACGGTGCTTCGCTCGCTGCTATCGAGGACGGCGTGTGCCGCGACACCACGATGGGTCTCACGCCGCTCGATGGCCTGATGATGGGCACCCGTTGTGGTTCCATCGACCCGGCCACCGTGTGCTACCTGCAGCGCGAGGGCGGCTACAGCTACCAGGAAGTCGATGACATGATGAACAAGCAGTCTGGTCTGCTTGCCATCTCGGGCATCTCCAACGACGCCCGCGACATCCGCACGCGCGCCTCCGAGGGCGACGAGCGCTGCCTGCTCGCCTTCGATATGTTCGCCTATAAGGCCATGCAGCAGGCCGGTTCCATGATCGCTTCCATGGCGGGCGTGGACACCATTACCTTTACCGCCGGCATCGGCGAGAACGACTGGTCGATCCGCAAGGCCTTCTGCGACTGCTTTGAGTGGCTGGGCGTGCGCATCGACAACAACAAGAACCGCGAGGCCGTGGGCAACGGCCCACAGGTCATCAGCGCCGCCGGCTCTTCCGTCACGGTTATGGTCATCCCCACCGACGAGGAATACATGATCGCCCACGACGTCGAGCGCCTGACCAAGAACAACTAACGCGCGCATTTGCAAGTAAACGAAAGGCCTCCAGAGCAACAGCTCCGGAGGCCTTTTTGCTAGCAGGTGGAAATTCCTGTCCCGAGGGGATATGTTCGCTACTCAGCCATCTGAGCCTGGACGGCAGTGATGGCCACGACACCCACGATGTCGTCAGCAGAGCAGCCGCGCGACAGATCGTTGACCGGCTTGGCGATGCCCTGCAGGATGGGGCCGTAGGCGTCGGCGCCGGCGAAGCGCTGGACCAGCTTGTAGCCGATGTTGCCGGCCTCGAGGTCGGGGAACACGAGCACGTTGGCCTTGCCGGCAACGGAGGAGCCGGGAGCCTTGAGCTGGGCGACGGTGGGGACAATAGCGGCATCGAGCTGCAGGTCGCCGTCGATGGCGAGCTCGGGAGCCTTCTCCTTGCAGAACTTCACAGCCTCCTGGACCTTCTTGGCGACCTCGCCGCCAGCGGAGCCCATGGTGGAGTAGGAGAGCATGGCCACGTGCGGCTCAACGTTGCCCATGAAGGTGGACCAGGAGTGAGCGGAGGCGATGGCGATCTCGGAGAGCTCGTCGGAGGACGGGTTGATGTTGAGGCCGCAGTCGGCGAAGATCAGCGTGCCGTCAGTGCCGAACTGCGGGGTGTCGGTGCACATCACGAAGAAGGCCGAGACCAGCTTGGTGCCCGGGGCGGTCTTGAGGATCTGAAGCGCGGGGCGCAGGGTGTCGGCGGTGGAGTGGCAGGCGCCGGAGACCAGGCCGTCGGCATCGCCCATCTTGACCATCATGGTGCCAAAGTAGGTGGCGTCCATCACCTGGGCGCGAGCCTGCTCGATGGTAACGCCCTTCTTGGCGCGGAGCTCGGCAAACTTCTGCGCGTACTCCTCGTGCTTCTCGGCATTGCGCGGGTCGATGACGGTGGCGCCGGGAACGTTGATCTCGTCGGGGTTGCCCAGGATGACGATCTTTGCCAGGCCCTCCTCGATGATTTTGGTGGCCGCGACGATAGTGCGCGGATCCTCGCCCTCGGGCAGGACGATCGTCTTAAGGTCGGCCTTGGCGGCAGACTTCATACGGTTTAGGAAATCGCTCATGTTACTCCTTACAAGCGTTTCGCTAAGCTCCAGGCACCCGGCTGTTCACGAATAAACCCGCTGCTAGCGGGTTTACCTTTCAATTATGTACGCCGCGGTGCTTGAGCTTTCCTTGTGTGGCAAGCTCATTATAGGACGCATTAGCGCTATAATCGCTCTGATAAATATGTCTCGAAGAATGTTCGAGAAAAGCCCAGCTAACGAGCCCGTGGCTTTTGACAAGGAGTATCGATGCAGATTACCTCAGGCCTGCCTGAAGGCTTTAACGCCGGCGCGTACGACATGATTGTCGTCGGTGCTGGATATGCCGGTGCCGTTTGCGCCCGCCGTCTTGCCGAGACCATCGGCTATCGTGTTGCCGTTTTGGAGCGCCGTAGCCACATTGCGGGCAATGCCTATGACTGCACTGACGAGGCCGGAATCCTGATCCACGAGTACGGTCCGCATATCTATCACACTTTTAACGAGCGCGTGCACAATTTCCTGTCGCGCTTTACCAAGTGGACGGATTATCAGCACAAGGTGCTCGCCAACATCAACGGTACCCTTATGCCCGTGCCCTTCAACCATGCGAGTCTCAAGCTCGCCTTTGGTGACGAGCGCGGCGAGGAGCTGTATCAGAAGCTCGTGGAGACCTTTGGCAAGGATGTCAAGGTGCCCATTATGGAGCTGCGTAAGAAGAACGACCCGGATCTTGCCGAGGTCGCCGATTACGTCTACGAGAACGTCTTTTTGCATTACACCATGAAGCAGTGGGGCCAGACGCCCGATCAGATCGATCCCTCGATCACCGGCCGCGTTCCCGTCTTTGTGGGCGATGATGACCGCTACTTCCCGCAAGCTCCCTTCCAGGGCATGCCGCAGGAGGGCTACACGGCGCTCTTTGAGCACATGCTCGACCACGACCTGATCGACGTGTTCTGCGACGTGGACGCCCGTGACCTCTTTGAAATCGACGAGACTACCGTCAAGATCGACGGCAAGGTCTATGGTGGCGAGATCGTCTACACCGGTCCGCTCGATGAGCTGTTCAATCTCGATCTGGGCGCGCTACCGTACCGCACGCTCGACATGAAGTTCGAGACGCTCGATATGGACCAGTTCCAGCCCGTGGGCACCGTCAACTACACCACGAGCGAGGACTACACGCGCATTACCGAGTTCAAGAACATGACCGGTCAGATCCTGCCCGGCAAGACCACCATCATGAAGGAGTATTCCAAGGCCTATACGCCCGGCTCGGGCGAGACGCCGTACTACGCCATTCTTGAGCCCGAGAACCGTGAGCTCTATGAGCGCTATCTTGAGCGCGTCCAGAACCTGACGAACTTCCACCCGGTGGGTCGTCTGGCCGAGTATCGTTACTACGATATGGACGCTGTGACCAATTCCGCCCTCGATCTTTCGGATGAGATTATCGCCTGCCATGCATAAAGTCATAACATTCGGTATTCCCTCGTATAACGCCGCCAAGGACATGGACCATTGCATCACCTCCATCTTGGAGGGGAGCAATTACGCCACCGATATCGAGATTATCGTAGTGGACGACGGCTCCAAGGACGAGACGGCCGATAAGGCCGACGAGTGGGAGGCACGTTATCCCGGTATCATTCGCGCGGTGCACCAGGAGAACGGCGGCCACGGTATTGCCGTCCTTTCGGGTCTGCGCGAGGCACAGGGCACCTACTACAAGGTCGTCGACTCGGATGACTGGCTCGATGCTGCGGCTCTTTCGACTATGCTGTCGATTCTGCGTGGCTTTGAAGAGCGTGACCAGCGCGTTGACCTGTTTATCTCGAACTACGTGTACGAGAAGGTTTACGAGGGCACGCATACCGCTATTGGCTACAAATTTGCCCTGCCGCGCAAAAAGATCTTTTCCTGGGATCAGATCGGTCATTTCCGCCTGGACCAGAACCTACTCATGCACAGCCTGTGCTATCGCACGGATGTGCTGCGCGAGTCCAACCTTCCCATGCCGCCGCACACGTTCTATGTGGACAACATCTACGCCTACGTGCCGCTGCCGCGTTGCAAGACCATGTACTACGCCGACATCGACCTCTATCGCTACTTTATCGGTCGCGAGGGCCAGAGTGTCAACGAGGCCACGATGGTCAAGCGTCTGGACCAGCAGTTCCGTGTGACGCGCATCATGATGGAGTCGTACCACCTGTACAGCGATGTTGAGTCGTCGCGTCTGCGCTCGTACATGATGGGCTATTTCACCATGATGATGGCGATCTGCTCGGTGCTCACCAAGCTTTCCGAGGAAGATTGCGCCGACGAGCGCCTAAAGACGCTGTGGAATGATTTGAAGGCCTACGACGAGCGCATGTATCGTCGTGCCCGCTACGGCGTGGTCGGGTTCTTCACCAATCTGCGCGGACGGGCCGGAGACAAAACCACACTCGGCCTATACCGTCTTGCCTCAAAGATCTTCAAATTCAACTAGCTGCCGAGTAATCGCTGCTGATAGGTTGACTGGGCCCCTTGGCCTTTAGTTTGCTACTGCGAACAGTCCTGCTCGCGCGGAAAGCACATTAAGTGCTTTCCGGCTCGTGCGGAACTTGTATCAAACTAAAGGCCAAGGGGCCTCTGCTATAAGAATCGATTGTCAGGCTGCCTGAATTTGAAGATCTTCGACGCGCGGTACACAGGGGCCTGGGCTGAAAAGAATCTGGTTGGTAGGTTGCCCGGTGGGGCTTGGTTATGTTTGTCGCGAGTTCCGCACGAGCCGAAGAGCACTTAATGTGCTCTTCGTGCGAGCCAGGACTGTAGAGCAGCAAACATAACCAAGCCCCACCGGGCAACCGGTCAGGTTAGGCTACTTCGCGGCGCCGGGGATGCCGTGGGAGGTTTTGGCGGTTTTGGCTCCGTTTACGATGGCGGTTTCCAAGGCCCTTACGGCGAGCATGCCCAGCAGGTCTAGGGGAACGGCGGCGCTTGCCTGGGCGCCCAGTTTGCCGCTGGCGAGGGTGTAGATGGTGTCGCCGTCGTTGGTGGTGTGCGTGGGACGGATGGCGTGTGCGTAGGCGTCTGCGGCCATCTGGGAGACCTTGGTGGCTTGTGCCTTAGTGAGTTCCACGTTGGTGACGATGCAGCTGATGGTGGTGTTGGTGCGGTCGAGCGGCATCTGCATGGATCCGGCGGCGGCAAAGGCTGCGAGTTCCATGTCGACGATCTGGTCGCTATCGGCCGCGGCGCGCATACCGGCGACCCACTCGCCGGTGAAGGGGTCGACAACGTTGCCGCAGGCGTTGACCGAGACCACGGCGCCCACCTTGATGGGGCCGAGTGCCACGGCGGCAGCTCCAAGGCCGGCCTTCATGCAGGTGGCGGGCCCCATGAGCTTACCCACGGTGGCGCCCGTGCCGGCGCCTACGTTGCCCTGTTCGAGCTTGGTGGGGGTGTGGTCGAGTGCTTCGCACACGGCGGCGATGCCGGCCTCAATGTCGGGGCGCACGGTGGGGTCGCCAAAGGCAAGGTCGAAGATGCAGCTGGAGCACACGATAGGCACCTGCGTGGGGCCGACGGGAAGGCCGATGCCGCGGCTCTCAAGCTCGCGAGCGACGCCGCTTGCAGCCTCGAGGCCAAAGGCCGATCCGCCCGAAAGGCAGACGGCGTGGACCTTGTCGACGGTGTTCTCAGGTCGCAGCAGGTCGGTTTCGCGCGAAGCGGGAGCACCGCCGCGAACGTCAACACCGCCGGTGGCGCCCTCGGGTGCCACGATTACGGTGCAACCGGTGCCGGCCTCCTCGTCCGTATAGTTGCCATAGCAAAAGCCATCGACATCGCAGACGTCAATGGCCTCGAGCAGTGTATCCATGTTTAACTCCTATCGGTTTTCCGCCGCGCCTTGTGCCCGGTCGGGATCCGTACGGTACGCCAAAATTGTAGGCGCCGGGGGATACCCAGCGCCAGATGCAATTACGAGAGTTTTTGAATCGCGCGCGCGACGCGGGCGATGGGTAGGCCCACCACGTTATAGAAGTCGCCCGAAATATCGTGCACGAGCATGCGTCCTCCTGTGCCCTGAATGCCGTAGGCGCCGGCCTTGTCCATGGGCTCACCCGAGGCGACGTAGTGCTCGATCTGCTCGTCGGTGAGCTCGTAGAACGTCACGTCGGTCACATCGACAAAGGACAGGCTTTCGGCGGCATGCGGGGCGGCCGTATCGCCTGCCTTAACGATGCAGACGCCGGTTGCGACCTGGTGCGTGCGGCCCGAAAGCTCACGGAGCATAGTGCGCGCCTCGTCCTCGGTTGCCGGCTTGCCCAGAATCTTGCCGTCAAAGGTGACGATGGTGTCGGCCGCGACCGTCAGCTCATTGGGCTCGGCATACTCGGCAGCAACGGCAGCCGCCTTGGCGCGTGCCAAGCGCTCGACAAGCGTGAGCGGGGCCTCGCCATCAAAGGGCGTTTCGTCGATATCCGCGGGAATCACGCGAATGTTGTAGCCTGCCTCGCGCATCAGCTCTATGCGGCGCGGCGATTGCGAAGCCAAAATCATAGTTGGATGCCCTCGGCGACCTTCTCGACGGCCTTGTCGCCGGCGAGCGTGCGCAGCAGCTCCAATGCAAAGGGGAGGGACTGTGCCATGCCGCTGGCAGTGATGATGTTGCCGTCTTGCGTGACCTTCTCGCCGGTATAGGCGCCTTCGGGGAAGCTTTTCTCAAAGCCAGGGAAGCACGTGGCATGGCGCCCCTCGAGCAGGTCGAGCTCGCCCAGGATAAACGGGGCGGCGCAGATGGCGGCGACGTGCTTGGTTGCGGCGAACTCGCAGACCACGTCGCAGACGCGCTGATCTGCGCGCAGGTTGGTGGCACCGGGCAGGCCGCCGGGCAGCACGACGCAGTCGTACTCGTCAAAGTTGATCTCATCAAAGAGCGCATCGCAGGTCACGGGGATCTGCAGCGAGCTTACGACCTCGCGCGTGGGCATGATCGAGACGAGCGTGGCACGCACGCCGCCGCGACGCATGACATCGACCATGGTCAAGCATTCAATAGTTTCAAAGCCATCGGCGGCGAGAACGGCAACGCTGGGCATGAGGGTTCCTTTCATAGGCGGCATACAATTAGCCGTCTTATACCCCGAAGACCTCCGCTTGCCACGCTCGATTTCCCAATGATTTTCTGAGCAATGATTAAGCGGCTAGTTGCGCCTAAGGTGGACGACGGTCTCGCAGTGGAAGGTTTGTGGGAACAGGTCGACTGGCGTGATCTTTACGGGGGAGAAGGTGCCTTCCTCGACAAAGCGTTTAAGATCGCGCGCCAGGGTGGCCGGGTCGCAGCTCACATAGGCGACATCGCGAGCGCTTGTGCTGGCGATGAGGTCGATGGCCTCAGGCGCTAGGCCTGCACGCGGCGGGTCGACTACTAGGACATCGGCGTCCTGGTCGGGGAACTCGCGCACCGCGTCTCCGCCAATGACGTCGACGTTATCAAGCTTGTTGATTTCCAGGTTACGGCGTAGATCGCGCACGGCGGGGCCGTAGGCCTCGACGGCAGCGACAAAGTCGCAGCGGCGGGCGAGCGGCAGGGTAAAGGTGCCGGCACCGCAGTACAGGTCCACGGCAAGCTCGTCTTCCTGCGGGTCGAGCGCTTCCATGACAAGCTCGATCAAAATCTCGGCACCCTTGGTGTTGACCTGGAAAAAAGACGGGGCAGACAAGCGCATCTGACCCTCGGCGATATTCTCGGTCCATGAGCCCTCTCCGGCGAGCATTTCGACCTTGGAGACACGGCGGGCCTTCTTTTCGCCCTTGCTCATCACGCGCACGATGCTCGTGGGATGAGCGGCGTCTGCCAGCACGCGGGAGACCTGCGAGCGCGGGAAGGAGCCCGTAGGCGTCCAGAGAGCGACCTCGAGCGCCTTGGTGCGGCGCGAGGCGCGAATGCCCACGCGCTCGAGGCCCAGGTCGTGGCTGCCGCTCAGATAGTTGAGCGCGCCGACGACCGATTTGAGCGCCTTCGGGAAGCGCTTATCGAACAGCGGGCACGAGTCAACGGTCACGATCTTGCTGGGGTCGACGCCGTGCATGCCAAGGCGCACGCGACCGTTGACGACGGTCGGTTCGAGCTCGATTTTATTGCGGTAGCCCCAGTCGTCCTTGGTGTGGCAGATGGGCTGTACCAACTCATCGACCTGCTCAGGAGCGAACTTGCCGATGCGCTCGAGCGTGGAGCGCAGGTTTTGCTCCTTGGCGGCGAGCTGTGCCGTGCGTGAGAGATTGCCCCACGAGCAGCCGCCGCAGATGCCCACGAAGGGGCAGGGAGGCTGAATGCGATCGGGGCTTGGCTCCAGAATCTCGGTGGTGCGGGCACGCATGAACGACTTGCCGTCCTGTACGACCTCGGCCTCGACGGTGTCGCCTGCCACGGCGCCCTGCACAAAGACGGCCTTGCCGTTGTCGGCGTGCGCCAGCCCGTCGGCGCCGTAGGTCATCGATTCTATAGTGAGCTTCATATTCCTGCCTGTCATTCGCGTTGTTGTTCGCACCATGGTAGCAGGGAAAAGCGCCCCGCATCCGAGGCTTTCCTCAAATGCGGGGCGCTTCTACAAACTGCTTCTACAAACGACTATTTCGTCTTGCCGGTAATGAGCGTCTTAAGACCCAGGCCGATCAGGCCCAGGCCTATGCGCACGCGACCGGGGCGATGGCGCTCGATGGCCTTGGTCTTGCCGGCGGGCTTATCGCGACGGGCGCTCGTCTCGGGTGCGGGCTTGGTGACCTGCGGCTCGGGCTGAGGTGCAGGTGCGGGCTCGGGCTCAATGACGGTCGCCTGGACCTCTTGGACCTTGGGTGCTACTGGCTGCGGCTCGGCCTCGGAGGCAGGTTCCGCCTCAATGACGGGCTCGGGCGCGGCCTCGGCGTTGCGATAGGCGCGCTCCAGCAGGGCTTCCTGTGAGTTGAAGGGTTTCTCACCCTCTGCACGCTCCACGGGGACCCAGGTGCCGTCGCTCGTGAGGCTGCGGGCCTTCACGTTGTCGCGCAGCTGCATGCCCATGTACTCGTGCACCAGGGCGCGGCAGGTGGGGTCGAGCACGGGGAAGGCAATCTCCACGCGGTGCTCGGTGTTGCGCGTCATCATGTCTGCCGAGCTCAGGTAAATCATGTCCGAGTCCACGCCGAAAGCATAGACGCGCGCGTGCTCCAAAAAGCGTCCGACGATGGAGCGGACATGCACGTTCTCGGTCTTGCCCGGAACACCGGGCTTGAGGCACGAGATGCCTCGGATGATCATGTCTACGCGCACGCCGGCACACGATGCCTCGGCGATCTTGTCGATAACCTCGCGGTCGGTCAGCGAGTTGAGCTTAAAGAACACGCGGGCGGGCTCGCCGGCAAGGGCGCGCTGGATCTCGCGGTCAAGCCCGCGCATGATGAGCGGTTTCAGTCCGACGGGCGCCACACCCAGGAAGCGGTAGTCGCCGCGCAGGTTGCCCAGCGACAGGTTGCGGAAGAACAGGTTGGCGTCCTCGCCGATGCCGGGATGGGCTGTCATGAGCATAAAGTCGCTGTAGAGTTTGGCCGTCTTCTCGTTAAAGTTGCCGGTGCCCAAAAGTGTGAGGCGCGTTAGCGCCATGCCCTCGCGATAGGTGAGCTGGCAGATCTTTGAGTGGCATTTAAAGCCCTCGGAACCATAGATGACGGTGCAGCCGGCCTCTTCCAGGCGCTCGGCCCACTCGATGTTGTTCTGCTCGTCAAAGCGTGCGCGGAGCTCCATGAGCACCGTGACCTCTTTGCCGTTCTCGGCGGCATCGATCAGCGACTCGCATAGGCGGCTCTGCTTGGCCACGCGGTAGAGCGTGATGCGCAACGAGATGCACTCGGGATCGTAGGCTGCCTCGTGTACCAGATCCAGGAACGGATTCATGGCCTCGTAAGGGTAGAAGAGCAGCTTGTCGTGCTGCAGCACCTGCTCGCGGATGGAGCGGGTCATGTCGATGGTGGGGTTGGGCTGTGGCTTAAACGGCGTAAAGAGGAGCTCGTTGCGCAGGTGCTCGGGAATCTTGCCCTCAATGCCAAAGACGTAGCCCAGGTTGAGCGGGATATCGCAGGTAAAGACAGAGCGGCGCGAAAGCTCGAGCGCCTTGCGGATAGTCTTGAGCGTCGCCTTCTCGAGCGACCCCGAGACCGCGAGCACTACCGGCTGCAGGCGCAGGCGCTTCTTGAGAATGCGCTTCATGTGCTGGCGGTAGTCCTCTTCCTCTTCGACGCCCTCGCCGTCCGGATCGATGTCGGCGTTGCGGGTGACGCGGATCAGCGCACGATCCAGCGGCTTATAGGAGCCAAAGCAGCTGTCCAGGCAGGCGAGGATGACGTCCTCGAGCAAGATGTAGGAGTAGGTGCCGGTGGGCGAGGGGATCTCGACCACGCGGTTCATCGAGGCGGGAATCTCGATAAGGCCCAGTAGGCTCTCCTCGTCGGTGGCGCCGTCCAGACCACAGGCCAGATAGAGCGCGCCGTTGCGCAGGTTGGGGAAGGGGTGGCGAGGATCGATGACCAGCGGCGAGATGACCGGCGACACGTAGGCCTGGAAGTAGCGGGTTACAAAGGTGCGCTCCTCGGGCGTAAGCGAATCGATGTGGGCGCGGTGAACGCCCAAGGTGTCGAGCTTGCCCTCGATGCTCTTAAAGATGGACTCCCAACGGGTAAGGAGCCCGGGCATTTCGGCCATGACAGCATCGACCTGTTCGGAGGCGGTCATATTGCTCTTGTTGTCGACAGGTTGTTTTTTGAGCTCCGCCAGATCGGACAGGCCGCCCACGCGCACCATAAGGAACTCGTCGAGGTTGGACTCGAAGATCGAGACGAACTTTAGTCGCTCGAATAACGGAACGGTTTCGTCGAAGGCTTCGTCGAGCACGCGGTTGTCAAAGCGTAGCCAGCTGAGCTCTCGGTTTTGCGTGTACGAGAAGTCGCGCGGCGGTTTGCGCAGCTTTGCGGCGGCTTGCTTCTTTTCGATTTTGCTCGGCATATGCATCTGTCCGTTCAGTCCCCACAAGGGACGGTAGCCTAACACTAATCACTATTGTCTCAATTTAGTCGACCTGTGGCACGGACGCATCGCGCGAACGGTATCTTTACCTACTTCTTACGCTGCCAAGGCATGCAACTAACTGCCCAACTCGTTTAGAAACAATCTATATCCATACTCAATTGGTGAGGATGTATGAATAAGAATGATTGCGAGCTGAATATAATCGAATCCAAATTGAATCATGAACAAACGACATATATATGCAGAAAACCGTTTTAGCTATGCAATTCCTAAACATGAAAATATTTGTGCAATCTAGCTTAATTCCTTAGAAAAAAGAACATTTACCTTTGAAAACCTGCTTTAGAGAACCGAAGTGCATCATGGGGGAATCATATGAGATATACCGTTCATCGCACTTTGCTGACCGTTCGGGGGCGAGGTGGAATTGCAGGTGGTTTTTGGATATAACTAGAGCTGTCAGCAAGCAGCGTCCCATACGGAGGGGCGCTGATACATTCGGCCAGTAAGGCCCGAAAGAAAGGTAGGAGGCCATGACGAAAGGTCTGCACGTGCCTTCCGAGATCGGCAAGCTCAGGAAGGTCTGCCTGCACCGTCCCGGCGACGAGCTCCTCAACCTGCCGCCCGA
>DBFPAR010000026.1:0-123746 GCA_048362915.1 Collinsella sp.
GGCGTCGATGACATGCCGGGGGCGGACCGGGACGGGTTAACGGCAGGCCCCGCCGACCGATTGCAAGCGGTCGGCGGGGCCATTGCGGCTCTTGACAGCGGATTGGGTCATATGAGCGAAAGCCCGCCAGAGCGAACAAATTGGCATGAAAAGAGGACGGCATAGACCTTCTGGTCATGCCGTCCTCTTTGAATGACAAGTTGTCGCTCTGGTGGGCGCGCAGCGTCAACTAGTTACGCGGTTTGGTAAAACCGCGTAACCCAACTAGAAGCGGTTGCCGCGGAAGCCGCCGCCGTTGCGGCCGCCACGATCGCCACCGCGACCGCCGCGGTCGTTACCGCGGTTGCCGCCGAAGCCGCCACGGTTGCCACCGCGATCGCCATAGCCACCACGGTTGCCGCCAAAGCCGCCGCGACCGCCACGGTCGCCGCCACGGTCACCAAAGCCGCCACGGCCGCCGCGACCGCCACGGTCGCCGCCACGGCCACCGCGGTCACCAAAGCCGCCACGGCCGCCTCGATCGCCACCGCGACCGCCACGGTCGTCACGGCCGCCGCGAGGACCGCGGTCCTCGTCCAGGCCCATGGCGACGAGCGGAGCGATAACCTTATCGAGAGCGGCCATCAGCTCGGTGGCCTCCTCGTAAGAAAGCTCGGGCAGGAGCTTCTCCTTCTTGTTGGCAAGCTCGACCAGGCCCTCAGCGGCATCCTCGGCGGCGAAGACAACAATCTTGCGCATATCGCCCTCGGCGTCGTCGATGCGGCCGACCAGATCGGCAGCCTCGGCCTCGGCCATCAGGCCATCGAGCTCACGAAGGCGCATGCCCAGCAGGTCGGACATTTCCTTCTGCTCCATCTTGGGCTTGAGGTCAAGAAGCTTGATGGCGCGCTCGATGTTCGCCATGCGCTCGGCCTTGGCCTCCTCCTCCTTAGAAATAGCAAAGCGACGGCTACGCAGCAGGCGGGCGGCCTTCTGCATCTTGTCCATCAGCTCTTCGTCATCGTAATCAACGGCGGCCTCGACAACCTCGGCCTCCTCCTCGGCGGAAACCTCGTCAGCAGCCTCAACCTCGGCAGCTTCGGTCTCCACGGTCTCGACTGCCTCGACCTCGGCAGTCATGGTCTCGTTCTCGGTCTCGTTCATGATCTCTTCGTTCTCGGACATGAGACTCCTTCTTGGCCCTCTCGGGCATCATCGCCCCATTCGCGGGGCCCGTCGCGCACTCTTTGCGCTTTAAACATTCATGCCTCTCGGCAAAACGTCCATTAGTTTATGGTGTCGCCATCTAATCTAGCTGCAGAATCTATGTGCACACATTAATGCGACATGTGTGACTCGCGACGAGCGTACACCAGCGACGCCACAAACCCGACCACGGCAATCACGGCCGCCACGCGCACGGCAGTTGCAAATCCAATCGCCTGGGCAACGTCGGTCGCAGCGCCAGCCGCGCCGGCAGTCGCTGCAGAACTCGAGAGCAGGCCGATAAACAGGGACGGGCCAAACGATGCGGCAATCATGTTCCACGTGTTAAGCAATGCCGTTCCGTGAGGATGTTCAGCGGCAGGCAGCGTCTCCAATCCGGCCGTTTGCGAGGGGCTCAGCACCAAACCGACTCCGGCATACACCACAACGGTCAGCGCCACAACGACGCCGATGTTCATACTCGCCGCCGTCATCGAGATGGCAGTCTGCCCCACAGCAATCAGGGCAAAGCCGATCGGCAGCAGCGGCCATGCGCCACGGGCGTCCATCACGCGTCCGCCCACAATCGAGGTCACGGCGTTGCAGGCAATCGCCGGCAAAATGAGCAGGCCCGCAATAAGTGCGGTCATGCCGTATGCGCCCTCAAAATAGAGCGGCAACAAAACGCTCATCGAGAACGTCGTCATCATCGACACCACCACAAGCAGGCACGCAGGCCAAAAACGAACGCTCGCCATGGGACGCACGTTAAGCACCGGATGCTCGAGCTTGAGCTGACGGGCCGCAAACAGGCCGAGCAGCACAGTGGCGGCGAAGAGCGTCACGATGCCGGCAATCAGATTGGTTGAGAACTCGCCTACGGAATACACAAATGCCGTAATACCGGCAGCGAGCAAAACAACCGACAGAATATCAAGCGTGGCGTTCGAACGCTCTCCGACATTCTGAACAAGCTTTACGCCCGCCGCAGCGACCACAATGCCGCCCACCAGCGGCACTACGAACACCGCCCTCCAGCCAAACAACGTGCACATAAGACCGCTGATCACGGGTCCAAACGCCGGCCCCAGCGTAATGCAGGCGCCGCCCAGGCTCAGATACAAACCGAGCTTCTCGCGCGGGGCGCAAGACAGCACCACGTTCATCATGAGCGGGAACAAGATGCCCGATCCCGCAGCCTGCAAAATACGACTTGGCAGCAAAACGCTAAACGACGGAGCGACCAGGCACAGGACTTCGCCGGCGACCATACATCCACATGCGAAAAATAACAGCTTGCGCATCGAGAAACGGCCGGACAGGAAGGCCATGATGGCCGTAAAGATCGACGTCACGATCATGTAGCCCGAGACGAGCCACTGCGCCGTGGTGGCACTCACCGAAAAGGCTGTCATAATGTCGTGCAACGCCACGTTAATGATGTTCTCGTTAAACGCGGCAACAAAGGCTGCAATATACATAACGACGAGAATCGCCGCGGTGGCCGATGGCGTTGCTTGAACTTGTTGCTGAGATTTGCTCCCCATGCATTTCCTTCCTCTTGGAACGACAGTCGCATCGCCCCAGAGGAACAGTCCAGGGCGAAAAAATGAGCCCTAGACTTACGCCAGACGCCGTACTCGACGAGTCTGACAACATGGTCCAACGTCGAAAGATTGTAACGCGGACGCACAGCTTTCCTTCCGCGCTATTATTAAAAGTCCACGAAAGCATAAGACATGAGGAGCCCGCCATGATTAAGCCCATCATGAAATCCGAGTTCTTTTTGCGCTTGCCTTCCGAAGACGCGGGGCCCGACGATGCCGCGACCGGGCAGGACCTCCTGGATACACTCCACGAGCATGAGCACGAGTGCGTGGGGCTCGCCGCCAACATGATCGGCGTGCGCAAACGCATCATCTGCGTAAAGGACGGCAGCAAATCGCTGCTTATGTACAACCCGCAAATTCTTGAGCAGGTCAACGCCTACCAGACGAGCGAAGGATGTCTCTCGCTGACCGGCGAGCGTCCCTGTACCCGCTATCGCCGCATTAAGGTTGAGTATTTGGACGAGAACTTCGTCCACCGCATCAAAAACTTCTCGGGCTACACCGCCGAGATCATCCAACACGAAATCGACCACTGCAACGGCGTCGTGGTTTAGTTCCGCCGTTCTACCGAACGGCGGACCACTTGACGCTGCGCGAGCCGCATTCACGCCAATCTGACGTTCAATTTCGAGGGCGCGACCAGAAGGTCAGCGCCCTCTCATTTCACGTCACCTTGGCGTGAATGCGGCTCGCTCGCTGTCGTATGTCTATCCTGCGACGCCTCGATTCTTGCGGCGGCAGATACCTAATCCCCTACGCTTGGCGGTAATGGTCGAAGAAGTCGGCGAGGTCTTCGAGGGACTCTTTGAGTACTTCCATGCGCGGCAGGTACACGATGCGGAAGTGGTCGGGCTCAGCCCAGTTGAAGCCGCCGCCGCGCGTGATCAGGATCTTCTTCTCGTGCAGCAGGTCAAGGGCGAACTGCTCGTCATCGGTGATGTTGAACTTCTTCACATCCATCTTGGGGAAGATGTAGAACGCCGCACGCGGCTTAACCACCGAGATGCCGTCAATCTTGTTGAGCGCCTCATACACAAAGTTGCGCTGCTCGTAGACACGGCCGCCGGGACGGATGTAGTCGTTAACGGACTGATGACCACCGAGTGCCGTCTGAACGATCGACTGAGCCGGCACGTTGGAGCACAGGCGCATGTTCGAGAGCATGTTGACGCCCATGATGAAGTCGCTCATGCAGCGCTGGTTGCCCGAAAGCACCATCCAGCCAATACGATAGCCCGCAATCATGTGAGACTTGGACAGACCGCTAAAGGTAACGCAGGGCAGGTCGGGGGCGAGCGAGGCAATCGAGACGTGCTCGTAGCCGTCCATGCACAGGCGGTCGTAGATCTCATCGGCAAAGATCATCAGCTGATGCCTGCGCGCAATCTCGACGATGCCCTCGAGCACCTCGCGCGGATAGACAGAACCCGTGGGGTTGTTGGGGTTGATGATGACGAGGGCTTTGGTCGCACTCGTAATCTTGGACTCCATATCCTCCAAGTCGGGATACCAATCCGCCTGCTCATCACACAGATAATGTACGGGATGACCGCCGGCAAGGGTTGCGCACGCCGTCCAGAGCGGATAGTCGGGGCTGGGGATCAGAATCTCGTCGCCATTGTCGAGCAGCGCGTTCATCGAAAGCTGAATGAGCTCGGACACGCCGTTGCCCGTGTAGATATGCTCCATCTGAACATTGGGCAGGCCCTTGATCTGCGAATACTGCATGATCGCCTTGCGCGCGGAGAACAGGCCACGCGAGTTGGAATAGCCTTCGCAGTCGGGCAGCTGCTGGCGCATGTCCTTGATGACCTCATCGGGTGTGCGGAAACCGAAGGGCGCCGGGTTGCCGATATTGAGCTTGAGGATGCGCTCGCCCTCGTCCTCCATACGGGCGGCCTCGTCGACGACGGGACCGCGCACGTCATACAGGACGTTGTCGAGTTTGGTGGATTTAGAAAAAGTACGCATGGTGGTGCTCCTTGCAATTTGAGCTGAGGGATGGGGTTCGGGCTTGGAATCGTTGCGGGGTGATGATGCCTCGCCTTGATCGGCGTCGCCGGCGAGCAGCCAGGTAACATCGACCTCCAAAATACGGGCGAGCAGCTCAGCCACATCGCGCCGCGGAATCGTCTTGCCGCTCACATATTGGCTCATCTGACTCTTGCCGAGTTTTTTGCCGAGCATCTCCGATGCGCGGATTACGTCCGATTGGCGAACGTCGCGATTGGACATAGTCTGTCGCAGGCGATCGCAAAACGTCTCTTGGGCCACAGGAACCTCCTTGCTGGCAAAGTTCAATTTATAGAACACGAATTGAACCAAGGTTCAATTTAGCAAGCAGTATAGCGCGGCGCATTATCGGGAAGTTCAATTTCATAAGAAAATGCGCCGGACTCTGAGATTTGCCCAAAGCGGACAATGACACGCACGCGTTTAGAGGTATTCGAGGAAACGGGCGGCAGCAAGCGAAACATCGGCCGTTCGATATATGGCGTTGATCTGCCGATGGGGATGCCCCTCGAGTGGGCGCACGGCAACATCGAACTGGCAGCGGCGCAAGATGAGCGCGGGAAGAATGCTCACGCCCAGGCCGTCCTCGACCATGGCCATAATCGCATAGTCATCCCAGGTCGACAGCTTAGAGCGCACCGCCAGGCCCGCGCGGCGAAACAGCGGCGTAATCTCATCATCGGTGCCTCGTTCTAGCAGAATAAACTGCTCGTTGGCTAAATCGGCAAGAGAAACGACCTCCGCCGTGGCAAGCAAAGAGTCCGCCGGCACTACCGCCATCAACTCGTCGCGCACCAAAGACCGCGATGCCATGCCGTTTTCTCGGGGTTCACGCGGGATAAAGCCCAGATCGCAGCGGCCCTCTGCCACCCATTGTTCAATCTCTGAGTAATCGCCCATCAGCAACTCGTAATCGACGTCCGGGTGATCGGCGCGAAAGCGCGCAATCACCGGCGGCAGCACGTGGGTCGCCACGCTCGAAAACGTACCGATGCAGATTTTGCCGCGCATGAGCCCGCGCATCTCATCCACCCGTCGCTGCAAGCGAGTGAATTCCTCACAGAGCGCTTCGACAGCCGGCATGACCTGCCGCCCATCGGCAGAAAGAGCCACGCCCTCGCGACTGCGGTCGAGCACCTTAAAGCCCCAATCGGCCTCAAGATCGGCCACCATACGGCTCACGCCCGACTGCGAATAGCTCAGGCGCTCGGCAGCACGCGTAAAGCTTCCGGCGCGCACGGTCTCGAGCAGCACCTGCATCTTTTGAACATTCGTTTCCACGGCACCCCTCCACCTATGCATGAGCTTTTGTCATGTTATCTATGCATTATATTCGCTTTTCTTCTAAAGCCAGTTCACCCATAGTGAACATGCTCGGATATAGAGGGGATGGAAGCGCATGAACAACGGGCTGTTTACGTACTTAGCAGCATTGCTATTGTTTGGCTCCAACGGCATCATCGCCTCTGCCATCGCGTTGCCGAGCTCCGATATCGTGCTACTGCGCACGTTTTTGGGCGCCCTCTCGCTTGTCACTATCCTTGCCATCACCCAACGCCATAAGTTGCAGGCGCCATCTCGCCTCCGCGAAGCCGCAGCCCTCCTCCTTTCGGGAGCCGCGCTGGGCGCCAGCTGGATTTTTCTGTTCCGCGCCTACCAGACGATCGGCGTCGGCGTATCCTCGCTGCTGTACTACTGCGGCCCCATCATTGTCATGGCGCTCTCCCCGCTCATCTTTGGCGAAAAGCTGACCGGCGGCAAAATCGCCGGCTTTGTCGCCGTTGCTTGTGGTGCTTTTCTCATTGCAGCGCAAGGTCTAGGCGGCAATATGCCCATTGCGGGTATCGTCTGCGGTATCGCCTCGGCATTTTGCTATGCGCTGATGGTCATCGCTAGCAAGGGTGCGCCGCACATCGAAGGTCTCGAGAACTCCGCGCTCCAGGTGAGCGCCGCTTTTGTGACCGCGCTGGTCCTCACGCTCATCACGCAGGGCGCTCCCTCATTCCTGTCCGCCGGTGTCGCCGCCAGCATTGATTGGCGCGCCGTCGTCATGCTCGGCGTCGTCAACACCGGACTCGGTTGTCTGCTCTACTTTAGTGCCGTCGCCAAACTGCCCGTGCAGACCGTCGCGGTCGTCGGCTACCTCGAGCCGCTTTCGGCCGTCGTGTTCTCGGCCGTCCTTTTGGGCGAAGCCATAACACCGGTCCGCCTGATGGGCGCCGCACTTATCATCGGCGGTGCGCTCTTTTGCGAACTCGCCGGCAAACGCGCAAGCGCCAAAGCTGGCATAGCCCAGACAGCACGTGCTTAAAAGCCCCTGTTTCGAAATGCTACCCACGTACATAAATAATCCCCAGCTGGGGATTATTGTCTAAAATAACCTGATGTGCCAAACTGCTCTTGTATGTATAAAGACGGCATAAAGGTTATCTGTCCTAGACAGATAACCGGATGTCTAAGGGAGTCCACGTGGCACACAACAAACTGGAGGCAAGCCCCCAAGACCAGCGTGGTCAAGGCGGGCACGGAGCCATTCCACTCTCCGCTGGCATGCTGCTCGTAACGCTCGGCGTCGTCTATGGCGACATCGGCACGAGCCCCATGTACACCATGAAATCAATCGTCGCCAACAACGGCGGCATCGGTACCGTCAGCGAGGACATGATCCTGGGCGCGCTTTCGCTCGTCATCTGGACCATGACGCTCGTGACCACGGTCAAGTACGTGGTAATCGCCATGAAGGCCGACAACCACAACGAAGGCGGCATCTTCGCCCTGTTCAGTCTCGTGCGCAAGGTGGCACCATGGCTGATTCTCCCCGCCATGATCGGCGGCGCGGCGCTGCTCGCCGACGGCATCCTCACCCCCGCGGTCACGGTCACCACAGCCATTGAGGGCCTGCGTACCATCGAGTGGGGCCACGCACTATTGGGTGACGGTCAGACCAATGTGATCATCATCACCATCATCATTATCTGCGGTCTGTTTGCCATGCAGCGCGCCGGCACCTCGTCAATCGGCAAGCTCTTCGGCCCGCTCATGACGCTGTGGTTCCTGTTCCTGGCAGGCGCCGGCCTGTTCAACATGCTCGGCAACCTGTCCATCTTGCGCGCGCTCAACCCCATTCGCGGCATTATGTTCCTGTTCTCGCCCATCAACCACTCGGGCATCATGGTGCTCGGCTTCGTCTTCCTGTCGACGACCGGCGCCGAGGCGCTCTATTCAGACATGGGCCACGTGGGCAAGGCCAACATCTACGCATCCTGGCCGTTTGTTAAGGCGGCCCTCATCCTTAACTATCTGGGCCAGGGCGCTTGGCTGCTCGCCAACAACTCCAACCCCCAGATGCTCGCGATGGATATCGTTAACCCGTTCTATATGATGCTTCCCGAGCCCCTGCGCCCCTTTGCCATTGTGCTTTCGGCCGTGGCGGCCATCATCGCCTCGCAGGCGCTTATCACCGGCTCGTTCTCGCTGGTATCCGAGGCAACGCGCCTCAACCTTATGCCGCACCTGCGCATCCACTACCCCAGCGACACCAAGGGTCAACTCTATATTCCGCTCGTCAACAACATCATGTGGGTCGGCTGCATCTTCATCGTGCTGCTGTTCCAGAACTCCGAGCGCATGGAAAGCGCCTACGGCCTCGCCATTACCGTGACCATGCTTATGACCACCACGCTTTTGACGAGCTATATCGCTGGCATTCTCAAGCACAAGCTGGGCGCCTGCGTCTTCGCCCTGCTCTTCGGTGCCATTGAGCTGTGCTTCTTCGCCTCATGCCTCACCATGTTCTTTGACGGCGGCTACGTCATGATCTTCCTGGCCGCACTGCTGTTCGGCCTTATGTATGTGTGGCGCCGTGGCACCGCCATCGAGCGCACACAGACGATCCTGCTGCCCGTCTCCAAGTACATCGACCAGCTCAATCGCCTGCGCAATGACGAGACCTATCCCGTGCTCGCTGACAATCTGGTATTTCTCACCAACAGCCCCGATCCGCTCACGCTCGACCGCGACGTGCTCTATTCCATCCTGGATAAGCATCCCAAGCGCGCCAAGGCATATTGGTTCATTAACGTGCATGTCACCGACGAGCCCTATACGCACGAGTATTCCGTCGAGACCTTTGGCACGGACTTTTTATTCCGCGTGCGCCTGGACCTGGGCTTTAAGGTCAACCAGCGCGTTAATGCCTACCTGCGTCAGATCGTCGGCGACTTGATGGCATCGGGCGAGCTGCCGCCGCAACATCACACCTACTCCATCTACGAGACGCGCGGCAACGTGGGCGACTTCCGTTTTTGCATGCTGCGCAAGATGCTTGCCCCCGAAACGGACATCAACCGCAATGACCACCGCGTGATGGCCATCAAGTACGCCGTCCGCCGCGCTTGCGGAAGCCCGGCGCGCTGGTACGGTCTCGAGAACTCTGCCATCATCATCGAGTACGTGCCGCTGTTTGCCCGCATGCGCCCGGCCGTTAAGCTCGTGCGCACCCAGGTGCCGCTCGAGGTTCAGATTGAAGAGGCCGAGGAAATGGAAGTCGACATCTTCTCGGACGACTTGGTCAACGGCAACGAGGCCGGTAGGGACATGAACGTCGATCCCACCGAGCTGCTCGAGAGCGTCGCCGATACGCCCGAACAGCAACTGCTCGACGGCCTCGAAAGTGAACAACTCAACGACGCCAACTTCTAGCGACGTCACAAATCAACGAAAGCGGCCCTGCACCTCACGGGAGATGCAGGGCCGTTTTGCATTGCGGTAAAGCTATCGGCTACGAACGGCGCGGCTCGGGAACCACGAGCCTATCGGGGCTCGCGCCCTCGGCATCCATCAGGCTCACGTAGCGAATCGACGGATCCCCATACATCGCGTAGTAATAATTGCCCGTGCGCGCGCTAAAGCATCCGGTGTAGATAGTCTTCTCGAACTTGCCATCGCCCATCCTGGACGCTCCCTCGATCATCACCACGCCCTCGAGCGAGCGGAACATGCGAACGACGTTTTCGGTCTCGCTCTCCTTTTGCGGGTAATTGGCATTGAGGTACGCCGCCTTTACAAAACGGCTCGGCGAATAGCAATCGCCCGGAATGCCGCGCATGCCGGCACCGGCTCCATAGGGCTTGAGCTCGGCGCCACGCCATGTCGCCGTCTGCGGAAAATCGCTTGTGGCGGTGATATAGGTGCGCAGGTTTTCCATGTGCCACGGGAAGGTCGGCTGGTTGGCAAGGGTGTCGACCGGATCGTCGTATACATGCAGGCCGTCAGCCATCATCTCGACCACGATGCTGCGCTGGCTGTCGCCGATAATCCAATGGAGCAGCGACACGCCCAGCCCCTCTCCGGCAGATTTGGCGACAATCACCGTGTCGCGCAGCGCGGCCTCGACCTCATCGACCGTCGAGAACGTCGCTGCCACCCACAGGGGGAACTCATAGGCCGCGATATTGGTCTTGCCGTCGACAGGGTCCTCGGCATACTCGGCATAACCCGGGAAATTGAGACCCGCCACGGCGAGGCCCGCATCGTTGCCGCAATCGAAGAACATAGGGTAGTTCCTGTAATCGATGCACATACCAATCACCGCGTGCGCCGCTGTCGCGTCGTCGATAAACGAATACGGAATGTGAAACCCGCGCGGCATCACGCGAACCTGTTGGCCGTAGTCAAAGCTCCAGTCGAGATTGCGGCCCAGATACATGTGGCCAGAATTATCGGTAAATCGAATACTCGTACACATAGCGCCTCCTAGCTTTACGTTCTTGCTAATTTCATTGTCTCCAAACAAAAAGGCGCTAAACACAAAAGCCCGGACATGACAACAATGTCATGCCCGGGCCAAAAGAGACGAAGTGCGGTGCTTTGGTCCCCTTAGACCAACTTTCCTAGACAGTGATCGATCATATGCTGGATCATCTGTGCCTCAAAGCCCGCGTAGTCGCGGCGGCACTCCTTCATCTTGCCGTCGACAATCTGGTCAAAGGCAACCTTGCACTTGATATAGCGCGTGGACTTGGTGACCTCCTCGTGCGTCAGGCAGCTCTCCTCCATCTTGCTGGCACCCAGGCCAAACACCAGACGGGGGTTGTAGAGTACGTGGGGCTCGCCGGCATCGTCCAGGTAGACGCAAACCTTCTTGGTAACGCCAATCTGGTTGGCGGCCAAGCAGCCGGCATCATCGAGCGACTTGATGGTATCAATCAGATCCTGAGCGACCGACTCGTCCTCGACAGTCGCAACCTCGCAACGCTGAGACAGGATAGCCTCGTCGCGGCAGAGCTCTTTAATCATACGTTCCTCCATAGGGGTCGTTGTAACCGCTTAAGTATACGGTACCTACACAATTTCATGCGAAAGATACCGCCCGTCCGTTACAAACCGCCGAACATCAACATGTGAGGAACACCAACTTCACAAAGGCGATATAGTGGGTGAGTTCGTGTCAATCGGCCTAAACTCGGGGCCGAACAAGGAAAGGGTATGCATGGACGAACTATTTCACGTCAGCGAGCGCAAGTCCACAATCGGGACCGAACTCCGCGCTGGACTGACAACATTCCTGGCGATGGCCTACATCATCGCCGTCAACCCCGCGGTGCTCTCGGGTGCTGGCATCGATGCGGGAGCGCTCGCCTGCGCCACCTGCCTGGGCGCCGGCATCATGACCATCTGCATGGGCATCTTCGCCAACCGCCCGCTCGCCTGCGCATCGGGCTTAGGCGTCAACGCGATGATCGCTGGAATCACCACCACCGTCTGCGGCGGTGACTGGCACGTGGCCATGAGCGTCATCTTCCTTGAGGGCGTCGTCATCTTGCTGCTCGTGCTTTGTGGCCTGCGTGAGGCCATCATGGACGCCATCCCGGTTGTCCTGCGTCACGCCATCTCGGTGGGTCTGGGCCTGTTCATCGCCATGATTGGCCTGTGCGATGCCGGCATTATCACCGCTGGCGCCGGTACACTCGTCGGTCTGGGCGACATCACCTCCCCTACCTTCATCGTCGGCATCATCTCCATCCTGGTGACGGTCGCCCTCGCCTGCCGCAACGTCCCCGGCTCGCTGCTCATCGGCATCGTCGTCGCCGTCATCGCCGGTATCCCCCTAGGTGTGACCCAGGCTCCGACCGGTATCATCGCCCCGCTCGACTTCTCGAGCATCGGTGGCCCCATCGCCGATGCCGGCGGCGTGCCCGCCATCGTCAAGGTCCTTACCGACCCCGCGCTCCTCGTCATCTCGTTCTCGCTGCTCATGAGTGACTTCTTCGACACCATGGGCACCGCGATGGCCGTGGCCAAGCAGGGCGAGTTCCTCACCGACGACGGCAACGTCGAGAATATCAAGGAGATCTTGATCGTCGACTCCGCCGCCGCCGCTGTGGGCGGTTTCATGGGCGTCTCCTCCATCACCACCTTCGTCGAGTCCACCTCTGGCGCTGCCGACGGTGGCCGCACGGGCCTCACCTCCGTCACCACCGGCGTGCTGTTCATTCTCGCCGCGTTCTTCTCCCCCATCGTCACCATCGTTTCCAGCGCCGCCACCTGCGGTGCCCTGGTCTACGTCGGCTACCTCATGATGAGCGAGGCCTCCGAGATCGACTGGTCCGACGTGTCGCAGGGTTTCCCGGCGTTCATGATTGTCGCCGGCGTGCCCTTCACCTACTCCATCTCTGCCGGCATCGGCCTGGGCTTTATCGCCTACGTGATCGTCGCGCTCTTTAAGGGCGAGGCCTCCAAGATCAAGCCGCTCATGTGGATCGCAGCCCTTGCCTTCCTCGTCTACTTCTTCGTGGCGTAACGGCATAGTCTGCTAAAGCAAAACAACAAGGCGCGGAATCGCATCGAGCGGCTCCGCGCCTTTCTTTTAGCGTCTGCCCCCGTGCCAGCGTGCAACAATTGAGGCTGTCGATATCACAACACCGAGAGAAGCCTGCCTTGGAAGCGCATCATAAGCAGATAACCGTTTATTCAGAGTGTGCGGAAGGCGCGCCCGTCATCTACCTCCCCGTGGTTATGGGCGACGGTAGTGAAGTCTACGAGCGCTGCCGAGAGCTCGACTGCCCGCCGTTCACCCTTGTAGCCATTGGAGGGCTCGATTGGAATCGCGAGCTGAGCCCCTGGGAATGCGAGGGAACTATACGAGATGCCGAGCCCTTTGGTGGACAGGCTGCTGGTTTTCTTGACGAGTTGTTGAAGCAGATAATCCCCCAGGCCGAATCATCGCTCCCGCAACCGCCTGCCTGGCGCGGCGTTGCCGGCTACTCGTTGGCGGGTCTTTTTGCACTGTGGGCACTTTGGCAAACAGATGTCTTTGAGCGCGCAGCGAGTGCATCGGGGTCGCTGTGGTTCCCTGGCTTTATCGACTACGCGCGCGAGCGCACGATGACAGCTACGCCCGACGCCGCCTATCTGTCGCTCGGTAAAAAGGAAACCAAGACGCCCAACCGCATGATGCGGCACGTACTCGACGATACGCGCGCGATGGAAGAGCTGTTTATCGAGCGCGACATCCCAACAACGCTGGAGCTCAACCCCGGCAATCATTTTGCCCAAACTGACCTGCGCATGGCGCGCGGCATCCACTGGATACTGACGCATTAAAAATGGCGTCCACGCGTACATACGCATGGACGCCATTTTTAATTTGGCTGAACGCAGCTACTATTCAGCAGTCTCCTCAAACTCGGAAGTATCGAACTCAAAGTCATTACCGGGCAGGATGGCGTTGAGCACAATGCCCACCAGCGAGCCCACGGCAAGGCCCGAAAGCGAAATCGTCACGCCGCCCAGCTCCAGCACGATGGCACCGGCGGTACTGTAGGCAATGCCGAGCGAAAGCACGAGCACCAAAGCCGCAACCAGTACATTGCGGTTGTTCTGGAAATCAACCTGGTTTTCGATAAGGTTGCGAACGCCCACGGCACTGATCATGCCGTAGAGCACGAGCGACACACCGCCGATAACGCATGCCGGCATAGCAGCGATCACAGCAGCAAACTTGGGGCAGAACGAAAGCACGATGGCGCAGCAGGCGGCAATGCGAATCACACGCGGGTCGAACACGCGCGTCAGGGCAAGCACGCCAGTGTTCTCGCCATACGTCGTATTGGCGGGGGCGCCAAAGAGCGATGCCAAGATGGTCGCCAGGCCATCGCCAAGCAGGGTACGGTGCAGACCGGGATCGGCAATGTAATTGCGTTCGCAGGTAGAGCCAATGGCGGAGATATCGCCAATGTGCTCAATCATGGTCGCAAAGGCCAGCGGCATGATGGTGATGATGGCCGTCGTGGCAAGACCGCTATCGAACTGCGGTCCAAAGAGCGCAAACACGGTGTTGTCCCACACGACGGGCAAGCCAACCCAGGGGGCGGCTGCGACGCCAGAGAAGTCGACCTCGCCCAGCGCGGCCGCAACGGCATAGCTCACCACAACGCCCAGCAGAATCGGCACGATCTTGACCATGCCACGCCCCCAAATATTGCAGATCACGATAACGGCGACGGCAACAACGGCAACAAACCAGTTGGTCTGGCAGTTGGCAATGGCGGAGCTCGCCAGAATCAGACCGACCGAAATGACGATGGGGCCGGTCACCACCGGCGGGAAGAAGCGCATGACGCGCTTGGCGCCAAATGCGCGGAACAGCGCTGCCAGCACCGGATAGAGCAGGCCGGCGCAGGCAACGCCCAGGCAAGCGTAGGGCAAAAGCTCAGCCTCGCCGTTGGGTGCAATGGCGGCATAACCCGCGATAAAGGCAAACGACGAGCCCAGGAACGCGGGCACCTTACCGCGCGATAGAAAATGAAACAGCAGCGTGCCGATGCCGGCGAACAGAAGCGTCGCCGAAACGGAAAGGCCGGTGAGCACGGGCACGAGCACCGTGGCTCCGAACATCGCAAACATGTGTTGCAAACCCAACACAAACATGCGCGGGCGGCCGAGCGACGATGCATCGTAGATGGCATCGGTGACGGCGGGCGTCGAGGACTGGGACATGGATGTCCTTTCGAATGGAAGGGCGATCGGGCATATCGGATAACCTGCCCGAACGATACGATCCGAACCATTGTACGCGATACGCCATGCCTCGCACGCGCCGCCACCTGCAAACGCTAGCGCTACTTCCAAACGCGCTCGGCAATACGCTTGACCAGCGCGATCTTCGCCCACTGTTCGTCCTCGGTCAGCTTGTTGCCAATCTCGCAGCTGGCAAAGCCGCACTGGGGCGACAGGTACAGGTTCTCGAGCGGCACGTACTTTGCGGCCTCATGGATACGTTCGACGATAACGTCTTCGTCCTCAAGCTCAGCCGCCTTGGTGGTTACCAAGCCCAACACGACCTTCTTGCCCGGGGCAACGTACTTGAGCGGCTCAAAACCGCCGGCGCGGGGTGTGTCGAACTCCAGATAGAACGCATCGACGTTCTCATGTGCGAACAGATACGGAGCGATAGGGTCGTAGCCGCCTTCAAAAGCATAGGTGGAGTGGTAGTTGCCGCGGCACACATGCGTGTTGATGACCAGATCGTCGGGCTTGTCCGCGATTGCGGCATTGTTGAGCGCCACACCTAGCTCGGACACCTTTTGCAAGTCAACCGGGCTCATGCCGGTTTTGGCGACAAAATCGATATCGCAGTAGATGCCCCAGGTGCAGTCATCAAACTGGATGTTGCGGCAGCCTGCTGCGTACAGGTCGGCGATCACCGTGCGATAAGCGGCCGCAATGGCGTCGGCAAGTTCCTCATCGGTCTTATAGACGGCACGCAGGCTCTCCTGCTGGCCGTCGCAGCGGTCGAGCGTGACTTCGGAGAACGTCTGGATCGGCGCCGGAATGGTCTGGCGTGCGACCTGGCCCTCCTCCTCAAGCGCCTTGACGAACTTAAAATGCTCGACGAACGGGTGGTTCTCGCCGCTAATGGGACCGGTAACCACGGCGGTGTCGGCCGTCGTCTCCTCGTCATGGAACATATAACCCGTGCGTGAGGTGCGGCGCTCAATGCCGTTAAGGCCCCACATAAAATCGAGGTGCCAGTAGCTGCGGCGGAACTCGCCATCGGTGATCACCTGCAGGCCGGCGGCCTTCTGCTTGGCCACCAAATCGCGAATGGCATCGTCCTCGACGGCCTTAAGGCCGGAAGCGTCGAGTTTACCCGCGACATAGGCGGCACGGGCGTCCTTTACAGCCTGCGGACGAAGAAAGCTGCCGACGATATCGGCGCGAAACGGCGCGTTCGGTTGAATCGAAGTGCTCATAGATATCTCCCTTTGCATTGGTTGCTTTACTGGGACAGAGTATGAGCGCTCATATGACCATCGTAAAATATACGTTTACAACAGTTTGATATAGATGTTTCCTATATCAGTCTGGACTGTCATAAAGAGACTTGAACCGTGCGGAGCACAGCAGCCTAGATATGCTGACGAATCGCGTCGATATAGGCCCGACCGTAGCGCGTAAGCGTCGTGTTCTTGCGCGTGATGATGCCAATCTCCATGTACTCGTCCACGTCGAGCGGAATCGAGATAATGCCGGGGCCGTTGAGCTCGTGGCTGATCACGCCCGAGCATACCGTGTAGCCGTTGAGGCCCATGGCCAAATTGAACAACGTCGCACGGTCGCGCACGCGGATATTTTTGCGACGCTCGAACGTCGAGGTCAGCTCCTCGGAATAGTAAAACGAGTTGTAGCTGCCCTGCTCGTAGGACAGGAACGGGTAGTCTTCCAGATCCTCGAGCGTCACGCTGGAGCGGTCCGCCAGCGGATGGTCGGCGCAGACGAAGACATGCGGCGTGGCGCAGAAGAGTCCTTCGAACACGAGCTCGTTGGCCACCAGCATGCGCTCGATGACCTCGCGGTTATGCTCGGATAAGTACAGGATGCCCAGTTCGCTTTTCATATGCGCGACATCCTCGATAATCTCGTGAGTCTGCTCCTCGCGCAGGGTGAAGTCGTAACGCGCGGCATCGAACTCGCAGATCACGTCGACAAACGCGTTGACGGCAAAGGAATAATGCTGGCAGCTCACACTAAAGTGCGGCACCCGCTCGGATGCGCCCTTGTACTTGCCCTCGAGCAGGTCGGCCTGGTCGAGTACCTGGCGCGCATAGCCCAAGAAGGTCTCGCCTTCCTCGGACACAATGACGCCCTTGTTGGTGCGCTCAAAGATGTGCACACCCATCTCGTTTTCGAGATCGCGAATCGACGCGGTAATCGAAGGCTGCGACACAAAGAGACGGCGCGAGGCCTCGGTAATGCTGCCGCATTCGGCAACTTTGACGACATATCTGAGCTGCTGGAGCTTCATGGCTGTCTCCTTAGCTGTTCGCGAAATTCGCGTCGGCTGCACCCTCCTGACGCATAAACGGCGGCATCTCCCCCGTCGCGGCGCAGGCGGCAATCTGATGCAGAGCCCCGGCGACCGCATCATCTGCCGCGGCGCCGATATGCCAGCGCGCGGCAGCCGTGACGGCCTCATTGGCATTGGCGACTGCAACGGAGTTGGGAACGGCATCGATCATGGGCAGATCGTTATCGGAATCGCCAAATACGGCCACCTCGTCGGGCGTCAGGCCCAAGGCGCGCGCCAGCTCCAGCGCAGCGCAGCCCTTGTCCCAACCATCCGGAAGGATGTCGAACAGGCGCACTCGGTTGTTGGGAAACACAAGCGAGAGTTCCGGCACCTCAACGGCAACGCGCTCGCGTAGCTCCGCGAGCTCCTCACGCGAACGGGCACTCCAGATATTCGCCTTAAACACCGGCGCGCCATCGACGACGGGACGACACGGGGCCTCTTCGCCTTTGAGCCACGCATTGCCGCCCGACTCCATAGCGCGACGCACACGCTCGGGATTGCTCGTCACGCAATAGGCATCGTTGCCCCAAAAGTCATCGCCCAGGCTGTAGACTTTTAGAAATGTATCGTCGGTCTCTTGCTCCAGATAGTCAGCCAAACGCATCAGAGCATCGTTGTCGATTGCGCGCGAAGCGACTACTTCGCCGTCGACAAACATCACCTGGCCGTTACAGAACGCACCGGTCGAAAAACACTCGGAACGGTTTTTGAACATCCAGCCCATCGCGGACGGCTGACGACCCGAAACCGGCCCAAAGTGCAGACCCGCCGCCTGCATGGCATGAACACCCTCAATGGCGTAGTCGCTGGCGCCGTCATGCCCGGCTGGAATCAGCGTATCGTCCATATCGGTTAGCACAAGTTTGATCATAGAGTCCCCCGTCATTTTCACCGTAACCATTGTAACGGTGCGCTAGTATAGGGAACAACAGATTCGATGCGGGAGTGCCGGCGGTGCAAACCACAAGGCTGAGAGGGCATGGGGCCCAATCCTTTGAACCTGTCAGTTAATGCTGGCGTAGGGAGCATGCCGCCTTTACAGGGGCGCTGTCTATGCACAGCGCCCCTTTTCTATGCCAAGGAGGCATGTGCAGTGATTGATTCGGAACAGCTTAAGCAAAATGTGGTCAAAGCCGTGGAGGAGATTCGCGCCACCAATCCGATGGCCGGCTCCATCACCAACACGGTGACGATCGACTTTGTCGCCAACGCGCAGCTCGCCGTGGGCGGATCGGCCGCCATGGTCTATCTGCCCGACGAGGGCGAGGCACTCGTTGCCGGCGGCGGCGCCATCTACCTCAATATGGGCACGCTCTTCCCCATTTACGAGCAAACGATTCCCCGCGCGGCCAAGGCGGCACACGACGCCGGTAAGCCCTGGGTGCTCGATCCGGTGGGCCTGGGTATCGGTAGCCTGCGCACCCAGCTGGTAAACGAGCTCAAGCAGTACAAGCCCGCCATCGTGCGCGGCAACGCCTCCGAGATCATCGCGCTCGCCGGCCTGTGGGGTCTTGAGGGCGAGGCGGCCGATCTGAGCCGCGTGCGCGGTGTCGATACCACCGACACGGTAGACGCCGCCCGCGATGCCGCCGTGGCGCTCGCCCGCCACACCGGCGGCGCCGTTGTGGTCTCGGGCGAAGTCGACCTGATCACCGACGGCATGGCCGTGGCCAAGTCCCACGGCGGCAGCCCGCTCATGTCCAAGATCACCGGTTGCGGCTGCTCGCAAGGCGGCGTGCTGGCTGTGTACGCCTGCGCTGCCGACCCGTTTACGGCCGCCGTCTGCGGCACCGCCGTCTACAACGTTGCCGGCTCGCGTGCCGCCGCTGTCGCCGACGCCCCGGCAAGCTTTAAGGTCGCCTTTATCGACGAGCTCTACCGCGCAACCACCCAGGACATCGCCAACAACCAGCTCGACCTCGAGGAGGCATAGGCCATGTCCGAGCCCGCAACCAATGCCGGCATGAATACGCTCGTCGCCGTGGCCATCGCCCCGTGCGGCACCGGCGATGAGCTGTCCGCCGAGGTCGCCGAGGTCGTGCGCGTCATTCGCGAGAGCGGCCTTCCCAACCGCACCACCTCGATGTTCACCGAGATCGAGGGCGACTGGGACGAGGTCATGCAGGTCGTGCGCGACGCAACCTTTGTGTTGGCGAGCAAGGGCATCCGCACCGAAGTCGTGCTCAAAGCCGATATTCGACCCGGATTTACCGACACCATGACCGGCAAACTCGAGCGCATGGAAGCACAGATCAAGAAACAGGAGGAAGCACGATGAGCATCCGCGACAACCTTGATATCTCGGCCTATCTGGTGCTCGGCCCCGAAAACACGCTCGGGCGCCCCGTGGGCGATATGGTGGCCCAGGCACTCGACGCCGGCTTTACCTGCATCCAGGTGCGCTCCAAGGTGGCAAGCGCCCGCGAGATCATTGCGCTGACCGGCGATGCCGCGCAGGCAATCGCACAGGCTGGCAAGACCGGTCAGGTCGCCCTGTTAATCGATGACCGCCTTGACTGCGTACTCGCCGCGCGCGAGCAGGGCATCACCGTCGACGGCGTGCACGTGGGTCAGAGCGATATTCCCGTCGAGGTCTGCCGCAAACTTCTGGGCCCCGATGCCATCGTGGGCCTTTCGGCACGCTGCGAGGAGATGCTCGAGTACGTCAAGACCGCCGACATGAGCCTGGTCGACTACCTGGGCATCGGCCCGCTCCACGAGACCGAGACCAAGCGCGACTGCGGACGCGCAGCCGACGGCTCTATCATCACCAAGAGCTTTGAGGACCTGGCCGCACTCCACGCGGCGAGCCCCGTGCCCATCGTGGTGGGCGGCGGCGTCAAGACGGCCGACCTGCCGCAGCTTAAGGCCACCGGCGTCGACGGCTTCTTTGTGGTGAGCGCCGTCTGCAGCGCCGATGACCCCTACGCCGCGGCCAAGGAGCTCGTCGACACCTGGCAGCAGGCGTAAGTCTAGGCCGAGCAGCTGATTCGCAGCCTCATATCTTCAGCAATGGAAAGCGCATCCCAGTTTGGACCTCCATTCCGGGATGCGCTTTCCGCATGCGGCTCCGTTGGGAAACCCCATCCCATTCCAGGCGCAAATTCTGGGACGCCGTTTCCAAAACCCGCCGTCGGGGAAACTGCATCCCGTTTTGGATGCCGATTCCGGGGTGCGCTTTCCGCTACGGGCCTCTCGCGGAAACCTCATCCCATTTTTAGCGCCGATTCCGGGATGCGCTTTCCGCCGAGTCCACGGCAGTTTGCTCTACTCTGCCAGATACGCTTCCAGCGCCGGCAAGGTCGCCTCCGCATCGTGGCGGCCGACCTGGTAGATACGCTCGAGCTCATCCGGCTCGCGGCACAGCGACGGCACCTTCACCGATTCGCTCGGCCGCACCACAAAGACCTCGCCGGCAGCCTCACGACGCGCCAAGTCATCGAGCGTGGCATTGTAGACCTCATGCCGATGCTCGAGCGCTGCAACAAACTCCGGGTAGTGACGGAACACGCGCCGCAGCATGGGCATCACGCTGTTGGGTTGCTTCACAAAGCCCGCCGGCTGCGTGAGTACCACGATATTGCGGTCATACCCCTGCGCAAACAACCAAGCGCTGGGAATGGAATCAGCCACGCCACCATCCAGATACTTATGCCCGCTAATAGCAACGGGACGCGTCGCCACGGGAATCGCCGACGACGCCCGGATCCACTCGATATCGCGCTCGTCGCCATAGGGCAGGTCGTGGTAGACGGCCTTGCCCGTCTCGATATCGGTACACACGCACGTAAACCGCATAGGGCAGGCGCGATATGTCTCCAGGTCGATGGGATCGCGCTCGATGGGCACCTCGTGATAGGCAAAATCGGCATTGAACATGTCACCGGTTCGCAACCAGCTGGTCACACCCGCATAGCGCTTATCGGCACAATAGGCCTTGTTGTAGCGAATGGCGCGGCCGATCTGGCGCGATTTAAAGTTGTAGCCAAACGCCGCGCCCGCCGAGACACCCACCATATGGTCGCAGGTCAAACCGTGCTCCATCCAAACGTCGAGCACGCCAGCCGTATACATACCGCGGTAGCCGCCTCCCTCGAGCGCCAGCCCCACCGTGCGCGTCATATTTGACTGTGCCATGCGACCATCTCCGTTCCTGCGTTTTAAACCGGGACAAGTATACCCGTCAACATATATCGTCTCAGTCGCATTTTCATCGAACATCGCATCGTCGCGCTACCGCCTGTCGAATAATAGCCGTCCACAGCATGTGCACCCATATCCCCGCACTCGAGGAAAGCGGCTTTATGGTGACGCTCGACAAGCACATTTGGCAGATTGCGCCCGTCGACGGCGATCAAGGCCGCAGCACGCAGATCATTTCATCGATGCTCGAGATGGCGCAGTCGCTCCATCTGCCCATTGTAATCGAAGGCGTCGAGACAGATGAGCAGGCGAACATGCTACGACAAATGGGCGCCCGCTACGCTCAGGGCTTCCTCTACTACCGCCCCATGCCGGCGAAGAATTTTGAGGCATTGCTCGATGGCGGCAATAACAACTGATACGCTCGCGCGCAAAACGCCACCGCCGAAGGGGGCATTTGTCCCCATTGGCTAACTTATATCCCCACTTCAAACCAAATTGGGGATATGATACAAACCGTTGTTCCGCCCAAGGAGGTTATCCATCATGAACGAGTCATATCGCCTGGGCGAGCAATCGATTATTGCCTATCTTCAGCGACTTGCGAACGGCGTCTCGACCGCCGAACTCGATGTTGCCGCGCTGCCTGCTGAGCTACGCGCCGTTGGTGAGCAACTGCAAAAGACGCATGCCATCCTGCAACAAGAGCGCCAGCTGCTTGAGCGCAACGCCTATATCGATCCGCTCACCAACTTGGGCA
Source organism: Collinsella sp. (assembly GCA_048362915.1). Lineage (GTDB taxonomy): Bacteria > Actinomycetota > Coriobacteriia > Coriobacteriales > Coriobacteriaceae > Collinsella. Next base: position 22,067 of record DBFPAR010000026.1, read on the forward strand.
ACCGCAACGGATTCGACCGTCACGTCGAGCAACTCTGGCGCAAAGGTGATCCCTTCACCTGCGCCTATATTGACATCGACCATCTCAAGCATTGCAATGATAGGTTTGGCCACGCCGAAGGCAATCGCTATATTCTGGGCATCTGCCGCACGCTCTCCGAAACCATGGAGCACGATGAGATGCTGTTCCGTATCGGTGGAGACGAGTTTGTGCTTATCTCGCTCTCCGCAAACGAGACCGAACTCGAGCAGCGCTTGGAGCAGGTACGTGCCGGGCTGATCGAGGCGAGCTCAGGTGGCAAGGCGCCCATGATCGGCAGCTTTAGCTTTGGCTGCTCGCGCGTCGATCCACTTGCTGGCGACACGCGTCGCCAGATGACGATGGATGCCGATCGCAAAATGTATCGCTATAAGCTTATGCATCGTGTGCAGCAACCGAAAGACGATGACGCGCCGCAACGCCCAATCGTCGATCAGCTTCCCTGCAACGACCGGGTGTTCCAAGCGATCTCCATGAGCTCCGAGACGCGCTATCCGTTTATCCTCAATCTCGATACGGGAGAATCGCAATGGTCGGTTAACGCCGTGCGCGATTTTGACCTGCCCTCCCAGCACCCTTTTAACTCACTCGACATGTGGCTCGCCCGCGTTCATCCCGAGGACCGCGACAACGTACGTGCCGAGCTCGACATGGTGATAAACGGTACGTGGCACTTCCACTACATGCAGTATCGCGTAATGGATGCCACCGGAAAATACGTGCTTTGCGACTGCACGGGCTACCGCTTGGACGGCACCGATACCGAGCCCGGCATGTATGTGGGCATTATCATCAACCGAAGCTTGGCAGATACGACCGATTCCGTGACCGGCTTGGGCGATATTCACGCCCTGGTCAACGCCATTGGCGAAATGCGTCGCGTGGCGCGCAAGGCTGGTTTGATCGCCATCAAAATCGACGATATCGCTCAGGTCAATGCCCGCTTTGGCTTTGATGCGGGCGACCGCGTTTTGGCAGAATGTGCCGCCTGTCTGGTGGAATGCTCGCGCGGTAAGGGTCGTATGTTCCGCTCGACGGGGCCGATGTTCGTGGCTCTTTTCGACGACTTTGATCCCGAAGAAACCGATGCGATTGCAGAGGAAATCGAGCGGTTCCTGGGTTCGCCCGTGCTCTTTGGCCCATTTGAATATCAGCCACCCATTCGCGTGGCCACGCTCCATCTGGACGGCGTCGACCGTCAGCCCGTTTCCATTTTGAACGAGCTCAAAGCGTTGCTCGGGAAAGCCGTGCAGGTGCCAGGCACCAAACTGGATTAGCACCGCGCCCACACCGCCTCCCCCATCGTGCGATAATCCTCTGCAGAAGTCACCGACAGCAGAGGGAGTTTGTGATGAAGGTTCTTTTAGTCAATGGCAGTCCCAAGGCAAACGGCAACACCGCCCGCGCACTCGCCGAGGTCGCCGAGCAGCTCAATGCGGAAGGCATTGATACCGAGGTGTTTCAGCTGGGCGCCAAGCCCATTCGCGACTGCATCGGCTGCGGTCAGTGCGGCAAGCTTGGCGGACGCTGCACCTTTGACGACGACGTGGTGAACGAGCTCATCGCTGCCGCCGAGCAGGCAGATGGCTTTGTCTTTGGCTCACCCGTCTACTATGCGCACCCCAGCGGACGCATCCTTTCGGCCCTCGATCGCGCCTTCTATGCCGGCAGCAAGGCCTTTACGCACAAGCCGGGCGCTGCCGTCGCCGTTGCCCGTCGCGGCGGCACGTCGACCACCTTCGATGTGCTCAACAAGTACTTCACCATCAACCAGATGCCCGTGGTCGCCTCCACGTACTGGAACAACGTGTTTGGCGCCATGCCGGGCGAGACCGCCCAGGACGCCGAGGGCCTGGCCACCATGCGCAACATCGGCAAGAACATGGCCTGGCTCCTGCATTGTATCGAGGCAGGACAGGCCGCCGGCATCGAAGCCCCCGAAGCCGATCGCGCCCGCACCAACTTTATCAGGTAGAACGGCGGAACAAAATGATTCAGATTTTTGGCACCAAGAAGTCCTTCGACACCAAGAAAGCGCAGCGCTTCTTCAAAGAGCGCCGCATTAAGGTGCAGTTTATCGACCTTAAGGAAAAGGAGATGAGCAAGGGCGAGCTTACGAGCGTAATGCAAGCGGTCGGCGGCATCGACAAGCTGCTCAACCCCAAGGCCAAGGACGAGGAGACGCTCGCACTCATCCAGCACCTCACCCCCAGTCAGCGCTTCGATAAACTGCTCGAGAATCAGCAGGTCTTGGCCGAGCCCATCGTGCGCAACGGCAAAAAGGCCACCGTCGGCTATTGCCCCGATGTATGGGGAGCCTGGGAGTAGCCTGTGTTATTTGCCGGCGCGTGGGTATAAGAGCGAACGTTTGGCATAAGATTTAACTGTAAGCCATGTCTAACAAAGGAGGGCACATGCCCAACAAACCCGTGAAGATCATCATGCTTACCGGATACCTCGGTGCCGGCAAGACCACGCTGCTCAACCACATCCTCGCTAACGACGGCGGCATCCGCGCCGCCGTGATCGTCAACGATATCGGCGAGATCAATGTGGACGCCAGCCTTATCGCCGACGGCGGTCTTTCCGAGACCGACGACCTCATCCCGCTCACCAACGGCTGCATCTGCTGCACGCTTTCGGACGACCTTGCCAACCAGCTGCAGGGCATCGCCGATTCGGGCGACTTCGACTACATCATCATCGAGGCCTCGGGCATTTGCGAGCCCATCCCCATCGCCTACACCATCTCGAGCTTCTGCGACGAGGCCAAGGTGGGCGGCGAGCCCAAGCTCGCGCTCGACAACATCGTGGCCGTGGTCGACTGCGCCCGCATGTACGACGAGTTCAACGGCGGTCGCGACCTGCTGGCAGAGGATATCGACGAGGACGACATCGAAAGCCTGCTCATCCAGCAGATCGAGTTCTGCTCCACGCTGATCCTCAACAAGACCGACACCGTGAGCCCTGAGCAGATCGCCGAGCTCAAGGCCATCGTGCGCAGCCTGCAGAAGGACGCCGTGATCGTCGAGGCCCAAAACGGCGAGGTCCCCATGGAGGAGCTGCTCGACACCGACCGCTTCGACTTTATGCGCGCCTATAACTCCGCCGCCTGGATCGATGCCATGGAGCATCCCGAGGAGCACGATGACCCCGAGGTGCTCGAGTACGACATCGAGACCTTTGTTTACTCGCGCCGCAAGCCGTTTGACCTGCAGAAGTTCACCGATTTTGTTGAGCAGGAGTGGCCCGATGAGGTCATTCGCGTCAAGGGTCCGTTGTGGCAGACCGGCGATCCGGACATGTGCTACATGTTTGAGCAGGCCGGGCACCAGATGCGCCTGATGGAGAACGGCCTGTTTGTCGACTCGGCGCCCGAGGGCGAGAAGCAGAAAATTATCGACGAGAACCCCGAGATCATGCAGATTTGGGACGACGAGACGGGCGACCGCATGACGAGCCTGTGCATCATCGGCCGTCACATGGACAAGGATGCGCTCATCGCCTCCCTCGATGCCTGCCTGACCGACTGGCACCGCGCCTAGGTTTATCCAAGCGGGCATTTTTCCGCCTACGCTACCGCCAAACCACCACGAAGGTGCCCTTCGTGGTGGTTTTTCGTTCTGAGCCAAGGAGATTCATGTTCAACATCGTGCTGTATGCGCCCGAGATTCCGGCCAATACGGGCAATATCGGTCGCACCTGCGTGGTCACCGACGCCCGCCTGCATCTGGTGGAGCCACTGGGCTTTTCGCTCGACGACAAGACAGTACGTCGCGCCGGACTGGGCTACTGGCAAAACTTGGAAGTGACGACCTATGCCAGCTGGGAGGATTTCCTTGCGCGCAACGGCCTCTCCCCTGCCGACGAGCGTCTGCATCTGCTGACCAAAAAGGCACGCCGTACCTATGCGCAGAGCACCTACCGCGACGGCGACTACTTGGTCTTTGGCAGCGAGAGCTCGGGCATTCCCGAGTCACTGCTTGCCGCGGCGCCCGAGCGCTGCGAGCGCATCCCGATGCTGCGCGATTGCGACTCACTCGATAACGCCGAGACTTGGGAAGCTCACGAGGAGTCGCTGGGGCATACCGAGGACAGCCACGAGGCCATCCTTCAGCAGGATATCTGCGGCAACTTCGTCAACCCCGACGACTACCGCATCAGCGCCCTCAACCTCTCCAACAGCGCCGCCATCGTCCTCTACGAAGCCTTGCGCCAAACAGGCTTTCCGGGAATGTGATAAAGGGACAGTCTCGTTGTCATATCGGACAATTGTCACATTGACACCCTTCAAACGAAATCAGAGATGCCCGCTATCGCAACGTAAGGCATCGCGATAGCGGGCATTCAGCTGAATCAGTAATTTGATTTCAAAGGTAGATATTAATCTTCGAATTCGACATTGACCCTTACGTCTGGACCACAGAACGTCGACACCTGCTTTTTCACCAGTTTTACTGCGCGTTCATCAGATTTTTCCAGCATGCCACTTTCTTGAACCTTTTGCCTCTGGTCCTTATCAGCCTGCTGAAGCAATTTATTTAAATCGTCCGTACTGACCTGATTCCAATTAAGAAAACCATTGTCCTCAACGTACTTTTTAAGCGAGTTCGGATCCGTTGACAACGTCACGATCTCGGAATGCGGAAGCGTAACATTAACAGATTTTATTACCGACTCGTTGTTTTTCGAACGATGGACTTTGACCTTCAGGTTCTCATCGTCTACGTTCAGGCCGATATCCGCCTTGCCATCGATGGTCGCTACATATCGCTTAGTAGTAAATGGGTTGTTAAAACCAAACGGATTCCCTGCATCGTCAATATATAGAACCTGAGTAAAATCGTATTCGTAGGTAAGCAACTTCGTTACCGGCTTAATTTCTTCCCGAATCGAATCATCGCTTATAACGGTCTGATCGCGCGTCAACCACAGGTACACGCAGCCGCCACAAGCTGCAATCAAGCCTAACGCCAATAGGGCGACAATTATCTTCTGGCCAATTGTTTTAAACGGATTGGAAACGCTCATTTAGCCCTTGTCCTCCAGTTGTCCTCAGGGTAATTACGGACTCAATTCATTTATATTGGGTTTTGATGTCAACCAATTCAGAAAGGAAGGACTTAAATCCAACATAATATGAATACACATTCATACGTTAATTTAATACCTATTCTGCTGCACGTAACTTTAGAAAGATTGGGGCACAGACCATAGGCCGGCACCCCAATCCATACATAGGCATCATAACGCGTTGATCATTCGATCATATGCCCAACTTAATCAACTGAAACGCTGACGTCCATCCGCTGATCTCGGTCGCTATATCCGATCATCAGTTCCCGTCCCTTTTTATCCTTTGCGCAAAAACTGCTGTCATATGAATATTCGATGTCCTTGTATCCCTTTTTCTTGCAAGCTTTGATGTATTTGTCGTACCCATCATGATCGATGCCAAATGCGACAAACGAAAGGCAGTCTTTTTCGTCTAACGACGTATAGACGATAGGGCAGTCAGGCTTCGGCAAGGATTTTGCAAGGGCTTTTGTTGGCCAGTCATACGCCTTGACACCGCCCTTTGATGAAGTCGTATAGGTTTTCGACTTGAAACTATAGTACTCGAGATATATCTTTCCATCGCCGCCTAGATAGGCAATAGTCGCCACTGAAGGCTCCATCAGGTCATATTGATTCTGCTGGGCATTGGCGACATAGTCACCATGGGTAATGCACGGAACGCTATCAACCGATTCTCGCTTCTCGACGATTCGCTGGCTATCCGCCGTCATTTTCAGCGTTGAATAATCGTGCGTAGCCTCTTCCTCATCAAAAACGTCAGTAAACAGAAGTTTCTGTTCGTCAGTCAACTCCCCTTTCGGCTCAAACTGAATAGTGAACTGAGCAATATCGAAGCTCGATTTATTGCCATATTCAAATGTCATCATCTCGACGCCATCAACAACGCCTTCTGAGACACTCCAGTTTAGTTGATCGATTTTTACTGAATCCTTCTTACCTGGCTTTGGCTTCTTTCCGCTTTTCTTAGTCGCTGCAAATGCGCATGTCGGACTCCAGCCGCGACCCGTAATTCCGAGTGGTAGAGAAATGCCGATTAGCGCCGCCGCGCTAAAAGCCAGAACTGCCGTAAATAACTTTTTCTTCATTACATATCCCTTGGTAGTCGTTTAACCTCCCCCTCGTCAAATAGCAGACGAATTGGCGACGCAGTGGCACTATTTGATTCAAGGGCGTGAACTGGATAAACATCGAGGGAAGGAGTGGGCCCTGTGCAATAAACTCCCCTCGTCAAAATGTCTAGCTAAAGAGGACGGGCAGACGGCGAACGGTCATATCCGTTCGCGTCCGCCCGTCTCCAACGATCAAACGTCGATGCGCTAACGTTCAAAAGCATTGCGGCCTCTTGTCTCGTAACCTCACCTCCTTCGAATGATTTGATGACATCGCGGTAGCTATCCGGACGTTCGAGCGTCGGTCTCCCAAATCTCACACCCCGCAGACGCGCCGACGCGATACCCTCCGCCTGGCGCTGCTTTATGTTTTCGCGCTCCACCTGAGCCACGTAACTCAAAACCTGAAGCACTAGATCGGCAATAAAAGTCCCCGTAATTCCATTGGGTTGTTCGCGTGTATCAAGCAATGGCATATCGAGCACCACGATGGCAACGCGTTTGTCCGTCGTTAGGCGACGCCATTCATCGATAACTTCACGGTAGTCGCGACCCAATCGATCGATACTCTTAATCACCAGAACGTCCCCTTCGCGCAGACGACGAAGAAGACGCCGGTACTGAGGACGCCTGAAGTCCTTTCCACTCGCTTTGTCAGCATAGATCAAATTCGTTTGGACCGGAAACCGCTCCAGCGCATCCAGTTGGCGATCCAGGTTCTGATCTGCTGACGAAACTCGAGCATACCCATAGATTCTGTTTTTCATGATTGCCCCTATCAGCCGCACGATGGCAGCTTCAGCTCATCTGGGAGCCCACTCACAATAGGGCGTGCAAATTTCGCGAATGGGTTGAACCCATTTTCGGGCTCCAACGTAAGCTATTCAAGCACCGCTTCGATAACGCACGGCGCCAACCTTATGCTTTGAAATGAAATTAATCGTTTTTAATTGAAATTAACTAGAATAAAATGAAGTTAACCCGAGACGCTAAAGGAGGGCATTGTGGAATATCTCGAGAACCCGTTTACCCCTAGCTTTGGTGAGGTTCCTGCCCATCTCGCTGGCAGACAACAGATTATTCGGGATCTGGACCGTGCCTTCTTGAGCCAGCGCAGGCGCCCAGAATTGACCTCGATCTTCTCAGGCGCGCGTGGAACCGGTAAAACCGCTCTCATGTCGTCGCTCGCGACAATGGCGGAATCCCACGGCTGGATAGCCGTAAAGACGACCGCGCTCCCGGGAATGCTTGAGGAAATCGAGTTCGGGGCGAAACGTGCTGCCGGCCATCTTATCGACCCGTCTCACAACTTCGAAGTCACCGGTCTCGGAATTGCACCGCTCGGCAGCATCGAGGTCAATCGCGTTCACGATGCCTCAACCTGGCGTTATCGCATGAGCGACATTATCGACCAGCTCAACGAAGCGGGCACCGGTCTGCTCGTCACGGTTGACGAGGTGGACCCGACACTCGACGAGATGATTCAGCTCGCAGCGACGTATCAGCACTTTGTGACCGATGGGAAACGCGTCGCCCTGCTCATGGCAGGACTTCCCAACAACGTATCGACACTACTGAACCACAAGACGGTCTCGTTCCTTCGCCGCGCCCAACAATATCATCTGGGTCGCATTGCCGACTATGACGTACGCGAGGCCTTGATTCGCACAATCCAGGAAAACGATCGCCTAGCAGATGCTGAGGGAATCGATAGAGCCGTTCGCTCGATCTCTGGTTTTCCCTTCCTATTGCAACTCGTAGGCTACCGTGCCTGGGATCTCACAAGCGATTCGAAGAAAATCTCGTCGCGTGACTTTGACCTGGGAATCAAAATCGCGCGCGACGAGATGGACGATCGAATCCTCGCGGCAACCTATCGGGAACTCACTGCAGAGGACAAGCGATTCCTCATCGCCATGCTCGATGACGAGGAAGAGTCCACCACCGCTGACCTTGTCGAGCGCCTTAAGCGTTCGCCACAGCAGGTCTCCCGCTACCGACGCCGCATGATAGATGCCGGCATCATCGGGGAACGAGGACGAGGGCTCGTCGCATTTGAATTGCCATTCTTCCGCGACTATCTCGCGGCTCAATGCGTGAAATAGAAGTCAATGTGGCAAAGGGGCAGTCCCTTTGTCACATTGCCTATAGGTAGCGACCGGTAATGCTCTTGGAGCAAGCCGCGATGTCGCCCGGCGTGCCGGCGCAGACGATTTGCCCGCCCGCGTCGCCACCGCCCGGGCCCATGTCGATCACGTAATCGGCGTTACGGATAAGGTCGAGATCGTGTTCGATCACGATAACCGTGGCGCCCTTGGCAACGAGGCCGTCGAACACACTCAGCAACACCTGAACATCGAGCGGATGCAGGCCGATCGTGGGCTCGTCGAACACGAATACGGCGTCGTCCTGCACGCGGCCCATCTCGCTCGCAAGCTTAAGACGCTGAGCCTCACCGCCCGAGAGCGCCGGTGTGGGCTCGCCAAGCGTGAGATAACCCAGGCCCAGGTCGTGCAAGGTCTGCAAGCGCGTCTGAACCTTCTTGAGTCCCACCGTGGCGTCGATGGCCTCGTCCACACTCATGTCCATAAGCTGCGGCAGCGTAAGCAGACTCCCGTCCTTGCCCTCGCGATGGATACGCGAAGCCGCGTCTGCATAACGCGAACCGCGACATGCCGGGCAGACGATCTCGACATCGGGTAAAAACTGCACATCGAGCGATATCGATCCCGTGCCATCGCACGTAGGGCAGCGCAAGGCGCCAGTATTGTAGCTAAAGGCACCCGCCTTGTAGCCAGCTGCCTTGGCCTCGGGCGTACGGGCGAAGGCGCGGCGCAGCTCGTCATGGATGTCGGCATAGGTTGCGACCGTCGAGCGCACGTTGGCACCGATGGGCGTAGCATCAATCAGGTTTGCGCGAGCAATGCCTTCGGCATCGACCCAACGCACGTGTCTTGGCAGGCGCTCGCCAGTTGCCCGAGCCTTGAGCGCCGGGATGAGCGTCTCGAGCACCAACGTCGTCTTGCCCGAACCCGAAACGCCCGTAACCGCGACCAAGCGGCCGCGCGGAATATCGACTTCGAGCGGCTTGACGGTATGGATGGCATCGGTTGCCATGCGGATATGTCCCTGCTCGAACATTTCGTCGTCAGTCACCTGCGGACGCATGCGCTTGGGCTCTGTGCACAAAAACGGGGCGATGCGGCTGCCCTGCGATTGTTCGACCTCGTCCACCGTGCCAGCGGCAATCACATTACCGCCGCCCGCTCCGGCAACGGGGCCCATCTCGACCAGATAGTCGGCTTCCGCCAGCACACGTGTATCGTGGTCGACAACAACCACGGTGTTGCCGTCATCCACCAGATCGCGCATCACGCCTACCAGGCCGTCGACATTGGCAGGATGCAGGCCGATCGAGGGCTCGTCCAGCACATAGAGTACGCCCGTCGATCGGTTGCGCACCACGCGGGCGAGTTGCACGCGCTGGCGCTCACCCGTGGAGAGCGTGGCACCGGCGCGATCGAGCGAAAGATAATTGAGACCCAGATCGACCAGGCGACGGGCCGCACCCAAAAACGAATCGCAGATATCCGTCGCCATGGGCTGCATCTCGGTCGGCAAGGATGCGGGCACCCCGCGCACCCACTCAATCGCCTCGCCCAGCGTCATGGCCGCCGCTTGCGCCAGATTGATACCGCGCACCTGGGGCTGGCGCGCAGCCTCGGAGAGACGCGTGCCGCCGCAATCGCGGCATGCTCCCTCGCGCAAAAAGCGCGCAACGCGTTTTAAGCCCTTATCGTCCTTGACCTTGGCGAGCGCATTCTCAACGGTATAGACGGCGTTGTAATAGGTAAAGTCGAGCGGCGTGGCGCCCTCGCCGTTTTTGGGAACGTAGAGAATGTGCTTCTTAACCGCCGGACCGTGGAACACGATGTCGCGCTCTTGAGGCGTGAGCTGGTTAAACGGCACGTCGGTGCGCACGCCCATCTCGCCGGCGACCTGCTTCATCAAATCCCACATGAGCGTACCCCAGGGAAGCACCGCACCTTCGTTGATGGTCTTTGACTCGTCGGGCACCAGGCTCGCCTCGTCCACCTCGCGCATGACACCGGTGCCGCCACAGGTGGGGCATGCACCGCCACTGTTAAAGGCAAGGTCCTCGGCGCTCGGAGCGTAGAACTCGCGGTCGCACGTCGGACACGTGAGCGACAGGCCAGCCGCTACGTTGAGGCTTGGCTCCACACGCGCCCCGCAATGCGGGCACACGTGATGGGCGCAACGGCTAAAGAGCAGACGCAGGCTGTTGTTGAGCTCGGTCATGGTGCCAAAGGTGGAGCGCACGCCCGGCACGCTCGGACGCTGGTGCAGCGCGAGCGCCGCCGGTACGTGCAATACCTCATCCACCTGAGCGTGCTCGGCCTGCGTCAAACGACGGCGGGTATAAGTGCTGAGTGCTTCCAAGTAGCGACGCGAGCCCTCGGCATAAAGAACCCCCAGCGCCAGCGAACTCTTGCCCGAACCCGATACGCCGGCAATGCCCACGAGCTTTCCCAGCGGAATATCGATATCGATGTCCTTGAGGTTGTGTACGCGCGCGCCGCGCACCTCGATAGCCTGCGGGCTCATCTTCTGTTCCGTCACCTTTATCACCCTACTCATGCCATAAAATGCGGTCGCGGATATACTCGCCCAGCATGGGCACGGTAAATCGGACGAGGCCGTATCCGGCAGCCTCGATGACGCGCTCGCGAATCAGGCTTGCGCGATATTTACTCGCCCAGCTCTGGGTGCGATCGCAGCGCTCAATGATATCCGCCATGCGCGTCGGTTTACCCTCGTCAGCAGCCATGGCCTCGATAAAGAGGCGTTGTGGACTGCGCAGCCCGTAATACAGAGGCGCGTCAACCGCTTCGTAGAACTCGGAGACGGCATCCGCATGGCCATCCTCGACATCGCGTTCTTCAATGACCCGCGAGTCACGCCGGACAGCAGCCCGCCACATGTAATATCCCACCAGCTGGACCATATAGGGATGCCCCATGCTCCTGCGCGCCGCAAGGTCCGCCGTCCCCGCATCAACGCAAAGACCAGCGCCTTTGACCGTCTGGATATATGAATCGCGCACCTTGGGCAAAGAAATCGCCCCCAGCGTACGCTGCTGGGCGCGCCGCAAAAACGTCACGCTCGGCTCTTCGAGCAAGTCATCAACCATGCTGGGCAAACCGGCGAACACTAGCGCAAGGCCGCGCTGGTCGCTATCGGACAAGCCCGTGGCATCCTGGTCTCCGAGCACCTGCTGATAGAGAACGGCAAGAGCCGCCAGCTCCTCGATAGACGCAGATTGAGCCTCGTCAATCGCAAACAGTATGCCCTTGCCTGGACCGAGCTTCTTGAGACGCTCGTTGACCAGCCCTCGCAACGTCTCGCCCTTTGCCCGCGCCGCCTCGACCGACATCCGGCCAAACGACGGCCCGAATTCCATTGACGTCACAACGGGTTTATTCGAGCGAAGCGCGTCGGCCAGGCGGTCGCACAAGCCAAGCGAAGCGGAATCGGAGACAACCGCCCATCCGCGCTCGCTGGCTAGACGTTGCAGCTCCCGCAGGAGAACCGTCTTGCCGCAGCCGCGATTTCCCGTAATGAGCATGAGCCTGCCCGGCGCTCCGGCGCCGTTGTCGAGTCCTTCCTCAAAATCTTCGATGACCGACTCTCGACCGATGAGCATCGGAGGCCGCTTGCCTGCCGTTGGCTTAAAGGGATTTGGATTCATGTCGGCCTCCTCGGATCGGTAAACCCTGGTAACAGTTATACCAACTTATACCGAGTTATACCAATTAAATGCGGCAAAGAGTCTGACCCTCTATCACCTATGGCCGAAAAACTCGGCGTCTGCTGCTCGCCAGGAGCGGAAGGTGGTGGGATCGACCTTTACATGAGCTGCGGCGGGTACGTCGTACCATTTGACCGTGTAGCCGGCGCCGTGAGAGCAAAAGACCGAGTCGGGCGTGTTGGGCAGATCGGCCTCGGGCTCATAGGCGGCCGTCTCGATTACGCACTCGGCATCATGGCAAGGCGCATAGCCGGCGAACTCCAGGTACAGATGCCCACGACCACTCGTGTAGGCAGCCACCTCCAGCGCGTAATCCTGCACCTCAGATGCCGGCACGCGACCCACAAGCTTCGCCCGGTCTCCCGCCATCGTCGGCGGCTCGTACTCGGCACCCATGCGCGTGGCATCCGAGAGCGCCCGGCCCACGCACTCCCCCGGCACCTCGAGCTCAAAGCGATACCACGGCTCCAACAGCACCGCCGCGCCGGCCTCACGCGCCTGCATGAGCCCCTGGCGAATCGCGCGGTACGTGGCCTGGCGAAAATCGCCGCCCTCGGTGTGTTTGGCATGCGCGCGGCCACCCGTGAGCGTAATGCGCACATCGGTGATGGGCGAGCCGGTCAGCGCGCCCAGATGATCGCGCTCCATGGCGTTGGTGAGTGCCAGACGCTGCCAGTTAAGATCGAGCTCGTCGGTCGAGGTCACGGTGCCAAACTGCACGCCCGAACCCGCCGGCAACGGTTCCAGGCACAGATGCACCTCGGCATAGTGGCGCAGTGGCTCAAAGTGGCCCACGCCCTCGACCGGCTGCGAAATAGTCTCCTTATAGAGAATGCCGCCAGACTCAAACGCAACCGAAAGGCCAAAGCGATCGGCCAACACCCGCTGCACGACCTCGAGCTGCACCGCCCCCATGAGCTGCAGATGTATTTGTTCAAGATGCGTATTCCAGCTTACGCCGAGCATGGGATCTTCGTCCGCCAGCTCAGTCAGTGCTTTGAACACCGCATGGACATCGTGTTCGCCCGGAAGCACCGTATAGGTGAGAACTGGCGCAATGACGGGCGCATCGCACGCGGATTCCGCGCCCAAGGCGTCCCCTGGGCGAACGTGCGCAAGACCCGTCACGGCACAAATACCGCCAGCAGCAACTTCTTGGGCAAGCTCATACTTCTCGCCGTTATAGATGCGGACCTGATCGACCTTCTGCTCCCATGCCTCGGCACCGGAACGTCCGTCAATCATCTGCTTGGCATGCAACGTGCCGCCGGTCACTTTAACCCAAGCCAAACGCTCGCCGTGATCCCCACGGCTGACACGATAGACGCGCGCGGCAAACTCCGGGAGCCACGCCTGTTCACGCATCAGCGCGCATATGCCATCCAGCAGCTCGTCCACGCCTTGGTCCTTGAGCGCCGAGCCGGCAAAGCAGGGAAAGAGCTTGCGCTCGGCAACCATGCGCGACAGCGTTGCGACAGAAAGCTCGCCCGCTTCAAAAAACTCCTCGAGCGCTTCTTCGTCTAACGCGGCAGCGTCCTCCTGAACGGCCCCGCCCGCCAGCAGTTCGCTGGCATCCAAGCAGCCCTCGGAAAGGCGTTGCCCAAGTTGTGCCAGCAAAACATCGCGGCCGGGATTCTCCAAATCGATTTTGTTGATGAAGATGAACGTCGGGATGTCATAGCGCGCAAGCAGGCGCCACAGGGTTTCGGTGTGCCCCTGCACGCCGTCGTTGGCGCCCACAACCAAAATCGCGTAGTCGAGTGCGCGCAGCGTGCGCTCCGCCTCGGCAGAAAAATCGACATGTCCCGGCGCATCCACGAGCATGACGTGGGTATCGCCATGGTCGAGCACGGCCTGCGACGAGAAGATCGTAATGCCACGCTCACGCTCGATCGCATTCGTGTCCAGATGCGAATCGCCATCGTCCACGCGGCCGCGCTTGCGAATGCGACCCGCGTTGAACAACATGGCCTCGGCCAGCGTGGTCTTGCCGGCATCGACATGCGCCAAGATTCCAACGACCGCTTGCTTCGACATGGCTCTCCTCTTATTACAAGCCCATCGCACGCGGCAACGGGCGTTCACGCTCCACACTGGATGATACAATTTACGGGCCGGCGGGCGAAGCGGGCCCTATCCCCCGACCGAGCTCATCGCCCCGCGTTGCCGCGCGGCGATTTTCGTAGGTTCGCGCCTTGCGAAAGCCGGCACCTCCCCTTTTGTCTGCCTTGGCTCATCTGAGGCGGTAACAGCGCGAACCCCACAACAACGCGTTTTACCAAAAATGGCCCCACTCGGGGCCATTTTCATTTCGATGAAACGCTGGTATGTGACTCGGCCTTTATGCCTCGCGCAGCCAATCAAACGCGACGCGCGGCGTACCGTCCGACACATATACGATACCGGCGCGCTTAAACCCGGCCTTGGCGATGGCGCCCTGCATGGGCAGGTTGTCTTGGTGTGTGTCGATACGCAGATGGTCGATGCGTTCCTCGGCAAAGGCAAACATCGCAGCCGCGACGCCATGCGTGGTGCCGTCGGATGCCACGCGGTGCAGCACAGCATACGGGGCGTCGCTGCGCCACTGGCCGCCCTCGATCACATCGTAGGAACTGTCCGGCCCCGGCAGAAAGGCAAACGTCGCCACCACGCGTCCGTCTTCCTCGCACACATAGCTGCCACCGGCGGCGATATCGGCAGCCAGCTGCTCGCCCGAAGGCGTGCCCTCGGGCCACTGCGTCGTGTTGCCATGTGCGCGCATAAAGGCGCGGGCCGCGTCATAGATGGCCATGACGGCGGGAATGTCGGTATCGAGGGTTTTTCTGATCATCACGCGGCGACCTCACGTTTATTGGTATCACTTTGATTGAGCAATGATACCAACGTTTGGAGAAGGGCGCGAAGCAGATGGGAAGCAAAAAGCGAGCCGCCTGGTCAAAGGCCAAAAGCGAGTTTTTGAGCGCTGCTACCGGCGGCGATATGAGCGACCTGTTTGCACGCGAGGACGAGCGCCGCGACGCCCTGGACTCCGAGCGCGATGAAGCCTGGCGCTACAAATCGTGCGAGCGCAAAAACCGTTACGACACGCGCGCCGAGGCCGAGGCAGTTATGGCCGACTGCGAAAACCGCGGACGCCGCGGGCTGGCCTGCTACAAATGCGAATACTGCGGCGGATGGCACCTGACGTCGCACCCTTGGAAATAGGTCCCGCATCGGCGCGGCGCCGGCGCAATGCCGGCCATCGCACGCAAGCTACGGGCGCGGCGGCACCAACACATCGTAGCGAACGGCCTTGCCCGCAAGTTGATAGCTCGGCTTAACGCCGGCAAGCAGCGGCCCCTTCACCGGCCGCTTGATAACGACCTTGCGCGGGCGCGCCGCAAGCGCAGCTTCGACCAGCGTCTCCTCATCGGCGCACGGCTGCTCCAGATGGTGTAAGAGTTGGAACTTCTTTTTCACCGCCGCGCTCTTGGTGCGTTCGGGAAACATGGGATCCAGATATACCACGTCGGGGGCGGCAAGCTCGCCCCGCCCGATCAGCTCAGCCGTATGGCGAAGGCCGGCAATGCTGTCCTCGCCCGCATGTAAGCGCATGCGCGACACGGCAGCCGCAAGCGCCGGATCATCTGCCGCGCGATCCAGGGCATCCTTGAGGAGCGCCGCGATCACGCAATCCTGCTCATACAGATCGACGGTAAAGCCCGCGGCCGCCAACAGCAGCGAATCCTCGCCAAAGCCTGCCGTAGCGTCAATCGCCCATGGTCGCTCGATGCCCTTTGTGCGCGCAGCCTTCACCAACAGCTCTTGCTGCAGACGGCCCTGCTTGAGTCGCGGCAGCATGCGGCCAAAATCGGCACGCAGCTCCATCGTGCCGTCGGTGAGCGTGAGGCCCTCGGACTTCCCGGTCAGCTCAAGCCCCGCGGCCCGAGCAACAGAAAAGGGATCGACGACGCCCATGGGTACTCCTTAACAATCAAAACGAATACGTGAGCGCCGTTTATGTCGGCACCCAACCGTCCGCTATTGTCCCACATGCGACATGGCCCACAGCATCGCAATGCAAAGTACCGCCATCAATCCCGTGCACACGGCAGCGATCACGGAATCGCCCATGCGCCTTCCCAACGACCGCGGCTCACGCACTTGCCCTGCTCCGTACATCATGACTCCTCCTTGAGACCAGCTCCTTGTTACGGCCTCATCATCGCAGCGCCGCACATGGGCTGCCATCGATTTGCCTTACAGCTGGCTTTCCTTTTTGAAAGGTTGGACCGTGCAGGCAAGAGACGCTTTCAAACGCATGCATCGCCCCGTTGAACTACAATGTGCTTCACCATATGTGCAGCACTTGGGGTGCGCCAGGTTGGCGTACTCGTATCGAAAGGACCAGCCATGAGCTCTGCTCGTAAGACTCTCAAAATCCTTGCCCTCGTCTACTTTGTTTTGGGCATCGCCAGCCTCGTCATCGCCGGCGTCGGCATCGCGACCGGCAACCTCGATTCCACGTACGGGTCGAACGCCATGCTCGCCGCGGTCGTGCTGGTCGCCAAGGGCCTCATCGATCTCGCCGCGGGCGTTGCGGGCATCAAGGGCGCCAACAAGCCTTCGCAGGTGGATGGTGCGTTTAAGCTCGGCATCGTTGCCGCAATCGCCACGATTGCGCAGGCCGCGCTCACGCTTCCCGCGCTCGGCGGCAGCTCCGTCAATATCGTCGCCTTTGTCATCGTGGTCTACGACCTGTTCTTTGTTCAGCAGGCACACGCCGTTAAGGCCGAGAACAAGGACCGCCTGTAAGCGCTCGCTTCTCATAACCTCTGCAGCCAAGCAACTAAAAAGGGCCGATCGCGCATCTCCGCGGTCGGCCCTTTACGTTTGCCCAGACAAAACCTACCAAAACAAACCTGTCCCTTTTTGGCAGGTTGTTAGCTGTGGCGGTACTCGGCGATGATGAAGTCGATGTCGGTTTGAAGGGTGTCCAAGTTTGCCAGGCGCTCTTTATCGGCAGGGCGCGTGCGGTAGTAGTACGGCGTCATCTGGAACACCGCCTCGATGTCGGCCTGGGTTTGGAGCGTAATGTTCGCAGACACCCGCCGCGTTCCGACCAACTCGAGCTCGGTGGTCTTCGGCAGCTTCTCATCGTTAAGGTACGGCGTGTCGTAGAGTACCTCCTTGAGCCCAAACAGATGACGGGCACCCGGCACCACGGTGTAGAGCGAGCCCTCTGGCGCCAGCACGCGAGAAAACTCACGCTCGTTAAAGGGAGCAAAGAGCTCGGTCACCATATCGAAGGTGCCATCGGCCACGGGGATGTCCTTCATGTTGGCCACGAAGTAGGTCGCATCGCCGCGCTTGGCGGCAAGGCGCACCATCTCTTTGCCCAGGTCAAAGCCGTAAGCATTCACGCCCGGCACCGCACCCATGGCGCTGGTGTAATAGCCCTCGCCACAGCAAATATCGAGCAACGTCATGGGGCAGTTCGTAGACGCGGCACGTCCAGACACCCGCTCGCGCACCAGCTCGACCATCGCATCGCGCAACGGCGCATAGTAACCGCGGTTCAGAAAGTCGCGACGGCTGCGTGCCTGCGACTTGGGATCGCCCATGGAGTCGCCGCTCTTGGACGAGCGCAGGAGATATAGATAGCCCTCGCGCGCACGGTCAAACCGGTGCCCACCCGCGCATGCAGCACCGCGTTCGTCATCCACCAGCGGCTCATGGCAAACGGGACACAACAACATGGCAACTCCTTAGCGCGAACAACACAACGCCCACCATTGTCGCACGCCTTCCCCGCCTAGTCATTGGGGACGTTCTTGAATGAGTAATCGTTTTAGAACGTCCCCAATGACTAGTCGATTAGGAGTATCATCGTCTGCGCAAATAAGCACAAAAGAGCATATTAGAGATTGAGAGCATATGGCTGACACCGTATCTAAGCACATTGACATGACCACCGGCTCGCTGTGGCGCAATATTCCCCTGTTCGCCTTCCCCGTGGCCGCCACGAGCATCTTGGAGCAGCTGTCGAACCTCATCGCCACGGTCATCATCGGTAATTTCTCGGGCGACCAGGGAACCCTCGCCATGGCGGCGGTCGGCTCCAATGTTCCGCTTACCAGTCTTATGCTCAACCTGTTTATTGGCATGTCGCTTGGCTCCAACGTGGTCATCGCCAACGCTATCGGCCGCAACGATCAGAACATGGTCAAACGCGCCGTCCATACTTCGATTTTAATGGCGCTCGTGGGCTTTGTCGTCATTGCGCTGGGCGAGATCTTTGCCGAGCCCATGCTCGCCGCGCTCAATGTTCCCGCCGAAACCATGCCGCTCGCTTCGCTCTACCTGCGCGTCTTTTTGCTCAGCATGCCCTCGATCTTGCTCTACAACTTTGAGGCCGCGATCTTCCGCTCCGTCGGCATCACCCGCATGCCGCTGCAGGCACTTGCCGTGTCCACCGTCCTCAACATTGGCCTGGATCTCATCTTTGTCCCCATACTCCACTGGGGCGTCGCGGGCGTCGCCATCGCCACCGCTATCGCCTACACTGTCAGCGCCGCCACGCTCTTTATCCGCCTGCTCAAGACCGACTCCGTCGTCCGCGTCACCCCGCGCGACCTGGCTATCGACCCCGTCGCCCTCAAGCGCATCGTCAAGATCGGCCTGCCCGCCGGCATCCAGAGCGCCGTCTTTGCCGTCGCCAACATCATCATCCAGTCTGCTATCAACAGCCTGGGCACCGAGGTCATGGCGGCATCGAGCGCCGCTATGAGCTTGGAGTACGTATGCTACAACCTGCTCAACAGCTTTAGCCAGGCTTGCACCACCTTTGTGGGACAAAACCACGGTGCCCGCCAGATAGACCGTTGCACCAAGACGCTCAAGGTCTGCCTAGTCGAAGGCGGTATCGTCGCGCTCACCACAATTATCGTTATTGTTGGCCTGGGGCGCGAGATCTTGTCGCTGTTCAACAGCGATCCCAACATCGTCTCGATCGGCTATATCCGCGTATGTTCGGTCTTCCCGGCGTACGCCTTTAGCATGTTCTACGAAAACATGTCAGGCTACCTGCGCGGCTTTGGCATCTCGCTCACACCCGCCCTCATCACCATGATCTGCGTCTGCGGCATCCGCTTCTATTGGGTGTTCTGCGTGTTCCCGCACTTCCGCACCTTTGCGAACATCATGATGGTCTACCCCATCAGCCTGGGCACCACGGCGTTCTTTATGGTCGTGGCGGTACTACTTTGCCACCCGGCACGCACCTATCGCGCCACCCAAGCCAAAGCGACAGCCCGCTAAACACCGCACTCAACGCCACGCCAGTCATTAGTTGACAATATGCGAGCTCATATAGTCGATAAAGCGCCTCGTGGCCATAGGCATGGTGTCCCAGCTGCGCCAGGCCGCCACCACGTCGCGCGAGGGGGCATGCACGATGGGCCGCACACGAATATCGGCTCGCATGCCCTCCACAGTACGACGGTAGAGCATGCTCACGCCTAGGCCCTCCTCCACCATCGCCATGATGGTGTAGTCGTCGGTGACCTCGCTCGTCACGTGCGGCGACAGGCCATGCGCCGCGAATGCATCGAGCACCAGGCTCTGTTCGCCCTCATCCAGAAGCACAAACGGCTCGGAAGCCAGGTCGGCGAGTGTCACCTTTTCCTTTGCCGCCAGCGGATGCGCGACAGGCAACAGTGCCACCAACTCGTCGTGATAGACCACGCGCTTCTCGAGGCCAGCGGTAAACCCGCGTGCCGTAAAGCAAAAATCGACCACGCCATCGTGCACCCATTGGGCGTTGCGCGTGTAGTCGCCCTGCTTAAGGGTAAAGCGTACGCCCGGGTGCAGCGCCCCAAAGTCGCGGATCACACGCGGTAACACGGTTCGACTCACGTTGGTAAACGTCGCGATGCGAATATCGGTCGACGAAAGCCCCAGCAACTCCTGGCGCTTGCCCTCGAGCTCAGCCTCGGCAGTCACAATCTGGCGCAGATACGGCAGATATTGTTTACCGTCGCGCGTAAGCGAAACGCCCTGCTTACCGCGCTCGATAAGCGTGGTACCCAGCTCGCGCTCGAGTGCCTTGACGGCCTGGCTCACCGCACTTTGCGTATAGCCCAGCTCGTCCGCCGCGCCCTTAAGACTGCCGCGATCGACCACCATACAAACAATCTGATACCGCGATGCCATCGCACCTCCACATCAATGCAGCCGTAAAACGTTTTGCCAGGGCTTTTTCTGCCAACATTAGTATTTCTTAATCATACTGAAGATACATTCGCTTTACTACATCCACATCTGGGAGCAGAATCCTTTTTGCGAAACCGTTCTGTAACAAAAGGAGTCCCATGGATCGCAAAAAAGCAATCGCGCTCTCATTTTCCGTTCCCGTCGCATGGGGCTTTTCGTATCCCCTCATGAAGATCGGCATGGACAGCATGAACGCCACGAGCATCGTCGCGCTACGCTGCATCATCGCCTTTGTGGTCTGCCTGCTGCTCTTCCACAAGCACGCGTTGCGCATCAACCGCGACCTTATGGTCCGTGCCGCCATCATCGGCGCCATTATGGCAACCGAGCTCACCTGCATGTGCCTGGGCTCCAGCCTCACCTCCGCCTCCACCGCCGGCTTTTTGCAGAGCCTGACGGTCGTGATCGTGCCGTTTGCCAACGCCGCCCTGCTGCGTCGCGCCCCCGAGCGCAAAGTGCTCGTCGGCACCGCCATCGTCACCTGCGGTATGTTGCTGCTCTCGGGCGCAGACTTTACCAGCCTGAATCCCGGCGCGATCATCATGCTGCTCTCGGCCTTTATCTATGCCAGCCACATTATCGTGGCCAAGCGCTTTGTCGAAGAAGTCGATCCGCTTGCTCTGGGCGTTTGGCAGCTGGGCTTCGGCGGCTTGTTCTCGGGCATCGCCGCATGCGTCTTTGGCGGTTTCACACTTCCCAGTACGCCCAGCGAGATCGTGGTCGTCGTCGCGCTCGCACTCATCTGCTCTGCCTACGGCTTTATCACCCAGACGCTCGTGCAGCCCCACGTACCCGCCGAGACCACCGGCTTCGCCTTCTCGCTTGAGCCGGTCTGCTCCGCTGTCTTCTCGTTCTTCCTAGTCGGCGAGGTCCTGAGCCCCATCGCCTTCCTGGGTGCAGCTCTCATCCTCACCGGCGTCATGGCGGCAACCGTCGAGCTTCCGCGCCTCCGCGCACATGAACAGGCTCGCATGGCAGGAGCGCCCGAGCACGTCTCGTAGACCCCGCTCTTCATACAGCCGTGGCATAAAGGCAACCGGTGCGCCTTTACAATAGATGCCAACAGAGCATCTGCCATAAAGGAGCCCCATGGACACCGCGACCCGCGACCGCAACATAGCAACTTGGTTGGGCGATGCGCCGCAGCCGGTACGTGACACTACGAACCAGCTGCTCGAGCGCATCGCCCTCTTGCGTGCCGAACAGACCATCTACCCGGCACAAGACGACATCCTCAATGCCCTCGCCTACACGCCGGCCGACCAGGTCAAGGTTGTCATCTTAGGTCAAGACCCCTATCACGGACCCAACCAGGCCATGGGGCTGTCGTTCTCGGTCCCCGCAACGCAAACCAAGTTGCCGCCGAGCCTGCGCAACATCTATAAGGAACTCAAAGCCGATCTGGGTTGCCCCATCCCCGCCACGGGAGACTTGACACCATGGGCACAGCAGGGCGTCCTGCTCCTCAACACTACGCTCACCGTGCGCGAGCATGCCGCCAACTCGCACGCCAAACTGGGCTGGAGCACGCTCACCGACTACGTTATCGAACGCTGCTGCCAGCTGCCCCAGTCGGTCGTCTTTTTGGCATGGGGTCGCTTTGCCCAGCAGATGGTTGAAGGCAAGCTCGCCGCAACCGGCGCGGGCAAGGCAACCGGCAAGTTCTGCCTGGCCTCTACGCACCCCTCGCCGCTTTCGGCCAACCGTGCCACAGCAGAACTCCCCGCCTTTATGGGGTCGCGTCCCTTCTCGGCAGCCAATCAGCTACTCGAACAGCACGGCTCGACCCCCGTCAACTGGACTTGCCTCGGCTAAAAGTCGATACATCAAAAATGCGCCCGACGGCTTTCCATCGGGCGCATTTCCTATTCGGGCCAAATAAATTGTGTGCGGCCGGCCTCGCCGCCATCGATTAGCAGACTCTGCCCGGTCATAAACCGGTTGGTCACGCCCACAAAGTAGATCCACTCGGCGATCTCTTGGGCGGTGGCCCAGCGCTTAAGCGGCGTGAGCTCCATAATCTGGTTCCACAGGTGTTCGTCTTCCATCACGCAACGGTTGAGCGGCGTGATAACGCCGCCCGGGTCCACACTGTTGGCAATGGCCTGCGGTGCCAGGCGGTTTGCAAGGTTCTTGGTGTAGGCGATAACGCCGCCCTTGCTGGCAGCATAGGCAGGAAACTCCGATCCCGTATGCCCGCTCGCCGACCCCACATTGACCACGGATTTGATAGCCGGCGCCGGCTTGGCGGCAAGCCCCTCCCCCGCAAAGGCGTAGCGCTCGGTCACGTTGATGGTGCCATACAGGTTGGCGGCGATGTCGTCAGCCGAATCCTGCGTACCGGCAACGTTCACGATCACCTGGGGTTCAAGATCGTCTGGAAACGCGTCCGGCTCGCGAACATCAACGATCAGATGGCGGTAGCGCTCGTGTTCGATCACCGCCGGCAGCAGATCAAAGCCCACGACCTCGTGGCCCTCGTCCAAAAAGCGCTGCACGCATGCGGCTCCGATACCGCCCGAAGCGCCCGTGATCAAAACCCGCATACTTGCTCCTTAGGCGGTTGCGTGGCGCTCGAGGTACTCGGAGCCCACATTCTCGCGCTCCCAGCCGCGCACGACCTTGTAGCCCACGGGGCTCAGGAAAACCTCGCACAGCAGCTCGGCAACAGCGCCGGTCAGCGAGCACATAAGGACCTGCACCCAGGTCCAACCAAAGAACGTGTGGCTCACCACAATGGCAAAGACCAAGTTGTCGATAAACTGGCCAACACCCGTGGACACATAGGAGCGGAAGGCGAAGCTCGCAAAGTTATTCTTTTTGAGCATGCGGCCGAGCGACTGGTTGAGCGTGGAGTTAACCACGGCAGAAACGAGCATTGCCAGCGAAGAGCCCAGCACCACGTACCAGGTGCCGCCAATGGTGGCGTTAAGGGCGGTGTTGACCTCGATCATGCCGGTGTCGTAGTAGGCGCCCCACATACCGGGCGTGAGCGAGCATGCCCAAAAGCACAGGCTCACGGCCAGGTTGACCAGCAGCGCGAGGATAGAGATTTTGATGGATGCCTTGGCGCCAAAGCGCTTGCAGATCATGTCCTGGCACAAAAACGAAACCCAGCTCACCACAAAGCCGCAATCGAGTGCCAGATACGGCAGGCTGATAAGCTCTTTGTTGGCCAGCAGGTTCATCATGATGACGCTCACGAAAAACAGCGAAACCGTTGCCGCGGGAATGCTCCGCAGCAGGACCTTGTAGTCCTCCATGACCTTCTTGATCATTATGTACTCCTTTGGTTTTAGGTTTAACGAGCAGGATATCGGACCCGAACTGCTCGGACGCCCCGGTCTTGAGACGACGGTGGGTATGATAGCCGCTCGCGCGGCATAAGGCAAACAAACGGCGCGACAGCCCCACAGGACCACCGCGCCAATGCGTTAAAAGGCCACGTTGCCAAACTCCGACAGGATAAGGTCGGGGTTGTGGTCGGTTGCCCAGTCCACGTTCCACGGGCTCGTGAACAGCAGCAGCTTACCGCCGCGCATGTCCTCGACGCGCAGGGTGTCGCGCGTGAGCGAAAGGCCCGGGATATCGATGGTGTCGGGGTCGTTCTGGATCCAGCGGATGTCCGTATAGGGCAGTGGCTGGCGACGAACCTCAACACGGTACTCGGCCTTGAGGCGGCGCTCGAGTACCTCAAACTGCAGCACGCCGACCACGCCCACGATGACGCTCTCCATGCCGGCACCCAGCTCGCGGAAGATCTGGATGGCGCCCTCCTGGGCAAGCTCCTCCATGCCCTTGACGAACTGCTTGCGCTTGAGCGTGTCGACCTGCGTAATGCGAGCGAACATCTCGGGGGCAAACGTCGGGATCTGCGGATACTGCACGTGGCGCTTGCCGGAGCACACAGTGTCGCCGATGCTAAAGATACCCGGATCGAACAGGCCCACGATATCGCCCGCGTACGCCTCGTCCACGATAGCGCGGTCGTCGGCCATCATCGAGGTGCCCGTGGCCAGCTTGAGCTTGCGGTTGCCCTGCACGTGGAAGGCGTCCATGCCGCGCTCGAACTTGCCCGAGCAAATGCGCACAAAGGCGATGCGGTCGCGGTGGTTCTTGTCCATGTTGGCCTGGATCTTAAACACAAAGCCGCTAAAGTCGTCGCGGCAGGGATCGACCGGTTCGCTGGTGAGCGTATCGGTATAGGCGCGCGGCGTCGGGGCCAGACGCAGGAACTCCTTCAGGAAAGGCTCCACGCCAAAGTTGGTAAGCGCCGAGCCAAAGAACGCCGGGCTCAGCTTGCCGCAGGCCACGGCATCCAAATCGAGCTCGTCGCCGGCACCATCGAGCAGCTCGATATCGTCCATCAGGTTCTTATGGTTCTCCTCGCCGATGAGCTCGTCCATGGCGGGGTCGCCCAGCTCGGCCTCGACCTCGGCGACCTTCTTGGTGGCGTTGGCGTGGCCATCGCCCTCAAAGGCAATGACGCGACGGGTCTGACGATCGAACACGCCGCGGAAGTTGCGGCCGCTGCCGATCGGCCAGTTCATGGGATAGGTGTTGATGCCCAGAACATTCTCGATCTCTTCCATGAGCTCAAACGGATCGCGGGCCTCGTGGTCGAGCTTGTTCACAAAGGTGAAGATGGGAATGTGGCGCAGCGTACAGACCTTAAAGAGCTTTTTGGTCTGGGCCTCGACGCCCTTGGCGCCGTCGATGACCATGACTGCGGCGTCGGCGGCCATAAGCGTACGGTAGGTATCCTCCGAGAAGTCCTGGTGGCCGGGGGTATCGAGGATGTTGACGCAGGCGCCGTTATAGGTGAACTGCAGCACCGAGGAGGTAACGGAAATGCCGCGCTCCTTCTCGATATCCATCCAGTCCGAGACGGCGTGCTTGGCCGAGCTCTTGCCCTTGACCGAACCGGCGGTCTGGATGCTGCCGGTATAGAGCAGCAGCTTCTCGGTAAGCGTGGTCTTACCGGCGTCCGGGTGGCTGATGATCGCGAATGTGCGGCGCGACGAGATTTCATCCGACAGGCTTGCCATGCGGATCCTTTCTTGCATTGAGTGCATTACGTCGTTGTAACCGCACTATTGTAGCCGCGAAATCCCGCCATAGGGCACCTATCAGGACAAATTCATCAGTTGAGGTCTAGGCAGATGGTTGCCGGCGGCGTTCTACGGCAGATTGTCTCAATCTGTAACGGTAAGACGGATTTCGAGCCTCCACCTGTTACAGATTGAGACAAACGGACAGGCCCGCCGGCACAATCTCAATCTGTAACATCTGGTCGCCCAAATTGGGTCTAGCTGTTACAAATCGAGATAAACGGGGAGGCAGGCGGGCAATGTCTCGTTCTGTAACATCTAGCCGCGCAAATCGACTCTTACTGTTACAGATTGAGACAAATAGGCAGGCGGGCAAATAACATCTCAATCTGTAACAGCAGGCGACCCAAAACGGACCCAGGTGTTACAGATTGAGATTGTTTCGGAGCAAGCGCAGCGCCGGCGGGCTATTCCACATTTGTCTCTTGCGTAACTGTGCATAGTGTATATATACTGTGCTTACCGGTTATATACACGTGTAGCCCAACAGCTAAGGAGCCGCTGTGGACATCATCCTATCCAATTCGAGCGACAAGCCCATCTACGAGCAAATAGCCTCGCAGGTCAAAGCTCAAATCCTTTCGGGCACGCTCGCTGCGGAAGCCAAACTCCCCAGCATCCGTGCACTCGCGAGCGATCTTGGCGTGAGCGTCATCACCACCAAGCGCGCCTACGCCGACCTGGAGCAGCTCGGGTTTATCTGCACCGTGCAGGGCAAGGGCTGCTTTGTCGCCGAGGGCAACCAAGAACTCTTGCGCGAAAACCAGCTCTGCCATATCGAAGAGCTACTTGCGAAAGCGGCGAGCCAAGCCGAAACCCTGGGCGTCACGCGCGACAAGCTGCACGAGATGCTCGACCTGGTAGCCCCCGAAACCATGCAGTAGCCATCTGCAAGAAAGGCTATATCATGCAAAACTTGCTTGAACTCAAAGGCATCTCACGCGCTGTAAGCGACCGCTTTTCGCTGCGCGACGTCACGCTTGCCGTGGAGCCTGGCCAGATCGTCGGCTTTGTTGGTGCCAACGGTGCTGGCAAAACAACGACGATTCGAGCCGCGCTCGGGCTTATAAAGCTCGATGCCGGCGAGGTGCACCTGTTTGGACAGCGCTGTGGCGCCGACGCGCCCGATGAAGCGCAGCGTTGTCTGCGCACTCGTGTCGGCCTCGTGCTGGACACATGCCCCTTCCCTTCCACACTCAAGGTGGCCGAAGTTGAGGCACTCGTAGGCCCGGCGTACCCCATGTGGAATCGCGAAACGTTCGCCGGATTCATCGACCGATTTGGCCTCGATCCCAAGACAAAGGTCAAGGACCTCTCCCGCGGCATGGGCATGAAGTTGCAGCTTGCCTGTGCACTCAGCCATAATGCCAAGCTACTCCTTTTGGACGAAGCCACCGCGGGCCTCGATCCCATGGCGCGCGAGGAACTGCTCGATGAGCTGCTTGCTTTTGTCGCCGACGGTCAGCACAGCGTGCTGCTCTCGAGCCACATTACGTCCGACCTCGATCGCGCCGCCGACCGCGTCATCTGCATCGATAACGGCTCGATTGTGTTTGACCTGCCGCGCGAGGACATTACCGACCGAGCCGGCATCGCCCACTGCACCCAAGCGCAGGCCGCCGAGCTTATGGCTTGCGTCGAAGGTGCCCATGCCGCCCGCCACGCCTACAGCGTGGACGTGCTCGTGCCCAACCGTCGCGAAACGCTCGAGGCCTTTCCCGAGATTCCCTGCGATCGGGCAACCATTGACGACTATCTTCGCCTCACGCTGAAAGGGACTTCGAAATGAAACGCGCCTTTATGTCCGAGCTCGCCATCGCTCGTTCGCTTATCCCGAGCATTGCAGGAGTCGGCCTGTTCATCTTCGTCGTGCTGACGCTCGCCAACGCGTCGGATGGCGACTCTGGCATGAGTGCCGGCGCCTGCGCGGTCAGTGCCATGTCGCCCATCATGGTCATGAGCTCGCTGGCCGGCTTCGACAATCAAAACGGATGGGAGCGTTATCGGGCAACGCTGCCCTTCTCGCGCAAAGACATTATTTGTGCCCGCTACCTGAGCGTTATTGTCTTCTCCGCCGTCATGGCATGTGCAGCTACGCTTTTGAGTATCGTCGCCATCCCGCTCTTCAACAGCGCGGGCATTCCTTCGACGGGACAGACGGTCTTTGAAATCGCAATAGCCTCAGCAGCATCAATGCTCATCTCCCTCATGATGGTGTTTTTGGCGCAGCCGCTGTTCTTTCGCTTTGGACACATGGAGGCGCTGCGCCTATCCGTTGGCCTGTTTGCCATGCTCGGATGCCTTGCCATGGCCACGCTGAGCTCCTCCAACCCCATCAGCAACTGGCTCATGTCGATTGCCGGAGCGAATCCCGATCCTGCCGTTCTGGGCTGTCTGTGTGCAGGCATCGCCGCACTTGCCCTCGCGCTATGTGCAATCAGCTGCACCGTCAGCACCAAGGTTTATCGAGTACGCGACCTGTAATCGACAGCTAAAGGACTTGGGCGGCACCCCACCTCATTTACTAGATAAGACGAAGCAGCAACAACGCCGCCGCCCTTCGAAGCATGCCGTTTAGATCTTGGAAACCAAAGAGAAGTCGACAGCATATCGACAATTCGAGCCTTAACCAAATGGTTCCCCGGAACATGACCCCCGTCTCGCCGCGGCCATATCAAACCTTCATGGAGGGGCGGTATCCTCATGTCCATAAAACTCGCAGGATAAACCCATTATCCAAGGAGGCACCGCACCCGTGTCGTGGGTTGTCGCAGCATTTGCGTCAGCATTCTTTGCCGGCATCACATCCATCTTGGCCAAATGCGGCATCAAGCAGACCGACTCCGATGTCGCGACGGCCATTCGCACCTGCGTGGTGCTCGTTTTCGCCTGGGCAATGGCGGGCATTTCTGGATCCATTGGAACCATTGGCAGCATCGAACCCAGATCCTGGCTCTTTCTCGTCCTCTCGGGACTCGCTACCGGTGCTTCGTGGATCTGTTACTTTAAGGCGTTGAGCATCGGAAATGTCAATAAGGTCGTACCGGTCGACAAGATGAGCACCGTGCTCGCCGCGCTGGTCGCCATCGCGTTTTTTGACGAGACGAGCAACCTTGCGGTTAAGCTCGTGGGAAGCGCTGTCATCACCCTCGGCACGTTTTTAATGATCGAGA
The DNA here is from genome assembly GCA_048362915.1 of Collinsella sp. Lineage (GTDB taxonomy): Bacteria > Actinomycetota > Coriobacteriia > Coriobacteriales > Coriobacteriaceae > Collinsella. The sequence goes on from DBFPAR010000026.1 coordinate 50,661, forward strand.
AGAAGCAGTCCGCCGAACCCGAGCAGCAGCAAGACCGAACCTGGCTCGCTTACGCCCTCGGCGCCGCCGTGTTCGCGGCACTCACCTCCGTCCTCGCCAAGATCGGCATCGAAGGCGTCGGGTCAAACCTGGCCACGGCAATCCGCACCTGCGTGGTACTGGTTATGGCATGGGCAATCGTGGCAGCCAAGGGAAAACTGGAGCAGGTCGCGCACGTTGACCGGCGCGAACTCACATTTCTCGCAACATCGGGCATCGCGACTGGAGCATCGTGGCTGCTCTATTACTATGCCATCGCTGCAGGCCAGGTGAGTGTCGTGGTGCAGATCGACAAACTATCGATTGTCGTATCGGTGCTATTTGCGCGCCTGGCATTCAACGAAAAACTCTCCCGCCGCAGCGCCATCGGTCTCGCCCTCATCGTACTGGGCACCGCCGCGCTTGCAATTTGGAAGTAGCGCCGATACCGAACGAAATCCAGTCCACCCGCAAATCCGTGACACAGCGCCCGCACCGGACTTGAGATGTTTGTACTGACTGCGCGCCACCATGCTACTTGCGCAGCGGCTTGGGCAGCGGAATGCCGGCGGCGATGGCTGCGGCGATGATCATACAGACGATGCCTTTGAGCGGGAAGCACATGAGCAACAGGCCCACGACCATAACGGGTTGGCGCATGACGGCGCCCATCGTCGATGCCGTGCAGACGGCGACGCAAAAGACCGGATCGGCGCCGGTGAGGACGGCAAGGCCGTAGCCCAGGCTTACGCCCGAGAAGATGACGGGGAAGAAATGGCCGCCGCGCCAGCCCATATTGATGAGGGCGGGGGTCAGCATGGCCTTAACCAGACCGGTCAAAATAAGCACGCCGGCGGGAATGGTCAGATAGGTTTCCATGAGCACATCGGCCTGAGTCTCGCCGGCAAACATGGTGTAGGGCAGGACCGTGCCACAGATGGCGAGCGTCAGACCGGCTAGCATGGCCTTGACGACAGGACGCTCCCCTATTGCATGGGACAACGCCTCGCTTGCATGCTCGGAGACAAAGTACAGCCAACCGCATACGGTGCCGACCAACGCCAGCGGAATGAGCCAGACAAGTTCCAGGTTGCCCACCTCGGCGGACTCGAACCTGGGCATGCCCATGCCGCCGCCCACAAGCTGGCCAAGCAGCAGGTAGGTACCCAGACCGCCGGCAATCGCAATGCCATAGACCACCGTCTTTTGCGCCTTGGGCAGCTTGATGGTGATCTCGTCGGACGCGGACTCATCGTGGGCGTCTTCGCCCTGGCCGTCAGCGCTACCGGCGAGCGGCGCCACAAAGCCAAAGACGGGCGCGGTAAAGAGCGCCGTCAGGGCAGCCTGGGTACCCAGCAGCGTGAGCTCCCTAGACTCGGCGCCAAAGCGACGCATGCGGTCGCCGACCCAGCTGCACAGACCCGCGATAACGCCGGTCAGGCCGGCCTCCGGTCCAATACTTCCGCCAAACAGCAGCGGCAGCAATGCCGCGAGCGAAAGCTTGCCCAGGTTGTCGTACGGGTAGCGCCCGTCTTGCTTAACCTTAGCCATCACCTGGTTGAGGTCATCGGTCTTGGTGCCCGTCATCTTTTCGAACAGACCGATTAACAGGCCGCCCAGCAGGCAGACAAAAAACGGGTACGGCAGAAAGGCAAACGGGCCGCTGGCAAGCTCGGGCGAAGCGACGCCCAGCGCGCTCGGAATCTCGGTCCATAGATAGTCGATACCATGCTCCATCGCAAAAAAGAACAGCCAGACCGCGGCACCCGCGAACGCACCGGTCACGGCAACGCTAACCAAAAACAGCGCGCGGTTTGTGGGTTTGGCAAGGTTATCCATCGGGTCCTCCCGCGGTCAAAGTCGACATAGATACGTTTTATTGTAGAGCGAGCGTTGCCCAGTCAAGCCAACCGTCTGCGCCGCAAGCGGAGCCACCGGGGACCCCGGCGGGTCAGGCTCAAGGCTTATCCGTTGATAATTGATGCGATCTCGTGCAGATCCTGGGCAAAGTAGATGCCGTGCTGGCGCCTCGGGCTCGAAAGCCCTTTATCAATCATGTGCCCGAGCAGCGCCTTAAGGTCATTGTAGTAACCGTCCAGGTTATACAGGATGCACGGAGCACTCAGGTGCCCCAATGACACCGCGGACATGACCTCGGCAATCTCCTCGAGCGTGCCCGTCCCGCCGGGAAAGGCAATGAAGGCATCGCCAAGCTCGATCATCTTGGCTTTGCGCTCGGCCATATCGCTCGTCACGATGAGGCCGTCGATACCGTCATGCTGAAACTCGGCCTCGATAAAAAAGCTCGGCTCCACACCCGTCACATGCCCACCAGCATCGAGCACGCTATCGGCAAGCGCACCCATCAGGCCCGACTTGGACCCGCCGTATACCAGCGCGTGTCCGTTGGCGCCAATCCAGTTGCCCAGCTCCTGCACCGCGGGCAGAAACGCCGGGTCATTGCCGGCACTGGCACCCAGATACACGGTGATATTCATATTCAGTCCCCTCATTGTGACGCGCGGCGCCCGCTCTAGCGTTGGCGGCGCCGATATTCGCGCACGCGGCGCGACAGATCGGCAAGCTGGTCGCGATCGAGCTCTTCCAAATGCTCAAGATCGTCCATAAAGCGCGCCATGGTGTCCTTTTGACGCATCTTGATAAGCGTATTGCAGTAGTTCACCGCCACGCCCGTGAGCATGGCGATGTAGAAGATGCTGATAACGCTCAAGACGACGGTAATAGCGCGGGCAACCGGTGTTTCGGCCGGAATGTCGCCAAAGCCGATGGTCGAAACCGTCTCAAAGCTAAACCAAAGTCCATCGCCGAAGGTGAGGGTCGTAGGCTCGGACAGCCAGACAGCCGTCGAGCACAGCAGATAGAAGACGAGGAACAGCTCCGTAATGCGCACAAAGCCCGCCTGGCGCAAAACGTCAGCAAGCGTCCTGAGCTTTTTCATCGCGACCCTTTCCACGGACAACCAATCACGTTCGCTCGGTATTGTCCCACGCCTCCCCCGCAAACGGAACTAGTCATCAAGAACGCTTCTAAACGACGGGTTGTGAGGAACAATCCTCCCACGACAAACAAGAGCACGTTTCAATCTGCGGAAAACGGGGCGTTCCCGTCGGCCTCGCAGCCTGAACTAGTATCTTGATATAGACACACCGCCCACCGTCGTGCACGCAGCACGCGGAAAGAAAGGAAGTCCACGATGTTTAGACCTCTTCGCAGAAAGAAGCGTGCTATCACCGATCAAGAGGCACGAGAGCTGCTCGTCAATTGCAAGCGCGGCGTTTTTGCCGTCAACGGAGACGACGGCTATCCTTACGCCATTCCCGTTAACTACTACTTTGACCCCGAGCACGACAAAATTTACTTTCATGGAGCCAAGGCAGGGCATAAGGTCGATGCGCTCAAACGCAGCGACAAAGTCTGCTTTACCGTCTATGGCAACGATTGGTACAAAGACGACGACTGGGCACCCTATATTCAGAGCACCGTGGTTTTTGGCCGCTGCCGCCTCGTGAACGATGATCCGGCGTTTGTCGAAGACAAAGTCCGACAGTTTGCCCTCAAGTACTATCCTTCTGCCGAAGAGGTCGAAGAGGAAATCAAGCAAAGTATCAGAGGCGTCCAACTGTATGAGATTACGATTGAGCACCTTTGCGGCAAACAAATTCAAGAAAAGTAGCAGACGTGGAAAACGCGCTCGCAAGCCTCTGCGCTCTATGCGTCCACGCACATTGACGACATGGGCGCAAGCCACAGTACCCGAATCGTGCGCCCCCTATACCCTAAAAACGTAGCGGTCCAGGCGGTCGCACGCCTCTCTCACGCGCGAAAGCGGCAGCGCCAGATTCACGCGAATGTGGCAGGGCCCGTGGAACGGGCGGCCGTCCTGATATCCCACGCCCACGCGCGCCCCCTCGTCGAGCAGCCACTGAATATCGCGGCCATGCTCGCGACACCACTCGGTGCAGTCCAGAAACACCATGTACGTGCCCTGCGGACGCGAATAGGACACGCCCTCAAAATGCCCGTCCACGTAATCGCAGAAGTACTCGATATTGCCGGCAAGCACCTGGTTGAGCTCGTCCACCCACTCGTAGCCCTGCGGCTGGTAGGCACCGATAAGCGCATGCTTGGAGAGGACATTCATCTCGTTGTAGTGGGTCTTGTTGGACACGGCGCAGATGCGGTCACGCAGCGTCTCGTTGTAGACAATGTGGTAGCTGCCGACAAGGCCCGCCAGGTTAAACGTCTTGCTCGGCGCATAGAGGGCAACCGTGCGCATGCGGGCATCCTCGCTCACCGACTGCGTCGGGATGTGCTTGTGCCCCGGCAGGATGATATCGGACCAAATCTCGTCCGAAATCACCACGCAATCGTGCTGGCGATAGATGTCCATGGCGCGCTCGATTTCGTCGCGCTCCCATACGCGGCCGCAGGGATTGTGCGGCGAGCAGAACACCGCGGCATGGATGTGGTTTTGGGCGAGTTTGCACTCCATGTCCTCAAAGTCCATGCGCCACACGCCCTGATCGTCGAGCTTAAGCGGGCTATGGACAATACGATAGCCCGCGGCCTCAATGGACTTGGTAAAGCCGATGTAGGTGGGGCTGTGGACCAGCACCGCATCGCCCGGCTGGACATACGCGCGCAGCGTCGACACGACACCGCCCAGCACGCCGTTTTCGTAACCGATATGTTCAGGGCGCAGGCCCTCGACGCCATTGCGGCGGCTCTGCCATTCGATGATGCGGTCGAAATACTCGGAGCGCGGATTGAAATAGCCAAACATGGGGTGCTGGGCGCGCTGAATGATGTGTTCCTGGACCGTGGGCACCGTGGCAAAGTTCATGTCGGCCACCCACATGGGAATGCGGTCGAAGCCCTCGTCGGGTGCGTTCGGGGCCATACCGGGGATCTCACCCCAAGAGTCAACGGCGATGGCGTCCATGCCGTGGCGGTCGATGATTGAAGTGAAGTCGTATTTCATGCTGGACTCCCGTGCAAAGTTGATTGTTTTGGTAGGCGTTATTGTCCACCAGCGTGGGCGGTTTTGGCGCGGGGTTTGGCGCTTAATTTGACGGGTGCGGACGAATGGCTGGTTAGTCTTGCGCGTCGTTGACGGCAACTACGGTTAGCTGGGTTTCATCGACCGTAAACGATATGTCGAGCCCGGCGTAAGCCAGATGATAGACGCGGTGTGGCTCGTGCTTGCTGCCCGCGCGGCGCGGGTCTTGGCGAAGGACCTCGACCAAGCCGAGGAGCTTTGCGGGCGGGACCATATCCTGCAGTGCTTGCGGAAACTCAACATCGAGCTCTTGCCACGGAGCATCCTCGATCCAGCCTCCGGTCGCATCCGGGTGGCAGTCCGCAAACGGAATGTAGGGCTTGATGTCGTAGATGGGCGTACCGTCGCGCAGGTCGGCCCCCAACACATGGATGATGGGGCCATCGTCGGTGAGCTCGACACGATCAAGCTTGACGCAGGTGAGCCCGATGGGATTAGGGCGAAACGGACTGCGCGTGGCAAACACTCCCACACGTTCGGCTCCGCCCAGACGCGGCGGGCGCACGGTTTTCGACCATTTTGCGTTGGTGCCGGACCTGTCCTGCGTTTTAGCGTCGACGGCAATATCCTTAGCCGTGCCGCCGGGCGTTCCGTTTTCGAAGCGCCACAGCAGCCACAGGTGAGAGAAGGAGTCCAGGCCCTCAACCGCTGCATTGGAGGCAAATTCCGGCTCAAAAAAGATTCGTCCCTGCAGATGGGGCGCCAAAAAGCTGTTGCGCGGAATGCCGAACTTCTGCGGCAGGTCGGTATGTATGCGTGCGATAGGTTCCATGCCGGTCATTGTACGGCATGGAGGCGTGGGGCGTTGCGCGCAATTCTTCGCCGCGGTCCCCCGTCGTGCAACCAACGGTTGCTTGGAAGGGCGCCTGCCGCCGCGTATGCTTAAGCCATCAACCAGCAGAAAGGAGCCGCTATGGCCTTTGCAGAAAAGCTCATTGCTGTCCGTCGCGCCCATCACCTTACCCAAGAGCAGCTTGCCGCTAAGCTCTTCGTCACACGCCAGGCCATCAGCCGGTGGGAGCGCGGCGAGGTCACACCGGGCATCGACATGATGAAGCTCATCGCCGCCGTAACCGGAGAACCGCTGTCCCACCTGCTCGAAATGCCTGAGCACTATTGCCAGAGCTGCGGCATGATACTCACGCCCGACGACTGCGGCACCGATGCCACGGGCACCGCGACCGATCATTACTGCAAGTGGTGCTACGACCACGGCAAGTACACCTATGACACCACCATGGAGGCAATGATTGAGGATTGTGCCCCGCGCCTGGCACAAAACACCGGCATGTCGCTCGACGAAGCCGTCTCGCTCATGGGCGCCGTCCTGCCGCAACTGGAGCGCTGGCGCACCGTGCAGGAAAACGAGGCGCGCTACGGTGCCGAGGCGCGGGCGCGCTACGGCGATGAGGCTATCGATGCAGCAAACGAAGCGTTGCTGGACATGGACCCCGAGACATGGAACGACATGAAGGAACTTGAACGCGCTATTCTGGGCCAGCTCTCGATTGCCATGGGCATTGGCGACCCAGAGAGCAACGAGGCTCGTAAGCTTGTCGCGATGCATCGTCGCTGGATTGCTCTCAACTGGGGATGCGAGCCCCAAGACGAGGCGTACCTGGGCCTCGCCCACGGTTATCTTGCCGACCAGCGCTTTGTTGACTACTACGACAAGCCCTGCGCCACCGGAGCCACGGCGTTTCTGGTCCAGGCCATCGAGTCTTCGTTGACGCGCGCATAGACCGCGGCGGCTTTGGGTATTTCAATCAAAACCTCAACCGATTGGAGACCTATGGCTACTAATCACGAGCTCGCGCTGTACGTTATGACCGGCTGCCCGTATTGCTTAAAGGTCAAGCACTTTTTGGCCGATAACGGCGTGACCATTCCCGAGCGCAATATCTCGACCGATTCCGATGCCGAACAGACACTCATCGCCGTCGGCGGAAAACGCCAGGTTCCCTGCCTGTTCATCGACGGCAAACCACTCTACGAGTCAAGCGACATCATCGCATGGGTGCAGGAAAACCTGCTCTAGTACGCACGCTCTGTCCGTCCAGGGCCCCAACCCATACGACCCAAACATGTACACCAGCATCCAAAGTCGACATTTTTCGACATCTTTGGATGCTGGCGTACAGCTTTTTGGTAGTCATGGACGCTCTTGGCCGGCTAATTGTTTGAGGAGACCTTTGGATTATGGCTGTTTGACGCCTCTGGAAAGGTTTCCGAGAGGGCTGTGGTCAAAAAAGGGCAAATATGAGTACTGCTACCTGTTTAGTAGCAGCGATTTTGATCACTTCAGGAACTATTCAACGTTCCACTCGTCCGCAGACGACGTTATTTCTCCTCATATGTTCAATAAAAGTAGCTCTTAATGGGAACAAATCTCATCAGGAGCTACAATTTATAGCAAATAAATGCAACCATAATGGCAACAGTACTCATATTTGCCCTTTTTTGACCACGACCCTCCAGAATAGTCGCTGAGAGCGACACTAAATGACAAAATCCGACACTTGAACGTTCTTATATGAGTAGCCATTGAAGGACACCTAACGACTACTCCCATTCGCGACACACTGTGTCGCGAATTAAGCTGGCCCCATTACCGAAGACCAGTGAGAGCTCCTGCCCAGAATCTCAATAGCTTAATAAAGGGCTCCCCTCCGGAAGTTCAATGAGCATCCAAATTCCAAGCTGAAAAGCAAAGGAGTATCGAAGCCGTCAATGCTCATTTCCTATCGAACAGGCAGGTCAAAACAAGCTAATTAGCCCGATGAACTGCTTGTATTTTTGTCTACAAAATTGTATACAAAAAGAGAATCCGAGAACCGGCGCTCGACATTATGTCGATCGATAGGAGGCGCCATGGATGCTAAGCAGCTCGAAAAGATGATGGGGTTTGCTCCCGGAGAGTTGAAGAAAGCCGCGGAAGCCTACGAAAAAGATGAGTGGCCGAAAGGTCACACCATCAAGTTGGGAAGGCCACCAATCTCCGATGAGCCGAGCGTCGTTATATCAGCACGTGTGGGCGAATCGATTCTTGAGGCGTTTGACGAAAAAGCCAAACGCCATGGGCAAACACGCACGGAGCGGCTCAGAGAGCTCATTACACTTGATGCACTGATTGCCTAGGCCCGCTCCCCCGTCGGACCCAAACATGTACACCAGCATCCAAAGTCGACATTTTTCGACATCTTTGGATGCTGGTGTACATGTTTTTGCTACATAGTCGTTGGGGACGTCCTTAAATGACCAGTCGTTAAAGAACGCCCCCGATGACTAGTTAGCCGTGGAAGCGAGCTGTGGGTGCAAGCGGCTGTTCACGAAAGACGCGCTCGACGGCAGCGCGGTATTCGTCGACCTTTTTGGTCTTGCGTACGATCTTGTGGACGGTAGCGGGATCAGCGAAAGCGCACTTGGCGTAGAACCACCACTCCTTCATGCGGAAGACCGCATTGCCGCCAATCTCTTCTGCATATGCCGCAAACAGCGTGTCGTGGAAGCGCTGCAGCTCAGCAGCCGTTGCAGCAGGGCCGCCCTTGACCATGCGAGCCAGAGCGGGGTTCGCGAGCAGGCCACGCCCCAACATCACATGGCGCGTGCCGGGATAGGCCTCCACCAGCGCGTCCATATCCTCAAGATCAAAAATGTCACCGTTATAGGCCACGGGGAACGGCGCACGCTCCAGCGTCTCGCCATAAAACTCTTTGCGCGGCAAGCCCGTATAGCGGTCCTTCTGTACGCGCGGATGCACGATCAGCTCTGCCAACGGCATGCGGCAATACAGATCGAGCACGCGCTCGTATTCGTCGTCATTCTCCAGCCCCAGCCTGGTCTTTACCGACACCGGCAACGGCGACCGCTCGCACACATCGCTTAAGAACGCCTCGAGCTCGTCGAGATTGCGCAAGAAACCCGAGCCCTTGCCCTTGGCGACAACCGTTCCCGAAGGGCAACCCAAGTTGAGATTGACCTCGCGGTAGCCCATGTCGGCGAGCACCTGTGCCGCCCACACAAACTCGTCCGCGTTCTTGGACATCAGCTGAGGCACCACGTTGAGCCCCTGGTTATTGGCAGGATCGATCTCCTTAAACGCCTTGCCGCCAAAGCGGTTTCCCACCCGCGGCGGCGGCAAAAACGGCGTGTAATAGCAATCGAGCGCACCGAAGCACTCCGCATGCACGCGACGGAACACATGCCCGGTAATCCCCTCCATAGGGGCCAGCGAAAGGATCATCTACTCTTCTCTCATATCAACACAACAAAGGGGCCGTCCCTTTGTCACATGCATTATGCCTTGCGCTTCAGGCGATTCACAAGGAAGAGGTAGCTACTGAACGATGACCACCCTCCAGCCGCACCCCATACAACGAGGTTTAATACTTTTCCCGAGAAGTGAACGAGTGAAAACGGGCCCCCGAAGCATCGGCACTTTCGAGATGCAATTTCCTGCGGTTTTGCCAGCCAAATCCTGCGGGTTTGACGTCTAAAAATGTCGATGCTTCGGAGGTCCAAGTATGGCCGTTCACTTCTCGGAAAAGTATTAGACCTCGATTTACATGCCACTCAATGTGACAAAGTGGCTGCTCCTTTGTCACATTCGATGAAAAAGGGCACCGATGTTAGTCGATGCCCCAAAGCGGCTGCAGGTTAAGCCCTACAGCGTATGTCTAAGACGAATCGAACTATTCGTCCCAGGAGAGGTTCTTACCAGTCTTTTTTGCCAGCAGCAAGAACAGGCCGATAATAACGTTGCATGCGATGCAGAAGATGAAGACGCCCTGGAAGGAGCCGACAAGCTCATAGACCTTCATCATAACGGGCATGCCAAAGGCGCCGACGATATAGCCCACGGAGCAGATCAGCGCGAAGATGCGACCGAAATCGCGGGAGCCAAAGACATCCATAACCAAAACGGTCAGGGCAGTGCCAGCGATGACGTACATTACGTCGTTCACGCCTGCTGCGAGGATGCTGAGCGTCGAGTTGCCGCTGCTCATCATGAGCATGACAAAGGAGAGGATGGAGACAGCGAGCCAGCCCAGAATGGCCTTCGTGCTGCCGAACCTATCGCAAGTGGTGCCGACGATCGGATTGAGGAACAGATCGAAGAGCGATGCAGCGGATACCATGAAGCCGCCCACCATGGGGCTAAAACCAACCTCGGAAGCATACGTCGGGAAGAGCTGGTTCATGCAGCAAGTGAGCTGAACGAGACAGAGGAAGCCGATGCAGAAGAAGAAGGCAGGCGACTTAATGGCGCGCGCATAGCTAACGCCACGCGTGCTATCCTCGGTCGTCTCCTCGGTCTCGGTGACCGTCTCGCCCTCGACGTAGCCATAGGGCAGCATGCCCTTGTCCTGAGGCTTATAGCGAATAATCAGGACGGAAGCGGGGAGAATGAGCACGGCGGAGACGCCAGCGAGCACCAGATAGCCAGTCCTCCAGCCAGCGGCCTCGATGACAGAGGTGATGACGGGGCTCATGATGAGCATGTAAATCGAGTTCACTGCCCAAGCGAGACCGATTGCCAGGCCACCAGATTTTTTGAACCACTGGTCAATAACGTCGGACATGGCGACGCCGGTGGTGAAGGCGAAGCAAACGCCAATCAGGGCGCCAGCGGCGATGAACATCCAGACTTCGGTGTAGAAGGCCATGCCTGCGCCGGCAGCAAGCAAAATAAGCTCGACAACGGGGAGCCAAACCTTGCCAACGACCTTGGGAATGAGTTTTCCGACAAACGGAAGAGCTGCCGCAAGACCAATGAGCGTTGCGGTGAAGTAATACGAGAAGATGGAATAGTCAAACCCGAACTCCTCGCACACGGGTGCGACGAAGGAGCCCGCGATGACGCTATAGGATCCGGTCGTGCCGGCAGACATAAGGCCGAGCGCGATTACGAGAACCCATGCGTAAACCTTGCTGCTCTTTAACTTTGCATTTTCCATTGATACAGCTCCTAGAGACCCAGAAGGGCACACATAACGGCCTTGATGGTGTGCTGACGGTTCTCTGCCTCACGGAAGATGACCGAAGCGTTGGCCTCAAAGCACTCGTCGGCAATCTCAAAGCCCTCGGTGATGATTTCGCGATGGAGGTCGTTCTTGCACTGGTCGAGGAGCATTTTGCCGACACGGTGATCTGCGTTATGGACAGAGGGAAGCTCATGCATGCAGAAGATGTCGGGATTGTTGGTGCGCTTGCACAGCTCGCTGGTGACGCGATAGGGGTACAAAGACTCGGCATCGCCCAGCCAGGAGTTGTAGTCGTCGGGATCCAGAACCTCTTCGCCGCACTCGGGGTTGATGTAGCGCCACTCCTCGGTAACGATAACGTCAACGCCATCCAGGGCATCGAGGTCAGAGGTGATGGTAAAGGTCCTATTGGGAGCGTACTTGGCGTAGCAGGCCTCCACCTCTTCGATCATTTCCTTGCACATCTGATGACGGAGGTCGTCGGGGCCGATGGCGAGGAAGTCCATGTCGAGCATAGCGCACAGACGGCCATACCACACCGGGGCGCCGGCGCAGTTGCCAACGAAAGCCATCTTCTTGCCGCGGCTCGTACGCAAACCGCCCCATTGCTCTTCCATCGTAAGAGCGTCAGCGAGCATCTGAGTCGGGTGATCGCCGAGAGTAAGGGCATTGATGACCGGGATGTCAACCAGGTCGGCGACGTCATAGAGGAACTGCTCGTCCTTCTGTGCGCGATAGACGATGAGATCATACATGCCGTTAAAGACGCGCATGGCGTCCTTGACGGTCTCGCAGTCACCCATGTGGGAGTTGGTCAGATAAGTGAAGCCCATGCCCAAATCGTTGCAGGAGGTCTCGAATGCGCAACGAGTACGGGTCGAGCCCCACTCAAAGTTGGCGAGGACGTTTTTGCCGGGGAAGTAGCGCTGGTCGACACCAGACTTCTTCTGAGCCTTAAGGTTCCAGGCAAGATCGATGAGATAGCGGAAATCCTCGGAGGAGAGATCATGGATGTTGATGTAGTCGCGACCGCGGAGGCTGTTGTTCATGCCTATTTCCTTTCGAATTATTATCAAAATTATTGTTGAATGTGTCCCCGAGGAAAACACGGATATCCCTCGGGGAGCGGTACATGTGGCGCCTAAGCCAAAGAGCGCAGGCTCTAAGGCTCACTAACGACTGGCCGCCACGTCCTTAGTCCAGCAGTGCACGCCGCCGCCGGACAGGTTAAGCGCGAGGGAATCAATCATGATGACCTTACGATCGGGGAAGCAGCTCTCAAGAACTGCCTTGGCCTGCTCATCCTTCTCTTTCACGACCTCGCTCATGCCCTCGTGGTAATAACGCTGGCCAAGAACGACGCCGTTGCAAATCAGGAAGTTGCAGTAGCTCGCTGCGGCGTAGAAGTGGACGGGGCCCTCGGGCCAGGGGGTGCCATCCATAAACTTGCCGCCCATTTCGTCGATGAAGCCCTTATAGAGCTCGTAATCTTCATCGCCAGGGGCGATAACGACTTCAATAGGCTCGGCGGTGGGCATACGAACGATCTCGAAGGGCTTGCCCTCCCAGTCCGTTTCGTTGCTCAGGATCTCGTAGGCTGCCTCAATGCGGCGACGAGACTCTGCTCCAGCCTTGCTCGAGGCTGCCTCTTCATCGGACACCTCGGCAAGAAGAATCTTGTTCGGAGTGATAAAGCGACACATCTCATCAATGTGAGCTGCAAAGCTCATGCCAAAGACGGGAGTTCCGTCTTCCTTCTCGTCGAGGATGCCCAGTCGATAGTCGTCGTCCTCGAGCATAGGCTGCGGAAGCCAGATAACCTTGTTGAGGTTGTAGATGCGCTTATACTCGGCCTCTATTTCCTCTTTCGTGAACTCGGGATTACGCTTGCGGCATTCCGTGTCCTCGATGGCGATCAGAGTGCCGTGACCGTCAAACTCGCGGTCGCCGCCCTCCGAAACCATTTCGGAATTGACGATATCGAAGCAACCGAGCGCAACCGCCATGTGAACGGCTGCCTTACGTGCGGACTGGCACTCCGGGGAGTTCTTGTCCCACACGCCGTAATAGGTCCAAGCGGGGTTGACCATATAAGAATGGCCCTTGTCGTCGACCATGATGCTGGGACCGTTGTCGCGGACATAGAAGTTGGAGTCTTCGAACTGCGTGATCTCGATGCGATCGAGATCAACCCCCTCCTCCTTCAGGCGCGAGCAAGCCTCCTCATAGGAGCCGGGGGTGCCGCAATTGAGGTTGACCGTAACGTCGCCATACTCGAGCAGAGCCTTGATCACGTCAACGCAGGGCTGGCGGTTATCGTAGCCCTCTGCACGGATGTAATCGGGAAGCCATGTCACATAGACGTTGGAGCGCTTCTCGAACTCGCCCGGCATACGATAGTTCTCGTACATGGTTGGTCCTTCCGTCGGGTTTCCCGCGATGCTGTCCGGCCGCGACAATAGCGGGGTTTCACCTGCTATAGTACTACTATACCTACCGTTCGGTAGATAATTTTGAATAATTGCCGCTCGCCTACTGATACATACCGTTCGCCGTATATAGTGGTCATGTTTGGACACGAATTGATGTTCCGTTGCCATCCTTAATAATGTTGGTAGTGCGGAAGTGATTTGCAATGGAGAAATGCAGCGTGAGCACAAGAAAAAAAATATTGGACGCAATGTACGATCTTGTGGCAGAAGTCGGTTATGACAGAGCGTCTATCGGAAAGATTTGCGACTTTGTCGGTATATCCAAGCCGTCGGTGTACTACTACTTTCCCTCAAAAGAGGAGATTTTCACTACGCTCTTGGACAGCATGTTTCCGACCATTGACTATCAGCGCGACTACTCGCTAATAGTCGATAGGGACGGGTTCAAGGCCGCGCTTATCGAGCTCGGCAATTCAGTTATAGGTGGCTATCGAAGCGATGAAAAGCGCCGGCGCGTGCTGGCCGAGGTTAGCGTTCAAGCAAATCGAATTCCTGCAGTTCAGGAACGTCAAGCGACGGCGACCAAACGAACCATGGATGCGCTTAAAGACATCCTTCTTCATGGTGTAGAGATTGGCGCGTTTTCCGATAGCGCCAACGTAATGCTCTACGTACAAATTCTTTATACCGTTCTGGAGGGAGCAAGCAATACGGTCGCTCAAGGTGAGGATATTGATGAGAAAGCGGTTTGGGCGGGAATAGTCGAGCTTATGTTCAAATAGACCAGCCAAGCTGAAGCGCATGTTGGCGCCCATGGTGCCTGCGGGCAACCTTTAAAACGAAAACAGGGGTCGACTCCAATCTGGCTTGGAGTCGACCCCTGTTGCGTGGCAATCTATGCCGGTGCAATCGGCGCTTATTACTTTTCAGCAGCCTTATTGAGAAAGCCGGAAACGATAGCAAACGCAGCAATCATAAGGTTGCAGGCAATGCAGAAGATAAATACTCCCTGGAATGACCCTGCCATGCCGTAAACCTTCATCATGACCGGCATTCCAAAAGCACCGACGACATAGCCCGCTGAGCAAACGATCGAATAGATCCTTCCAAAATCGCGTGATCCAAAGAGCGAGAGGAGAAGCATCGGCATTGCGGTTCCAACGATGGCGAACATGACATCGTTTACACCAGCTGCAATGATGGAAACGGTCTCATTGCTTCCGCCAATGATAAGAAGCAGGAATGAAAGAATGCTGACACCTGTCCATGCGACCGTTGCTTTAATAGCGCCAAGCTTGTCGCATGTTTTGCCCACGAAGGGATTTAGGAAGATATCGGAGAGTGAAGCTGCCGAGACCATTAAGCTTCCTACGATAGGATTGAAACCGACCTCGCTTGCATAGGTTGGAAACAGCTGGTTCATGCAGCAGGTGAGCTGCGCCACGCAAAGCAAGAGGACACAGAGAATAAAAGACGGCGTTTTCGCGGCATCGCGGAGTGCCATGCCCGAAAGGACATCTTCCTGCTCATCGGCGCTGCAGCTCTCATGGGTTTCGGAGGCGGTCTCTCCGTACGGAAGCATATTACGATCAGAGGGGTTAAGGCGAATGATAAATGCGCTTGCAGGCAAAATCATAGCTGCAGAAACGGCCGCAAGCACGATGTATCCCGTACGCCAGCCTTGCTGCTCGATGACCAGCGTAATGACAGGACTCAATAACAGCGTGCAGAGAGAATTAACGCCCCAAGCGAGGCCGATGGCGAGACCGGACGATTTGCTGAACCATTGGTCAATGACATCGGACATGCAGACGCCCGTTGTAAACGAAAAGCAGATGCCGATCACTGCGGCGGAGACGGTGAACATCCAGACCTCGGTGTAGAACGCCATTGCGGCGCCGGCGGCAATAAGGACGAGTTCAATGCAAATATGCCATGGTTTGCCGATTACTTTTGGAATGAAGCGACTCAAAAGCGGAAGCCCAAGCGCAAGGCCAAGAAGAATCGCGGTGAAATAGAAAGAAAAAGAAGTGTAGTCAAAGCCCAGATCTTCACATACTGGAGCAACGAATGAGCCGGCAATAATGCTATATGTGCCAGTTGTTCCGGCGGACATTAAGCCGAGCGCAATAACGACGACCCAAGCAAATGCGCCGCTTTCACGGAGACAATCTTTTTTGGCTGGTGTGGTGAGAGTCATGGTTGCTCCATTTCTATCGGCAATACATCCTATATGCCTACCGATAGGTATATAAACCAGAGGACTCTTCGTCAAGCATTAAGCGGGGAGAGGGAGTTCTTAACCTGCCGAACGGTAATTAGACCCCGTTTTCGCAAGGGTCTCAATGTGACAAAGGGACTGTCCCTTTGTCACATTATTCGGAGCGCAGGGCTTCTACGGGGTCTTTCTTGGATGCACTGCGGGCCGGCAGCAGGCCAGCGACAACCGTCAGCAGCACCGAAATCGCGATGAGCACCAGTGCGTCTTGTACGGGCAGGCTCATCAGGTTGGGAACCTGTTTGGCCGCAAGCGCCCAGGCATTGACCGGGAAGCTCACGAGCACCACGACGACAATGGCAAAGACGCCGGCAATGAGACCTTCGATAAACGTCTCGGCGTTGAACACGTTTGCCACGTTGCGCTTCGACGCGCCGATTGCGCGCAGAATACCAATCTCCTTTTTGCGCTCCAGCACGCTGATGTAGGTGATGATGCCAATCATGATGGAACTCACCACTAGGCTAATGCTCACGAATGCAATGAGCACCAAGCTGATGGTGTTCACGATGTCGGTCACCGAACCCATGATGATGCCCATGTAGTCGGTGTACGAGATTGCCTGCTCGTCGTGGCCGGCGGCTTTGACCTGCTTGTTATAAGCATCGATGTGATCGAGCACGCGCTCCTTGGCCTCAAAATCGCGCGGGAAAATCTTGACCGAGATGGGGTCCGCCCCATCCGCATAGCCCAACGTGGTCAGATTGTTATCGTAGGTGAGCTGCGACGCCTTGGCGTAACTCATCATGAGCGAACTCAGGTCCTCGGCGTCCATGTTGAAATGGATGGCACGAGCAAAGGCACTCGCATCCACACGCATAGCGCTCGCCAGGTTGGCAATACTCGACGACATCTGTGTAGCCATCTGGCCCATGAGCCCCGCTGCGCCTGCTTTAAGCTGGGACGATACCGTTGTCGCAATCTGGTCGCTAATTGCATTCATCACCTGGTCCATAGCCTGCTGCAGATACGAAGCCAGCTGCTTTTGCACATAGTCGGTCATCGCCTGCTGCAAGCGCTCGGCCAGGGCATCGCCGCCGAGCGCCTTGAGTTGCGCCAGGCATTGCTGGGCTGCGGCATCGTTCTCAAGATACGCCGAGAATGCGGCAGCAAGCTTCGACGCGTCCTTAAGATCGCCGGGCGTGAGCGCCTTAAACTGCTCCGATTGCATAAAGCCCTCAAACAGCTGGTTGGCAAGCGTTCCCACCTGCTGCATTTGCTCGGGCGTGAGCTCCAGGTCGTCAAAGACGCCCGAGAAATCTGGGGTTGGCGCTTTGGCCATGATGTCGCTGAAGTCGATGTCCTTGCCAACGCCCGAAAGGTCAATATCCAGACCCGACAAATCGATGCCCGAAAGATCCATGCCACTGGCAGTACCCGAGAGTGCAGACGTATCGAACGAGAACGCGCTCTTGAGCGCCGCCTCGTCCACGCTGAACATACTGCCCAGGTCCACGCCCTGTTTGGCCTCGCCTTGCAACTCGTCGAACGTTTTGCCGGTAAAGACATCCGTCTCGGGGTGGGCGAGTTGCTCCTGCGCAATCTGCGAATCGGCGGCGCGCTCCATAAGCTGGCGAGTCAGCGCGTGTGTATAGGCAATACCCGGAGACAACGCGCTCGCGTTGGCCGTCTCGTTGGGTCGCACCACGCCCACAATGTGCACGTCAATACCGTCGGCAACCTTGGCCGCCATAAAGTCGGCGTCACCAGACATATCGGTCCACATACCGGTCTCATCGTTTTTGCGATACGCATCTGCCGGCGACAGCACCTTAAACGTCGTGGACAGTGCATCGTCGTAGGTAAAGTCGGCGCCGGTCTTGGGCGCCTCGATCTTACCGTCGGCCGTCATGGCACTGTTGACCAGGTCGTTAAGCTCATTGACATCCAGCGCGCCGATACTGTAGAGCGTGTAGTCGCCCACCGTGCCACGGCTCGAAAGCACCATCACGGCCTCGTTGGCAGACGTTGGCCAATGACCAGCGACGACATCGTACTGACTGTCGAGCAAACTCTGGTCGTCAATCATCTCGTTAAAGACCGAGCTTCCCATGGAGTCCATGCTCACCGTTGCCGCCGAGCTCGCGCCGCCGCTCATGGCCTCGGTCATGGCATTGGGCACCAGACGCACGGGCTTCTCGTCACCCTTGCCCGCGTGATAGACAACCGGCGTTACGCCGTAGCCGTACTGGATGGCGTTGACCTCTTTATCGATGCCGTCGCCACCGGCATCGAGCCATGCCTTAAAGCTCGTCATGTCGTTGGACTTAACGCTCGCAAACATGTCCTTTACGGCTGCGATCATGGGAATCTTATCGGTTCCCTTAGCTTTGCCACCGGTACCGCCGGATAAATCCTCGCCGTTGGACGCCTCCCCATCCGTATTCCCATGCCCGCCCATCATGGACGACAGGTCGTAGTCCTGCTTGGAGATTGTAAGCGGATAGCTCGACAGCGTATCCTCCTCGACCTTTTGGATGTAGTCGTTTACGCCGTTGGAAAGCGCCAGAATCGCCGCGATGCCGATGATGCCGATGGACCCCGCAAAGGCCGTCATGGCCGTACGGCCCTTCTTAGTCATAAGGTTTCGGGCAGAAAGACCCAGCGCCGTCACAAAGCTCATCGAGGTTTTGCGCGTGGGCTTGGCCTCGCGACGTGCGGCTTTGGCAACATCGAAGGGATCGGAATCATCGGTGACCTTACCGTCCGCCAGGTTGACGATGCGCGTAGCGTACTTGTACGCCAGCTCGGGATTGTGCGTGACCATGATGACCAGGCGGTCGCGTGCAACATCCTTGAGCAAGTCCATGACCTGCACGGACGTTGTAGAGTCCAGGGCACCGGTCGGCTCGTCTGCCAGCACGATCTCGGGGTCGTTGATCAGGGCACGGGCAATCGCCACGCGCTGCATCTGTCCACCCGAAAGCTGGCTCGGGCGCTTGTTAACGTGCTCGCCCAGGCCAACCGCCTCGAGCGCCTCGCGCGCACGCTGGCGGCGCTCGGCATGCCCCACACCCGTGAGCGTAAGCGCCAGCTCCACGTTTTCCAAGATGGTCTGATGCAGAATGAGGTTATAGCTCTGGAACACAAAGCCGATGCGGTTGTTGCGATAAGCATCCCAATCGCGATCACGGAAGTCCTTGGTCGAAATGCCATCGATGAGCAGGTCGCCAGAATCAAAGTGATCGAGTCCGCCAATAACGTTGAGCATCGTAGTTTTGCCCGACCCCGAAGGGCCCAGAATGGCCACGAACTCGTTATCGCGAAAAGCCAGGCTCACGTTATCGAGCGCCACCTGCGTAAACGACTGCGTGACGTACCTTTTGCAAATACCTTTGAGCTCCAGCATGGACGGCAACCTCTCCCACGCGGGCACCCCGCCCGCTCTCCCCCGCCGTTCGTATCCGACGCGTTTGTCCTACTCTATCCCCATTTTTTGCCGGCGCCAGTGAGGAATGTAACGAACCGCGCCAAAAAACGAACGGGACGGCGCCCAAAAGAAGAGGTCCCGAGCGGGACCTCTATATGGTGGAGCTTATCTTGAAAGGTAGCGGACTACTTCGCACAGCGGCGCACGATCCTCGCTATGCTTTACGCGTTTTCTACTGCTCGCTATTCGCAATCGCCTGGTCGATAAGCTTGTCGAGTGCTGCGCGCTGCTCGGCGGAGCTGATGGCTCCCACGATTGGATCCCCTACGATGTTGCCATTCTGATCGATGACATACGTCGTCGGGAACGAGAACAAATTTGACGTAAACTTACCGGCTTCGCTATCCGACTTGAACCAGATGTTCTTATACGTCACGCCCTTCTTGCTCAGCACGTCCTTGGCATCTGCAATCTCGCCCTTGTTGCCATCGAGTGTAAAGGAATTGACGCCCACGACCTGGCCGCCCTTCTTGGCAAGCTCCTTATTCAGGTCCTCAAGGTCGCTCAACTCGCCCACGCACGGCTTGCAAGTGGTGAACCAGAAGTTCATGACGGTGACCTTGTTCTTAGAGAACAGCTCGTCGCTGCTCACGTCGTTGCCATCCAGGTCTTTGCCCGTAAAGCTAGGGAACTTCGTCGCCTCGCTCGAAGCATTGGCACCAGCCGTCATGCCAGCGGCCGAAGCGTCGACGCTCTCGCCTGCGCTCGGCGTGCTTCCGCAGCCGGGGAACTCCTTCTCCAAGCTCTCAAGCTTGTCCTCGATCTCCTTGATCTGCTGCGCACCGGCCTTGAGCGTCTTGAGCTCATCCGCCGTAAACTCATCCTTGGCGCCTTCGATGGTCTTGAGCAGGAAATCGCCGTAATTGCTGCCGTCCTCGATCATCGGCATATCTTTATTGGCGGCGAGAAACACCTTTTCCCACAGCGCGTTATCACTCGAAAAGATCTCGTTCTCCTTCTGCATGAGCTTCGTATACAGCTCGGCGGCCTCGTCGGCATTGGTCGGCTTCTGCGCAGTGAGTTCTGCGATCTTAGGATCGGAGCTCGCAGATTCGCTCGCATTGCCACCGGGCGCCGAACATGCCACAAGACACAAGGCCAATACCGGCACCATAAACAGGGCCGCAATCTTAGAAAGCTTCATAGTCATTCCTCCATTTTGTCGAAGCTTGTTTACTTTTTATCGGCGGTCAAGGGAAGCTTTTCCGCCGACACATCCAGGCCATAGCGATAGCTGATGGCATCGACAGGACAGGCCCCGATGCACTTTCCGCACCGGATACATTCGGCATGATTGGGCGCGCGGACCACATCAACGTCCATCTGACAAACCCTTGAACACTTGCCGCACGAGACGCATTTGCACGCGTCGACCTGAATCCCCAACAAGGACACCTTATTCATGAGCGCATAGAATGCGCCGAGCGGGCAAATCCATTTGCAGAAGGGGCGATAGAACAAAACGCTCAGCACTACCACGGCAATGAGAACGACAAGTTTCCAAGTAAAGAGCTGTCCCAACGCAGATCGAATGCCGGCATTGGCAATGGCCAGCGGAATGGCGCCCTCGAGCACGCCCTGAGGACAGACGTACTTACAAAAGAACGGGTCGCCCATGCCCACGTCGTTAACCACCAGCACAGGCAGCAATACCACAGCAAATAGCAGCACGACGTACTTGATGTACGTGAGCGGCTTGAGCTTTTTCGTGGAGAACTTTTTGCTGGGAATCTTATGAAGCAGCTCCTGCAGCCAGCCAAACGGGCACAGAAAGCCGCATACAAAGCGTCCCAGCAGCACGCCGAGCAAAATGAGCGTACCGGTAACGTAGTAGGAGAAGTTAAACTTAGATGAACCCACCACCGACTGGAACGACCCGATGGGGCACGCACCCGATGCCGCGGGGCACGAATAGCAGTTGAGTCCAGGTACGCAGACTGTTTTTCCCGCGCCCTGATAGATGCTTCCTTTGGCAAAGTTTGGCAGGTGAATATTGGTGACCAGCGTCGCCGCCGCCTGAATGAATCCGCGAAATCGGGCCAAAACATGTGACGCAGTGTTTTCTCTTTTATCCAATTCCGATACACTCCAAGCACAGCCTAATCGCTTTGGCCAGCACGGCATCCGCCTCGCCACGCATAGCACCAAAGCACACCATGGTGATTCCGACGATCAACAAAGCGACCTGTACCACGGGTTTTACCGCTTTGAACAACCTGACCACTCCTTTCGTTACGCGACCATTGGACCATATCGGCTATAAAATCCGTGTTAAGCGCGATTTGGAATGTGCAGGGAGACTGTTATGCGTATTTTGATCGTCGAAGACGAGCGAGCACTGTGCGATGCAATCGCGCGCAGCTTGCGAAACTTGGCGTACAGCGTCGACTGCTGTAACGACGGACAGGAGGCGCTCGACCTACTGGACGTTGAGGCCTTCGACCTCGTGGTGCTCGACCTCAACCTTCCCCGTATCGACGGCATGACCGTACTCAGGGAACTTAGGAAAACTGACTGCGAGACTAAGGTACTGATTCTGTCCGCACGTGGCGGAGTATCCGATAAAGTCGCCGGACTCGATGCCGGCGCCAACGATTACCTCACCAAGCCGTTTCATCTGGACGAGCTTGCGGCAAGGATTCGCAGCCTTACCCTCAGGCGCTTCGCACAAAGCGACATAGTATTAACCTGCAGAAAGCTCAGCTTTGACACCAAGGCGCGCATCGCTTCCGTGGACAGTGAAGCTCTATCTCTTACACGCAAGGAAACGGGAATCTTGGAATACCTGATGCTTAATCAGGGGCGACCGGTAAGCCAAGAGGAGCTTATCGAGCACGTTTGGGATAGCAGCGTGAACAGCTTTAGCAACGCAACCCGCGTTCATATCTCGTCGCTCCGAAAAAAGTTGCGCAGCGCTTTGGGATACGACCCGATTCGCAATCGGATTGGAGAGGGCTACGTTATGGAGGACAGTGAATGAAAAGGCTTTCGCTGCAATGGCGCATAACGATTATGACGGCACTGCTCACGTGTGCGGCATGCGTGCTGACGAACTGCCTGGTCGGCTATACGGGCATGCGCTACATGGATGCCATCGGCAGTGACATCTCGGCCTTTACCGCAACCGGCGAAGATTCGCCCCAGGCGTTCGACCCAACGAAAGCGACCCCCGATGACGAGGTCACGATCGTCGTAAACGACGCACAGGAGTCTTTTGGCACGACAGCCTGGTACATCACGGCTGGAGTAACACTCCTTGGCGGCGCGCTGGCATACTTTGTGAGCGGCCGTGCACTCAAACCGCTACGGGCTTTTGCGGCCCAGGTCGAGCGTGTGCAGCCTGACAACCTAAGCGAAATCAGGCTCAGTGAAGATGTGCCCATCGAGCTACAACGATGCAGCGCCTCTTTCAACGACATGATCGCCCGTCTTGGCGAAGGGTTCTCTGCACAGCGTCAGTTTACCGGCAACGCCGCACACGAGCTGCGCACCCCGCTCGCCCTTATGCAAGCACAGATTGAACTATTCATCTCCGAGCACTCCGGTTTGCAACCCGAAACGGCCGAGCTGCTCGGCCTGCTACAAGAACAAACCGAGCGCATGTCTCGAATGGCCAAGGTATTGCTCGAGATGAGTGAGCTCCGCAGTGTTCCTTGCGAGGACGATGTGGAACTTGGTCCCTTGTCCGAAGAGGTCCTCACCGACCTTGCACCACTTGCCGAAAATAAGGGCATAGCCCTCAATTGTGCTGGAGACGCTCTAGTAATCGGGAGCGACACGCTCCTCTATCGGCTGGTGTTTAACCTGGCCGAAAACGCTATCCGCTATAGCCGCACCGACTCAAGCGTTACCGTCTCCATCTGCGACAACGACAGCCACGTGTTCCTGCGAGTCGAGGACCAGGGCCCGGGAATACCCAAGCAGTACCGTGAGAGCATCTTCCAACCGTTCTTTCGTCTAGACAAATCCCGCAGCAGGGCATACGGCGGCGCAGGACTCGGACTAGCGCTCGTTTGGGAGATTGCAGCTCTTCACGGTGGCACAGTAGAGGTCGAAACAAGTTCCGAGAACGGGACCACCATGCTCGTAAGCCTTCCAAAACGATCCGCAGCGTCAACCGAGCAGTAAAACGAAAGGGGTCCCGAGCAACAGGAGTACAATTGCTGCTATTGTTGCCAGCTGTTGGGAGATGGAAGATGGACTGCGATGGCTACCCATGCGTTCCCATGCCGTTGATGTGCACTGCCTTTGTGCCGGGGCAGATTGACGCTGCGGTTGCAGGCATTTCCGACCCCGATTCACGCACCATCGCCACGGCAGAAGCGCTGTACTTTCGCGGACAGGCCGCCCTCGCTGCCAAGACGGCGCGCCCCTATCTTGACGCCACCGATTCCGCACTGCGCTATTCCGCATGCTTTATCTGCGGATACGCCAGTCTGTCGCTCAACCGTATCGCCGACGCCCGCCGTTGTCTTGCGGGCATCCTCGATACGCCAACTGACGAGGAATCACCCGCCGTCCACGCCACGCATATCCTGTTCGCCTCGGCCGCAAGCGTCCTGCTGCACTTGTCTTCCCCGTATTC
The DNA here is from genome assembly GCA_048362915.1 of Collinsella sp. GTDB lineage: Bacteria > Actinomycetota > Coriobacteriia > Coriobacteriales > Coriobacteriaceae > Collinsella. The sequence goes on from DBFPAR010000026.1 coordinate 74,468, forward strand.
TGCCGAAGAGTTTTATCCGCTTGCGGCGCATCTGCCCGAAGGCCTGCGCCTGTTCGCCAGCTACGTGATGGCGCATGCCCTGTACCTGCGCGGCGAATATGGCCGCAGTCTGGGCATGGCGGAAAACGCCCTGATCATGAAACAGGGGAGCTATCCGATCTCGGAACTGTTCCTGCACCTGGCAGCTTCCATGGCATGCATGAGCCTCAAGGACATCGACGCCGCTAAAACGCACTTCGGAGTTGCTTGGAACACTGCGCGTCCCGACGGCCTTATTGAGCTCATTGGCGAGCATCACGGCCTTTTGCAGGGGCTCATCGAGGCATGCCTAAAATCGCAATACCCTGACGATTTCGCACGTATCATCGAGATTACGTATCGATTCAGCTACGGCTGGCGGCGCATCCACAACCCCGATTCGGGCGAGGACGTTGCCGACGATTTAACGACCACGGAGTTCACCATGGCCATGCTCGCCTGCCGCGGATGGACCAACGCCGAAATCGCACGCCACATGGGCGTGTCGCCAGGTACCGTTAAAAATCGACTGTCCAACGTGTATGCAAAGCTTGGCATCGGCACACGCGCCGAGCTGGTTGCCCACATGTTGCGTTAGCGGCAGACTGCCCGTCGTATCGAAAGCGCTCCGGGGGGCTTGGCGCTTTCGCACGCTCAAATTGGACATTTTGGCCATCGAACGGCACTACCGTGACAGGATGCCTTCTCGCAAAATTGGATTATTTCCACCGATACCTGCGGGATGGGAGCCAAAGATGCTTGATCGCCGTTCGTTACTTGTTGCCGGAGCGTCCTCGCTGGCGAGCATTATGTTGCCGCGCGTGCCGGGAAGCGCAAACGCCTTCATATTGCCGTTCGCCCCCGCCGAGGCATACGCCGACGAAGATGATCCCTTCAAGGTCTTGGTGCTCTCGCGCACCATGTTTGGTGTGGTCGTGGTCGACGTCGCCAACAAGAATACGCCCATCACGGGTGCCCAGGTCACGCTCATATCGCGCTATGCCGCAGGCAAGCAGCTCACCGCCACGACCGATGACGAAGGCACGGCCATCTTTGAGGTCGCCCCTCTTTCAGAAGGCTACGTGGACGAGGCAACGCTTCTCGACGCGTACGACTTTAACGGCGGCATCTCCATTAGCATGGCAGGCTACCGCGATGTCGAGATTCCCCTTGCGCGTATCCAGGGCGGCACCGCTATTACCGCACCCACACGTCCGCTCTCCGATGGCGAGCCGTACTTTCGACAGCTCACGTTCGACGAATGGGACATCCAGTACGCTGAAGCCACGTTCATGGCATTGCCGAAGGACGACACGGCAAACGGGCAGCCCGATACGCACTCCTTTACCGTGCAGGCACATCTGCCACAGGGTGGACAGGCAACGCTGTGCATCAACAAGGTATTGCCCGCCACGGGCAGCTCAGCCGAAACCGTCACACAGATCGGCCAGATCAAGGCCAGTGCATCGGGTGCGAATAATCTGGCAACGTTCACACTCGAAGACAAGCTCCTCGATGCGGCATCGGGCCTTCTGGAAGAAGGGTGCAAGCTGCGCTTTGTCCTCGACTATCAGGGCAAAACCTACACGCTCTCCTCCCCCATGGCCGTTGTCACCGCGCCGGCCGCAAAGGCGGAATCGGGCTCGACCACCATCATTCCCACCACCATGGACCAAGAGATCACTCCGTTTGATTTCCCCGCGGCGTTTCCCGGTATCGGCGGCAATAAGTTCACGTGCTGGATGCCCACATTTCCCATTCTGTTCGATTTCTCGTTTGCTGGATACGTGCTGTTTGGCGGAGGGTACAAACCAGCTAGCTATATGAACGATTCGGGCAACCCTGATCCGGAATACTGGAAGAAATCGCCGCGCGAGTCGGGCGCCAAGCAGGCAAACCGCTACCTCGACGAGATGGAGGGGAAGTGGAATCAGTACAAGAGGATGAGTGCCGGTTCGGGCACCGATCCAAGAAACACCAAGCTCCTTCGCCACCATTGCACGCCGCTGTTCACGATGGATATCGCCACACAGCTGTACGGCTCGCTCGCCTACGATTGGGTGGGCAAAACCTGGGGTAACAACAACGACCCCGCATACGGCAATATTAAGGCCCTCTTCCAGGTAAGAACCGACCTCAATTGGACCGAGCAGTTTACCCTAGGACCGGTGCCATTTTTCCTAAACGTCAACCCCTGGGTGCTGGCAAAACTGGCGCTCGCCGTGGGTGCCCACACGCACGGCAGCGGCGCGGCGTTTTTTAAAAACATTTCGCTCGACTATTCAAACACGTCGGGCTCGTTCACCATCCAGATCGGGCTTGCCGTCACCTTTGGCGCCGGCGTTGCAGGCGTCGCTTCGTCTGCCGTGCGCGGCGCCGCATCCCTCACGCTGTTCATTGGGTGCGAGAAGGCAGATGGACACCAGCTTCCGCGACTGCGCGTAGGTGCAGACGTCGATGTCGATGTGATACTCCAATTCGTAATGTTCAAGTGGACCACCAAGGCTTGGTCGGGGTCGTGGCCCACACTCCTCGATTCGTGGAATATGTCGGTGAACAATGGCAACCAGTATGTGCTCCAGCGCTCTGAGCTCGCATTGGGTGGAGATACGCCTTACACGTTGGATGCCCGCTTCGGCACGCCCGGCAACATCAAGGCGGGCGGCGTGCCGCAATTTATCGCATCGGCCACCATCGTCACCAACGCCGAGCTGCTCGCACGCGCCGAGGTTAAGGCCACTGCCGTAAACGTCGCGCCTGTCGTGCGCGATTGGGATCAAGCGGTCACGTGCATTGAGCTCGAGGCGGATGCAGAAAGCGACGACACGGGACAGATCGAGCATTTCGTCCATGCACTGATAGAGAACGACGAAAACGCCGCGCCGATGTATGAGTACACCTACATCGGTCAGGCAACGAACACCGTTGCCGACCCGAACGCCAATTCTGCCGGCGTGTCGGAGGACGAGCGTGGCGGCATCAAGCCCTCGAGCGACAACGTGCTGTTTGCTGGCGTGCTCAGCGAAGCCCACATGAAGCTGGCAATGATTGCCGGCGTAGAATGCCTGTTCCGTATCGCCTCGGTGCGCTACGGCGACAATGGTCGCTCGCGCCTGGTGGTACACACAAAGGCAAACGGGACGTGGTCCGCTCCCACGCCTGTGGACTTTCCCCTTGGGTTTGGCGAGGGCGACGTGGAGCGCGACAGCATATACGATTACGACTTCGACGTAGTGGAATATACGGACGGAAGAGGAAACCAGGACGCCTACGTGCTGCTGGTCTCGGGCGAGCGCCCCGCCGGCGACAACACCCTTTTCGATACGGCAAGCACATCCGGCATACTGTCCGTTGTGCGCCTGCGCATAAGCAACGACGGAGTTCGCGTGATATCGCACACGTCGTGGCGCAGCATCTCGCGCGGCCGCCTTCAGGAGGATGGCTACCATTGCCTGCAGTGCCCACGCATCACAGTGGGCAAGACACTTGTCGACGGGCGCCTGTCGGGCGTCTACCTCCACCGCCGCGGAACCACCGCAGAAAAGACGCTCGGCAGCGAGGCCGAGGTTGCGCTGGAGTGCTTTACCCTGTGGTCGGACGTTTCGGGCGACAGTCTCACGTTCCGTCAGGTCCTCCGCTTTCCGCAGGCACCGTCGAGCATCGAGCTCGGCGCGCCCGAGAATATCAACGGCAAAATGGTGGTGCCCATTGCATACGAGACCGCAGGCGGTTGTGGCTGTGCATCGTACGCCGTGATCGGCCAGTCCATTGCGAGCTGGGGCGTTATGTCGCCAGATGCCACAGTACCCCACGCGGTGCCGTGGCCGCAGCACACGGGCTTTTTGGCTACCGTCAACGAGCAACTGCAGCATATTACTTGGACGCGAGGCGCATCGGCATTTGCAACGCAGCCCGTGGGTGCCGCAGGCTGTGGCCCGGCATCGTTTAGCGTAAGCAACAACGGCAGGTGCGTGCTCTATGTAGAGAACACCGATGGCAAGGTGGGGCAAACCTACGACGAAGAAGGCAACCCGGTAGCAGTGATGGGCAAGCACTTCCGCATCTTCGCCAGCACCTTGGCAGGCGATCTGTTTACGGAGCCGTTCGTGATGTGCGAGCTGGACCATCCCGTCGATCAGATAACGACATTTTTGACGTCGGGGAGCATGCTCTCCGCGCTCGCCACGCACATTGTGAGCGCGGAGAAGAGCGAGGCAGAACTACACGGCATCGAAGTGCCCTTGGTGGCGTGTGCCACTCCGACGGGCGCAGTCGCTACCTCGGGCGCGGTGGTGCCCGGAGCAGCAGGCGAATCCTTCATGGTCACGGTGCGAAACGACGGCAACACCTTGCTGACCGCCGGCACGATCGATCTGTACCGAGAGGGCTCCAGTCAGCCGTTCTCCAGCGCATCCATCGGGTTCGGAGTGAACGCACGCATGGCATCGATCTACGATCCAGAGCTTGCCGAGGACGCTTCGGCCAACGACATGACACACGTGAAGTACACGCTCGAGACGCTGGGCGCACATTTTGCAACGCACCCGCTGGTAGCCGACAGTGGCAACGCCGTGCTGGCACCGGGTTGCACGGCACAGTTCCGCATGAGCTTCGCCATCCCCGAGAGTTGGAGCGACGAGGTGGGCAAACGCGTAACGCTATATGCGAAGGCGCGTAAGCTGGTGGCGCTCGATCCCGTAACGCTCGAGGAAATTCGACCGGGCGCAAACTCGGCGCTGGGTGCCGTACTGCACGAGCTTCATGTGCCCGACGCGGCATGCGAACGCTCAGAAGTTCAGGTCGGCGTATGCGACAGCGCGGATACGACAGAACTTCACGACGCCCCGATGACAGCAGACGACGATGGCGGCTCGAGTGGCGGCGGTACCGACGAGGGCGGCGGCTCCGGCGGAAGCAGCTCCGGCAGTGGCAAGGACCACAGCAATAACAAACGCTCCGGAAAAGCGGGCGCGCTCGCTGGCACGGGCGATGTCAACGCTCCCCTTACGGCAGCCGCTGCAGCACTCGCCGCGGCAGGCGCCGGCCTCATCGCCTACAGCGCCCGCCGCACGGCGCTCGAAACCGACACTGCCGATGAGGTCAATTCTGATAAGCCTCACTAGCTCTCAGTTACCTTTGCGAGAGACGCCGACTCGGCTCATCGAACATCAAAAGGGGCTGGCCCCGATAACTCGGAGCCAGCCTTGAGTCGCCTGACGTGAGAATCACAGCGCTACTTGAGCTTCAGAGCCTCCATCATGGGCACGGCGGCATCCCAATCGATCTTCCAGCCGATCGACACGCGGACGGTTTCACCCGTTGCGGGAGCCGTCGCAAACAGTGTATGGCCGTTGTCGGGACCGGTAAAGCGCAGCCACGTTATGCCGTTGCACTCGACCTGGTCGGTTGTTGTCTCCTTGCCTTCGTAGACCTGCTCTAGGCTTGCAACCTCTTCCTCCGGCGAGCGCGGGAAGATGCTGATGTTCAGGCGTCCTCCAGTCTCGTCGTGGAAGAAGTCTGCCTTTTCGCGCTCTTCGTCGGACGAATCCAGCGTGTACCCATCGGCGGCCTCGATGCTGTACGATGCGCAGTCGATGCCCGTTAAATCTGCCTTCTCGCCAGAATCGGCCACGCCGCCGGCCGCCTTGAACTCCTTGGTCTCGCATCCCGTGGTGTCAAAGTGCATGGCCTCATGATTCTTGGCGGGGGCATAAGCGTCTACGAACTCGACAGTGATGGGCCCGTAGTACGCCGTCTTGGGCGCCCAGAAATACACGTACTCAACGGTCTCGCCCGGGCCGATATCTGGCCTCTCGGAAAGGTCGATGCCCTCGTGCAGCTCATCGGGAGCCTCGCTTGCAACGTAGTCGAGCACGGCCGCCTTGTCGGAAGTAAACAACGGGTCGCCTGCCTCAAGATCGCCCTGGGCAGCATGCACGTTAAAGGAACTGAACGTCCTGTTCTTTGTGTTGTTGTTGGTGATCTTGATGTGCAGGTAAAAGCCGTCCTGCAGCTTGGCATCGCCGCGATAGAACGTACCGTGAGCCACCGACTCATAGGTAATGCCTGCTACCTCGACCGTCTGCGAATCATAGGCCTTGGGCTTTTCCTGCACAGGCGCGCTGCCGCCCGAACTGCCAGCCGAGCCGCTCGGAGCACTACCGCCACAGCCGGCCACCGTACACGCCAGCACGGCCGAAAGCGTCACGGTGGGAATTCCTAACAGCAGCTTCTTCGTCATGGGCTTCATCATCCTCACCGCTCCTTTCGCTTGCACCTCATCCGTTGCCCAAGGCCTTCGTCGTCCCGTAGCATCGGCTTCCACTATGAGCGTATGACGAAACACGGCGCCGGCGAAGTGACCCGTGGCCCAAATAACGACCCACCAGCGTTCCTTATGGGCCAAAAGAACTCGCACATGCACGCCCCCGGCCCATAAAACGAGACGTCTGTCCCAATGTTCGATTCGATCCAACAATCCGCACGACACGTTTTCGACAACGTATCCAACCGCAAACGCAGCAAGACGCATTCGGCCGCCTTCAAATTTACTCGGGCAGAACCGACTCGGTTTTGTCCGAGTAAACTCGAGCATAAACTGATCCATGCGATACAATTAACTCGGACAAAACCGAGTCGGAAGGAACCGAGTAAGTGGAATTTATTGGCAGGGAGCGTGAGCTCGCCCGTATTAAGAAAACGCTCAAAGCACCCGAGCAGCGCAATGTTCTCATTTACGGCAGGCGTCGCGTCGGAAAAAGTGAGCTCATCAAGCAGGCGCTAACCGATTTGTCGGACGTCGCAACGGTCTATTACGAGTGCCGCCAAACCTCCGAGGCAGACAACCTCGAGAGTCTGTCCGTCCTTGTTGCTGAAGCGCTGAGCTTTCCTCCGCTCGCCTTCACAGGCATCCGCGAGCTCATCGAATTTCTGTTTGCCCAAGCTAAAGACAAGAACATTACCCTCGTTCTCGACGAATACCCCTACTTGAGAGATGCGGTTAAAGGCCTAGACAGCATTCTTCAGACCTCAATCGACGCCCACAGGGAAGACTCACGTTTAAACATTGTCCTGTGCGGCTCCTACGTTGAGATTATGAAATCCCTCATCGAGCATGAAAGCCCCCTCTACGGGCGAATTGATCTCGCGCTTGAGCTTAAGCCCATGGATTACTTTGACGCTGCGAAGTTCTATCCCGCGTTCTCGCCCGAGGACAAGGTGCGGCTCTATAGCGTTTTTGGCGGTATCCCCTTTTACAATCGCCTCATCGATCAATCCCAAAGCGTACGCGACAACATCATCGAGCTCGTCACGGAACCTGGCGCCCGCTTAGAAAGCGAGGTGCCGTCCTATCTCAACGCCGAGATCTCGAAGATGACCAACGCCAACGAAGTTTTCGGGGCTCTCGCACAAGGCTACTCCCGTTGGGGGGACGTGCTGGCACAGTCGCACGTCTCGAGCGGTCCGGCCATGGCAGACGTGCTCGACAAGCTCATGTCACTCGAAATCGTCCAAAAGCGTGCACCCATCAACGACCCTACGAACAAGCGCAAGTCTGGCTACTTTGTAGTGGATCCGCTTTCGCTCTTTTACTATCGCTATGTTTTCCGCAATGCCTCAGCGCGTCAGCTGCTCGACTCGGAAGTCTTCTATGATCGTCACGTCTTCCAAGACTTCGAGGAAAACTACGTTCCTCATATGTTCGAGGAGATCTGCCGTCAATACCTCGTGCGGCAGAACAGGACCGGCAAGATCGAACCGGCTTTCGACGCCATAGGCAAGTACTGGTACGACGACCCCGCAAACAAAACGAGCGGCGAATTCGATGTGGTAACGCAAGACCCCGAGGGCTACGCATTCTACGAAGCAAAGTTCCGCAAATCCCCCATCACGCAAAAAATGGTCGACGAGGAAATCGCCCAAGTCGAGGCAACGGGACTCAAGTGCCATCGCTATGGATTCTTCTCCCGTTCGGGCTTCGAAGCTGGCGAAAGCGATCGAACCGTCTTCATCGACCTGCCGCAGATGTTTGGATAGGACAGGACAGGTCCCTCCCGCATTCCAAGCATTCATTATCTAATCGAACGATTGTTCGATGGATTTCGTGTTGGTTGGAATCGTCTGTGGGCTGGGCTATGCTACCTTGACTATCTATATGACTAAAACGCAGCAAAGGAGCACCGAGAGAGCGAGTATGGCAAAAAACACCGCAAACTATGGTAACGACAGTATCCGCCAGCTCAAGGACGAGGAGCGCGTACGCCTGCGCCCTGCCGTCATCTTCGGCTCGGACGGACTCGATGGCTGCGCGCATGCCGCCTTCGAGATTCTGTCCAACGCCGTTGACGAGGCGCGCCAGGGCTACGGCAAGCTCATCACCCTTACCGCCTTTCGCGATGGCTCCATTCAGGTAGAGGACAACGGCCGTGGCTGCCCGCTCGACTGGAACCCCTCCGAGAAGCGCTTTAACTGGGAACTCGTCTTTTGCGAGCTCTACGCCGGCGGCAAATACAATAACAACCAGGGCGGCGACTACGACTTCTCGCTCGGTACCAACGGCCTGGGCTCGTGCGCGACCCAGTACGCCTCCGAGTACATGGACGTCACGGTTTGGCGCGATGGCAACAAGTACTCCCTGCACTTTAAGAAGGGCAAGGTTGTCGGCGCCAAGAAGAAGGCACTCGAGATTGAGCCCAGCGACGAGAACCGCACCGGCACCACCATCAAGTGGCGCCCCGATCTTGAGGTCTTTACCTCGATCAGCATTCCCCACGACTGGTATCGCGAGACCATGCGCCGCCAGGCCGTGGTCAACGCCAACGTGACCTTCCGCCTGCGCATCGAGGGCGACGATGGTGAGTTTTCCGAAGAGGATTTTTGCTATCCCAAGGGCATCGAGGACTATGTGCTCGAGAAGGTCGGTACCGACTACCTTACCGAGCCCTTCTTTATCGAGGCCGACCGTCGCGGTCGCGACCGCGAGGACCTGCCCGACTACAACGTGAAGATTACCGCGTGCATGTGCTTCTCGCGCACCTTCATGATGCAGGAGTACTACCACAACTCATCGTGGCTCGAGAACGGCGGTTCGCCCGAGAAGGCCGCCCGCAGCGCTCTGACCAGCGCCATCGATGCCTACATCAAGCAACAGGGCAAGTACAACAAAAACGAGAGCGGCATTAAGTGGCAAGACGTCCAGGACTGCCTGGTGCTGGTGACCAACTGCTTCTCCACCCAGACGTCCTATGAAAACCAGACTAAGAAGGCCATCAACAACCGCTTTATCCAGCAGGCTATGACGGCCTTCTTTAAGGAGCGCCTCTCGACCTACTTGATCGAGAACAAAGACGCTGCCAACAAGATCATGGAGCAGGTGCTCATCAACAAGCGCTCGCGCGAGAACGCCGAAAAGACGCGCCAGAGCATCAAGACCAACCTGCAGCAGAAGACCGACATGGCCAACCGCGTGCAGAAGTTCATCGACTGCCGCTCCAAAGATAAGAACCGTCGCGAGATCTACATCGTAGAGGGCGACTCGGCAGCAGGCGCCATTCGTACCTCGCGCGATGCCGAGTTCCAGGGCGTTATGCCCGTCCGTGGCAAAATCCTCAACTGCCTAAAGGAGGACTATCCACGCATCTTTAAGTCCGACATCATCATGGACCTCATGCGCGTGCTGGGCTGCGGCGTGGAGATCAAGGACAAGCGCATCAAAAACCTTGGTGCCTTTGACCTGGACAACCTCAACTGGAACAAGGTCATCATCTGTACGGACGCCGACGTCGACGGTTACCACATCCGCACGCTCGTGCTCACCATGCTTTACCGCCTGGTGCCCACGCTTATCGACGAAGGTTACGTGTATATCGCCGAGTCGCCGCTCTACGAGATCAACTGCAAAGAGAAGACCTACTTTGCCTACACCGAGCTCGAGAAGAACGGCATCCTCAAGGAGATTGGCGACCAAAAGTGCTCCATCAACCGCTCCAAGGGTCTTGGTGAGAACGACCCGGACATGATGTGGCTCACCACCATGAACCCCGAGACGCGTCGCCTGATCAAGGTGGAGCCCGAGGACGTCACCAAGATGGAGACCATGTTCAATCTGTTGCTGGGCAACGACGAGGCGGGCCGCAAGCGCCATATCTCCGAGCACGGCAAGGAATACCTGGACCAGCTGGACCTGCAGTAGCAGCAAATCGATAACGACGGCCCATAAGAAGTTCAAGAGGAAATCGTGGCAAAGAAGAAGACGAAGAACCAGCCAAAGAAAAAGCAGGTCAACGCCGAGAACGTTATCGGCCTGCACTCCGAGGTCACCGACCAGCCGATCACGCAGACGCTCGAAGTCAACTACATGCCCTATGCCATGAGCGTCAACGTCTCGCGTGCGTTCCCCGAAATTGACGGCTTTAAGCCGTCGCACCGCAAGCTGCTCTACACCATGTACAAGATGGGTCTGCTCAAGGGCGAGCGCCAGAAGAGCGCCAACATCGTGGGCCAGACCATGAAGCTCAACCCGCACGGCGATGCCGCGATCTACGAGACGATGGTGCGCCTGGCGACGGGCAACGAAGCGCTGCTTGCGCCCTTCGTGGAGTCGAAGGGCAACTTTGGCAAGTACTATTCGGGCGACCTGAGCTACGCCGCCTCGCGTTATACCGAGGCCAAGCTCTCCCCCATCAGCGCCGAGATCTTCAAGGACATCGACAAGGATCCGGTCGACTTCGTCGACAGCTACGACGGCGCCATGAAGGAGCCGCGCCTGCTGCCCACCACGTTTCCCAACATCCTTGTCTCGGCCAATAAGGGCATCGGCGTCGCCATGGCATCCGACATCTGCGGCTTCAACCTCAACGAGGTCTGTACTGCCACCATGCACTACCTGCAGGATCCCGACTGCGACCTGCTCGAGTACATGCCCATGCCCGACTTCTCGACCGGCGGCGAGATTATCTACCGTCGCGAGGAGATGGAGAAGATCATCGAGACCGGCCTTGGCAGCTTCCAGATTCGCTCCCGCTGGCGCTGGATTCCCGAAGAGCGCATCATCGAGGTGTACGAGATTCCCTACACCACCAAGACCGATGTCATCATCGAGCGCATCGTCAAGCTCTCCAAGGAGGGCAAGGTCAAGGAGATCGCCGACATCCGCGATGAGACCGACCTTTCGGGTCTGCGCATCGCCATCGACCTTAAGCGCGGCGTCGACCCCGACAAGCTCATGGCCAAGCTCTATCGCTCGACCACGCTGCAGGATTCGTTCTCGTGCAACTTCAACGTGCTGGTCGATGGTTACCCTCGCGTTATGGGCGTGCGCCAGATTCTGCACGAGTGGGTCAAGTGGCGTATTGAGTCCACGCGTCGCCGCATTAACTTTGACCTGGGCAAAAAGTCCGAGCGCCTGCACCTGCTGCACGGCCTCGAGGCGATCTTGCTCGACATCGACAAGGCCATCGCCATCATCCGCGGCACCAAGCTCGAAGCCGAGGTCGTGCCCAACCTTATGAAGGGTTTCGACATCGACGAGACCCAGGCCGAGTTTGTTGCCGAGCTTAAGCTCCGCAACATCAACGAGGAGTACATCCTCAACCGCACCAAGGACATTGCCAAGCTTGAGGGCGAGATTGCCGAGCTTGAGGAGATCCTCTCCAGCGAGGAGAACATCAAGAAGGTCATCAGCGACGAGCTGGCCGCGGTCAACAAGAAGTACGTGATGCCGCGCCGCACGGGCAGGATCGAGCCCCACGAGGTTATCGAGGTAAGCTTGGAGCCCGAGGTCGAGGAGTACCCGGTTACCATCATGCTTTCGCGCGATGGCTACCTTAAGAAGATGACGGACCGCGTGCTCAAGAAGGCCACTACGCTCAAGTACAAAGACGGCGACAAACCCTTTATCGAGTTTCCGTCCTCCAACACCCACGAGCTGCTGGTCTTTACCAACAAGAGCCAGGTATACAAGTGCAAGGTTGCGGCGTTTGAGGACACCAAGTCGGCCCAGCTGGGCTCGTATCTGCCCACCGACCTCGAGATGGAACCCGACGAGAGCGTCATCTGGGTCATCGACCCCGAGGACTACAAGGCCGACGTGTTGTTCGTCTTTGAGAACGGCCGCGTGGTGCGCGTCGCGCTTTCTGGATACGTCACCAAGACCAACCGCAAGCGCCTCAAGAACGCCATCTACGGCGGCAGCAAACTGCTGTATGCACAGGTGCTCAAGGAAGATCGCGACATCGCGCTGGTCTCGAGCGACTATCGCTTGATGAACTTCAACACGTCGCTACTCAAGACCAAGACGACAACCAACACGCAGGGCGTCCAAGCCTTTACGGCCAAGAAGGGCCGCTCGGTCACCACCGTCGGCACAACCGAGGAGATTCTTGGCGCCGGCGTCTCGGCCGAGAAGTTCACCGCACAGAGCCTGCCTTCTGCCGGTGCCCTCATGAAGGAAAACGACATGCCGAGCCTGTTTGACTAGGTGCCACGGCAACGAGACCGTTAGATACTTCTCAAAGCGACGAGGCCCGGAACGCAACGGCATTGCGCCCGGGACTCGTCGTTTTTCTTCTCAACTATTTTTTAACGCAGATAAATTGATTTCTGCTTATTTTTCTGCGTAAAAAATGTCAGCGTCACTGCTTCGATGCCCTTTGGTCAGCTGTTAGCAAAACTTGCAAAAATTAGCAAAACTTGCAAAGGAGTCACCATGGAGTACAGCAAGAACCCCTTTACCCCGACGTTCGGAAGCGTCCCTCCCTTTCTAGCGGGTCGCGAGCATATTCTGCGTGACATCAACCGTGGCTTTATCAACGGCCCGGGAGATCCCAACCTGTCGACCATTTTTACGGGCGCAAGGGGAACGGGCAAGACGGCGCTTCTCTCGCTCCTTTCAGAAACGGCGCTTGAACACGGTTGGATCGCAGCAAATGTCTCCGCCATGCCAGGCATGCTCGAAGATATTATCGAGCGAACCAAAGAAGCCGCAGATAGCTACCTCTCACAGCCTCATGCGCGCATAAACGGCGTTCAAATTGGTCCAGTGGGCATCGATTGGACATATGCTCAAGAGGTCCAGGGCAACTGGCGCACACGCATGAATGGCATCTTTAAGCAACTCGAAAAACATGACATCGGACTTCTCATTACCATCGATGAAGTCACCGTCGATCTCGAAGAAATGCTTCAATTTGCCTCTGTTTACCAGCACTTTGTACGCGAAGGTAAAAAAGTTGCCCTACTCATGGCAGGACTGCCCTACAAAGTATCGGCGTTGCTGCGTAACGATTCCGTCTCGTTCCTCAGGCGTTCCCAATATCATCAGTTAGGACGAATCACTGACGTTGAAATTGCAAACGCGTTTCGCAAAACCGTTGAGGCCGGAGGACGTTCAATCACACCAGAAGCGCTCGAGAATGCTGTGAAGGCCGTCGACGGATTCCCCTACATGATGCAGCTCGTCGGATATCGCACTTGGGATGTTTCGGAGAACTCGCCCCAAATCAGTGCATCCGATGTCCAGCAGGGTTCCCTACTCGCACGCATGGAGCTGCGTGATCGCATTCTCGAAACGACCTATCGAGAGCTTTCCGATAAAGACATTGAGTTTTTACTCGCGATGCTGCCCGATTCTGGCCCCAGCAGGGTCTCGGAGATAGCCAAACGCATGGGCGTCGCCAGCAACTACGCAAGCCAATACAAACGCCGCCTTCTCGAGGACGGCGTCATCGGGGAACGTGGGCGTGGTCTCGTTGGCTTTGACATCCCCGCATTCAGGGAGTTCCTGAGCGAGAAAGTCTCCTAGCACGCGGAGATTGTCCATAAGGACATCAACGCATGGCAATCAGTAATCCTCTTGGTAAGGACAGCAAGCATTTCCACCAATACCGATTGCCATGCGTTCTTCTTGCCTTAAGAGAGCTTGCGAGCGAGCTCTCGCACCTCTTCCAACTTGGGCGACGATGCCATGCTGTCGCGCTCGGTCATACCGCTAACGGTGACAATGCCCTGGTCCTCCCACTTGCAGTACGCGCAGGTTGACTTGTACATAGCGATCGCCGCATCATAGACGCCCTCGCTGTGGCTATCGAGCAAAAGGGCCGTCTTGGTGAACGGGAAGCCCGTGGCACCGAAGGCGTACAGGCGGTCGATGGCGGCCTTCTCCTGCGCAGTGATATCAAACCAGTAGATAGGCGAAGCGAAGACAACCATATCGGCGCCTTTCAGCGACTCGATCACGTCGGCCATGTCATCCTTCTGCACGCAAGTGCCCTCGTGGGCGAAGCAATACTGGCACCCCAGACAACCAGCGATCTTCTTGCTGGCAACGCGGATGACCTCGACCGTATTGCCGGCCTCGCGCGCGGTCTCGGCAAAGGCCTCGACCATAGTGTCGGTATTGGCGCCCTTGCGCGGGCTACCGCTCAATACAACGATATTCATAAGAATCTCCCTTCTTCATGCCGCAGGCGCGCGGCACACATTTCGTTGTAACCAAAACAGATGGAGCTATTCAGTCGTCTGTAGATCGCATCTCTCGTTCGCGCTCTCTAGACACAATCTCATTGCCTGATAACTCCTCGACCGTCTTGATTCTCTCTCCGAAAATTGAACAGCAAATCGTTGCTCACAAAGTATCGACTGTGGGAAAATTAGCTTGAGCTTTCTCCCTGCTCGCGTAAGCGTTCGCGTGAAAGAGCCTAGCCGCATCGGCCAGGCGCAATATAGATCCGCGAAACCGGCCTACGAACAAGGAGCGTCTTATGTATGAACAGCATGTTGCACCGCAGACCCATAACAAACGGACTGGCCTGTCTATCCGCGACGTCAAGCGTCATGCAGACGCCAGAATCGCCGCCTTCGGAGTAAGCATTCTTGTGGCAGGACTGCTTTTGCTACCCTGCGCAGCACTGGCGACAGAAATGCCCGAAACCGATGTCGCAGCACCCATTACCTGCAACGAAGCCAACGCAGAAGGCAGCCTCACAGCTACCACCGTTGTCGACCATAACTATGACCTGGAGCTCCCTCCTGCCTTCATGTTGGTCCAGAATGAGGCGTTTGTATACGATTTCCCCGACAAACCCGAGGACTTCATCTACGGGCTTAACGACACCGTCCATCTCTTCAAGATCGACACCGATACCGAAGGCCTTATAAAAACCGAGAACCCCAAAGAGGCCAGCGTCTCTATTGCCCTGACCATGATCGACAATCACGTTAGAGCAACCGCTGTCTTTACAGGCGGCTACGCCGACGACCAAATCCCTTACAGACTGAACCTCACCAGCTCAACCCGCCTCGGCACACACGTTGACCGCGACTTCGACAGCGGGCAGGGGATTACGCACGAGACGCGGCACGATTACTACATCCGCTACGTCTTCGACAGCGACGTGCACTTGATTGCAACCGATACGAGCGGTTCCAAACCCGATCCAAGTGTTAAACCGAGCCCAGAGGTCAAACCCGAACCGGAAACCAAGCCCGAGCCCACACCGCAGCCCAAGGCAGAAAAGCCCGCGGCAAATCCCGTTTCCACTAAGGCAGTAGCGGCGGTTAAACCAGCCAGGACCACCCTACCCGCTACGGGCGACAACGGCGCGATAGCAGTCGCCCTGAGTGTTGCCGGTGGCGTAGTTGCATCAGTTAGCATTTCCGCAACAAGGCGTCGCAACCGCTAGCTAAAACAAATACGCCATTCACACAGGCAAACAACCAAGCTCCAACGAAAACGGTCCAGTCATCCGACTGTGCCGCACTCCAGTAGTTCGCAGAGGATATCAAGGAGGTGACCCAGGCTTCCCTTGTCGCCCTCGAGCTGTGCGACAGGCAGATCAGGTTTGGGAAGTAGAACGGCCCTTGCGCGAGGCGTGAATCGGCAAGTCTGACGTTTATTCCCGGGGCCAAGCAGGGCCGGAGGTTTTATTGGCGGCTCTTACGGGCGGCGCGAGTTTTGGCGAGGACGTAGGCATCGGGGTCGTCTTTGAACCAGGGGCAACGGCGCACGCCGGAGACCATATGGCGGTGGGGGCAGCCGCCCATGCACATGGGCAGAATGTGGTGCACGGATGATTGGGCGTCCACAGGCCGAGTGAAGCCATAACAACACTTCGCGCATCGAGCAGTTTGAGCCGGCGTGCGCATGTCGGCGCCATACCGGGAAGGGAGGGCCTTCTTGTGGGGCGGACGACCCCATTGCAGTCTCCTTCCGCTCTATAACTACGGAATCAACGGCAGCCGCAGGAGAATCGCTATCGTACTCGTAGCGGTTCTCCGCCCCCTAAGCAGCGTGTCCGCTACGAAACGACCGTCTTGTAATAGGCGCCGAAGTCTGCGAGCGAGTCCATGATGGGCATCATCTGGCGGCCGAGCTCGGTAAGGCCATACTCAACGCGGGGAGGATTCTCGCCATAGTCATGGCGAAAGACCAGCCCATCATCCTCCATCTGCCGCAGGCTGTCGGTAAGCACCTTCTGAGAGATCCCCTCAAGGTTGCGGCGCAACTCGTTGAAACGCCAAGGGCGTACGCGCAAGTTACGGATAATGAGCAGCTTCCACTTTCCGCCAATGAGCGCTACCGCCGTTGCGACCGGACACTCCGGAAGCTCCTCTTTCGCCATCATGGGAGACCCAACCTCCTTGACCATACCGGTTTCACAAAAAAGTACACAGTTACAAATATGTGCGTACTCGTATTTGCATGCGCCTTCGCGTTGAATATAGCTCACGCAGGAGATGCCTACAAGGTAAATTAACCCCAAGAGAGGAACCATTATGGCTAATTATGCAAAGACCCACATCGGTAATGAGAGCCGTGTCGAGCTGCACGAAGTGCTCGGGCTTACCGGGGCAGAGGTGAGTGTCAACAATCTTCCCGCCGGCGCTGGCGTTCCGTTCGTCCATGCACACAAGGAAAACGAGGAGATCTATGGCGTGCTCGAGGGCGCGGGCTCGGTCACGATCGACGGTGAGGAAATCGAGCTTGCAGCCGGCGACTGGCTGCGCATTTCCCCCGCCGCACACCGCCAGTTCCGCGCCGCGTCCGACTCGGGCATCGCATACGTCTGCATCCAGGTCAAGCAGGGGTCCCTTAATGCCTTCACGGCCGACGACGCTATCATGTTCTAATTCGCAATCGATGCGCAAGGGGCCAATGAAGCCCCGTCCGTTGGCCCCTTGCGCAAATCTGCTGACGCAAAACTACCCCACATCCCGGCCGGCTTCACGCAAAAGAGGCGGAGGCACGCTTTGTCGGTTCCGGGAATAAAAGCCAAGACAGTTACAATAAAATCACTTCGAACTCAGGACGTTGAGCTTTCGTTTTATCCCAAACCCTTGCCAGCTCTGTGGCGGATGCCGAAAGCTGCAGATCGATTATCTGCGGATAGTATTAATCCATGCCTGAATATCTTTCTCAGAGGTACGGAGCATGGATTCATCGAACTGCACATCGAGGCCCGGCTTCACGATTGCGCCTTTGCAGGCTTCCTCAAAGTCCTTCAGCGCGTGTCCCAGCCAGCCGCCATTGGTGGCAAACGGATACACGATCTTCCCGGTCAGGTCAGCCCGCTCCAGGAAACTGCGCATGGCGGGCGCAAAGGTGTACCACCAGACAGGAGAACCCAGGATGATGGCGTCGTAATCTCTCCAGCCAATGTTCAGCGGCTTCAGTTCCGGGCAATAACCCTCGGCAATCTCACGCTGCCCCTGATTGACGACTTCATCATAATCGCCATCGTAGGGAACAACCGTATCCATACGAGCAATATCCCCGCCGATTTCCCTCTGGATCATCTCGGCGATGCGCTTCGTGTTGCCTCCATAGGAGTAGTACAGAATCAAGGTTTTCATTTCACGCTTTCTCCTCATGCAAGAGGCTTTCCGCTGAACACGGGAAATGCGCTGAATTCACCATAGTTGACGATACGCTCCATGTTCTTGAGAGTTTCCATGTCTTCCTCGGAGATCGCGAAATCCACGTCCGCGTTGCTTTCCATGTGGGCGGGATCTGCCGTCTTGGGAAGCGCGACGGCTCCAAGCTGAAGGACGTAGCGGATGCAGAGCTGGGCGGCAGATACGCCGTACTTCTCTGCCATCTTAACGATCGCCGGATTCTTCAGCGCCTCGCCGTGGGCAATGGGAGAGTATGCCTCCACCTGGATGCCCTGCGCCTTGCAGAAGTCCACCAATGCCGAATCGGTGTTGGTGATGTGCAGGAGGACCTGATTGACCATGGGCATCACGCGGCAAGAGCTCAGGAGGTTCTCAAGGTCATCTTGCAGGAAGTTGGACACGCCGATTACCTTGACCTTGCCCGCCGCCCGCGCATCCTCCAACGCACGCCAGACCTCCTTGTTCTCCTCGAAATAGCGCTTCTCCACACGGAACTCGCCCCACGGCTGGGGAGAGTGGATGATCATCTGGTCGAGGTAGCCGAGCCCCATCCTCTCCAGCGTCTCATCGATGGACTTCGCCGCATCCTCGTAGGTCTTCAGCTCTGCCGCGATCTTGCTGGCGACGAAAAGCTCTTCCCGGCGAACGCCGCAGGTGCGCACGCCCTCGCCGACGCCGCGTTCGTTTCCGTAGGCCTGCGCGGTGTCGATCAGGCGATAGCCCAGCTTTACCGCCTCGCGAACGGCTTCCGCCGCCTCGGCATCGTCGATGAACCAGGTGCCCAGTCCCAGCTTGGGAACCTGGACTCCGTTTGCCAACGGGTAGGTTTCATTCAAGATCATCGTTCTACTCCTCGCCCCAGACATCCTTTGCCATGCGGAAAACCGCCCACGCCTTGGGCCAGCCGCAGTAGAAGGCTGCATGGGTCACGACCTCCGCGATTTCTTCTTTTGTAATACCGTTCTTCTTTGCCTCCGCCAGGTGATAGCGGAAGCTCTCATCGGTAAGTCCCTGAGCCATCAGCGCGACGACGGTCACGAGGGAGCGGTCGCGGAGGCTGAGCTGCCCCTCTCGGCTCCAGACCTCTCCGAAGAGCACGTCATCGTTCAGTTCCGCGAATTTCGGGGCGAATTCGCCCAGGGCATCTCTGCCTGCCGTCTGCTTGACTGCCATGTTTCGTTCCTCCCTACAGCCTTGCGTACTCTTCATGGGATACCGGCTCGCACCACTCGTTCTCGCAATTCTCGCCGGGAACCTCCACTGCGATATGGCTGAACCAACTGTCCTTCTTCGCTCCGTGCCAGTGCTTGACGTTGGCGGGGATCATCACGACGGGGCCCTCGTGCAGGCTGACGGCGGCCTTGCCTTCCTCCTGGTACCAGCCCTCGCCAGCCGTACAGAGTAGGAGCTGACCGCCTCCTTTGTCCGCGTGATGGATATGCCAGTTGTTGCGGCATCCCGGCTCGAAGGTCACGTTGGCGGCGAACAGGCCACCTTCCGGATCGGTCAGCGGATTCAGGAACGAATCGCCGGTGAAGTATTGGGCATAGGCAGTGTTCGCCGTTCCCGTGCCGAATGCGTTGACCTTCTCGAACTGCTCTTTTCGTTCATACCTCATAATTGAAACCTCCTGCTTAGGATTATCGATTCACGCCGTAGCGCAGCCAGACCGCCCCGCCGTCCATGGCCTTCGCCTCTTTCAGCGTGAAGCCAAGGGCCTTGCTCTCCGAAATGCCTTCTGCGGCTCGGAAAACCGGCGGCGTATCCGGGCTCCCGTCTGCCGCCGCCGCCAACACGATGCTGATCTCATCGCACATCCCCGCTTGCAGGAACGACCAGTTCAGCACGCCGCCACCGCCCAGCATCAGGGTCTCGATGCTGAATTTTTCTTTCAGCTTGGAAAGGGCCAGACCGTGATCCAGCTCCGTTTCTCCCGCGATGATGTACGAGATTCCCAGCTTTCTCAAAAATGCCCTGTAGGCGTTGCCGACCTGCTCTGTCAGCACCTCGACGACATGGGCGATAGTGTCCACATAGCGCAGGGTGCTGCTTTCCCACCCCAGTTTGCCGTGGGGGTCCACGGAGACATAGAACATTCCGAAGTCCGGCTGCGCGATGAAATCACCTGCCGGAACGGCCGGCGCATCTTCGTCCAGGTCCGGCTTCCTGTAGAAGGTGAAGTTGTCGTCCGTCGTCACCCTGCCGGACAGCCAGCCCTGGTGATGGTAAAAGGGCTCTTTCCCGAAGGCGATGTCGTAGAACGTATCGCCCGCCGCTTTGCCCTGCGGCGTTCCCATGTAACCGCCCATGATCTTTCCGTCCAAAGCGCACATCATGTGGCAGAAAACATACGGCCTGTTCACGTTCGATTCCCCTCCTTATGATTGACAAACATTCTGTTTGGAAGCATGCTTCCTTTAAACTTCATGTGCATCCTAGAACTT
Organism: Collinsella sp.; assembly: GCA_048362915.1. Taxonomy (GTDB): domain Bacteria; phylum Actinomycetota; class Coriobacteriia; order Coriobacteriales; family Coriobacteriaceae; genus Collinsella. The sequence continues at coordinate 94,822 of DBFPAR010000026.1, forward strand.
AAAGTTAACTTTAAGTCAAGGGGATTCTGGAATAATTCGGAGGGGTTTTCAGATGGTCTATACGGTGGGAGAGATGGCGAAGCTGCTGGGGGTTGCGGCGTCCACCTTGCGCTACTACGACAAGGAGGGGCTGCTGCCCTTCGTGGAGCGCTCCTCCGGTGGCATTCGCATGTTCCGGGAATCGGATATCGAATGGCTGCAGGTGATCGGCTGCATGAAGAAAGCCGGGATGTCCATCAAGGACATCCGGCAGTACATCGAGATGGCGCTGCAAGGAGACGACACCATCGATCTGCGCCTTGCCATGTTCCGGCGCCAACAAGAAGTTCTGAAACAGCAGATGGAGGAATTGCAGCACACCATGGAGATGGTGGATTACAAGTGCTGGTATTACGAAACGGCGAAGGAAGCGGGTACGGTCGATGCCCCGCAGAAGATGGAGCTTGCCGAAGTCCCGGAACGCTTTCGGAAGATTCGGCAGGAGCTGCGCACTGCGCCGGGGACTGCGGCAACGATATAACAAGACTGCTTAGGCAACGGCAGTCAACCGCTTGATTATCACGGTAACTTTATCGTTCAAAAAGCACTACTAACAAACGACCACCCCGGCTATCCGCTGTTCGCGGAAGAGCAGGGGAGCTCTTGTCGCCAGAGTGGAACCTTTTCAACTCGCAGGATAGCAGAATCGCCTCGCAAGCCAGAATCAGCACGGAACGGCAGCGGGCAGAACCGCCACCGCTAAATTACCCTCACGCTGCCACTGGCAGCCCTGATTAAATATGCTAGGTATCTCGGGATAATGCTTTCGGTCGCATACGCGCAAGAGCGTCCGCTGATTGCAGCCGGCTGTTCCCCTTCCTACGCCAATGGTGTGCAGACATCTTCGATATTCTTGCTCGTTATGGCGAAAATCGCGTCTCCAGGGTTTGCCTTTTTCGATTTAGCGTATTGCTCTTCAGATCATCGTGGTGTGCTCGTAGCCGCGCTCCACGAGGAGCCGCTCGGCAACGTCGAGAATCTTCTCGACCGCCTCCTCCGGGTACTTATTGCGTGCCACGGGCACCTCCGTCCTTGTTATCACGATAAACATACCATGAGTGGCGTGCGGGTCGAGAAGGGCTGGCGCCAAAAGAGCCCAACGGCCGTTACGGCTTCGTTAGAAACGCGCCCCACCATGGATGGTGAACCCGAAAGATAAGGCGCGCGGGCACGGCGACTCGGCCCGCGCGCCCGGAAGAGAAAGGACGAACCCATGGGTTACATGCTCGAGACGCGCGGGCTCACAAGGCGCTTCGGCCGCGGCGACCAGGCGCAGGATGCCGTGGCCGACGTGAGCCTTCATATCCGCGAGGGCGAGGTGTACGGGCTGCTCGGCCCCAACGGCGCCGGCAAGTCGACAACGCTCAAGATGATCTGCGGGATGCTGCGGCCGACGGCCGGGGAGATCCTCTTTGCCGGGCACGCCTGGCGCCGCGAGGACCTCTACGCAATCGGCAGCCTCATCGAGGAGGCGCCGCTCTACCCCAACCTCACCGCGCGCGAGAACCTGCGCGTGCGCACCACGCTGCTGGGCCTTCCCGAGAGCCGCGTAGACGAGGTGCTCGCCGCCGTGGACCTCGCGGACACCGGGAAGAAGCGCGCCGGGCGCTTCTCGATGGGCATGCGGCAGCGCCTGGGGCTCGCGCTGGCGCTGATCGCCCGGCCACGCCTGCTCGTGCTCGACGAGCCCACCAACGGCCTCGACCCCATCGGCATCGAGGAGCTGCGCGACCAGATCCGCGGCTTCGCGGCGGCGGGCACGACGGTGATCGTCTCGAGCCACATCCTCTCCGAGGTGCAGCAGATGGCGGACACCATCGGCATCATCTACGGGGGGCGCCTCGCCTACGAGGATGCGCTTCGACCCGGGCAGGACCTCGAGGAACTCTTCATGAGCGTCTGCCGGGAGGGGCGACGAGCGCGCAGGGAGGTGGCGGCATGACGGGCGAGAAAGGCGGCCTGCTCGCGGGCCTGCGCGCCGAGGCCCTGAAGTCGCGCCACGCGGCACCGGTTCGCCTGGCCGTGCTCATGGCGCTGCCGATGCCGCTGCTCGGCGCGATGCCCTACCGGGGCGTGCAGATCTTCAGCGCGTGGAACTACTGGTACGCGCTCTTCCTGCCCGTGTCTCTCTCACTCGTGGTGGCGTGCGTCGCGCGGGCGGACGCTCGCACGCGGATGCGGGGGCTTCTGGGCCTGGGCTTCCCGCTTAGGCGCGCCTGGTGGGCCAAGGCGCTCTGGTGCCTCGCGCTCTGCGCGCTCTCGAACCTCGTGGTCTTCGGCATCTACCTCGCGGGATCGGCGTTCTCCTCGCAGGGCCTCACGGTCGCGGGCACGCTCACGATGCTCCTCTGCGCGCTCGTCAACACGGTGACCGCGGCGTGGATGATCCCCGCAGGGCTCTTCCTCACGGCGCGGCTCGGCATGCTCGCGGGCATCTTCTGCCCGCTCGCCGCGCAGCTCGTGGGTGGTTTCGCCTGGTCGCTGGTGCCGCTGCCGCAGCTCTTTCCGCCGTCGGCGAGCATGGTCATCCCCACGAGCTTCATCCCCGTGCTGCCGAGCGGCGAGCCACTCGCGGCGGACATGGCGCTCGGCGGGGCGCTCACGGCGGACGGCATGCTCACACTGGCGGGCCTTGCGGTCTGTGCGCTCGCGTTCGCCGCGCTCACGGCGGCGGGCGCGGCCTGGTTCGCGCGCTCCGAGGAGAGGTGATGGCCGTGACACGACTCTCCGACCCGACGCCACGCATGACTCTCCCGCGGGCCCTGCTCTCCGAGGCCCTGCGCCTGGCGCGCTCCCCGCTCGCAGTGGTGCACCTCGTCTGCGGCCTGGCAGCCGGTCTTGCCTGCGGCGAGTACTTCTCCATAACCCGATGGGACCCGGCGCTGGGAGCGGACGCCTACGCCCAGTTCCTCGGCGCCCTCATGCCGCTCATGTCCGCCATCGTCTGCGGGCTCGCCGTGGACGAGGAGCGCGCTGCCGGGCGCCTCGCCAACCTCACGGCGGTCCCCTCGCGCGGGCGCGCCGTCGCGGCGAAGCTGCTCGCCCTCGCGGCGCTCGGCGCGGGCGCGCTGGCCGTGGCGCTCGGCGTGTTCGGGGCCGTGCTCGCCGTCGCCGGGCGCCTGCCGCTCGGGCCCGCTCCGCTTGCGGCCGCCTGGGCGGGCATCGTGCTGGGCAGCCTGCCCCTCTACGCGCTGGGGCTCGGCGTGGCCCTGCGCCTCGGCCGCAACGCCGCCATCTGCGCCGGCGCGGCGGGGATGCTCCTCGCGTTCTTCTCAGTGGGCGGACTTGCGCACGGCCTCATGACCGGCGAGCTCACCGGTGCCCTGGCGACGCCCCTGAGCTGGGTGCCGCTCGCCTGGCCCGCGCGCCTGGGGTCGCTCGGGGTAGAGGCCTTCATCGACGCCGCACGCGCGGCGGCCCCTCTCCTCACGACTGCGTTCGCTGGCCTCGTGCTCGCCCTGGCAGCCGCCGCCATCCTTCTCGCCTGGTTCCGCCGCTTCGAGGACAGGAGGGCAGATGCGTAGGAAGCCGCTCGCCGCCGTGCTCGCCCTCCTCTCCGCAGCGCTCGTCCTGGGCGGGAATGCCCTGCTCGACGCCGGCTGGGGGTCGGCGCTGCGCTCGATCGCCGACCGCGTGCTTCCCAACCCTGAGATCGCCATGTGGGCGGCCGCGCCCGCGGCTGCGCGCAGGGCTCTGGACCGCTGAGCGCGGCGCTAGTACAATTCCGACGGAAGTTTCAGGAGGTCGAACATGGCGAGGATACTGGCAGTGGATGATGAACGGGCGATCCTCGACGCGCTCGCGCGCGTCCTCGGCCGCGACGGCCATGAGGTCGTCAAGGCAGCGGACCCGACGGCGGTCCCGGGGACGGATCTCTCGCGCTTCGACCTCGTGCTCTGCGACGTCATGATGCCGGGGCTCGACGGCTTCGAACTCGTGCGGCAGATCCGCCCGGACTTCGACGGGCCCATCATCTTCCTGACCGCGCGCGTGGCCGAGGAGGACGCCGTGGCCGGCTACGGCCTGGGCGCCGACGACTACGTCCGCAAGCCCTTCGGGGCCGCGGAGCTGCGCGCCAAGGTCGCGGCCCATCTACGCCGTGAGCGCCGGCCGCGCTCGCACGCCCTCTCCTTCGGGGAGGTGCGGATCGACCTCGGGGCGCGCGGCCTCGCCGTGGGCGGCGAGGCCGTACCGCTCACGCCCACCGAGTACGCCATCTGCGAGTACCTCGCCCGCCACCCCGGGCAGGTCATGAGCCGCGCGCAGATACGCGAGGCGGTGCTCGGCTGGGAGAGCGACGCCGACGACGCGGCCATATCCATGCAGGTCAGCCGCGCCCGGAGGAAACTCTCCGAGGCCGGAGCCGATCCGATCGCGACCGTCTGGGGGATGGGGTACAAGTGGCAGATCTGAGGACCGGGGCGCGAGGTCGCGGGGGCATGCCGCTCTCCTTCGTCATCGCGCGCTACTTCGCCTACGCGTTCGCGGCGGTCGCCACGGCGTGGCTCGCCGCGTTCATGGCGCTCTCCGCGGCGATCGACGCGGGCTTCGTCTACGAGGCAAGCTGGGGGCCGGCCAATGCGCGCGAGGTCGCGGAGGGACTGGCACGCGACGGCGTCTGCGGGCAGCAGGACGTGCCGACGGCGTACCGCTACCTCATCCTGAATAAGGACGGATACGTGCTGATGACAGACCTCGAGGGCACGTGGCTCGAGGACGCGACGGAAATGGCCCGTGCGGCACTCGCCACGGATCCGGGCACAGTGGAGATCGAGGGCGGGGGCTCGGGCCTCACCTACGCCGCGTTCCCGCTCAAGGGCGGCGGGGCCTGCGCACTCGTCAGCGAGTACCTGCCGCAGTGGGTCTCGCGCGACCTCGCCGGCCTGCTTCCCAACCCGCAGAATCTCATGCTCGTCGGCGCCGCTGCGGGAAGCGCGCTCGCGCTCGCGCTCGTGGCGCGCCGCGCGAGCCGCGTGATCTCGCGCAAGATGGCGCCGCTCGCGGAGGCGGCGGGGCGCGTCGGCGCGGGGGAGCTCGACTTCGCGGTCGGCAGCACCAACGTGCGCGAGGTGAACGACGTCCTCGCCGCGATGGACGCCATGCGGACCTCCCTCGCCGAGTCACTCGAGGCCCGCTGGGCCGCGGAGCGGGGGCAGCGCGAGCAGGTGGCGTCGCTCGCCCACGACCTCAAGACGCCGCTCACCGTGCTGCGCGCCAACGCCGACTTCGTGGCGGAGGAGCTGGAAGACGAGAAAGACGCCGACCTCGCGGCTGCCGCGCGCGACATAGCCGGCAGTGTCGAAAGGCTCGACGGCTACGTGCGCCTGCTCATCGAGGCCTCGCGCGGGTCCGGCAGGGCGGAGAGGGCCCCCATGCGGCCGGCCGAGCTCTGCGAACAGGTCCTCGCCGAGGCCGCCCAGATCGCCCGGGCGCGAGGCGTGACGCTCGACGCAGCCACGGGCCCCGCTGTCGCGGGCGCGCCCGTGGCCCCGCTCGACCGAACCAGCCTGGCGCGAGCCGCCGCGAACCTCGTGGCCAACGCCGCCGAGCACGCACGCTCGCGCGTGGCTGTCTCCTGCGACGTCGCGGGCGGGCGCCTCGTCATCGAGGTCGCCGACGACGGACCGGGCTTCTCCCCCGCCGCCCTCGAACGCGGCTGCGAGCGCCTCTTCACAGACGACTCCTCCCGCTCCTCGCGCGACGGTGGCCGCCACTACGGGCTCGGCCTCCACGTCGCCTCCGAGGCCGCGAGTGCCCATGGGGGCTCCGTCTCGCTCGCCAACGGCCCCTCGGGCGGCGCGGTGGCCACCATCGCGGTCCCCCTGTGCGGGGCCTGACGACTCAGGCCCTCACACCGGCGTGGCTCGCAACCAAACACTTCCATCTTGAAACACGGGGAGTAAATCGCGAAATCGCAGGTGAAGGGGAGTAAAACGACAAAGAAAAAGCCTCCGTTCCAACATGGGAACGGAGGCTCGATAATCGAGTTTACTCACCAATGTCGCTGGTGGCTTTGCCGTAACTCTCGTACGAAACGAAACTCAGGAGCAAAGTGCGGCACTCAAAAGTGCAGGTCAGAACCCTGTCAGCCTACTCCCACTCGATCGTCGCGGGCGGCTTGGACGTGATGTCGTAGCACACGCGGTTGGCGCCGGGGACCTCGGCAACGATGCGGCCGGAGATGCGGGCCAGTACGTCGTAGGGCAGCTTGGCCCAGTCGGCGGTCATGGCATCGCTGGACTCGACGGCGCGCAGGATGATCGGGCGCTGGTAGGTGCGCTCGTCGCCCATGACGCCGACGGACTTAATGTCGGGCAGGACCGCAAAGTACTGCCAGCAGCTGTGCTCGGAGTTGCGCTCGCCGGTCTGCTCAAACAGACGCTGATTGTAGGCATCCAGCTCCTCGCGCACGATGGCGTCGGCGTTCTTGAGGATCTCGAGCTTCTCCTTGTCGACCGCGCCGATAATGCGGATGGCCAGACCCGGGCCCGGGAAAGGCTGGCGGAACACGATGTGACCCGGCAGGCCCAGCGCCAGACCAAGCGCGCGGACCTCGTCCTTAAAGAAGTGGTCGAGCGGCTCAATAAGGTCGAAGTGCACGCCCTCGGGGAACGGGATCAGGTTGTGGTGGCTCTTGATGGTGGCCGTCTTGCCGCCCGTCTTGCGAGCGCCGGACTCGATGATGTCAGGGTAGATGGTGCCCTGAGCCAGATACTTGACCGGCTTGCCGTCGGTCTCGAGCTGCTGCGCCACGGCGAAGAACTCTTTCCAGAACTGCGTACCGATGATGCGGCGCTTCTCCTCGGGCTCTGTCACGCCGGCCAGAAGCTCGGCATAGCGGTCCTCGGCGTGGACGTGGATAAAGTCGACATCGAACTGCTTGGTGAAGACTTCCTCCACCTGCTCGGGCTCGCCCTTGCGCAGCAGACCGTGGTTGATGAACACGCAGGTCATCTGCTTGCCCACGGCGCGAGCGCCCAGCGCAGCCACGACGGAGGAGTCGACGCCACCGGACAGGGCCAGAATCACGCGGTCGTCGCCGACCTTCTCGCGAAACTCGGCCGTCATGGTCTCGACCAGGTTGTCCATGCTCCAGTTGGGCTCCAGGCCGCAGATCTCAAACAGGAAGTTGCTCAGCAGCTGCTGACCGTACTCGGAGTGCTTGACCTCGGGGTGGAACTGCGTGGTGAAAATCTTGCGCTCGGGGCACTCCATGGCAGCAACCGGGCACACGTCGGTGCTGGCGGTAACGGTAAAGCCCTCGGGCACCTCGGACACGGCGTCGCGGTGGCTCATCCACACGGTCTGCTCCATAGGCGTGGAGTTAAAGAGCTTGGCGCCAGCCGTGCGCGTGATAGTAGCGCGGCCGTACTCGCCCACCTCGGAGTGGCCGACCTTGCCGCCAAGCGTCACGGCCGTAATCTGATGGCCGTAGCAGAAGCCCAGAACGGGAAGGCCCAGGTCAAAGATGGCGGGATCGATAGACGGAGCGTCCTCGGCATACACGGAAGCCGGACCGCCGGAAAGGATGAGTGCAGAGGCGTTCATCTCGCGAATCTCATCGGCCGAGATGCCACAGGGGACAATCTCAGAATACACGTTGAGGTCGCGGACGCGACGGGCAATGAGCTGACCGTACTGCGCACCAAAGTCGAGTACGAGGACCTTTGCGGAAGCCTTTTGATCCATGGTTCCCCCTCTTGTTGGCGGGGAGCCGGTGCCCACCCGCGTGAATGAACGAAAATAACCTCCATAGTGTACACGTTATATGGGGTTTCTCGTCCCTCGCAGCCATCAGCGCACGGCAAACGCATGACCTGGACCTCTATTTGACGGCAATCGAAGTGTTACCAGACGTTACAGATGATGTAATACGTTTGCACATTGGACGCTCTGTGCCACAATACTGCCGAACGACTCCGCCTCTGCGGCGGCAAATACGATAGGAATACCAGCATGAAGCGCATCCTTCTCATCGCCACGGGCGGCACCATCGCATCGACCGAGGACGGCAACGGCCTCTCCCCCGCCCTGACCGGTGAGGAGCTCGCCCAGAGCGTCCCCGAGATCTCGGGCCTCTGCGAGCTCGACGTCGTGCAGCCCATGAACATCGACAGCACCAACATGCGTCCCGGCGACTGGATGCGCATCCGCGACGTCATCGTCGAGGGTTATGCCGACCACGACGGCTTCGTGATTCTACACGGCACCGACACCATGAGCTACACCGCGGCGGCGCTTTCCTACCTGATTCAGGACAGCCCCAAGCCCATCGTGCTCACCGGCTCGCAAAAGCCCATGGGCAACCCTTTTACTGATGCCAAACTCAACCTGTACCAGAGCCTGCTCTATGCGCTCGACGAGCACTCGCACGACGTATCGATCGTGTTTGGCGGCGTCGCCATTGCCGGCACGCGAGCCCGCAAGCAGCGCACCATGAGCTTTAACGCGTTCATCAGCGTCAACTATCCGCCCATCGCCTATATCCGCAACGACCGCATCGTGCGCAACGGGCTTCACGGCACGCATCAGGGCGAAAACCCGGTGCGTTTCTACGACAGCATCGACCCGCGCGTATTTGTACTCAAGCTTACGCCCGGCGTAAACCCGGGCATCCTCGACGCTCTTGCCGATAGCTACGATGCTGTAATCCTAGAGACCTTTGGCATTGGCGGCGTCCCCGAGTTTGGCGAGTCGGGCGAGTCGTTCCAAGAGGCAATTTTCCGCTGGGTCGATTCGGGCCGTACTGTCGTTATGACCACGCAGGTCCCTGAAGAGGGCCTCGATTTGGGCGTTTATGAGGTCGGCCGGGCTTACGCCGATCATCCGGGCATTCTGCGCGGCGACGACATGACCACCGAGACGCTCGTGGCCAAAACCATGTGGGCACTCGGCCAGTCACGTGATGCGGCCGAGATTCAGCGCCTGTTCTACAGCCAAGTCAACCACGACCGCATCCCGATGGCGTAATTCAGTTGTCGACGGGTATCCCCTATTCGATGCCCTCGAGAAGCTCTGACACCGTCATGCCGAGTGCGGGCGCGATCTTAAATAGAACCTTGAGCGTGAAATTTGCCGTTCCATCTTCGATTCGGTCGAGGTAGGGTCGGCTGATTCCTGTCGCCACACAAAAATCAACCTTGGAGATACCAAGGTCCCTGCGTGTCTCTTCGACCCGCCTGCCAAGAATCTGTTTCGCACGTTCGTCCATGCAGCCGAGTTTGAAATGGAGCCGAACATAAACGTAAACTATAGTTTACGTTTTGCCGAATACACAGGAGTTTTCTATGTCGGGTTCTTCGGTCCGCATGTACCGAGCCACGCTTCGCACAAACAGCGCACCGCCCAAGCTCGTCGTCGTTGAAGCAGAATGCCTTTCGCCCGATGAGCGCACAGCATTTGCATTGCTATCAAGTCGCGTCGCCGCCGTTCTGGTCCCTTGCCCGGCGCAAGGTGAACTTGCCATCCAATGCCAAGCGCACAGCTGCCCGCTCAAGCAGGCTGCCGTAATCGCAACCAGCCAACGAGGTCTGCCCCTTCTCCTGGAAGCCGGTATCGCACTTGCCCTTCGCGGCGCCGGATACGAAAACGAGGCCGCCGCCGACATGGTCTTTAAACCACGATCGAGCGGCGGCCTCGCAGCAGCCATTGAATATGCGTGCAGGCTCGTTGCCTAAAAGGACAAGCTAGAAACCAAAGCCAAAGCCCGTTCCAGTAATCGCCGAATACATAAAGTAGACGTTGATTACGTTGAGGAACACGCCCGTGATGCAGCCGTTGCGCAGGTAGCGCTCGCACGCAAGACGTGCCATCACAGCGGAGTCCTCGTTGTTCTTTGCCTGGCGTCCCGCCGTAAAGTACGTCGCCACGCTCAGCAGCAGGTTGAGCACCGGCAGTGCCAGCAACTCGTAGCTCTTGCCCCAGCGCGTCACCTCACCGGCGGCGTTAAACTTCGTTGCCACCTCGGGGCCAATGTTGGGGATAACACACGCTGCAACCACCAGCGGAATCACCGCAAGTACGAGCAGCGCAATACCCATGTAGCCAGCTTTTTTGCCATATTTAAACATATGCGTCGTCCTTACACGTTGAAGCGGAAGTGCACGACGTCGCCATCGGCCATGACATAGTCCTTGCCCTCAATACGCAGCTTGCCGGCGGCCTTGGCGCCCTGCTCGCCGCCGAGCTCGATGTAGTCGTCATAGCCAATGACCTCGGCCTTAATAAAGCCGCGCTCAAAGTCGGTGTGGATGACGCCGGCGGCCTGCGGGGCGGTCGCGCCCTGACGAACCGTCCAGGCCTTGACCTCCATCTCGCCGGCCGTAAAGAACGACTGCAGGCCGAGCAGCTTGTAGGCCGCCTGAGCGAGCACGTCCAGGCCGGGCTGCTCCAGGCCCAGGCTCTCCAGGTAGTCGGCGGCGTCCTCGGGATCGAGCTCGGAAAGCTCGGCCTCGATCTTGGCGCAGATGGGCAGCGGCTTGACGCCGTCGATGGGTGCCAGATCGTCGTTGAGCATGTCCTCGTCCACGTTGGCCACATACAGGATGGGCTTCATAGTGAGCAGGAACAGACCCTTGGCAGCGGCACGCTCCTCGTCGGTCATCTCCATGGACGCGGCGCGCTTGCCCTCGTTGAGCCAGGCAAGCAGGCGCTTAGCGACCTCGAACTTGGGCATGAGTTCCTTGTCGCGCTTGGCCTCCTTCTCGAGCTTGGGCAGCTGCTTCTCGAGCGTGCCCATGTCGGCCAGGATGAGCTCGGTCATGATGGTGTCGGCATCGCCGGCGGGATCGACGAACTCGCCCGTGCGGCCCACCTCACGCATGACGTTGGGGTCCTTAAAGTAGCGCACGACCTCGCAGATGGCATCGGTCTCGCGAATGTTTGCCAAGAACTGGTTGCCCAGGCCCTCGCCCTCGTTAGCGCCCTTCACCAGGCCCGCGATGTCGACAAACTCGACCGTCGCCGGCACAATGCGACCGGGGTTGACGATGTCGGCAAGCTTTTGCAGGCGGCTATCGGGCACATCGACGATACCCACGTTGGGGTCGATCGTGGCAAACGGGTAGTTGGCGGCAAGGCCGGTCTTTTTGGTAAGCGCGGTGAACAGCGTCGACTTGCCCACGTTGGGCAGGCCCACGATACCGATGGAAAGGGACACGACAGCTCCTTTTGGTACAGGTACTTCAAACCGTATAAGTATAGCGCCGCCGCAGCATCCGGGCGAATCCGGACACCGCGGCGGCGCAAATGAAGCAGAGATGCGTGAGAGTTCGAGACAGTAGTCCTTACTTAAGCTCGGGCCAGAAATCCTTGTTGGCCTCGATGAGCTCGTCCAGGATCTGCTTAGCAACGCTCGCCGAAGGAATGGTCTTGGAGAGCGTGAGTGCCTGCCAGAGCTTCTGGTAGCTGCCCTCGACCCAAGCCTGGACAACGAGCTTCTCAACGGAAACCTGCTGCTCCATCAGGCCCTTCTGGAACTGCGGAATCGGGCCCTGGCAGATCTTCTCAAAGCCGTTGGAACCGACGATGCAAGGCACCTCGACCATGGCCGTCGGGTCGAAGTTGGGCACAGCACCATCGTTGGGGACGATCAGCAGGAAGCGCTCGAGCGTGTTCTCGGCCAGTGCGCAGGCAAGGTCGACGATGTAGTTGGCGTGTACGTCGGGCTCAAAGCCGCCGTCCTTGGCAGTACCCTTGGCGATGATGTCGCGGCAAGCGCCAAAGACCTTCTTCTCGCGGCCGTCCATAACCTCATTGGCGCGAGTGTAGTTGGGGTCAGACGTCTCGACAACATAGTCCGGGTACAGGTAGTACTTGAGGTAGGTGTTGGGAATCGTCTCGGGATCGACAGCATAGACATCCTTGGCCTTGCCGAAGGTGTGAATCCAGCTCTCCTCGACATGCTGCTCCTTACCGGCCTCGTGCTCGATGCCGTCCAGGTAGCCGTTCTTAGCCATGTGCTCCTTAATCTGCGGCATGAGGTCGTTGCCATCCTTGTCGTAGATCTTGCTCCACCAACCAAAGTGGTTGAGGCCGTAGTAGCTGTACTGCAGCTCGCGACGATCCTTGATGCCGCACATACGGCTCATCTTATCCATAAGGTCGATCGGCATGTCGCAGATGTTGATGATGCGGCTGTTGGGGCGCAGCACGCGGCAGGCCTCGGCGACGATGGCCGCGGGGTTGGAGTAGTTGAGCATCCAGGCGTTGGGGCTGTACTTCTCCATGTAGTCGAGGATCTCGATGACACCACCGATGGAGCGCATGCCGTAGGCGATACCGCCGGCACCGCAGGTCTCTTGGCCAACGCAGCCGTACTTGAGAGGAATCTTCTCGTCGAGCTCGCGCATGGCGTACAGGCCAACGCGGATGTGAGCAAGGACGAAGTCGGTCCCGGTGAATGCGGTCTCGGGGTCGGTGGTGTAGCTAAACTCAACCTCGGGGGCGTTCTCGTGGAAGTAGATCTCGCAGGCCTTGGCCACGGTCTCCTGGCGCTCGGCGTTGTTGTCGTAGAAGGTCACCTTGTTGACCGGGAAGCGGTCGCGCTCCTCAAGCAGCATCAGGGCAATGCCCGGAGTGAAGGTAGAGCCACCGCCGGCAATGGTCACGGCATAGTTTTTCTTGGACATGATGTCCTCCTCATTCTGGCCGCTTGCTCAATCCATCCCCGCACGCGGCCTGTACGGTTTGGAATTGTTACCTAGAAGTGGAGTTTCTATCTCTAGAATCGGCCTTGCGGTGCATATCGGCTCTGCAAGGCCGATTGTTTCGATGGACGATGGTTTACAGAAGACTCTCGAATTTCTCGCGAACCTGCGGGACAGCAAGGCCGATGATGACCTGGATTGACTGGCCTTGGATCACCAAGCCATGCGTACCGATCGCCTTGAAGGAAGCCTCGGGTGCAACGGCGCCCTTATCCTTGACGTTAACGCGCAGACGGGTGGCGCAGTTAGTTACATCGATGATGTTATCCGTGCCACCGAGTAGATCGAGGATGTTCTCGGCAAGCACCAAGCGCTCATCATCTTTACTCTGGGCGACCGATTTGCTAGCAGCAGCACCGCCCTGCTTTTGCTTGTAGTCGGCCTTGGACTTGAGCTCGACCTCAACATCGTCATCCTCGCGACCGGGGGTCTTAAAGTCGAACTTGACGATCAGGAAACGGAAGACCACGACCCAAAGAGCGGTAAAGCACAGACCGACAAGGATGGAGATGGCGTACTGCAGACCGTGTGCGGCCCAAAGGGGCAGCCAGTCCCACGAGAGCATCGAGATGATGCCGCCGTCGAAGATGCCCACGACGCCAAGGAGGTTTTGAGCCATGCAGCCAAGCGCTCCGAGCACGCAGTGGACGACGAACAGGCCGGGCGCGATGAACAGGAAGGTGAAGTCAAGCGGCTCGGTAATACCGCAAAGCATAGCGGTAAGGGTGACGGGAATGAGCAGAGCCTTGACGCGCTGCTTGCGCTCGGGTTTGGCGGTCATATAAAACGCAATGGCGACGCCAAGCGAGCCGAAGACTTTAGTCCAACCAGGGCAGGTATAGGCAGCCCAGGGTGCGGCATCCTTAAGAGCAATGCTCGGATCGGCAGCCAGTTGGGGCAGGATGTTGGCCCAAGCAGCAAAGATGCCGCCGTTGACCGCCGCGTTGTCGTAATAGAACGGCGTATAGATAAAGTGGTGCAGGCCTGTAGGAATCAGCACGCGCTCGAAGAAAGCAAAGACGCCCACGCCAAACGTACCGGCGGAAAGGATGAATCCCTGGAAGGCGGCGATAGCAGCCTGAACATGCGGCCATACCAGGCAGGCGATAATAGCGACCGGAACCATAACGAAGAAACCGATCATATAGATGAACACGGAGCCCGAGAACACGCCCAACCACTCAGGAAGTTCGGTGTCGAAGTACTTGTTGTGAAGCATCGTGGCAATACCCGAAATGATAAGCGCGCCCATGATGCCCATATCAAGCGTTTTGATGCTTGCGATAGTGGCAAGACCAGTACCGCTGCCCGCCTCGACAGAGTAGTCGACCCCAAAGACAGGGCCCCACTGCCCCAAGATTGTGCTTACAAAGTAGTTGAAGGTAAGGTAGATGGCCAAAGCCTCCATGCAGCAGCGAGCGTTCTGCTTGTTCGCGAGCGAGATTGGCAACGCTACGCAAAACAGCAACGGCATCTAGTTAAAGAGCGTCCAACCACCCTGGAGCAGCACATTCCAGCAATCAAACCAAAGATGACCCGCAGTGGCCATCTCGCCAAAGATCGCCTCGGTGGTAAACAACGTACCCAGGCCGACGACGATTCCGGAAAATGCGAAAAGAATTGCAGGCGTGTACATTGCACCGCCGAAACGTTGTATCTTTTGCATCATGACGGGGAATCCCCCTCTCTTCATTCGGAGCGCTGCGGTTTTGGCTTCACTCGAGACCGCAGACGCGCCGTTTGCGTGTACCTCGTGCAATAGGACGGGTGGGCCCGCTTCCCTGACTTCTTGCGCTTCTATTTTTATCATATCACTTATCTAGACAAGTTAGTATAAATACTACGGTCGGTAAACGGTTGATTATTGGTCGTAAACGGTATATGTCCAGTATTTCGCCTGCTAAATCTGATATAGCTGATAGCTGCAATTCATATTTCTTTTTTACTTGTCTAGATATGCTTGTCTATATTTGCAGACATACCTATACTTCATTACAACATTCACCACCACGTTAAGGAGTCACCATGAAAAGCGCGGTCTTCTATGGAAAGCACGATCTCAGGGTCGAGGATTCGACAAAGCCGGCCGTGGGCAAGCGCGACGTTCTGATCAACGTCAAGGCTTGCGGCGTCTGCGGTACCGACGTTCATATCTATGAAGGCGACAAGGGCGCAGCCGACGTTACCCCGCCCACGATCCTTGGTCATGAGTTTGCGGGCGTTGTCGAGGCCGTAGGCAGCGACGTCGCCGACTTTAAACCGGGCGATCGCGTGTGCATCGACCCAAACCATCCCTGCGGCTGCTGCGAACCCTGCCGTGACGGAATCAACCACTACTGCGAGCATATGACCGGCTACGGCACCACCGTTAACGGCGGCTTTGCGGAGTACTGCTCCGTCGATATGCAGCAAGTCTACAAGTTGGGCGAGCACACCAGCTTCGAGCAGGGTGCCATGACCGAGCCCGTGGCGTGCTGTCTGCACGGCATCGATATGTGCAACATCAAGCCCGGCAGCACAGTTGTCGTTATCGGCGGTGGCATGATCGGTCTGCTCATGATGCAGCTTGCCAAAAACGCCGGCGCCACCAAGGTCGTCTTGCTCGAACCCGTCGAAGGCAAGCGCGAGGTTGCGCTCAAACTCGGCGCCGACCTGGCAATTGATTCCATCCACGAGGACGTCCCGGCCCGCCTGAAGCAGGAGGGCGTCGGCAACGTCGACGTTGTAATCGAATGTGTCGGTAAGCCCGTCACCATTGAGCAGGCCATTAGAATCGCCGGCCATAAGGCCACGGTTATGATGTTCGGACTTACCAAGCCCGATGAGACAATCACCGTCAAGCCCTTCGAGGTCTTCCAGAAGGAGCTTGTGCTCACCTCGTCCTACATCAACCCTTATACGCAGCGTCGCGCGCTCGAGCTCATCGACTCTGGCAGGCTCGACGTATCCTCGATGGTCGCCAAGGTGGCTTCCCTCGACGAACTCGGCGCCATCCTGTCAGACCCGGCTCTGCGTGCCATGGGTAAATATATAATCGACCCCAGCAAGTAAATCGATTGACACCTGCGCGGACGGCCCTCATCCGTCGTTCACGCACCCAGCTCTAGGAGACCGTCATGGCGCGAGCCATCTTCCAAACTATTTATGACAACGTGAAGCAGTCGATTGACGACGGCACATACGCCTATCAGAGCTATCTGCCTTCGGAGACTGAGCTCACGCAGCTGTTTGACTGTTCGCGCATGACGGTCCGTCGCGCCATCTCGATGCTTGCGGCAGATGGTTACGTGCTCCCCCAGCAAGGCAAAGGCATGCGCGTCATTCGCAACATCAGTGACGAGAAGAGTCGTGGTGGCGGCGGACTCGAGACCTTTAAGGAAATCGCGGTCAACCGAGGCTTTGAGCTCAAGACTGTCACCACCGTCTTTGAGCTCCTCATCTGCAGCAAGGCGCTCTCCAAGATTACCGGGTTTCCCGAAGGCTGTGAGCTCACACGCGCCAAACGCATCCGTTATGCAGACGGACAAGCCGTGTGCTCCGACGACTCCTATTACCTAAGCTCACAAGTACCGGGGCTGACACCCGAGATTGTCAACGACTCGATCTATCGTTACCTCGAAGAAGATCTTGGCATTAAGATTGCCACGGGCAAACGCGATGTAACAATTGAGCATCCCACGCCCGAAGATGCGCGCGTGCTCGATCTCGACGACTTTAACGCACTCGCCGTTATACGCGGGCAGACCTACAACGCCGACGGCATCCTTATGGAATACACCGAGACCAAACAGGTCCCCGGGTTCTTTTTGCTCCATGAAACCGTGACGCGCAACGGTACCGGTCGAACCGGCCACCAAAGCAGCATGAACTAACCGTTTATTAGTTGCGGTGGGATAGTTCCTAGCATGGCCAGCTTAAGGGCAAAACAGGAACTATCCCACCGCAACTTTTTTTGGCCGGCGGGGCAGTACCTGTCCCACCGGCCATCATTTACGCTCGTTTAGCTAGTCCGCGAGCTTCTCCACTTGGTCGAGCATCTTGTTGAGCTTTTCCTTTGCCTCGGCCTTGACCTTCTCGGCCTCCTCGTGGGCCTTGGCCTTCTGGGCGGCCTTTTCCTCGGCCTCGGGATCGACGACGACCAGGTTGGATGCATCATGCTCAACCAACTTAAGCGCATGCTCGGGGCACACCTTGACGCAGGCTCCGCAACCTAGGCAATACGTGGACTCCAGTGCAAAGCGACCGCTTCCCACCAAATCGCAGGCAAACGTGGGGCACACGTTGACGCATTCGCCGCACGACGTGCACTTGTCAAAATCGCATTCCGGCGTGCTCACCTGCATGTTCTGGGCAAGCTCGGGGTGGTTTTGCAACGTCGAGAGCACCAGTTGGCGTCCGTGCGTAAGCGAACGGCGACGCTTAGTCGTCGTGGTGCCGCACATGGTGTTGAGCGTGCGCTCGAGCTGCGTGATCTGGTGACGGTGGGCCCTCAACTTCTGCGTCACCGAGGCCAGTGCCGCAGTCGCCGGGTTGAGCTTAGTCACGGTTAGGCCCGTGGTGCGGGCAATCTTATCCATGTACTCCTTACGCTCGTACTCGCGGCGCTTATGGCATTTGAGGCTCTTGGGGTCGACCTCCAGGCCCATGCCCGTACCGGCCCACTCCTCGGCAGTGGCAATGGCCTCGCCCAGAATATCCTCGCCACCGGTGTTGCGGCACTTATCGCACACGCCCAGTGGCAGGTAGACGCTCACGTTGGGATAGTCGGCCAGCACCGAGAACCAGGTCTCGGCAGTAATATCGCCCACGCAGGCGACGACGACCTCGTTCTCGCGCGGCATGCGCTTGAGGGCGCGCGTGCAGGTGACGTAGGCGGTCTCGTGGCTCGTAGCAGCAGAGACGATATCGTCATACAGGTTTTTGGGCGCCAGGCGCGGCGAGATGATCGCCTCGGTCGGACAGGCAGCGGCGCACAGGCCGCACTTGCGACAGGAGTCGAGGATCTCAATGGCATCTTCCTCGACCTCGATAGCGTTGACCGGACACACGTCCATGCACGCGGTGCAGCCGCTCTTTTCGTTTTTGCAGGTCAGGCACGGAATGGTGTTGCCGCGCGGGCGCTCCTTGTAGTCGGCAGGATTCCACTGCGGCGCCGACGGATCGAGTGCATCGGTCACGCCGCCAAGCGGGTTTTTAAGAAAGTCGAAACCCTTGCTGATCTCGATAATGTCATCAAACAGATCGTGTTCCTGCGCCATGCGCGGCCCCTCCCTGAGCAGTGCAAACAAGCAAGAGATAATGATACGCTATCGGCCCACGCCTCGGGCAAATTACACGCGGAGTACCTTTGAGGCAAATAGTCTATGGCCTATCGCCGTCTCGATTGCACAAGGTCAATCAAGCGCCAAACTATGCCTCGCACATGAGCTGCACGAGTTTTTGTTTGGTCACCTTGGCCTGCTCGTTGGCCATATTGCGCTCGTTTCTAAAGACCGCATTTGCAACACCCTGCAGATCGGCATCGGAAATCGCGCTGCACGGACCGTCCATCGAAGCCGCCGTGGGGCATACGCACAACGGCAATTCGGCATAAAACGCAACGGCCTTGGCGATATCGAGCATTTTGCCGCCGCCAATACCCACCACCATGTCGCAATACTCGGCCTGGGCTTCCTTAGCCATTTCGACAACGGCCTCTTCTGTACACGGACCGTCATAAATCTTAAAGAACGGCTCGCTTAGATCTTCGTCCAGAAATCCATCGACGATCTGCCTGCACAGCCGATCCTCGGTGCCCTGGTCAAACAAGACATAGGCAGCGCTTCCCAACCATGACAAATACCTGCCTTGACGCGAAAGCTCCCCCGGTCCCTGAACATACCGGCCGGGACCGCCATAAACCATAGGAAGCGCCATACGAGAATCCACCCTTCATCAAGCAACGATTGGTGCAAAGTAACCTGACCCCTTTGCACCATAGCAAAAAAGGGGCAAAGCCATCTGTTGGCTTTGCCCCTTCCTTAGCTTGATTTACTCATCCATAAGATAGTAGTGGCCCAGCGCGTCGGCACCCAGAATGGCGTTTGCGACCATCTCGGGCGTCACCTCAAACGGCATGTTGCACATGGTGTCATCGGGTGCGCAGGCGGCCTCGGCAACAATCATGGCCTTCTCGTGCGTAAGCTCGGCAACGCCAAGTTCCTTCATCGTGACCGGCAGGCCCAGCTCAATGCAGAAGCCCAAGACTTCCTCGAGCTTCTCGGTCGGAGCATCCTCGAGTACCAGCTGGACGATGGTGCCGAAGGCGACCTTCTCGCCGTGATACATGCCGTGGCACTCGGGCAGCATCGTCAGGCCATTGTGGATGGCATGAGCAGCAGCAAGGCCCGAGCTCTCAAAGCCAATACCGGAGAGCAGCGTGTTGGCCTCAATGATGTGCTCGACGGCAGGCGTCAGCGCACCCTTCTCCAGCGCAACCTTGGCCTTGACGCCATCGGCCATAAGCGTCTCGTAGCAGAGCTTAGCGAGCGCCAGGCCGGCCATGCCGCCCTTGCCGCCGGCGCAAGTACCACCGTCGGCATCGTGCGTCGCCTGAGCCTCGAAATAGGTTGCAAGCGCATCGCCCATACCGGAAACCGTCAGGCGCACCGGGCTCGCTGCGATAACCGTCGTATCCATCAGGACAATGTTGGGGTTTGCCTTAAGGAAGAGATACTTGTCGAACTGGCCGTCATCGGTATAGAGCACCGAAAGCGCCGAACACGGGGCGTCGGTCGAAGCAATGGTGGGACAAATGATAACCGGGGACTCCAGGTAATAGGCGACGGCCTTCGCGGTGTCGAGGATCTTGCCGCCACCGACGCCGACGATGATGTCGCAACCGTTGTCGCGAGCGAGCGCAACCAGGCGATCGACCTCGCCCTTGGAGCACTCGCCGTTAAAGTCCTCAAACAGCAGCTCGGCCTTAGCCTCGGCAAAGCCGCCCTCGATCTTGGCACCGACGCGTTTCTTGCCCGAAGGCGTCACGATGACGAGGGCCTTAGCGCCGAGCGGCTCGACATAGGAGCCGAGCTTGGCGAGCTCGTCCGGACCCTGGATGTACTTGCTGGGGCTATTGAAAATTGCAGCCATAACTATCCCATTCTCTAAAAAAGAAAGGGGCTCCGTACGGATACGTGCGGAGCCCCTCGTTACGATAACAAGAGTCGATTAGAAATCGATGTCGGTGTCGTAGTAGCAGGCCTTGAGGATCTTCTCGAAGTCAGCAGCCTTGGTCTCACGCGGGTTCTCGGGCGTGCATGCGTCCTGCTCGGCGTTCGCGGCGATCTCGGGCAGCTTGGCGAGGAACTCCTCCTCGGAAACCATCTGCGGGTTCTCGGCGTCGACCTTCACGCCACCATTCGCGTAATCCTTGATGGACTGCGGAATATTGAGCTGGTCGTTGAGGTCGCGGATCTTCTGGACGAGCGCGGCGATGAGCTCCTCGTTGGTCTCGCCGGGAAGGTGCAGGATCTCCTTGGCCACGTAAGCGTAACGCTCGGCAGCACGGGGATCCTTGGAGTTCCACTGGATGACCTTGCCCAGGTACATGGCGTTAGCGGCACCGTGGATGATGTGGCCGTTCTCGAAGGCAGCACCGGTCTTGTGAGCCATGGAGTGAACGATGCCGAGCAGGCCCGAGGAGAAGGCGATACCGGCGATGCACTGAGCCTCGTGCATGTGCTGGCGGGCCTCATGGTCGCCAGCATAGGACTTGGGCAGCCACTCGACGATCTCGCGGATGCCGTGCAGAGCGTTGGCGTCGGTGAACATAGAGGCGCAGGTGGAAACGTAGGCCT
The DNA here is from genome assembly GCA_048362915.1 of Collinsella sp. Classification (GTDB taxonomy): domain Bacteria; phylum Actinomycetota; class Coriobacteriia; order Coriobacteriales; family Coriobacteriaceae; genus Collinsella. The sequence continues at coordinate 115,406 of DBFPAR010000026.1, forward strand.
CCATGCAGTGGGTCAGAGCATCCATGCCGGTGTGAGCGCACAGCTTGGCGGGCATGGTGTAGGTGAGCTCGGGGTCGACGATGGCGACATCAGGGGTGATGTTGAAGTCGGCTAGCGGGTACTTGATGCCCTTGGCGTAGTCGGTAATGACGGAGAACGCGGTGACCTCGGTAGCGGTGCCGGAGGTAGAGGAGATGGCGCAGAAATGAGCCTTCTGACGCAGCTCAGGGAAGCTGAACGGCTGGATGATGTTATCGAAGGACTCCTCGGGGTACTCGTAGAAGACCCACATGGCCTTAGCAGCATCGATGGGCGAACCGCCACCGATAGCAACGATCCAGTCGGGCTCGAAGTCGCGCATAGCGGCTGCGCCCTTCATGACGGTCTCGATGGAGGGATCGGACTCGACGCCCTCGAACAGCTTGACCTCCATGCCGGCCTCTTTGAGGTCGGCCTCAACGTCCTGCAGGAACCCGCCGCGGCGCATAGAGCTGCCGCCAGAAACGATGATGGCCTTCTTGCCCTTGAGGTTCTTCACCTCGTGGCGAGCGCCCTCACCAAAGTACAGATCGCGAGGATTGGTAAAACGTCCCATACTGTGCCTCCTAAACAAGCCCCTCTTAGACTTGCGTATATAACGGAGCACCCAATTGGCTCCGTTAGGACCGGTTTGCGCGTTGCCGGCGATGACAATGCGCGATGTCTAAACGTCTCAACGCTCAGACAAACACTATTTTACCGTTCTGGTTGGTCAGTTATTCACCTAAAGCCGCCAATGATGAAACGTTTTTTCTATCCTTGGAACCTCTTGCGTTGCGGTTATTGTCCCAAGCTGGGCAAACGTTTTATCAAGGTTGGCCACATATCCCGGGCGGGACGGTGCCCCTCCAAAATATGCACCGTTCGCCGCCAAAAATCGACCGTTTGCGGCACCGTGATACCACTCGGTCGTCCAAGGTGCCGACATTTGTGCGACATCCGTCTTCGTGGTGCAAAGGTGCAAGTCCAAGTGCGGCACCCCCGGTGTACCACATGCGGGTAAACTAGAACCTTATATAGAGATATTTGAACCCTAACCGCAGCAAAGGAGGCTCCATGGCATTCGATCCCATTCAAGAGGATTGCCATCGCCTCGTTCTTGAGGCCTTACGCCGCGACAATATCCCGCTCACCGACGCTGCCGCCGTAGAGCGTCTGATGGAACAATTCACCCGCAACCCCGCACCGCTCATCGTGCATGACCGCGACCGCGCCGGGCACCTCATTGCCAAGGTGGTCGAGGCCGTCGACTACCGCATTCCCTTTATCCCCGACGATACCCAGGCAGAGCAGGAAGAGGCAGCTGCCGAGAACATGCTCCGCGAGGCAGCCGCGCTCGATCCGGCCAACTGGGACGCCCAGCGCATGCTGACGGCACTCACCGCCAGCTCCAACGAGGAATACGTACAGTACTTGGTGTCCAAGTGCGATGAGGTCGAGCATGACCTGGCGCTCAAAATCGCCTCGGCGCAGGACCCCTACGAGCGTGAGGCCGCAGGCGACCTTACGCGCCGCCCCTATCTGCGCTGGCTTGCCGCCCTTGCATCGCGCGCCCTCATTAGCGGCCGCTATCGCATGTCGCTCGAAGCCGCAAACCGCAGCCTCGACTTTGCCCCCAACGATCCCGCCGGCGTCCGCCACACCGCAATGCTCGCCATGGCAAAGCTCGAATACCCCGCCGAGGAGCTCAAACGCTTTCGCTCCGCTCACTCCGTGCCGTACCTCGCGAATACCCCGCTGCGCCGCCGCCCCAAAGATGCAGAGCGCGACTTGGACCCGTGGACGCTCATCGCGCTGATGAGCGCTGCCTGGCGCGAGCTGGACTACGAGGGCGCCGAGCACTACTTGCGCATCCTCGCACGCTCGTGTCCACACGCAGCCGAGGCGCTCTACTTCCAAACCGAGTTTCCCGATGGCGTCTATGCCCGCGTCAACGTGGGTGCGGGCTCCACTGACGAGCTTGTCCTTGCGCTGTCCGAGGCGACGCCGGTACTGCAGGAGGGCCTGGGCGCCCCCGACAACGCCAGCTTTGCCGCCTGGGTCGCCACCAACGATATCGTGCGTTCCCAAATCGATGAGCGCATACTGCGGGCGGCCGAGCAGGGTTTGCCGTTTAAGGGAGGAGACCTCTAATGGATCCGAGCGTCTACATCCCCGCCTACCTGGAGCGCGCCTACGTTGCGTCGCACCCCGAGCTCACCGATGCAGCACGCGAGCTTGTCCATAACGACGTAAGCGTCAACCCTCACAAGTATGCGCAGACCGAGCATGCCCAGGCGCTGCTGTCCTATGCCGGTGTTCATCGCCACCTGCTCGACGAGCTCCATCGCATCGAGGACATGGGCAGCGATGAGGAGTTTGAACAGACGCGCAACCGCCTGTTCGACGATATGCGCGATGAGCTGCTCAAGATCGTCCGCGTCGATGCGTATGTCCTCGATGCCCAGCTGCTCGCCATCATCCTGGCCGACACGCCCGTTGACGCCTGCCTGGGCGACCTAATGAAGCTCGAGGCGACCACGGCCGATTACCTGCAGCAAAGCGTGCCCGGGTTCGACATGGAAGCCCCGCACTACTGGGCCAACAAAGTTTTGACGGACGGCGTGACGGCGGCAGAGCTCACCGTGAGCGAGCCGGCTCTTATCGGGTGGCTCCACACGCTCGAGGCCATCTCGCAGCTGTGCATGGCGAGCGCCCGCTACCGTGCTGCCGCCAACTACGCCCGCCGCGTCCTTAAGGCGGAAGGCTACCCCAGCCGAGCCGCAGGCACCGTGTTGCTCGCCCTCGCTCGTCTGGAAGACCAGGACGGCTTTTTTGCCCTGGCCCACCAGCTCGAGGAAGAGATCGGGGCTGACGCGCTCGAGAACTCTCCTTGGTATCTGCTCGCCCGCACCATCCTCTTGTTCAAAACGAACAAGATGCGTCCGGCGGTGCGTGCGCTGCGTGAGTTCGCTAACCGTTGCGAGGGCGGTGCGTTCTTCTTGCTGAACCCCATGTACCAGACACCGTACCTTCCCTGCCGGCCCGAGCCACGCGATCCCTGGGATCTTTCGCACCAGGCCGTTTGGGAAGCGGACGGCATCATCTCGGATACCCCCGACTTTGCCCCCTGGGCCAACGCCTGCGAAGATGTATCGCAGCTTGCCCAGGAATTTGCGCGCCGCTACGGATTTTAGTGACGCACTCGACCCGACCATGTCGTTTACGTTAGGAACGGATTCATGAACCTCCGCTCATCTCTTGCCTGCACCTCGAGCGATATCGCTCGCTGGGGACTGCGCTCCGTCCTTAAGCGCCAGGGCGGCGTACTCCCCGGCCGCATCGCCATGAAGATCGACCCCGAGCTGCTGAGCGACCTCGCCGGCCTTGTCGACCGCAGCGTGGTGATCACCGGTACTAATGGCAAGACCACCACCTCCAACCTCATCGCCGACGCCGTTGCCGCCAGCGGCGCCACCGTGGTATGCAACCGCGCCGGCAACAACATGGAGCCGGGCGTGGTGGGTGCACTGCTCGAGGCGCGCAGCGGCCTCAAGCGAGCCGGCGGCGGCAAGCGCGTGGGCGTTTTTGAGTGCGATGAGCTTTACACCGTACGCGTTCTGCCCAAGCTCAAGCCGACGTACTTCGTGCTGCTCAACCTGTTCCGTGACCAGCTGGATCGCTATGGCGAGATCGACCATACCCAAGACGTCATCGCCCATGCGTTGGAGCTCTCTCCAACGACAACGCTCATCTACAACGCAGACGACCCGCTGTGTGCCGCGATCGCCGCACGCGTTCCCAATGCAAGCATCGCCTTTGGCATCGACGGCGCCACCAACACCGAGTCCGACCGTATTAGCGACTCGCGCTTTTGCTCGCAGTGCAACGCCCCGTTGGAGTACGACTATGTGCAGTATGGTCAACTCGGCGCCTACCATTGCCCCTCGTGCGGTTGGGCACGCCCCGCACTGGTCCGCCGTGTGACGGGCGTGGAGCTCGGCTGCGACGGCTACGGCTTTGACCTGGTCTTTGGATCTGCGTCCGACGCGGCTGCCGTACACATCGCCACGCGCTACAACGGCCTGTACATGGTCTACAACGTTGCCGCTGCATTCTTTGCCGCACATGAGTTAGGCGTGGATACGGCGCACCTGCAGCCCACGCTCGATGCCTACGTCCCCGCCGGCGGACGCATGGGCCGCTGGGATATCGCCGGCCGCACCGTCGAGGCCAACCTGGCTAAGAATCCCGTAGGCTTCGATCGACAAATCCAGTCCATCAAGACGGCAGGCGGCAGACTCTGCGCTTTCTTCCTCAACGACAACGATGCCGACGGCCACGATGTATCGTGGATCTACGACGTCGACTTCGAGCGCATCGCCGATACCCCAGGGCTTGTCGCCTTTGCCGGAGGCACGCGTGCGCACGACATGCAGGTGCGCCTCAAGTACGCCGGCATCGATGCCGCGATTATCTCGGACGTCGCGCAGGCAATTGGCGCCGTGGCAGACGAGGCCGCCGATGTCACCTTCTACGCCGTCGCCAATTACACGGCCTTCCCGCCGCTGGTCAAGGAGCTCGACGGACTGAAGGGCGCCACCGCCGACGCTGTTGCCGGACGCGCCGTAGCCCGCGCCGATGGCAGCGCCATCCCTTCCGCCGTCGTGCCGGTCGAGCTTTCGCGCCCGTTGCGTATCGTCTACCTGTATCCCGATGCGCTCAACCTCTATGGCGACGGCGGCAACGTTATCGCGCTCGAACGCCGCTGCGCCTGGCGCGGCATTCCCGTGCGCGTGGACGAGGTCCGTATGGGCGAGATGCTCGACCTTACCGATGCCGATATCGTCATGATGGGCGGCGGCTCTGATCGCGACCAGTTGGCCGTGGCGCACGAGCTGCTCACCCAAAAAGACAAGGTCGCGGCATATGTTGAGGATGGAGGCTCGCTGCTTGCCATCTGCGGCAGCTATCAGCTGCTCGGTCGTTCGTACTACATGGGCGAGGATCGCATCGAGGGCCTGGGCGTCATTGCCGCCGAGACCGTGCGCGGCTCCAACCGCCTAATCGGCAACGTCGCCGTCAAGACCGACCTGGCACCCGAGCCCTTTGTAGGATTCGAGAACCACGGCGGCCGCACGCTTTTGGACGCCGACGCCACACCGCTCGGAACGTCCGTTGTCACGGGCACCGGAAACAACGGCGACGATGGCTTTGAGGGCCTCATCTACAAGGGCGTCATCGGCACGTACCTGCATGGCCCGGCGCTGCCCAAGAACCCCGAACTCGCCGACTGGCTGATTGCCCACGCTCTCGAGCGCCGCGGCGACGCACGGGCCAACGCTCTGCTGCCGCTCAAACCCCTCGACGACACCTACGAGCACGCCGCCCACGACGCCGCCATGAAGCTCCTCCCCTAGCGCCCTACCACCACAAAGGGGACAGGTACCTTTGTGGTGGTTTTGACCCGTCCCAGCGGTTTGTCTCAATCTGTAACATCTAGACCGTTAAAAGTCGTCTTACTGTTACAGAATGAGATGTTCGTCCCGACGCCTGCCTTTTGTCTCAATCTGTAACAGATAGAGCCGATTTGCCCGCCCAGATGTTACAGATTGAGATATTTGAAAATCGGAATAGAAGCCTACTCCTTTGTGGTGGTTTTTCAGTTTGCCAACGATATGTGAACGGCTAAAAAAGTCTGCTATACTCTTTCCCGCTGTCCCCATCGTCTAGCGGCCAAGGACGCCACCCTTTCAAGGTGGATATCGCGGGTTCGAATCCCGCTGGGGGCACCATTTGAATTGAAGAGCCCGTTACCCTCGCGGTAGCGGGCTTTTTGCTACCCATGCGCCGGGATTCGAACCCGACAGGGTGCGGAGCTGAGGAAACGCGAAGCGTTTTCCAGCGCAGCACGCAAGGAGCGAAGCGACGCGGCGAAAGCGGGCGGTGTTAGCGCCGGGCGATTTTAGCCGCTAATAGTCAAACTATTTTGACCAATCCCGGTCACCGAATAATGGCCACCGTGCCTCCCCGCCGCCACTACGCTGGTGGTGCCAACACGCCGGCGTTAGGAGGACCATTGAGGTGAACGAGAGACACGATGACCTACAGGAGATTATAGACGCGGCGCTCCGGGAGATGGCCGCGGAGGAGGGCGACGGGTTCGACCCGCAGGCATGCAACCTCGCGGAGTTCTGCAGGAGGACGGGGCTCACCCGCTCCCGCGCGAGGACGGTCAGGGCACGCGGGTTCAGGGCCCTGCCCCACGGGAACAGCGGGAGGAGGGCCGCGCCGGGCGTGCTCGCCGGCCACACCGGCCTGGTGGACGACCTCCTGCGGAAGGGCGTCACCAACTCGCAGGTGATATTCGAGCGGCTGCTCGGCCAGGGCTACGCCGGCGGCCTCACCACGGTGAAGACCTATATCGCCGCGCACCGGGACCTCGTGCCCGCGAAGAGGCGGCAGGCGGCCCCGCAGGGCTGCCGCGGCCAGCGCTTCAGGACGGCGCCCGGAGAGGCCTACCAGATGGACTGGGGCTTCGTCGCGGTCGAGCGCCCTGGCGGGGAGCGAGCGCGGATCGCCTGCTTCGCCATGGTCTGCCACCATTGCGGGGGCGCCCACGTCGAGTTCTTCCCGAACGCGCGCCAGGAGAACCTCCTCATCGGGATGCTGCACGCGTTCTCGGCGCTGGGCGTGCCCGCGACCGTGCTCACCGACAACATGAAGAGCGTGGTCGTCCGCCGCGATGCCGACGGCCGGCCCGTCTGGCAGGCCGACTACGCCGAGTTCATGGGCGTCGTCGGCTTCCGCACCAGGTTGTGCAGGCCGCGCCACCCCTATACGAAGGGCAAGGTGGAGAGGCTCGTCCGCTTCGTGAAGGGGAACTTCCTCGCGGGAAGGTCCTTTACCGACCTTGACGCCCTCAACCGGGAGGCCGCCCTCTGGTGCGCCGAGCAGGGAGGCCGCTGGCGGCGCGCGGCGGCATGCGTCCCGATGCGCGAGCACGAGGCGGCGTGCTCGGCGAACACCAGGCCGCTCGAGGTCACGGCCGAGGTCGAGCGGTACCTGTGCCCGCGCCGGAAGATCTCCTTCGACGGCTTCGTGAGCTTCGAGGGGCACCGCTACGGCGTGCCCTACTGGTACGTCCGCCGCGAGTGCAGGGTGAACCGGGAGGGGCGCGTGGTGCACATATACAGCGACGACCTCTCCCGCGAGCTCGTCGCCCACGCCGTCGGCACCGGCGCCGACAGCTGGTGCGAGGGGCAGTGGGAGACATCGCCGGCGCAGCCCGAGGAGCTGCCGACCCAGCCGGTGGGGACCGTGGTCGAGCAAATCGCCCCGCCCAGGACGAAACCCGGTTTCGAGAGGTTCGACTTCGGGAGGGCCGAATGATGGCGGGCGCGGGGGCGAGCCCCTACGAGCTCGCGAGCGACGCCGCGTCGAGGCTCGGGATCGCCGTCGGGGCGGAGGAGCTCGCGACCCTCGCCTCGGACCTCGACCTCGGCGACGGGGAGATGGCCGCCGTGGCAGCCACCTTCTCCTACCTTGCGGAGAAGAGGAGGCTCGCCTCCATCGAGACGCTGCTGAGGCTGAGCAGGCTGCCCAGGCGCGAGCCCAAGACCTTCGAGGGCTTCGACTTCTCCAGGATCCAGGGCCGGGACGCGGCCGCGCTGGGCAAGCTCCCGTCGCTGGCCGACCTCTACGCGCACCGCAACGTCGCCTTCGTCGGGCCCGGCGGCATAGGGAAGACGCACCTCGCGCAGGCCTACGGGCGCGAGTGCTGCATGCGGGGGCTCAAGACCTACTACATAAAGGCGACCGAGCTCAGGGACAGGTTCCAGAAGGCCGTCCAGCGGGGAAACACCTCGCGGGTCGTCTCCTCGCTCGTCAAGCCGTCGTGCCTCATCGTTGACGAGGTGGGGAGATGCGTCTACGACAGGCCGTGCACCGACCTGTTCTTCGATGTCGTCGACAGGCGCTACGAGAAGGAGGGGCCGAACGCGATGGTCCTCACGAGCAACATCGCCCCGAGCGGGTGGGATGAGTTCTTCACGGGCGACGACACGCTCCTCTGCGCCCTCGACAGGCTGTTCGACAAGGCGTCGGTGTTCGTGATGCGGGGCCCGAGCTACCGCGGCAGGGAGCTTGACACCTACTCGGTGGAGGCCGTCCCCCAGGCGGTGAAGGTGAGGGGGATCCAGCCCGAGGGGATGTAGGAATGCGATAGGAAAGTCATAGATGCGGGCGTGTTGGCTAAAATGGGTCGGCCGGGATTGGTCAATCTCGGCCGACTATATTTGGCTAAATTATTCCGGCGCTAACA
>DBFPAR010000027.1:0-1625 GCA_048362915.1 Collinsella sp.
GATTTCGATACCGCGCGGGCAAGGCTCGACGAGGTCGCCTGGAAGGTCGACTGCGTCATCACCCATACCTGCTCGACGCGCATGCTCTCGCCGACGCTCTACCCGGACCCAGGCTGGGAACGCCCTGATGTGGACCGGCTGACCGGATTCCTCGACGAGCTCGAGGACCGCCTGGACTATAAACATTGGTATTACGGCCATTTTCACCGAGACGGCAACCCGGACGAACGGCACACGGTGCTGTATGACCGGATCGTGAGGCTCGGGGACAAGCTCCTGCCGTGGGGTGCGTACTGATGACGGTCTATGTGACGGGCGACGTGCACGGCAGGGCCGAGTACGGGTCCAGCAGGTTCGCCTTCAAGTCTTGGCCACTGGGCCGCACGCTGACGCGCGATGACGCGGTGATCGTTGCCGGCGACTTCGGCTTTGTCTGGGACGGCTCAAACGCCGAGAAGTATTGGCTCAACTGGCTTGAGTCCAAACCGTGGACTACGTGCTTCGTCGACGGAAACCATGAGAACCATCACGCCTTGGCTAATCTGCCGATACGGGAGTGGAACGGTGGGCTCGTCCATGAGGCGCGGCCGCACGTGCTGCACCTGATGCGTGGGGAGGTGTTCGACATCGGCGGGCTCACGGTCCTTGCCATGGGCGGTGCCGCGAGCAACGACAGGCAGTGTCGCAGGGAGGGGAGGAGCTGGTGGCCCGAGGAGATGCCGAGCGAGGAAGAGATGGGGCGCTGCCGCGCCTCGCTCGACCGCGTGGGCTGGAAGGTCGACTACGTGGTGACTCACGAGGCGCCGGCCGCCCTTGCTGAGGGGCTGTGCCGAGAGTGCGGACGCGAATATCGGGACGACCGGCTTCAGCGATTCCTTGCCGAACTCGATGGGCGGCTCGGCTACCGCGCCTGGTTCTTCGGCCACTACCACGGCGACGAATGGCGCGACGACAGGCACCGCCTTGTCTACCGAGACATCGTGCCGATCGAAGATGCTGCGCCCGGCTCTAGGAACCTTCTGGAAGCGTTCTAGAAGGTCTCTAGAAATCAGCCGCCTGATAGGAGAAACGCGGGGCTACTCGCCCTTCATCTGGGACATGACCTCGACCTTGGCCTCGGCCACGGCCGCTCGCTGCTCGGAGGCGGCGAGGCGGTCCTTGAGGGCGGCGACCTCGGCCATCAGGTCGCGCTGGGCCAGGAGTGTGTCGGCTTGGGTTTTCAGCGCGGTGTCACGCTCGCCGCGCAGCCGCTCGATCTCATCGACCATGGCCTCAGCCTCGGCATGGAGTTGGACAACCTGCCTGCCGAGCCCCTTAGCACGGGAGAGGTACCTGACGCCCGCGGCGTGGAGCTCGTTGTTCTCGAGTTCGAGTCTCGCGGTATCGAGTTCGAACTTCTCCTCTATAAAGGCAACCCGCTCATTGCAGTCGGCCTCAATCTTTTCATTCCGATCCGTTGCCTCGACGAGCTTGCGGTTGAATTCGTCGAGCTGGGCCCTGAGCAGCGCGTTCTCGGTCTTGAGGTCGGCGGTCTCGCGCAGCAGTTTCTCCCGCCATGTCGCCTCGATCCGCTCGGCGGCCTCATCGAGGACGGATTTCAGGCCGTAACCGTAGATCTCCCTGAT
>DBFPAR010000028.1:0-73145 GCA_048362915.1 Collinsella sp.
CGACTTTTCACGATATGGTGGGAATCGGGCCACGATCTTGAGCGTCGACCTGAGATAGCCGACGTGGTCGATGCACTGTTTGAGCGGACCATGACACCGGTGAATCACTAAAGTGGCGGAGAGAGGGGGATTCGAACCCCCGGAACGCTCTCGCGCTCAACGGTTTTCAAGACCGCCGCATTCAACCGCTCTGCCATCTCTCCGTGAGTCGTAATGATAGCATCGTTTTGAATTTGCAACAGGGAAGGCGAACGATGACGATCACCGAAATCGACGAGAAGTTCATGCGCGAGGCGCTGGCCGAGGCGCGCGCCGCCGCGGCGGTGGGCGAGGTGCCCATCGGAGCCGTAGTGGTGCGCGACGGTGAGATCGTCGCGAGGGCGCACAATCGGCGCGAGCTCGACCAGGATCCTTCGGCTCATGCAGAGTCCGCGGCCCTGTGCGCTGCCGCTCGGTCGCTCGGTCGTTGGCGCCTTTCCGATTGCACGGTCTACGTGACGCTCGAGCCATGCTGCATGTGTGCGGGGCTTATGGTTAACGCGCGCGTGGGGCGCTGCGTGTATGGCGCGAGCGACGCCAAGGCGGGCGCGTTGGGATCCCTATACGATTTGAATGCTGACTCGCGCCTGAATCATCGGTTTAACGTGACGGCTGGGGTCCTGGCGGATGAATGCCGCGAGCTGCTGAGTGGCTATTTTGGCGGTCTGCGCGGAGCGGGCGGCGCTGATTGCGGTTGTGGGGCCGATCTTGAAGCGCACGCCGCTCACGCCGCAGCGCTTGCAGGTGCCGGTGAGGATGCTGGCACGGCGGTTGACTTTGGTCCTGCGTGCCGCCGGCCCCGCCGTGTGCTGCTGGCGATCGACTCCTTTAAGGGCAGCGTTTCGAGCGCGCAGGCGGAAGCGGCGGTTGCCGAAGGCGTGCGCCGTGTTTGGCCCGATGCCGAGGTGTGTACATTGCCGCTGGCAGATGGTGGCGAGGGAACGCTCGATGCCGTTGCCGCGCGCGGCGGTGAGATTGTGACCTGCGAGGTGGCAGGTCCCTTGGGCGACCGCGTGTCTGCCCGGATGCTGGTGGACGACGAGCGCGACTCGGCTGTAATTGAGATGGCCGAGGCGGCGGGTATTGGGTATTCGCCTTGTACGGAGTCGTCGGCGCTGGCTGCTACAACCTATGGCGTGGGCGAGCTCATGCTTTGCGCGGTTCGCACGGGCGCAAAGACTATCTATATTGGTCTGGGCGGTAGCGCCACCAACGACGGTGGCGCCGGCATGCTGCAGGTGCTGGGCGCGCGTGTGGTCGATGACCAGGGCTGCGATGTCGCCCCCGGTCTTGCCGGACTTGAGCGGGTGGCGAGCGTTGATTTGGCGCCAGCGCTTCGGGCTTTGGATAGCACTCGTATTGTTGTGCTTTCGGATGTCGATAATCCGCTCGTAGGGCGTCGCGGCGCGCTTGCGGTGTTCGGCGGACAGAAGGGTCTGCCGACGGATGATGCCGAGGCGCTGAGCAGGTACGACAGCTGGATGGTCGGCTACGGTCGCTTGCTCGATGCGGCGATTGCTGGGGCGCGGGCTCAGGGGTTGCTGCGCGTGCCCGAGGGTGCACGGACATTTGGCTCGGTGCTCGGTGTGCCCGGTGCCGGTGCCGCCGGCGGCCTGGGTGCCGCGCTGTTGGCGCTCGGCGCGGAGCTGCGTTCGGGCGTGGAGACGGTGCTCGATCTCGTGGGATTTGACGAGCGCGTGCGCGATGTCGACCTGGTCATTACAGGCGAGGGCAATATGGATGAGCAATCCGCCGCCGGTAAGGCGCCGGTGGGCGTGGCGCGCCGTGCCAAGCGGTGTGGCAAACCGGTGATCGCTGTCGTGGGCGGTCGCGCTGACAACCTGGATGCGGTGTGTGAGCAGGGTATTGACTTGGTGCTCCCGATCTGCCGCAAGCCCATGCCCCTCGACCAGGCGCTCGAACCACGGGAAGCCACTGCCAACCTTATCTGTGCCGGCGAGTCAGCCGCCCAAGCCTATGACCTCGCTCGCCTCTAAGGCCTATCTCCCTATAAGTTGCGGTGGAATACGGAGTGTTTTTGCCTTTAAGGGGCTAATTCAGCCCGTATTCCACCGCAACCTCGAGAATGGCCATTCGAGGTTGGCTGCCTTGGGTCTTGGGTCGGACCGTTTGCCACGAAATGCGGCCATCTGCTACGTTAAACCGGCCATCCTCGACCATCCCGGAATTTGCAAAAACAAAACCGCAGGTAGAAAGCTTGCCGATTTTCGAAAAAGCCGGCTATGGTTGACCTCTGTGACCAAAACGTAGTAGATAGGCCCTTTTCGTGGCACGGCACCAGATCGGTCTATTTAGGATGGGGCTTACTTGACTACTTTCGCCACCCTGATGCCCCTCCAGTCAAAAAGTGGTCAAAAAAGCCCCGTCCCAAATTAGCTACCTTGCTCTGGCGGGCGGGAGCAGGTAAGATATACCGAGCGCCTAGCGCGTTCGATGGGTTCGGATGACGACATGTTCCGAATCTGGTCAGGTCCGGAAGGAAGCAGCCATAAGGAGCCTCTGTCGGGCATCCGAATCCATCGAGCGCACGGGCGCTTTTTGGTGCCGCGACACGGCCCGGCCGGCGGCGAGGTATTTGGTGTCTCGCTGGTCCTCGGCTTCGCCTGCGGGATCGCTCGACTACTAAACACCTCGCCGCCGGCCGGCCCCCGTCGTCCAAAAATCACCCGTAAGGGCGCGTTTATCTAATTTAATCTATCCCTTGCGGAATGCGGCTTGCAGGCGTCGTCATAGGCCGCTTGCGCCTTTTCCAAATCGCCGAGGAGCGCATTTCGCTTGGCAATGTCCTCGTCGATGTGGGTTTTAGCTTCCTCTGCCTCACTTTCGAAATACTGAACCTGTTTTTCCTGGCTTTCGAGCCGGCGTTGGTAGCGGTGAAGATCATCTTCACAAGATTCTTCTCGCCTTTCTGCCGACATGATCTCACTGCGCAACTGCTTTATTTGCTCCTTAATAGCTGTGCTGGGCGCCTCGTCGCCGAGCTCCTTGAGTACCTTATCTAATTCTGCCTGAAGGCCGCTTGTCCGGTTGTGGGCCTCATCGAATTTGGCTTGGGCTGCATCGACGTTCGCTTGCATGGCGGGCAGGGGTTCCCTCCGTTTGGCGGCTTCCGTCACCACCATGTCGTGGATCTCTTGAAAACTGGCAATGTCATCATCGATTTCCGCAATTTTCTCGGGACTTGCGGCGTTTTTTGCGGCCTCGAGTTTTTTGAGCGCTTCCTGCATGGCTGCATACGCTTTTTCTTTTGCGGCGGCCGCGTCTTCCGTCTGCAAGGCAACTGCGCCGGTGGGGGCGCTGGTTTCTGCCGCGATCGCCGCTACGGGGGCGATTCCCGCGACAAGTGCCGCGGAAAGGGCGATGCCCACAGTTGCTCGTCTTGCTCTTCTTGCGAGAATGTCGTTCATCTCGGCACCTCATTTCAAGGGTCGGCGACTAACTTGGTAGCACTAATGTAAATATACCATGCTAGTTGACCCGACACTGGCTGGGTGTGCGCGTATACCCCCCCCTGAAAACTGAATCCCGTTAGAAATGACGAGTTGTTTACGCTTCTTTTGGGGTGGCGGTACTATCATGGTTCGAATTGAATGTGGATGATGATAGGGAGCGCCTATACATGATTGAGCTGCTCAGGAGTTTTGGTGGTAAGTTTCGCCGGTATATGGTGATTGGCCCTGCGTGTAAGCTGATCGAAGTGATCTTTGACCTGCTGACGCCGCTGGTGATTGCCCAGATGATCGATAAGGGCATTGGGGCGCACGACGTGAACGCCGTTATCCACTACGGTATGCTGCTTGCCGCCATGGCTGTGATCGGCATCTCGTTTACGCTCGTCTGCCAAAAGATGGCGGCGCTGACATCGCAGGGCATGGGCACCGACATTCGCGGCGCGCTCTACAAGCACATCAACAAGCTGAGCTATGCCGAGCTCGACCGCTTTGGCACGCCGTCGCTCATCACGCGCATTACCAACGATGTCAACCAGGTGCAGCTTGCCGTGGCGCTGGGCGTGCGCATGCTTATCCGCTGGCCCTTCCTGGCGGTGGGCTCCATGTGCGCGGCCCTTGCCATCGACCTTAAGCTCGGCATCATCTTTTTGATCTGCACGCCCGCCATTGGCCTGGTGTTTTGGTTTGTCATGGCACGCTGCATTCCGTACTACAAGCAGCTGCAGGCAAAGCTCGACCGCATCGCGCTTATCTGCCGCGAGGGCCTTTCGGGCGTCCGCGTGGTTCGCGCCTTTGTACGCGAGGACCACGAGCGCGAGCGTTTTGCCCAAGCCGCCGATGACCAGGCCAATACTGCCATCGCGGTGGGCAAGCTCTCGTCAATCCTTAACCCCGTAACGTTTTTGGTGATGAACCTAGGCGTATGCGCCATCCTGTGGGTGGGCGGCATACAGGTCAACGTGGGTGAGCTCACGCAGGGCCAGGTCATGGCGTTTGTGAACTACATGACGCAGACCCTGACCTCCATCGTGTACGTCGCCAACCTGGTCGTGGTCTTTACCAAGGCGAGCGCGAGTGCTTCGCGTATCAACGAGGTGCTCAACTGCGAGCCGAGCATCACCGACGAGGGCAATCAGTCGGTTGCGCTGCCCAAGCCGGGCAATGTCGCTCCAGTTCCTGCGCTGAGCTTGAGCCATGCGAGCTTCTCTTTTGGCGCCGGCGCTGCCAACGCCGTCAACGATGTGACCCTGGAGCTCCCACTGGGCAAGACGCTCGGCATTATCGGCGGCACGGGCAGCGGCAAGTCCACACTCGTCTCGCTTATCTCGCGCCTGTACGATGCGAGCACCGGCAGCGTGAGCGTGATGGGCGCCGACGTGCGCACCTGGCCGCTCGACCAGCTGCGCCGTGTGGTCGCGACCGTTCCGCAGCGCGCATCGCTGGTGAGCGGCTCCATCCGCAGCAACCTGACCTGGCGCGATGAAGCTGCGACCGACGAGGAGCTCTGGGCGGCACTCGACATGGCGCAGGCCAGCGAGTTCGTGCGCAACAAGCCGCAGGGCTTAGACGCCCCGGTCGAGGCGGGCGGCAAGAACTTTAGCGGTGGCCAGCGTCAGCGCCTGACCATCGCGCGTGCCTTGGTTGGTTCGCCTCAGATATTGATCATGGATGACTCCGCGTCGGCGCTCGACTTTAAGACCGACGCGGCGCTTCGCCATGCCATTCGCGAGCGCAGCGTGCGCGGTGCCGCCGAGGGCGGGCTGCCGCTCACGACGGTGATCGTAAGCCAGCGCGTCTCGACCGTTCGCGATGCCGACATGATCTGCGTACTCGACCACGGCTCGGTTGCGGGCCTGGGCACGCATGACGAGCTGTACGCGACCCGCCAGCTCTATCGCGAGATTTGCCAGTCGCAGCTGCGCCGCGAGGAGCTCGAGGGCCAGCAGGGGAGTGCAGCGCTCGCGCCCACTCCGGCGCCCGCGTCCACCCTAAGCCCCGCGTCCGCCCCGACTGCCCCGGCATCCATTTGCGCAAAGGAGGGCTGCTAAATGAATCCGTACACTTCCTCCGGTTCGGTCGCCACGATGACGGCCAACGTGTCCGGTAACGATAACCTCAACGACCTGGGCGACGGTCCGCGCCAGCCCGGCGACCCCGAGCGCTATCCCGTGGGTGCGGTGACTCGCCGTCTGATGGGCTACGTTCGTCCGCATCGCATTTCGTTTGTTGCGTCGTTTGTGAGTGCCGCCATCTCCGTGATTCTGCAGCTCTACAAGCCGATTCTCATCGGCGAGGGCATCGACCTTATCGTCGCCGCCGGGCAGGTGGACTTCGACGCGCTGCTGCCGCTCGTTACCAAACTCGCGCTCGTCGTGGTAGGTGCCGCGGCCTTCCAGTGGCTGCAGGGCTACTGCGTCAACCGCCTGTCCTACGAAACGGTGCGCGACATGCGCGTGGAGGCGAGCGATAAGCTCAGCCGCATGCCGCTCAGCTTTATCGACAGCCATGCCCACGGCGACCTCATGAGCCGCGTGGTCAACGACGTCGACCAGGTGGGCGACGGTCTGCTGCAGGGCTTCACGCAGCTCTTCACCGGTGTTATTACCATCGTGGGCACGCTCGCGTTTATGCTTTCCATCAACCTGACCATGACGCTCGTGGTGGTACTCGTCACGCCGCTTTCCATTTTTGCAGCCGGTGCTATCGCCAAGCTCTCCAACAAAAGCTTTACGGCACAGCAGCGTATTCAAGGGCAGCTCGGTGGTCATATCGAGGAGTACGTAGGCGAGCAAAAGCTTGTCGACGCCTTTGCCTACGGTCCCAACGCCCAGCAGCGCTTCGATGCCCTCAATGCCGAGCTTTACACCGCGGGCGAGCGCGCACAGTTTATGGGTTCGCTCTCCAACCCCGGCACGCGCTTTATCAATAACATCATCTATGCCGTTGTCGCTGTGATCGGCTGCGTGGGCGTGATCACGGGCGTGCCCGCGGCGCTTACGGTGGGCGGCGTGCAGATCTTCCTGTCCTATGCCAACCAGTACACCAAGCCGTTCAACGAGGTCACCAACGTCATTACGCAGATCCAGACCGCGTACGCCTCGGCGCGCCGCATGTTTGCGCTGCTCGATGCGCGCGAGCAGGAGCCCGACGCGCCAGATGCCGTGGAACTTGCCGCACCGCAGGGCGAGGTCGCCCTTGAGCATGTGGACTTTAGCTACGTGCCCGACCGCAAGCTGCTTCAGGACATCTGCATCGAGGCTAAGCCCGGCATGCGCTTTGCCCTGGTCGGCCCCACGGGCTGCGGCAAGACGACGCTCATCAACCTGCTGCTGCGCTTTTACGATATCGATGCCGGACGCATCATGGTCGATGGCAGGTCTTCGCGTGACTACACGCGCGCAAGCCTTCGCCGTGCCTTTGGCATGGTGCTGCAGGACACTTGGCTGTTCGAGGGCACGGTGGCGGAAAACATCGCCTACGGCTGTCCCGACGCCACACGCGAGCAGGTTATCGAGGCTGCCAAGCGCGCGCATGCGCACAAGTTTATCGTGCAGCTGCCAGGCGGCTACGATACGGTCATCGGCGAGGACGGCGGCACGTTTAGCCAGGGTCAAAAACAGCTGCTGTGCATCGCTCGCGTCATGCTCACCGACCCGGCGATTTTGCTGCTGGACGAGGCGACCTCGAGCATCGATACCCGCACCGAGCTGCAGGTGCAGGCGGCATTCGACGAGCTTATGGCCGGCCGTACGAGT
Source organism: Collinsella sp. (assembly GCA_048362915.1). Taxonomy (GTDB): domain Bacteria; phylum Actinomycetota; class Coriobacteriia; order Coriobacteriales; family Coriobacteriaceae; genus Collinsella. Next base: position 7,268 of record DBFPAR010000028.1, read on the forward strand.
TTTGTCGTGGCGCACCGCCTGAGCACCATCCGCAACGCCGACTGCATTCTGGTGATGCGCGACGGCGAGATTATCGAGCGCGGCACGCACGACGAGCTGCTGGCGGCAGACGGCTTCTACGCCGAGCTCTACCGCAGCCAGTTTGCCCAGTGAGCAAGCCAGTGGGGCAAATTAATCAATCGACAGACGGTGGTTTACATCTGTCACGTTAGTACTAAGATATTCATCTAATAAATTGCATTAGTGGCTTTAGTTTTGGGGGAAACGAGGCAACGTGACTATGACGTGCTCTTTGGTGGTTAACAGCAAGAGCGGTAATACCAGGATGGTTTCGGGCGCGATCAAGCGCGCTCTGCAGGCTGCGGGTGTTGAGTTTGTCCATGCCGCGGCGTTGAGCGACGATGCGGATGCAGATCAGGTTGCGCTCGAGGCGCAGGGCGCCTGCGCGGCCGACACGGTGCTCGTCGGTTTTTGGTGCGACAAGGGCGCGTGCACGTCTTCGGTCGCGACGTTGCTCTCCGCCTTGCACGGTAAGCGCGTGTTCCTGTTTGGCACCTGCGGCTTTGGGGCCGACCAGAGCTACTATCAGCAGATTATCGACCGCGTAACTTCCAATTTGGCTGGGGATGCCGAGCTTGCGGGCTGGGCGATGTGCCAGGGCAAGATGGGCCCCGCGGTCAAGCAGCGCTACGAGGCCATGCTCGAGCAAGATCCCGACAATGTCCGCTTTAAGATGCTGCTCGATAACTGGGTCGCCGCAAAGGATCACCCCACCAAGGAAGATCTGGACAACATGGCTGCAGCCGCCAAAAAGGCCGTGCTGGGGGAGTAGCTCCCATCGCTGACGGCGGTCGGTCCATCTTTCTAAATGAAACGTCCTCCCGGGCGTCGGGGCACGAAGTTCCCTGCTCTACAGTCCTGCGCAAGACGAAGGCCACATTAAGTGGCCTTCTTTGCGTGCGGAACTCGCGATGAACTTCGTGCCCCGCCGTCCGGGAGGACGCCTCTTTATTGATGGGAGGCCTGATAGGTCGATGGTTCCGTGCCCGGATGCGTCCAAAGTGGGACGGGCTTTCCGGATGGGCAGGCTTTCGAAAAATGCGTCCCGGAATTTGCCTTTGGAATGGGACGTAGTTTCCCGTTGAGGTGCTTTGCGGAAAGTGCATCCCACTCTGGGCGGTCGAAGTGGGACACACTTTCCCAAAGGCGCTCCAGCGGGAAATTGCGTCCCATTATTCGGTCAAGAAACGGGATGCATTTTCCCAATGAGAGCAAAACCGGAAAATGCATCCCACAATCAGCCCTCAAAGTGGGACGCCGTTTCCCAATGAGGCTCAAGCGGAAAATGCATCCCGGAATTTGCGCTCAAAGTGGGATGCGGTTTCCGGTTGAGGGCCTAAGGGGAAAATGCGTCCCAGAATCGACGCTTGAAATGGGATGCAGTTTCCCGATGAGGCACTCGACGGAAAATACATCCCAGAAATGGCCTTTGAGCTGGGATAAGATTTCCGCGGCATCTCGGATTCTCAAAAATGAGACACGCCGTTGGCGAAAATGAGACACGTGATATCGGGCATCGGATGTATCATTTGCAAAAATGAGTCCACTCCACTCGAATAAAGCGAGGTCCCTCATGTACGTTCCACACCCCCGTATCCGTAGGCTGTCGAAAATCCCGCTTGTTGGGACGGCGGCGCTTGCTGCGTTGATCGCCACGAGCGTCGCCTGCTTCACGGCCACGCCCCAGGTTGCCCAGGCGGCAGACGCGCCCGCAATCACCGATATGACCGAGCAGGATTATCAAGCCCTGGGTCTGGGCACGAGCGAGGACATTCCGGCCGATACCGTTGGCCCCTATTCCACTGATACCCCCACGACGTTTGCCACGCGCAGCGAGGTCTATATGGCAGCTAACGGTAGCCATGGCAATCGCTACACTCTGCGCGACAAGCTCGAGAACGTCGAGCGCGGTGACATTGGCGGCAGCAGCAAACTCACCGATGGCTATGGAAGTGTGTGGGGCGCCGCAAAGTTCTGGCAAAACGTCAACAACTTCGACACGAACAGCGATCTCTACAAGCATAGCGACTACGGTGGCGGCACCTGGTCGTACCTAAGCAACAATGAGTCCTCAACAGTACTCGCCAACGACAACAACGGTTTCTCGGGCATTCACGCCACGAGTGTTGAGTTCTGCAGCGACGCCAGCACGGGCAAAAAGAGCCGCGTTGCCGAGCTCCGTGCCTACGGCGACAGTTCCTCCACGACGATTGACGGCAAGTCATACGCCGGAAAGGTTGAGCTGGTCCTCTACTCGTTTAGCAACGGGCGTACGCGCACTCTCGACACACACCTGCCGGTGACGGTCAACACTAATATGATGTACGAAGGCCGTTTTAAGTACCTGGATGCCGGTTACCTGCAAGAGCACGACGCCGTCTTTGATGTCGAGGCGGGCGATGTCGATGGCGACGGCGTCGACGAGCTTTTTGTCTACGCGGGCTGCTATGTCGACGAGAACGGCGTGCGCAAGGCTGTAGTCGACATGTATGACTTGGAGGGCGGCAACTGGAAGCAAAGCGTCGTCAAGATCGATGCCGGTAACGCCGCGGACTACACCACGCACAACAAGGGCGGGAACGACTCCTGGACGCAGCTTCAGTCAGCTCCTGTCGTTTCGCTAGCGGCCGGCGACCTCGATCGCGATTTTTGCGATGACCTCGCCATCGTGGTCTCGGCACCCTACGGCAAGAAGAATATTGATAAGTCGACGCATTGCGAGCTGTTTTCGTGGGATGCATCCAAGGGTGCGCTCGTCCATGTCGATGCTCTGGGCGACGCGGGCGCAATCTCCCTCTCCGCGAACGGCAAGACCATGGTCGCTGCGAATGCGACGTTCGGCACGTTTGCCGCCTACGATGAAGAAGGAAAGAAGACGGGTGAAACCGTCACGGGCCTTATTCTTGCGGGCTATGACTGGCAACGCAGCGCTTTTGATTACGGCGCTTCTGACGGCAGCAAGGGGCTGTACGGCGCGCTGTACCGCTACGCGTATTTTGACTCGGAGTCTGGCGAGTTCAAGCTTTCCGATTGCAAGGAATACAGAGACGGGCTCCTCGCCTCCTATGGGCTGATGCATGTGCCCAACAGCGCATGGAAGGATAGCGTTCAGGATAAGCGCTATCCGTGCACCTTGGCGCCTATTGCCCTTGCCACTGCCAACCTTGACGGCCTGTCCGAGCAGCTGGCGGTCGACGAGGTGCTCGTGGGCGGCGATGTGTTCCGCGACTTTGCCTGCAACACGGCACAGAGCGGGGCTCAGGGCTTGGGGTCCATGGTCGGAACCATGAGCATGAGCGGTCAGCAATACAACAGCAGCAACAAGCATGACCACAAGGGTATAGAGCAGGTGTGGATCAGCGACGTCAAGGCGGGCAGCGTCTCGGGTTCGGACCGCTATAACGAGAGCTTTATCGCCGTGGTGGGCAAGCACCGCGACGAGGACCTGCGCAAGAACGATGACTACTATTGGATGACCGCCTCGCATTTTTCGCTCGACGAGAACGGAAAGGTGCGCCGCGGCGAGGAGCAGGTGATTAGCGAGAGCAACCGTCGCGGCACTACCTACGGCACATTTATCTCGCTCGCGCTGCCCGATGTCGACAACGACAGCGTCAAGATCACGTACAAGGACCGCTACAAGGTCTATACCAACCCGCGCGTGCTTGCCGTGCTGCAGGATGCGCCCTATGTTGAGGATCTGGAGCAGGCATACGGCTATCTGGTGTTGGGCGGCACGTCATACGGAGAGGAAAAGGGCACGGGGACATCCCAGGGCTATACCATTGGCGCCGAGTTGGGCGTTGCCGTCGAGGTGCAGACCGGTCCGCCCCTGGTCGCGATGAATGCTTCAGTCGATTTTGCCGCCGAGGGATGCTATGACTACCGGAGCGAGCGCACGGTCAGCGCAAGCGTAAGCTATGAGTCGCATGCCGGCGAGGGTGACAAGGCCGTGCTCTACACGATTCCGATGGTCTATTACGAGTATGAGATCGAAAATGAGGAAACTGGTGGCAAGGGCGTGATGGCGACGCCCGTGTCGCTCGGCGCGCAGACCTCGGTCGTTAATGTCGAGGCCTATGACCGCATTGCCAAACAGCACAATATGACGCCGCTCAGCTACTTTTTGACCAACCGGTCGGGAGAACCCGGAACCTATCAAACGACGCTCAACGGCGAGACTCCCGTTGGGGATTCCTTTGGCCTGGGCAAGCCTGGCGTAACGCGCGCCTACACGCACGATGGGTTTAACGGCGCCGTCGCGCAGTCGGGGGCGAGCATTGAGCAGACCATCGAAGTCGAGGAGGGCAAGGAGCAGGAGCTCGAGCTCGGCTTGACGCTGAACGGCAGCGTTGTCATGGGCGCGAAGCTCGCAAAGCACGAGTTGTTTGGCGGCCTGTGCTTTGGTGCCAACGCCGGCTTTACTACGGGTAACTCCTCGAGTGAATCGACCGAATACGGCGGCACCGTCGACAACCTGCCCGAGGCCGCGCAGGGCAAGTACGGTTTTGTGTGGCGTCTGGGCGTCAACGCGGTGGATGTCGACAAGTTCGAGGCAGACTCGGGCGACAAGCTCGGCACCAAGGACACCGACCAGTTCTGGATCGTGGGCTATGACGTTAAGGACGTCGAGATGCCCGACGCGCCGGCCGTGACGGGCTTTACGGCAAACGCCGTCGATTCGACCAGCGTTACGTTTAGCTGGGACGATGTACTCGCAAACAAGAGTGGCTTTAGCTACGGCGTGGGCATGCTGCAGAGCAATGCGGCGGATGCGGTCGTCAATAGCTGGAAGATTGCCAACAACACGCAGACCTCGCTCAAGTGGGATGGGCTGCAGCCCAATACGGAGTATCGATTCGCCATCGCCGCCGTTAAGAATGGATCCACGACCGAAACAGGTGTTCGCTCGGCAATCATCACGGTCAAGACCATGCCCGATGGCATGACGATGACCGTGAGCGGACCTGCGGCGGATGCTGCGGAGGGGTCGGATCTTGGATACGACTCTTCGGTTGAGCGCGCGGCGGGAAGCCACCTGACGCTCTCGGCGATTGGCCATGTGAAGCAACTCGGTGCCGACGATAGCGAAACAGGGCTGGCACCGACCTATATGTGGTACCGCAAGGGCCGCGGCGAGACAGAGTTTAAGCTCGTGGGTGCCGATGGCAACCTCGCGGCTGGAACGGCCTCAAAGCTCGAGATTGACCTGACCGCAGACGATGACGGTGCGCAGTATTACTGCCACGTGGGATACAACGACGTGGGCCTCGACACCGGCACGACGCTCGTGAATATCGAGGCCGAGGAGACGGCGCCCACAACGGTGAACGCCACCCCGATCCGCACGCGCCGCCTGTTCTCACAGGCAAGTGCGGGCGCCAAGAAGTTCCTGGACCATACGCTGGTAAACACCGCCGGCCCAACCGATTCCGAAGGCTCAAAGGACCCCGAGACTCCTGAGACCCCGACGAACCCGGACAAGCCCAAGTCCGACAACGGAGCTAAGATCGACACCAAGGTCAAGACTACGACCACAGCGAAGAACCTCGCAAACACCGGCGACCAAACATTCGCCCTAGTCGCCACCGCAGCAGCAGCGGGAGCAACGTTCGTAGTGATAGCCCTCATCATGCTGATCAAGCGCCGCAAGACCCACTAGTAGCCAGTCGAACATATCGACAACCCAAAAACCCGGGTAGCCAAAAAACAGGCCACCCGGGTTTTCTGTTGAGTGGAGACTCCGCAAGCGGAAACTGCATCCCACAATTAGCGCCCGGAACGGGACACATTTTCCGTCAAGCCCTCATCCGGAAAATCCATCCCAGTTTGAGCGCCCAGACCGGGACGCACTTTCCCAAAGGGTCCTCAACGGGAAACTGCGTCCCATAATTAGGCCGAGAAATGGGATGAACTTTCCCAATGAGAGCCAACCGGAAACCACGTCCCAGAATCAGCCCCCAAAGTGGGACGCACTTTCCCAACGAGCCTCAACCGGAAAATACATCCCGGAATCCAGCTGAATAGTGGGACACACTTTCCCAATCGGGTCCCAAGCGGAAACTGCATCCCATTCCAGACAAGAATTCCGGGACACACTTTCCGCAAACAAAGAAGGCCACATAACGTGGCCTTCGTCTTGCGCAGGACTGTCCGAGCAGGGAACCTTATATGCCTCCGCCCGGACAGACGTTTCAGTTATGAGTGACCCGCTACTTGATCTTGGTTGTACCTGGCGCCAGGTTGGGGTCGGTTTCGTTGGCCTCGGTCTGGAAGTGCTCGGTGTAGACGTTCTTGCCGTCGCGGAACATCTCGTAGTACTGCATCTTGGCGTAATCCTCGCGCGCCTTGGTGGCGGCTGCTGCGGCGGCGTCGTCGCCGGTGACGTTGGAGGAGAGCGCCCAGCGCAGGCTGGCGTCCTCGTAGCCCACCGAGTTGATGGCGGGCAGCGACTCACGCAGCGTCATGTGCGCTTTCTGGTAGTCGGTCAGCGGTGCGCCGATCAGCTGCATAAGCTGCGTGGACAGGTAGTTGGTGGACAGGTCGTCGACCTCGCTCGTCTGGCCGCAGCCGGCAACGTCGTAGTTGGCCCAGATGATGTAGTCGGTCTGCCACAGACGTTCCTGGTGCGTGGCATCGTCCTCGCCGGTAAACCACTTGTCGTTGAACTTGGACGGGAAGAACGGCTGGTGGTCGCCCCAGAACACCACGACTACCTTACGGTCGAGCTTGCTCAGGGCGTTGAGGAAGTAGCGAAGCGCCTGGTCGGACTGCTCGATGCACGAGACATACTCGTCGACATCGGAGAGCGTGCCGTCCTCGACGGTCTTGGCATCCAGATCGGTCGTATCGATATTCAGGTGCATCTGCTTATCGACCGGCAGCAGACCCGTATCGTAGCCCGAGTGGTTCTGCATGGTCACGTCGAAGATAAACTGCGGATCGGCGTTCTGGTCGAGCAGCTCAAGAATCTTGTCGTAGGTAGCCTGGTCGGTCACCATGCCGCGCAAGGTGTCGGCTCCCTGGAAATCGTTGATGGACAGGAACTGGTCAAAGCCAAAGTCCTTGTAGACGTTCTCGCGGTTCCAGTTGGTTGCGTGATTGGGGTGCATAGCCGTGGTGGAATAGCCGAGCGATTTGAACTGCTCTGCCAGGTTCCCGGTCGTTTCCATGTTGTAGATGGTGTAGGGGTACACGCCCGAGCCCAGGTTGGCCATGGAGTTGCCGGTCATAAACTCAAACTCGGTATTGGCGGTGCCGCCGCCGTAGGCGCTCACGTAGAGCTTGCCGCGGCTGAGGCAGTTGGACAGGCTCTTAAAGTACTGCGGACCCTCGTAGCCGGCGCGCATGTTCTGGTAGATCGACAGATCCGAGAACGTCTCGTTCATGATGGCGATGACCGTGGGCTTCTCGCTGTCGAACTGCTCCTGGGCGGCGGCGCGCTCGTCGCTCTTGGCCGCGTCGGACTTGTCGTAGGCCTTGGCGTACTTTTTGAGCGTGGCCTTGGCATCGTCGACGGAGTAGTCGGCGGGTTTGGGTGGCTTGATGGACTGTGCCGCACTAATAAAGGCAGGCAGGTAGCCCTCGCGCCAGTAGCTCTCGAGCGGACGCCAGGTGTAGACGGTGATGCCGAGAGTGTTGTAGTAGTCGATGAGCGTAACATGCGCGGTCACACCGCCCAGGCACAGCACGGCCACGAGCAGGTTGGTGAGCAGCATGCGCTTGGCGTTGGCGGCGCCTTTCTGACGGTGCGGTGCCACCAGGCCAGCGTACTCGCACAGCAGCATGGCGATGGCGGTAAAGCCCATGGACAGCACACAGAACAGCGAGATGGAGAAGGTGTAGCCGGTGCCGGCGACCGCGGCGGCGGTGGAGATGGCCGAAAGGTCGCCCGGCTGGATGGGCATGGACTTAAACGTGATAACGAAGAACTCGGCAATGCCCAGGATAAAGAGGGCAAAGGCCAGGACCGCGGGGGCTGCGCCGTGGCGCTGGAATAGGAAGAACAAGCCGACCATGAGCGTGGTGATGATGGCCCACTCGAGCAGGATGCACAGGGGGTAGACCCAGGTAAAGTCGTGGTTGGACGATACCTCCATGCCCAGCAGCGCAAAGACGCCGGCGAGCAGCAGGCACAGGACGGCGGCGACGAGCGGTTTGCCCACAAAGGCGCCGCGCAGGCGGGCGAGCTTGCCGGTGGGGGCGGGGGCGTCGGGCGCGGCGAACGCAAAGACGCGCGGGGCGATGCGGTCGCGTGCGATGCTGGCCCAAGCGCAGCCGGTGAGGATGGCGTTGGTCAGGATGAGCATCACAAAGGCGAGCGACTCGTTTTGAGCGACGAGGCCCACGGCGCCCCAAATAGTCAAAAAGACCTGGAACAGGCCGAAGGCGACGCTCCACCCAAGAGCGCTTTTGGCAACGGTGCCCGACTGAGCGCGAATGGCCTTGGCCTCGCGCAAGACAAGGTAGACGGTCGCCGCAAGACCGACGAGCGAGATGGCGGCAGCGAACATGCTGAGACTCCTCACAAACTAAAACGTACGAAAGCGGGGGTTTACCCGATTGTTACCAAGATATGCGCTGCAATTGGTGTCTGCGCACAACAACCAGCCATATTAACGCGCACGTGTGGCGGTGTGGCGCAATGTAGTGGCGACCTGCGCGATAATGGACGGGAATTACACGGAAACGTAAAGGCTTCTTAAAGAATTAGCGAGGATGAGGCGATGAACGAGCAGGTTTGCACCAAGGCTGTGGATACGAACGGTTATCCGGTCGAGACGACGGGCAATGCGGTGCTGGACACGTTGGAGCACCGTTCCTCCACGCGTGTCTTTGCGCGTGATGACGACGACCGCCCCGTGGCGGTGACCGACGAGCAGCGGGCGGCGATTCTGCATGCGGCGAGCCGTGCGCCGTCGGCAGGCGCCATGATGATGTATTCCATCGTAAGCATTCGCGAGCAGGCTACGCTGGACCGCCTCGCCGACCTGTGCGATCACCAGCCCATGATCGCCAAGGCGCCCTGGGCACTAATATTTGTGGTCGATTATGCCAAGTGGATCGATCTGTTTGAGCACGTGGGCTGCTTTGAGCCCGAGTTTGTCGAGCGTACGGGCAAGGCGCCCCGCCGCGCGCCGGGTCTGGGCGACTTTGCCATCGCGGCCCAGGACGCCGTGATCGCTGCGCAAAACGCCGTGGTTGCCGCCGAGGCCCTGGGGCTGGGGAGCTGCTACATCGGCGATATCGTCGAGAATGCCGAGGAAGTTGCCGAGCTGCTGGACTTGCCGCCCTATACCATGCCGCTGTCGATGCTCATCATCGGCACGCCCCGTAAGGAGCGTCCGGCCATTGCGCATCCCGTGGTGAACCTGGTGCACGAGGAGCGCTACTGCCGCGCCGATGCCGCGACCATGGACGCGCAGGTGGCCGAGATGGACGCGATGTTCCGTCCGCATGCCCGCGAGGTGGGGGAGCGCGTCGTGGACATCTATACCCGTAAGCACGCGAGTCCCTTTATGGCCGAGATGAGCCGCTCCATGGAGTGGTGGTTCAAAAATTGGCTTGGAAAATGACGAATGTGACAAAGGGAAAGTCCCTTTGTCACATTCCATATCGCCGAGGTGGCTTAAAGGCTGTATAAATGTTTATCTAGCTGGGAAAACAGTGCCATTCAAACATGGGCCGATTACCTATAATTCCTTCGAACATTAAAGTTGGGAGGAAACCGGCTTATGGAACAAAAGGCCAAGGAGGCAGCTTCGCACGCTGCGATTCCCGTGAGCATCTCGGCGATGCTCGTCACGCTGGGCGTGGTGTACGGCGATATCGGCACCAGCCCTATGTATGTAACCAAGGCGCTCGTTGCCGGCAACGGCGGCATCGGAAGCGTCACGGAGGAGTTCGTGCTCGGCGCGCTCTCCCTTGTCGTGTGGACGGTCACGCTGCTGACCACCATCAAGTATGTGCTCATCTCGCTGCGCGCCGATAACCATGGTGAGGGCGGCATCTTTGCCCTGTACAGCCTGGTCAAGCGCTGCGGCAAGTGGCTCATCATCCCCGCCATGCTGGGTGGCGCCGCGCTGCTCGCCGACGGCATCCTGACACCTGCCGTTACCGTTACCACGGCCATCGAGGGCCTGCGCACCATCCCGGCGGTCCATGCCGTGCTGGGCGATGACCAGGGTCGCGTCGTCGCCATTACGCTCGCCATCATCATCGTGCTCTTCTTGGTACAGCGCATCGGTACGGCCAAGATCGGTCACGCCTTTGGCCCCATCATGACGCTGTGGTTCCTGTTCCTGGGCGGCACGGGTCTGTTCTTTGTTTTCCAGCACCCCGCCGTGCTGCTGTGCCTCAACCCGGTGCGCGGCATCGCCTTTTTGCTGAGCCCCAACAACCACGCGGGCATCATGATTCTGGGCAGTTGCTTCCTCGCCACCACCGGTGCCGAGGCGCTCTACTCCGACATGGGCCACGTCGGCCGCGGCAACATCTACGCTACCTGGCCGTTCGTTAAGTGCTGCCTGCTGCTTTCCTATATGGGCCAGGGCGCTTGGCTTATGAACAACGCTGCCAACCCCGAGCTCATGGGCATTGCCGACCTCAACCCGTTCTACCAGATGCTCGCCCCGGGCCTGCGTCCGTTTGCCGTAGGCCTTTCCACCGTTGCGGCCATCATTGCCTCGCAGGCGCTCATCACCGGCGCATTCTCGCTGGTGTCCGAGGCCAGCCGTCTGGACCTCATGCCGCACATGCAGGTCTTCTACCCTGCCGAGACCAAGGGCCAGCTCTACATCCCCATGGTCAACAACGTCATGCTTGTCGGCTGCGTCATCGTGGTGCTGCTGTTCCAGAACTCGGCGCATATGGAAGCCGCGTACGGCCTTGCCATTACGCTGACTATGATGTGCACCACGCTGCTGCTCTTCTTCTACCTGCACGAGGAGCGCAAGCTCAAGGTTGCTCCGTGGATCTTCGCGGCCTTCTTCCTTTTGCTCGAAGGCTTCTTCTTCGTGAGCTCGCTCACCAAGTTCTTCCACGGCGGCTATTTCACCATCCTCATGGCTGCACTCATCATGGGCATTATGGTGTGCTGGTACAACGGCACGGCGGTCGAGCAGCGCCAGTTTACGCTGCTGCCGCTGCGCAGCTACCTGCCGCAGCTCAAGCGCCTGCGCGACGACGACCGTTACGAGCGCATGAGTGACAACGTCGTGTACCTGACCAAGGACACCCATACCGACTACATCGACCGCGATATCGTCTATTCGATCTTGGACAAGCATCCCAAGCGTGCCCGCGCCTGGTGGTTCGTGAATGTCGAGACCATGGACGAACCGCACACCTTTGCCTATTCGGTCGAGACGTTCGGCACCGACTACGTGTTCCGCGTGCACCTGTACCTGGGCTACAAGATCAACCAGCGCGTCAATGCCTACCTGCGTCAGGTTGTTCAGGACCTGGCTGCCACCGGCGAGCTGCCGCCGCAGACGCATGACTACTCGGTCTACAAGGATCCGGGTAACATCGGTACGTTCAAGTTCGTCCTGATCCGTAAGCTTCTGGCGCCCGAAAGCGATGTGGAGCCGAGCGAACGTACGGCCATCACGCTCAAGTACATCATCCGCCGCGCCGCCGGCACGCCTGCGCGTTGGTACGGCCTGGAGAACTCCAACGTGAGCTTTGAGTACGTGCCGCTGTTCACCAAGTTCAAGGCCGTGAACAAGATGCAGCGCCTGGCTCCCAACGAGCGGCCGTAGTCGACGCTCGAGGTTTGTCTGCGAACGGGCGGGCTTGTATTGACGGGGATTGAGTCCTGGGAGGAAACCATGGATGCAAAGGTGCTTGACGGTTGCGATTTTGCGACCGAGCTGGTGCGTGAGGTACGCGCCGATGCTGCCGAAGATCGGTTCTTTACGAATCGGGCCAACATGGACATGGCCGACCGCGTGATTTCGATCGTGGTGACGGTGCTTGTCGCGGCGTGCGTGTGCGCACTGCTTGCGCACGTGCTGTTTGTCTAACGTCCGCAGGTTGCAAAGGCTTTACACTTGGAACCACCACAAGGGGAAACCACCACAAAGGTGCCTGTCCCCTTTGTGGTGGTTTTTGTTTTTGAGAGAGGGGTGGAACGCTGATGGACGTCCGTACGGACGGCGATGTTGCCGATAGCTTTTGGTGGCGGCGCACAACGCTGACGCGCCGCACTCCTCTGTATGACGCCTGCGTATCGGTGGGGCTGCTGGTCGCGGCGACGATTGTGGGCGCGCTGCTCGACCATCCGGGTCTCGCGCCGAGCATCATGATCGTCTATGTGTTCGCCGTTCAGCTGTGCGCATTCTTTACCTGCAGTCGCCTGTATTGCTTGCTGAGCTCGGCTGCCGCCGTGGCGCTCTACAACTTCTTGTTTGTCGACCCGCGCTACTTGCTGTCGTTTATCGACCGCGGCTATCCCGGCATGTTCTTCATCATGTTCGTGGTCTCGCTTGTGTCGAGCTCGATTGCCTTGGCCCTGCGTCGCGCTTTGGCACAGGCTGCCGCCAGCGACCGCCGCACGCATATGGTGCTCGAGACCAATCGCATGTTGCAGCGCTGCGCCGACGAGCAGCAGATCGTTCACGCCATGGCCACGCAGCTGGCGCGTCTTTCGGGCTGTCCGGTCGTGTGGTACAGCGCCGACGCCGAGGGCGATGACCTGCTGCCGCGTGCGACATACACGGCCGTGGGCGATGCCGCGCCGGTGCACGAGCTGGCGCCGCAGATGCCACCGCGGCTCTCGGCGTCCGCCTATGTGGGAACGCCGCTCGATGCTACGTTCGGCGGCTCGGCGTTTTATGGCATCTACCTGACGGTTCGCACAGGCGACGGCTTCGCGCGCTCGGGCGACCCCGCCTCGGTGGTGGGCGTGCTGGCTATCGTTGCCGAGCCCGACGTGCTGACGCACGAGGAGCGGACACTTGCCGATGCTATCGTGAGCGAAGGCGAGCTGGCGCTCGATCGCGCCCGCGCCATGGAGGCCCGCGAGGAGGCGGCGGTGCTTGCCAAAAATGAGCAGCTGCGCGCCAACCTGCTGCGCTCCATCTCGCACGACCTGCGCACGCCGCTCACCAGTATTTCGGGCAATGCCGACGTGCTGCTCGACCAGGGCTCGACCGGCACCGCGGTGCTCGATGCCCAGACGCGCCGCGGCCTGCTTCTATCCATTCGCTCGGATGCGCTGTGGCTCAACGCCACCGTCGAGAACCTGCTCGCTATCACCAAGCTCGAGGGTGGCGGCATGCATCTGTCGACCACGCTCGAGCTCATGGACGATATCGTCGAGGAGGCGCTGCGCCACGTAAGTCCGGCCGTGCGTGAGCACGATCTTAAGGTGGTGCCGTGCGACGAGCCGGCGCTCGTCAACGTCGATGCGCGCCTGATGGTGCAGCTGGTGGTCAATCTGGTGAACAACGCCATCACCTATACGCCCGCAGACTCGCATATCATGATTTCGATTAGCGTCGACGATGGACGCGTGGCGTGCTCGGTGGCCGATGACGGCCCGGGCATTGCGCCCGAGGACCGCGAGCGAATCTTTGAGTCGTTCTACACCGCCAACCACGGTCTTGCCGACAGCCATCGCAGCGTGGGCCTGGGTCTTTCGCTCTGCCGCTCCATTGCGCTGGCGCATGGCGGTAGCATAGAGGTTGCCGCGGCGGACCCGCACGGCTCGGTCTTTACGATTGAGCTTCCCGTCGCCGACGTTTCGTTTGATAAGGAGTAGCGCTGTGCCGAACTCTGCCGTAAAACCGCTCATCTTGGTCGTTGAGGACGATCCCGCCGTCCGCAACCTTATTGTTGCCGCGCTCGAGGCGCACGGCTTGCGTCATATGGCCGTGGAGACCGCCCATGCCGCCATCGCCGCCGCCTCATCGCAGGCACCGAGCATCGTGCTGCTCGATCTGGGCCTGCCCGATATGGACGGCGTCAAGGTGGTGGAGTCGGTGCGCGCATGGTCGGGCATGCCGATCATCGTGGTCTCGGCGCGCAGCGAGGACGCGGACAAGATTCGCGCGCTCGATGCCGGCGCCGATGACTACCTGACCAAGCCGTTTTCGGTCGAGGAACTGCTTGCACGCATTCGCACGACGCTCAGGCGCCTTTCGTATGCGCAAACGGGTGGTGTTGCCTCCGAGGGCTCGTTCGATACCGGTGAGCTGTATATCGACTTTGATGCCGGCATTGCCACGATGGATGGCGAGGAGCTGCATCTGACGCCGATTGAGTACAAGCTCTTGTGCCTGCTGGCACATAACGCCGACAAGGTACTAACGCACCAGTTTATCCTGCACGAGATTTGGGGCACGGCAACTAAGAGCGACCTGGCGAGCCTGCGCGTCTTTATGGGCACGCTGCGCAAGAAGATCGAGTCCGACCCCGCGCACCCGCGCTATATCCAAACACACGTGGGCATCGGTTACCGATTGGTCACCCAAGGCTAGATCGCCAACCACCGTCCCAATATGAGTTGCGGTGAAATACGGACGGAAATGGCCTATTTGGCGGCCAAACAGTCCATATTCCACCGCAACTTTGTTATTTGCCCTTGGGCTTGCTGGCGTAGAACTTCTTCTTTTTGGACTTGCCGGCAGGGGAGGGTTTGCCGGCAAAGTTTGATTTGCCGTTGCCGGCCTGCGTGGGCGCGGGCGCTGCTGCACGAGGCTTGCGCGCCTCGGGGTTGCGCAGCTCCTCGGTTCGCTCGGCAATCTCCTCGGCGCTAAAGCCGACCTCGGCCATGGCGTCCTCGATGGGCAGTCGGCGCACGATATAGCAGTGGTGCACCTTCTGGTTGCGCGCGAAGTCCTCGGGGATGGTCTGTGCCGTAATGTCCTCCAGCACGACGCCCGCGCGCGCGAGCTTGCGCGTTTCGGGGCGGAAGCCGCGCAGGTTGCAGCTAAAGATGGCATGTCCGCCCTGTGCAAGCAGGCGAGATACGCCGGCCAAAAGCTCAACATGGTCGCGCTGGACATCCCAGGTGCGGCGGCCCATCTTGGACGAGTTCGAGAACGTGGGCGGGTCGACAAAGATCAAGTCCCAGCGGTTGCGCGTCTGGCGCTGGTCGCGAATCCAGGCGAGCACGTCGTCGCGCACAAAATGATGCTGCGGACCAACAAAGCCGTTCTGGCGCATATTGCGCTCGGCCCAGTCCAGGTAGGTGTTGGAAAGGTCGACTGTCACGGTTTCCTCGACGCCGCCGTCGGCCGCATAGCAGGTGGCGGTGCCGGTATAGGCGAACAGATTGAGGAAGCGGCGTGCCTGTTTGGCGTGTTCGCGCACCAGGTTGCGGGTGACGCGGTGATCCAGGAAGATGCCCACATCCAGGTAGTCGTCAAAGTTGACGGCAAAGGTGAGCCCGCCTTCTTCGATGAGCGGCAGACGCCGGCGCGCGATGTTGGCGCGCTCGCCCGATCCGCCCTTGCCGGCGCCCTGCTTGCCGTACTGCGAGCCGCCGCGCGAACGCATGCGGGCCTTGGCGTGCACATGCTCGGCCGGAACATCAAGGATGCGCGGCGCGATGGCCAAGATGTCGAGCATGCGGGCCTGGGCCAGCGCGGGGTCGATGGTCTTGGGCGCGGCGTATTCGGCGATGACGAGCCAGCGGCCCGGCGTCTGCGGGCAACCCTCGTACAGGTCGATGGCAGCGGAGTAGTCGGGCAGGTCGGCATCGTAGACGCGATAGCAGCTCACGCCCTCGCGCTTGGCCCACTTGCGGCGCAGACGGGCATTCTTGCGCAGGCGGTTGGCGAACTGCTCGGACTCCGGGATGAGCACGGGCAGCGGCTTGCCGTCGCCCAAGTCGAGCGTGGCGGCAGGTTCGGGCATGGAGGAAGCGGCGGCTTCGTCGTTGGCTTCGTTGGCATCCGCAACCTCGGCCTCGGCATCCGCGCTGGTCGCAGCCTCAAACGCTGCAGCGGCGTGGTCGAGTGAGGGCCAAACCTCAAGAGCCGCCTCCTCGTTATTGGGCATGACGGCGAT
Organism: Collinsella sp.; assembly: GCA_048362915.1. GTDB lineage: Bacteria > Actinomycetota > Coriobacteriia > Coriobacteriales > Coriobacteriaceae > Collinsella. The sequence continues at coordinate 23,345 of DBFPAR010000028.1, forward strand.
CGAGCGCTCGGGCTCGGCGTGGAGCGCGCGGGCCAGCAAGCCGTCGCGGGTGAGCGCGGCGACCGGTGCCGAAGCGAGCTCGGGCGCGCGGCGCAGCTCGCCGACCAGCGTCATGGCGTCGTGCATGAGCGAAAGCGGGGTCTCGGTGGTGTCTGCGACCACGGCGGCACCGGCGACGGCGCCCGCATGGTCCAGCACGGTGGCGGGCTTGGCGGCACAAAAGTCGACAAAACGCTTGTAGCCGGCGCACTTGGCCATGCGCTCGGCAGTCTTGCGGGCGGCGGGGTCGATGTCTACGGCCACGATGCGCGCCTGGCGCTCGCGCGCTGCCGCCTCGCGCTCGCGCGCCTCGGCAAGCAGCTGCTCCCACAGAGTGGCGTCGTGCAGCTGCCAGCCCTCAAAGCCCCAGCGCTCGCGTGCAGCGCCCGGGGCGCGGTCGGTCAGAATGTTCACGGCTTCCAGCAACAGGCCGCCGCCGGCGCACGAGGCATCGATCAGCGTGGGAAGGGCTTCGTTCTCGTAATCGTCGGCCGTCAGCTCGCGCTCGCATAGTGCGGTCCAGCCGACCTGCGCCAGCACCAGGGCGGCGTAGTCGGGGCGTAGCACGTGCGCGCCCTCGCCGGCGCGGGTCGCTGCGGGCGGCAGACGCTTGAACAGCGGGTCGCCCGAAAGGTCCAGGCTGATGCTCGCGCGGCGCTGACGCAGCGAAAGCAACAGGTGAACATCGGGGTCGGCGGCATCGACGTCGGCGCGACGGCCCGTGGTCTCGGCCAGACGGTCGCACAGCGCGTCTTTGGCGCGCAGGGCCGAGAAGCGCGTGTTGCGCAGCTGCTCGGTCACGCCGCGGGCGGTGATGGCGATGGTGGCGCCGGGGCGGATGATGGTCTCCCAGGCGATGTCGTAAACGCTATCGTACAGTTCATCGGCATCCTGCGCCTCAAAGCGCCCGAGTACCACGAACACACGGCTCGCCAGGCGCGACCACAGACAGGCGCGGTAGCCTTCTTCGAGCTCGCCCTCAAATGTAGCGCGGCCCTTCAGCCGGCGAACATGCGAAAGCCCGAGGCGTTTAAGCTCATCGGCGAGTGCGGACTCAAAGCCCTCGGGGCAGCTTGCGTAAAATTCCATGGGTGACCTCTCTGGTTGCGTCGCTCCATTATATGATGGATACTTCGTTTACTCTCGCCCCCGAAAGGAACCCATATGATTGATGCGTGCCCCGATTCCGCCGTGCTCTTTTTTGACGTGGACGGCACGCTGACGTCGTTCGATCCCGACAACATGACCGACAAGGACTTTTCGGCGGTTCACCCCTCGCAGGCGGTCGTCGAGGCGTTTCATCGTCTGCGCGACGCGGGACACCATGCATTTATCTGCACGGGTCGTCCCTTGTGGCTGATTGCCGATGGCCTGCGCGCGCTGAACCCGGCGGGTGTCGTTGCCATGGCGGGAGCGACGCTCGAGGTCGAGGGCCGCGTGGTGCATGAGGACTGCTTTGACGAGGACGTTATTGAGGAGCTCGCGCGCCGCGTTGTGGATGCCGGCATCGAGGTTTTTTTCGAGTCCAATGCTGCGACCTTTGCGCTGGAGCCCGTGGGCGTTGAGCAGTCGTCTCTGATCGGCACGTCTGTGGTGCACAGCGCCGAGGAGATGCGCGTCGACGGCAGTCTGCGCGTGGGCAAGGTATGCCTCAGTGTGCCCAGTTTGGCTCGCGTAGCCAACGATGACGGCTTTATCGATCGCGAGTTTGAGCTGTGCAACACCGGTGGCCAGAATCGCGAGCTGAGCCCCAAGGGCATTGACAAGGGCGTGGGCGTGGCGCGAGCGCTGGAATACCTGGGTCGCACCGGCAACGCGCGCACCTTTGGCTTTGGCGATTCCGGCAACGATCTGGGTATGCTCGCCGCTGTCGAGACGGCCGTGGCCATGGGCAACGCTATGCCCGAGGTCAAGGCGCTCGCCGACTACGTGACTGATGATGTCGCACACGACGGCACCGTCACAGCGATGCAGCATTTCGGCCTCATCTAATGAATCCCACGTTCTGACGTTTGCTCAAACTGCGACTCTTTGCTTTTGCATGCTCAATCGATTTATCAATCCAAACACTGAGGTGTTTATACCGTTCGCCGAGAAGATAAAAAACCGCAGCTCACGCCTTGATAAACGTAGGTAAAGTGTTTAGCAGTTTATCGGCCGTATGCTAGCGAAAGGAATCAGGCAGATGGCAATCAAGGTGTTCGCTGACGGTGCAAACCTCGAGGGCATGCTCGACATGTACGAGAACGGCAACGTTCAGGGTTTCACGACCAACCCGTCCCTTATGAAGAAGGGCGGCGTGACGGATTACCGCGCGTTTGCCAAGGAGGTCCTGGCCCACATCACCGATGTGTCCGTCTCGTTTGAGGTCTTTGCCGACGACGTCGAGACCATGGAGGTCGAGGCGCGCGAGATCGCTACCTGGGCCGAGAACGTCTACGTCAAGATTCCGTGCGTGACTACCAAGGGCGAGTCCACCGCCGAGCTGGTCCGCAAGCTTTCCGCCGACGGCATCAAGGTCAACGTCACTACCATCTTTACGCCTACGCAGGTCGATGAGATGGTCGAGGCCGTTGACACCGAGACGCCGTCCATTATCTCGCTCTTTGCCGGCCGTATCGCCGATACCGGCGTCGACCCCATTCCGTTTATGACGGAGTCGGTCAAGAAGGCCGCCGCCAAGCCCAACTGTGAGGTCCTGTGGGCGTCCACGCGCGAACTTATCAACATTTACCAGGCAGAAGCCTGCGGTTGCCAGATCATTACAGTGCCCAACAGCATCCTGGCCAAGCGCAAGAACATCGGTCGCGACCCGTACGAGGTCTCGCTCGACACCGTGCGCGGCTTTGCCAAGGATATCGCGGCGCTCGGTTTCCATATCCTGCCGTAGCGCGAACACCGACTGTACCGTGGGCTGTTCGCCCCGGCCTTTCCTTTCCCTATCGCTCACGCGCTCCGCGAGGGTCGCGCTAGGCAAAGGAAAGGCCGGGGCTGCCGGCACGAGCTTGCCAGCAAGTTGGCGATTGGCTTCCATATCCTGCCGTGGGCAAAGGTACCCCCGCCTGCGCCGTGCAAAATTGAGAGTATTCAGCAAGGTAAAGGTCTTTATCAGTTAACCGAAGCATGGAACGGCCCCCGTTTTGGCTCTGACGACGCTAAAACGGGGGCTGTTTTTTGCTTTTTCGCCTCTGGGAGGCATCCGGAACAGCGGAATTTGCAGAATACTCGCGATTTTGCACGTCACTACAGGGGGTACCCCTGCTTTGGCGGTTTACTTCCCCTGTACCATGGTGAGCGAGATCTTCTTGCGGTCGCGATCGACCTTTTCGACCCACACCTTGACCGTGTCACCGACGCGCACCACGTCGCTCGGGTGCTTGACAAAGCGGTTGGCCAGCTTTGAGATATGCACGAGGCCGTCCTGGTGCACGCCCACGTCGACGAAGGCGCCAAAGTCCACAACGTTGCGCACCGTGCCCTTGAGTTCCATGCCGGGCTCCAGGTCATCGATGGAAAGCGCCGAGCGGCTAAAGACCACCTCGGGCGCGTCGTCTCGCGGGTCGCGGCCGGGCTTTTTGAGCTCGTTGACGATGTCGATGAGCGTGAGGGTGCCGCAGTCCAGGTCGCTTGCCAGCGCCGAGATACTGCCCAGGCGGCGCTCGATGTCGGGCACGCCGCCGCGGCTGAGCTCGCTGGCTTTAACGCCGGCGCGTTCCAGGACGGACGTGGCCACCTCGTAGCTCTCGGGGTGGACGCTCGTCGCGTCGAGCGGGTTCTTGCCGCCGCTGATGCGCAGGAAGCCCGCGGCGTTGAGGTATGCCTTGGGTCCTAGTTTGGGGACCTTCTTAAGCTGGCGGCGATCGGTAAAGGCACCGTTTTCCTCGCGGTAGGCCACGATGTTTTTGGCCACGCTCGGCGTGATGCCCGATACGTATCCCAGCAGACTTGCGCTCGCGGTGTTTACGTCGACGCCCACGCGGTTGACGACGTCCTCCACCACGTGGCCCAGGGTGCGTGAGAGCTCGGCCTGGTCAAGGTCGTGCTGGTACTGGCCCACGCCGATGGACTGAGGCGGAATCTTAACGAGCTCTGCCAACGGATCCTGCAGGCGGCGGCCCAGGCTCATGGCGCCACGCACGGTGACGTCCAGGTCGGGGTATTCCTGACTGGCGAGCTCGGAGGCGGAGTACACCGACGCGCCGGCCTCATTGACGATGGTGTAGCGAAGGCTGGGCGCCTGCTCGGCAATGAACTCCGAGACGACTTCCTCGGTCTCGCGGCTGGCGGTGCCGTTGCCGATGACGATGGTGTTGACGCCATCCTTCTTGACGAGGCGGGCGAGCTCGCGCTTGGTGCCGGCGACGTCGTGGCGCGGCTTGGTGGGGTAGACCACGCCGTGGTCGAGCAGCTTGCCGGTTTCGTCCATGACGGCGACCTTGCAACCGGTGCGGTAGCCCGGATCGAGTGCGAGCACGCGGGCGCCGCGCACGGGGCGCGCCGAGAGCAGGCCCTCGAGATTCTTGGCAAAGACATTGATGGCCTCGGTCTGAGCGCGAACGGTGAGTTTGGCGCGGGCCTCGCGCTCCAGCGAGGGAGCCATGAGGCGCTTGTAGCCGTCGGCGATAGCGGCGTCAAAGACGGGCGCGAAGACGCCCTGGCGACGTGGCCAGCGGCTGCCGAGGCGCGCCGTGGCGGCAGCGCCGTCGACGTTCACGCGCACGCGGAGCTTGCCTTCGCGCTCACCGCGGTCGATAGCCAGCACGCGGTGGTTGGGTATACGGCGCAGTGGCTCATCATAGCTGTAGTACGGCTCGTAGGGAGTCTTTTCGGCGGGGTCGGTGGCCTCGACGACGATGTCGGCGGTGTTTTGCGTAAAGGCGCGCAGGTCGGCGACGTTCTCGGGGTCCTCGGCTACCGTCTCGGCCACGATGTCGGCGGCGCCGGCGAGCGCCTTCTCGGGCGTGTCGAAGCCGGCCTCCTCGTTGACGTATGCCGCGGCGGCGTCGAGTGCGCTGCCCTTGGCCGAGGCCTGCATGATGACCATGTTGGCGAGCGGCTCCAGGCCGGCCTCGCGGGCCTTTTGCGCGCGGGTCATGCGCTTTTTGCGGTAGGGCTTGTAGAGGTCCTCGACACGCTGGAGCTGCGTGGCCTCGCGAATCTGCTGTTCGAGTTCGGGCGTGAGCTTGCCCTGGGCGTCGATGAGCAGAATGACGTCCTTTTTACGCTGCTCAAGATTGCGCAGGTAGGACAGGCGCTCGTCGAGCGCGCGCAGGGCGACGTCGTCCATGCCACCCGTGGCTTCCTTGCGGTAGCGCGAGATAAAGGGAATGGTGTTGCCCTCGTCGATGAGCTTGACGGCCGCCTCGACGTTGGCGGCCTTAAGGTTGAGCTCGCGGGCGAGCTGGGCGATAAGATCCATGGGACTCCTTGCGTTTAAGGTGCGTTTGCAGCACAGGGCTACCAAGGATACCACCCGTCCCAAAAGACTGTTTTGGGGCCGCGCCACGAAAACGGCCTATCTACTACGTTTGAACCGTAGGGGCTGACCATACCTGGGTTTTCCGAAAATCGGCAAGACGTTTACCTGCGGTTTTTATTTCGCGAAATTCGGTATGGTTGATGGTAGTCGGTTAAACGTAGTAGATAGGCCCATTTCGTGGCGCACGAACCAAGCTGAGGCGCAAAATAGCCCCCGCTCCAGAAAAATCATTACCAATGTAGTCCAAAAGCCCCGCGGGCAGGAGGCTGCTCACGGGGCAAAGAAGAGGGGCTTGTTGGTGGCGGACCGAGGGGCTCGGCATGGGGTTTCTGCCGCGGTCGCTCTTAAGGCATTACAGCTCGACGAGCTGGCCGGTCTCGGCGGCCTCCTTGATGGCGTTGAGAAGCGTGAGCGTCTTGACGTTATCGGCGGGGGTCACGACGGGCTCGACCTCGCGGCGGACAACCTTCACAAAGTGCTTGAGCTGCATCTTGTGCGGCAGTGCCGGGTCCACGGCCGGAATCTCCATCTGCAGCGGCTTGTGCCAGTTGGAGGCGCCGTCGTAGGAGAACTGGTGCAGGCGGGGCAGCGACAGAGCGCCCAAGGTTCCGCCGATAAAGTAGGCGTCGGCGTCGAAGGGGCGGTACTGCGGATCCTCGCGAGCGGTTGCCTCCCAGTTCCAGGGGCTGGCGGTGGCGTCGGAGATGGTCATGCTCGCAAGCGCGCCATCGGCAAAACGGACGTTGACCACGGCGGAGTCCTCGGTCTCAAAACCGCGGGCGGCGCTGGACTGCATACCCTGGACGGCAACGGGCTCGCCCAGCAGGTAACGGAGCAGGTCGACGTCGTGCACCAGGTTGACTAGGATCGGGCCGGCGCCCTTCTTGCGGCGCCACTCGACGTCGAAGTACTCGTCATTCTTATAGATCATGTAGTGGAAGCTCGACACGGTGAGCTTGCCCAGCTCGCCAGACTCGATGATCTCCTTGGCCTTGTTGACGAAGGGATTGTGGCGACGATGCTGACCCACGAGCACGGGCACTCCGGCGGTCTCGGCCTCGGCGGCGAAAGCCTGGGCATCCTCCAGGTCGTTGGAGATCGGCTTTTCGACCAGCGGCACGATGTTGCGCTTCACAGCCTCGCGGGCAACGCCCAGGTGCAGGTCGTTGGGGGTGGCGATGATGACGGCCTCGGGCTTGACCTCGTCCATCATCTGGGCGGGATCGGTATAAAACGGCACGCCGGCGGCCTCGGCCGTGGCGCGGGCGCCCTCAAAGGCGTCGGCGATGGCGACGAGCTCGGCCTCGGGCTCCTCGGTGACAAAGCGGATGTGGTTGCGGCCCATGGCGCCGGCGCCGATAACGGCAATGCGGACGGGGTTGAGCTCAGACATTTCGACTCCTTAATACTGGTGACCGGTGGAATGCGACAAAGGGGCAGTCCTTTTGTCGCATCGGTAAAACTAGGCGGACTTCTTCTTGCTGTCGGAGACCATCATGTAGACGGTGAGCACGACGGCGATGGCGGCGATCACAATGGCGCCGTAGAAGGACTGCTGGTAGGCGGCGCTGCCGGCCTCGGCGTGATACAGCACGGCAGTGATGGGCTGGCTGATCCAGGTGGAAGCGGCATAGCCCAAAAACATGATGCCGTAGTTGACGCCGATGTTGCTGGTACCAAAGGCGCCACCGGTGAGCGGCGGGTAGATGACGAGCAGGGCGCCAAAGCTAAAGCCGAGCAGGGCGAGCGCCACAAAGAACATGGCCTGCGTAAAGCTCATCGACATGATGACGAGTGCGACGATGGTGACGACAAGGCTGATGAGCAGCGACTTATAGGCGCCGAGCTTGTCGATGATCTGGCCAAAGGACAGGCGGCCGACCAGGTTGGCGCAGGTGTTGACGGAGACCACCACACCGCCGAGGGCGACGGCCGCGGCGCTCGTGGGATCGGCGAAGAGCTGGACGGCGGCGATGGAGGCAACCTTGCCCACGAGCAGAGTACCGGCGGTGGCGGCAAAAGCGAAGGTGATGATGAGGACCCAGAAGCGCGGGGTCTTGACCATCTCGCCCGGGGTGAGGTCGCCGAAGGTGCCGGCGTGCGCGCCGCCCTTGGGGGCCTCGAAGCCCTCGGGCAGCCAACCGGCCTCGGGGGCCTTCAGGAACAGGGCGGAGGCGGCGATCATCACAAAGAAGATGACGCCGAGCGCCTTAAGGGCGCCAAAGATACCCAGGCTCGGGATGAGCAGCGAGGCGAGCACTGGGGACAGCACGGCGGGACCGGCGGTCGAAGCGGCCAGGGTGATGCCGGAGGCGAGACCCTTCTTGTCGATGAACCACTTTTGACCCGTGGTGAGCGCCGGGTTGTAGCCCAGGCCGTTGCCGATGGCGGCGACGAGCGAGAACCACAGGTAGAACTGCCACGGCTCGGTGACGGTGCCGGACATGAACCAGCCCAGGCCGTAGCACACGGCGGCGGCGATCACGACGTTACGCGGGCCGATCTTATCGGAGATACGGCCGGCGAAGATGCCCGTCACAGCCATGATGGTCTGAAAGACCGGGAAGGCCCAGGTAAGAGCGCTGGACCACTCGGGGTAGACGGCGAGCAGGTTCTTGCTCACGACGGAATACAGCGCGATGGAGCTGATGAAGAACATGGTGACGCACGCGGCGGAAAGCACGACGGCGCGACCCTTGTTGGAGTTGGTGGAAGCCATTGGACTCTTTCTGATCGATACGGGGGAGGAGCGGGCGTGTCCGCGGGCCTCCCTGTTAGGTTGGTTTACTGGTCAGTCGGCTTGGCGACGCCGGACTCATCGGACCAGAGCTCGACACCCTTGTTCTTAAGGTAGTTGTCGGCATAGGCGCGACGGCCGCCGGGCTTGGCGGTGAGGTCGCCCATCATGTTGGAGAAGCCGCCGTCGACCTTGATGGCGTCGCCGGTGGTAAAGTCCGAGCGCTTGGACGCCAGGAACATGACGGCGTTGGCGATATCGCTGACCTCGCCGATGCGGCGCGTGGCGATCAGGCGGCTGCGGCTCTTTTCGACCTCGGAGTCGGCGTAGAAGTTGGCCGACATCGGGGTCTTAACGAAGCAAGGCTCGACGCAGTTGGAGCGCACGCCGTAGGGGCCCCATTCGGCAGCCAGCATCTTGGACATCATGTTGACGCCCGCCTTGGTGGAGCTGTACACGCCCGAGAACGTCTCGGGGGAGTGGCTGGCAACGGTCGAGATGTGCACCAGGCGACCCTGGCCGGCCTTGATCATCTCGCGACCAAAGCGCTGCGAGGTGATGAAGTAACCGGTGAGGTTGACGTTGAGCACCTGCTCCCAGTCGCTCAGCGGCAGGTCCTCCATGGCGGCGAAGCGCAGGATGCCGGCGGTGTTGACAAGGACGTCGACGCGGCCGAAGTCGGCGATGGTGGCATCGACGGCGGCCTGAACCTCGGCCTCGTCGGTGGCGTTCATCTTGTAGCCCTCGGCATGGATGCCAAACTCGGCGGCGAGGTCGGCGGCTGCGGCCTTGACCTTCTCCTCGTCCAGGTCGAGCAGGACGACGTTGGCGCCGTTGCGGGCGAACTCGCGGCAAATCTCGACGCCCATACCGCCGAGCGCGCCGGTCACGGCGCAGACATCGCCCTCGAGCTTAAGCCAATTGCTCATAGGAACTTCCCTTCTTGTGCCTCCCGGTGGGTCGCTCCCATTAACCGACCCACGTGGTTTTCGCTGGTTATCGTATGCTTTGCATTTGCGCAGGTGAATTGCATATTTGTTAGAATGGCGTTAACCGTAGGTTTATACTGTGCGATGCAGTTTTTCTCAATCGAGCGCGTGACCTGCCAAAACGACCCCCTGTGGCGCCATGCGTTCACAGGCGCGAAAACGGGAGATTGACGTGTACGATCGACGACTCGAGGCCATATCGGCCGCCGCGGAGCTGGGAAGCTTCTCACGTGCGGCGGCAAAATTGCGCGTGTCGACCCCGGCGCTCGTCAAACAGGTGTCGGGTTTCGAGGCCGAGTTTGGCATCACGTTGTTCGAGCGCTCGCATTCGGGTGTTAAGGTGACGCCGGCGGGCGCTCTGCTGGTGGACGACGCGCGCTCGATCATGTGGCAGTCCGAGGACGCGCTGCGCCGCGCCCGACGCGCGGCGGGCGATGGCGGTGCCGTGCGTCTGGGTGTGTCGATGATGTGCCCGGGGCGCCAAACGCTGTCGATGTGGTCGGGCGTACACGAGCTGGAACCGTCGCTGCGATTTGAGATCGTGCCGGTAAGCGACCTCTATGACGAGCGCGAGACCGTCATGCGCAGCCTCGGTCGTGAGGTCGATGTGGTGCAGTCGAGTTTTTCGACCCCGCGCTGGGGTGACGCCTGCCAAAAGCTCCGCATTGTCAACGTGCCGTTTTATATCGACCTGCCGCGCACGAGCCCGCTGGCGCGCAAGAATCGCATTACGGTCGCCGACTTGGAGGGTATGCGTCTGCGCGTGCTCCGCCACGGCAACGACGCTATGGACAGCCTGCGTATCGATCTTTTGGCAGACGGCGGCGTGGACGTGATCGATGTGGATAGCTTCGACTTTGCGCTCTTTAACGAGGCGGAGGAAAAGGGTGACGCGGTGCTCACCTGCGGCGCATGGTCGGGGGTGCACCCGGCCTTTGTGGGCGTACCGTTCCTGTGCGGCCGCGAGGTGCCGGTCTTTTTGCACTATCCGCTCGAGCCGACCCTCCAAGTACAAAAATTCATCAACGCCATGGCACAACTTCTCAAATAGCCAAAAGAGTCCCGTCCCAAATTAGCTACCCTTTGCTACGGGTTTAGCGGTCCTCGCGTTGCGGCCCAGCTGCCTCGGCTGTCTTTACGCGGTTCTTGTCGATGTACATGTTTTTGTCGGCTTGGGAAAAGAGCTCGCGCATCGTAGGCGGTTCATCAAAATCACTGGAAAGCGCATAGCCCACCGCATAGCTAATAGGCATGTCGGGGTGAGCCTCGGAATACTCGTTCACGTTCGCACGAACCCGAGCGAGACAGGACTCCACGGCAGCTCGATCGGCATCCCACAGCACCGCGATAAACTCATCGCCGCCGTCGCGACCCACGAAGCAGGTCTCGGACGACACACGCCCCAGCTGCCGGGCAAAAGAGCGGATGTATTCGTCGCCCTTCTCGTGACCAAAGCTGTTATTGACCGCATGCAGATTGTTAAGGTCGAAAACGCACACCGCAACGGGCGCCTCCGCGGAGACAGACTGCTCCTGCCCCAAGATCTCCTCGCACTTGTTCTTGTTGGGCAGTCCCGTGGCTCCGTCGAGATAGACTTTGCTCTGCAGTTCGCGATTGAGCGCGACAGTTCGCACCGCGCGAACAAGCTCGACCGCAAAGGCCGCCACCAATCCCATGATGTCGATGATCACCAAGCCCTCGAGATAGTTGAGCGCCGACGCCTTCTCCTGAGAGTAGTCCTCTGCGAGTCGCGTAGTATCGTCGCAAATGCCAAAGAACTCCTCGCTCATAGAGATGATGTCGGTGTTCTCATAGCCGACTTCGCGCACGCGGATGATCTCGGTGCAAAGCTCATCAAAATAATTAGCAAGCTCGGTCATTTTTGCCTGATACTCGTCGTCGTCGAGACGGACGAGGTTGAGGTCGTCACTTCCGTAACGCAAACCGTTGATGTATGAATCCACGGCTTTGAGCAGGTCATCTTGAGGCTGGCCCGCGTCCTCGAGCTTAACGATTCGCTGCGTGGTACCGCGCACCAGACCGGCGTAGTTGACCACGCGCGCCGTGCCCTGGATATCGGAGACGAGCAGCATAACATTGATGAAGAAGAAGATGAGAACTGCCGTGAGCACCATCATGAGCAGGCGCACCGCCTGGCCGGCCTTCTTGGCGACAGAAGTATTCACAAGTTCACTCCCCTAAATGACAAAAGAACAGGTAGCACGCAGTGTGCTGAAATTCATGGGTGGTTAACTCTACCATATGGGCCAGCAGCCTCAAACTGCAGCAGACGCTCGTCCAAATTGGCGTGACGCTTGCCTTGTTGTTCTTGACCTGGCCGCGCTATCGGACATGCTTCTGGTCTTGGATCACCATGGGAAAGCTCATCCCGTTTTGTGCGTCTAGAGTGGGATGCGGCTTCCCAAAGGTGCCGTTAGGGGAAATCACATCCCGGTTTACCCCCTTGAAATGGGATGCCGTTTCCCGGAGGGGGTCCAGCGGGAAACGGCATCCCATTTTGGGCCCGAAAAGTGGGATACGGTTTCCGGCCGGCATGAAAAAGCCTCCGCAGCTCGTGTGGCTGCGGAGGCTTTATTCGTTGCGGCGCATTGTGTTTGGGTCGCTGAGATGAGTCGATTTGCCCCGAAAGAGGAGGGCATTGACCTTAGGGTCATGCCCGACGAATGAGCGGCAAATCGGCCATCTCGGCGGGCCGAACTACTCCAGCTCAAACGCTCCGGTATAGAGCTGGTAGTAATACCCGCGCTTGGCAATCAGCTCGTCGTGGTTGCCGCGCTCGATGATGCGGCCGTGATCCAGACAGATGATCGCGTCGGAGTTGCGCACGGTGGACAGGCGGTGCGCGATGACAAACGTCGTGCGGCCTTCCATGAGCTTGTCCATGCCGGCTTGCACGATGGCCTCGGTGCGGGTATCGATGCTCGACGTGGCCTCGTCCAGGATCATCGCCGGCGGATCGGCGACGGCGGCGCGTGCGATCGAGATCAGCTGGCGCTGGCCCTGCGACAGCTGTGCGCCGTTGCCGGTGAGCATGGTGTCGTAGCCGTCGGGCAGGCGGGTGATAAAGTCGTCCGCGCCCGCGAGCTTGGCCGCCGCGATGCACTCCTCGTCGGTAGCGTCCAGATTGCCGTAGCGGATGTTATCCATCACGGTGCCGGTGAACAGGTTTACGTCCTGCAGCACCACGCCCAGCGAGCGGCGCAGATCGGCCTTGCGGATCTTGTTGACGTTGATGCCGTCGTAGCGGATCTTGCCGTCGGCGATGTCGTAGAAGCGGTTGATGAGGTTGGTGATGGTCGTCTTACCGGCACCGGTGGCGCCGACAAACGCGACCTTCTGGCCCGGCTTGGCAAACACGGACACGCCGTGCAACACCTCGTGGTCGGGCGTGTAGCCAAAGTCGACGTTGTCCATGACCAGGTCACCGCGCAGCGGCACGTACTCGATCTCGCCGGTTGCGCGGTGCGGATGTTTCCACGCCCACATGCCGGTGTGGTGGTCGGCCTCCTCGAGCTGCCAGGTATCGGGGTTCACCTGCGCGTTGACGAGCGTCACGTAGCCTTCGTCGGCTTCGGGCTTCTCGTCGATGAGTTCAAAGATGCGGTCGGCGCCGGCGAGGCCCATGACCACGGCGTTGATCTGCTGCGAGATTTGGCCGATCTGCCCGCAGAACTGCTTGGTCATGTTGAGGAACGGCACTACGACGGCGATGGACAGCGTCATGCCCGAGATGCTCAGGTTAGGCACGCCCAGCGCCAGGAAAATGCCGCCCGCCAGTGCGACCAGCACGTAGAGCAGGTTGCCCAGGTTCATAAGGATAGGCATGAGGATGTTGGCGTACATGTTGGCCTTCTGCGAGACCTCGAAGAGCTTTTCGTTGCGCTCGTCAAAATCGGCCTCGGCGGCAGACTCGTGGCAGAATGCCTTGACGACCTTCTGGCCGTTCATGACTTCCTCGATATGGCCCTCGACCACGCCGAGTTCGGTCTGTTGCGCAATGAAGAAGCGCGCGGAGTTGGAGCCGAGCAGCTTGGTCATAAAGGTCATAAAGGCGACGCCGGCCACAATGACCAGGCACATCCACACGCTGTAGTACAGCATGATAAAGAACACCGTGACGATGACGATGGTCGTCATGAGCAGGTTGGGCAGCGACTGGCTGATCATCTGGCGCAGCGTGTCGATGTCGTTGGTGTAGTGGCTCATGATGTCGCCGCGCTGGTGCGTGTCGAAGTAGCGGATCGGCAGATCCTGCATGCGGTTGAACATCTTCTCGCGCAGCTTCTCGAGCGAGCCCTGCGTGACGATGGCCATGACGCGGTTCCAGAACAGCGAGGACAGGATGCCGACGCCGTAGATGCAGGCGAGGGTGGTCACGAGCTGTGCGATCTTGGGCTGTGCAGCTTCCCAATCGCCCGACTGCCACGATTCGCTAATAATCTGCAGGGCGCTCTGAAGGAAGGTCGCGCCGATGGAGTTGATGATGGCGCAGAGCACCACGCCGACGACGACGAGGGGCAAAAGCACGGGGTAGAAGCCAAAGAGCGTCTTGATGAGGCGCGACATGGTGCCACCCTTGCGGTTGAGCGCGCGCTCGGCGGTCGTTGCCTTACTCATGTGCCTCGCCTCCTTCCTGGGTCTGAGCTTGTGTTGCGGATGCCTCGGTGTCGGCTTCGACGGCCTCTTCGCCCTCGGCAGACATCTTGTTCTGCGAGGTGAAGGTCTCGCGGTAGATCTCGCTCGTCTTGAGCAGCTCGTCATGGTTGCCGATCTGCGCGATACGGCCACCCTCCATGACGATGATGCGGTCTGCGTCCTGCACGGAGCTGATGCGCTGGGCGATGATGAGCTTGGTCGTGTTGGGCAGATAGCTTGCCAACCCTGCGCGAATCTTGGCGTCGGTCTTGGTGTCGACGGCGCTGGTGGAGTCGTCCAGGATTAAGATCTTGGGGCGACGCAGCAGGGCACGCGCAATGCACAGGCGCTGCTTCTGACCGCCGGAAACATTGGAGCCGCCCTGTTCGATCCAGGTGTCATAGCCCTTGGGGAAGCCATCGACAAACTCATCGGCGCAGGCCAGATGTGCCGCCTCGCGGACTTCCTCGTCGGTGGCGTTCGGGTCGCCCCAGCGCAGGTTCTCGGCAATGGTGCCGCTAAACAGCACGTTTTTCTGTAGCACCATGGCCACTTGGTGGCGCAGCGCGTCCAGGTCGTAGTCGCGTACGTCCATGCCGCCCACGCGCACGGTGCCTTCGGTGGCGTCGTACAGACGGGCGATGAGGTTTACAAGCGTGGACTTGGCCGAGCCGGTACCGCCGATGATGCCGATGGTCTCGCCGCTCTTAATGTGCAGGTCGATATCGTCGAGCGCCTGGCGCTTCGCATGCGCGGAATACTTAAAGCTCACGTGGTCAAAGTCGATGGAACCGTCGGCAACCTCGAGCACGGGCTCGGCGGGATCGGCGATCGTGGGCTCGGCGGCCAGCACCTCGGTAATGCGGTGCGCCGATTCGTCGGCCATGGTCACCATGACAAAGATCATCGACAGCTGCATCAGGCTCATGAGGATCGCGAAGCCATAGGTAAAGATCGAGGAGAGCTGGCCCACGTCGAACAGCGTGCCCTGGCTCGTGATGATGAGCTTGGATCCCAGGTAGATGATGACGACAAATGCGCCGTTGACGCAGATATTCATCATGGGGTTGTTAAAGGCGAGCAGCTTCTCGGCGCGGGTGAAGTCCATCTGGACGTCGCGCGCGGCGGTCGCGAACTTCTCCTTCTCAAAGTCTTCGCGCACGTAGCTCTTAACCACGCGCATGCCGGTGACGTTTTCCTCGACGGACTCGTTAAGGGCATCGTACTTGTGGAACACGCGCGAGAAGATGGGGCGCACCTTAAAGATGATAAAGAACAGTCCAAAGCCCAGCAGCGGAATGATGACCAGGTAGACCATGGCAACGCTGCCGCCCATGATAAATGCCATGGTAAAGGCGAAGATCAATACCAGCGGCGCGCGCACGGCGATGCGGATGATCATCATAAAGGCCTGCTGCACGTTGTTGATGTCGGTGGTCAGGCGCGTGACGAGCGAGGAGCTCGAGAACTCATCGATGTTGGCAAAGCTGAACGTCTGGATCTTGTAGAACAGGTCGTGACGCAGGTTCTTGGCGAAGCCGCAACTCGCATGGCTGCAGGTGACGCCGGCAGCGGCACCGAAAGCAAGCGACGTCAGCGCGATGAGCACCAAAAAGCCTGCGGTGGGAAGCATCTCGGCTACGGTGGCGCCGTCTTTGATGGCGTCGATCAGGTTGGCGGTGATAAATGGAATCAGCATCTCGCAGAGCACCTCGCCAAGTACGAGCAACGGCGTGGCAACGGTGACTTTCATATAGTCGCGGATGCTGCCCATGAGGGTTTTAATCATCCAGTTCCTCCCAAGTTTTGCGGATTTTCTCGAGCATTTCGGCGAGCTGCTCACGCTCGTCGTGGGTGAGGGCGCTAAAGGCCTGCTCTCTAAAGCGAATGCGGGCGGCCTGGTCGATGCGGGCGTTTTCCCGGCCGGTTTCGGTCAGGCGAATGGTGAGTTGCCGTCGATCCTTGGGGTTACGGCTGCGCTCAATGAGGCCGTTGACCTCGAGCTTGGACAGGATCTCGGAAAGCGACCCCGGCTTGAGGTCAAAGTGCATGCCGAGTTCCTGCTGCGACATCTCGCTGCCGGGCTGCTTGGCCAGCAGGCAGATGATGGGCGCCTTGCCGGATACGCCTCCGCCATGAAAGTGCATGTAATGGCCGCAAAAGCCCAGACCGCTCAGGATGCGCTTGGCGAGTTTGTCTTCGGCGCTGACCGCTTCGGGTATGTCTACCGGTTGCGACGGGTCACCGCCGGGCTCAGGTGGAAGGACGAGTGGTTCAACACACATATCTAAGCTTCGCTCCTTTCTTTAGTTAGGTAGTGGAATTGTTTTGTGCCTAACTAATCTAGGAGCATAAGAAATCAATGTCAAGGTACCAAACTTATTAAGTTACGGAGTTTTGCCAAACGCCGTAACCGCTCGACGCTGCAAACGTTCCTAAGCGGCAATCTGGCGTTCAATCGTCGGGCATGGCCACAAGGCCTATGCCCTCCTCTTTCACGCCACCTTGCTCGCTTAGGAACGTTTTCGCTGTCCGTCCTCAACCTGTGATTCCGCCACGGTCCGTTTCGGTGCATGCAATCCCTTGGGGACGGAGGAAAAGGGATCATTTTCCGTAACCTTTCCGCAACAATTTGCCCTTCGCACTGCTCGACTCCGCTCGCAACGTCCCCTGCGCTACACTTAGTTGCACTGTGGCGCCGTTGCGCCGCGCCCGATCCAAGGGGGACACTCATGAAGAATACTCAGCTGCTGCTGATCAACGATATGTGCGGCTACGGCAAGGTCGCGCTTTCCGCCATGCTGCCGGTGCTGTCGCACATGGGCTACCGTATCCATAACCTGCCGACGGCGCTCGTTTCCGACACGCTTAACTACCCCAAGTTCTACATCCACGACACCACCGAGTACGTGCGCCAAAGCCTCGCTATCTGGGAGGAGCTCGGCTTTGAGTTCGACGCCATCTCGACCGGCTTTATCGTGACCGAGGAAGAGACACGCATCATCTCGGACTTTTGCCACCGCCGTGCGCAAAAAGGCACCAAGGTATTCGTCGACCCCATCATGGGCGATAACGGCAAGCTCTATGCCGGCGTGCCCGAGTCGACCATCGGACTCATGCGCAGCCTGGTCGAGTGCGCCGACTACGCGGTGCCCAACTATACCGAGGCGTGCCTGCTCACCGATACGCCTATCGCCGAAGAGATTACGGCCGATGAGGCCCGCGCGCTCGTGGACGCTATGCTCGCGTTGGGCACCAAGTCGGTTGTCATTACGAGTGCAAAGGTCGATGGGGCGAGTGCCGTCGTCGGTTACGATCATGTGGCGGGGGAGTACTTTGAGATTCCGTTTGAGCTGATCCCGGTGTACTTCCCGGGCACGGGCGATACGTTCTCGGCCGTGTTGATGGGTCGCGTGATGAGCGGTTGGAGTCTGCAGCGCGCGACGGCCGATGCCATGCGTGTGGTGGCTGAGCTTATCGAGCGCAATGCCGACCAAGAGGACAAATCGGCCGGCCTTCCCATCGAGGCCTGCCTGGATGTGATCGACCATGAGTAATGCTGGCGAGGGCGGCATCAAGCCTGCGGGCGATAACAAGCCGCTCGGCGCGCCGCGTGGCAAGCGTCCGCGTATCCGCGTGAGCTGCGTGGACCAGCTGGGTGCGTGCCGCTGCCACCATGGTCACAAGCCGGGCGACGTTTTTGACTTCGACCGAGACCGCGGCAAGATGTGCGCCATGGCCTGCCATGTGGGCTTGCCCTATATCGATATCCTGCGCTATGGCGGAACCGTGCCTGGCAACGAGCCCGGCACGGCAAAGTTCTGCTGCCCCGAGGTCGATACACTGAACGTCTGGCTTGCCGAGATCGTTGACGAGTAGTCGAGCGCAATGTGGCAAAGGGACAGCCCCTTTGCCACATTCGCCGGTGGCGCCCCTTCTTTTGCTTATAATCTCAAATCTCTGCATTTCATTTGATTTTAAGTTCTATAAATTCTGCGTTTCATCGATAATCAAGCGTATAAAACTTTGCATTTCATTCGATGACGCTGAGGGGAGAGCCTATGCTGCGCAGGAAAATAGCGGCAGAGCTGGAGCGTTGGCTGAAGTCTGCCGAGCAAAAGGCCTTATTCATTACGGGTTCTCGCCAGATTGGCAAAAGCTATTCGATTCGCGCATTTGGCAAAGCCAACCATGCAACCTACATCGAGCTTAACCTCATGGAAAATCGCCAGGCAAAAGATGCTCTTCTCGAGGCGCGGGATGCCGATGATTTCATCAGCAGGGTGACGCTTCTTTCGGGAAAGTCGATTGCACCAGGCAAAACGCTCGTGTTTATCGATGAGGTCCAAGAGGCCCCCGACATCATGACGATGGCAAAGTTCCTTGTTGAGGACGGGAGGTGCCGCTGGGCGTTTTCGGGGTCAATGCTCGGGACTCAGTTCAAGGGCGTCAGGTCCTATCCCGTGGGGTATGTTCACGAGCTTAGGATGTTCCCGCTCGATTTTGAGGAGTTTTGCTGGGCAATCGGGGTGAGCGAGGGGGCTCGCCAAACGATACGTGACGCGTGTATCAGCGAGAGGCCCATTCCTGATTACATTCATGACGCGATGATGGCAAACTTCAGGACCTATACCGTTGTCGGCGGAATGCCGGAGGTCGTGCAGCGTTTCCTTGACACGCAGGGCGACCTTGCCTCTGTTCGTCAGCTACAGTCCGAGCTCAACGAACAGTACCGACGGGATATTTCCAAGTATGCAAGCGGGCGTGCCCTTCAGGTGCAGAGCATCTACGATCAGCTCCCCATTATGCTTGAGGGCGAACACAAGCGTTTCGTGCTCAATTCCATTGACCCCAAGGCGCATTATGAGAAGTACCAGCGAGATTTTGTCTGGCTTGTCGATGCCGGCGTTGCTCTCAAAGCCGATATCGTAACCGAGCCAAAGTTGCCCCTGCTCAAGACGGCACGGCCATCGCAGTTCAAGCTATACCAATCGGATACGGGCATGTTGATGGCGCGCTACCCCGTTGGAGTCGCCCAAGCGGCGTATCTTGATAGCAAGGAGCCCAATCTGGGCGGCATTTACGAAAACGTGGTGGCCCAGCAGCTGGCTGCCCAAAATCGCCAGCTTTACTACTATCAGACAAAAAAGCGCGGTGAAGTGGACTTTGTGGTCGATGGACCGGATGGGACGGCTGTTCCGATCGAGGTTAAATCGGGCTCCTATTACCACGCGCACGCTGCGCTCGGTCATGTGCTTGATACGGCTGAATATGGCGTAAGGCTCGGGATTGTTTTCTCGAAAGGCAACGTTGAGCGCAACGGAGCGGTTCTCTATTTGCCGCTATATGCGACCTGGGCCCTTTCGGATGTTTTGGGCGACTTCTGTGCCAAGGGGATTAAGCTGGAGGTCAAGCCGGTCTAGGGCCGGTCCCGGATGTGACAAAGGGGCAGTCCCTTTGTCACATTCATGAGCGTTGATTTTCTCCCGTATAGAGCGCACTTGAACGCTCAAAGTGGGAGAAAATCTACGCTCGATTTATGCCGTGGGCGCGGTTCGTGCGCCCACGAACCTACAGCTGCTCGAGCATAGCGGTGCAACCGGCGAGCACATCGCGGTAGGTGGCATCGAAATTGCCGGTGTACCAGGGGTCGGCCACGTCGCCGGGACACTCGGTCCAATCGAGCAAGCGCGTAATCTTTCCGTCGGGGCCTGCGTCGCCAAAGATGCGACGCAGGCCCCGCGCGTTCTCAGCATCCATATAGACAATGTGATCCCAGTCGCCATACTCCGCGCGACGCACCTGGCGGGCACGGTGCGCAACGACGGGAATCCCGACTTCGCGCAGCTTGGCGACCGTGCCATGATGCGGCGGGTTGCCGATCTCCTCAGTTGAGGTCGCAGCGGAGTCAATGACAAACTCGCCCGCGCGCCCGGCGCGCCGCACCAGCTCGGTAAACACGGACTCAGCCATCGTCGAGCGACAGATGTTCCCATGGCAGATAAACAGTACACGTTGCATATGCGGTTTCCTTTCGATCGCCATCATCGAGCTCGAGTATCGCATCTACGCCTGCGCCATCGCCCTCTTGCGTTCCCAGCGAGCCAACTTAATCGTCACCAGCGTAAGCACCCAGGCCACAAGCGAGAACGCGGCGCCCACTGCGCCCACGTACGCAATGCCAATGCTGCTTACCACGGCGCCGCCCACTGCGGTGCCAAACGAGATGCCGACGTTAAACGCCATGGGCTCAACCGAACTTGCGAGTACCATCGACTTGGGATGGCGGCTGCGTGCCACGTCCATAAAGTGCGTGATGCACGACACCGAGAACAGGTACATGAGCAGCGCCAAGCTAAAGACAAAGACCAGCGCGAGCGGCATGGTGCCGCCCAAAGCAAACAGCCCGAGTAACGCCGCAGCCTGCAGCACAAACGTCACAAGCAGCGCCTTCATGCCAAAGCGCGCATCGATCCATCCGCCCAGGATGTTCGAGATCAGGCAGAACACGCCGTAGGCCATAAGCGTGGTACTGGCTTCGACCGTGCCCATGCCCAGCACCTGCTCAAGATAAGGCGTCACGTAGCCGTAGAACACATAGACCGAGCCCACGCCAAACAAAAAGATGAGCATGCCGGTGATGATGCTCGGCTCGCGTAGCAGACCCGCCTGCTCGCGAAAGGTGGCGGGCTCGTCGGTTTGTCCGGCGCGCGGCATAGACGCCACGAGCGCTCCACAGATCAAAACGGCAAAGGTTAGCGTGCCGTACATGGCCACGTGCCAATCGAGCGTGTCGGCCACAAACTTACCGATCGAAGTGACAAAGACCATCGCCACGGAAAACGCGCCGTACACCACCGAGATGGCAAGCGAAGTTTGCTGCGGGGACAGAAGCTCAGGGATGTACGTCACGCCCACGGCGAGCAGTGCGCCCGAGACGGAGCCCAGGACAATGCGCGAGATAAAGAGCACCTGGAAGTTGGGCGCCAACGCCATGACCAGGTTGCCGAGCACAAAGACGATGCTATAGCACACGAGCAGCTGGTAGCGGCGAAAACGTCCCGTGCTGAGCGCGAGCACCGGCGTCGCGATAGCGTAGATCAGTGCGAACACGCTAATAAGTTGGCCTGCGGTGGCAAGCGATACGCCGAGTTCCGTCGCCAGGTCGCTTTCGATGCCGATGACCACGAACTCGGAGCAGCCGAGCGAGAATCCCAACAGCACGAGCAGCGCCAGGCAGAGCTTGGTGCGCGCAGGGGAGAGCGCGGCGGCGGTTGACTTACTTTTAGGCGTGGTTGCGGCGGTCAAGGTTGTCACTCCAATGTCGCATGAATAAGCGGGATTCAATCCCTGCAACTCTAACAGAATGTGACAAAGAGACAGTCCCTTTGTCGCATTGCGCTGCCGGCCAGTCGCCCAAACCGTCACAACATTCGGCGAAAATCTCGAAATCGAGGAAAAGCGTCGAATGTTGTGACGGTTTTTGTGTCCGGCGCGGGTGAGCTTCGGTGTCGTCTGGGGGTATAAAACTAGCGAGTGTTTATTTGCGAGGCCTAAGGGGCGCCCCGTATGGATATCGATAACTTTGAATGGTGGTATAGCGAGGGCGAAGCTCCGGATGAGGAGTGGGACGAGCCTACGCCGCGTGGCGTGTCGAGCGACGAGGACGAGGCCGGCAACGATGCCGCTGTCGAGCCTGATGCCGCCTCTGATGCCGCCGAACCCCTGACCTTTGAGCAGGCTTGGGCCCAAGCCGAGGCCGATGAGGCTAAGGCCGATGCCACGGCCACGCTCGGCGAGCCAGCCGACATGTCGATCTCGCCGGCAAAGACCCCGCAGCCGCGTCACACTATCGACCCCGACAGCACGGCATCCTTCAGCATTCTCGACGTGCCCTCGCAGGGTGCCCAGGCGCCCGCACCCACACGTCGCCCCAATCTGTCTCGCGAGGAAGATGCAGGACGTCGCTCGCCGCTCGGCCCCATCCTTATCGCCTTTATGGCCGGCGTTATCGCATGCTCGGTAATTGGAAACGTCTGGAGCCATGTCGAACAACAGCGAAAAGACGCCGCCAAGGTCGAGATGTCTGTCGAGCAATCGCTCAGCCGCACGCGCTCGGTACATGTGTCGGTCGAGGTCAAGGACGGCGCGACGTGGGACACCGCGCGCGGCGACAGCCAAATGCTCATCCATATCGTGGGGCGCACGCTCAAAGGGCAGACAATTGACGAGTATCAATACGTCAATTCCGCTGGTGACGGCATCGAGCTCAAGCCCGGAGACTACGAGCTCACCGTCGATGAACCGCCCGTCGCCACCGACGGCACGCGCTTCCGCGCCTCAAAGCGCATGGTCCCCGTGAACTTTAACTCACAGGCGCCCGACACGGTCGACACTACACCGCAGGGCGGGTTCGACCTTTACGTGGATACCCAGTAGGCGCTCGCCGCTCATTCCGCTATGGCTACTCAATAATCGCCTGCCGTCCCGTCCCGCAGCCAAGAGTGGGACAATAGCCCTCGACACTGTTGTTTACTTTTGGAGGAAGTAGCATGTCCACCGTCACCACCATCAAGCGCGGCGGCCTCACCGCCGCCATCGATTCCATGGGCGCCCAGCTCACGAGCCTTGCCCTTAACGGCAACGAGTATCTGTGGCAGGGCGATCCCGCCTTTTGGGGCAAGCACGCGCCCATTCTGTTCCCCATCGTGGGCTCGCTGCGAAACAACACGGCAACGTCTGCGGCCGGCACCTGCGAGATGGCACGCCACGGCATCGCGCGCATCGTCGAGCACAAGCTGGTCGAAGTCTCCGAGGACGGCTCCTCGGTAACCTATGAGATCACCGACACTCCCGAGTCGCTCAAGGCCTTCCCCTTCCACTTTAAGCTCAACATGACCTATGCGCTCACCGGCGACGCCATGCTCACGCAGACCTTTGCCGTCACCAACACCGGCGACGTGGACCTGCCGTTCTCGGTGGGCGGCCACCCTGCGTTTAACGTGCCCGCTCCCGGTGCCGAGGACGAGGCATTCGAGGATTACGAGCTGGCGTTTACCGAGGTTTGGACCAACGAGGCTCCCATCATCACGCCCGATGGTCTCATGACGTTCGAGGGTTCCTACAAGGCCCCCGAAAACGCGGACGTTGTGCCCATCACGCACCGTAGCTTCGACAACGACGCCATCATGTTCACCGACGTTCCCGGCTCCACGCTCACCCTGCGCGGCCGCAAGTCGGGCCACGGCGTCAAGATCGACTTTGAGGGCTTTAAGTACATCGGCGTGTGGTCTGCCGCCAACGACGCGCCGTTTGTGGCGCTCGAGCCCTGGACCGGCCACACCACCATGGATACCGAGGACGATGTCTTTGAGCACAAGGTCAACACCATCACCCTGGCCCCGGGCGAGACGGACAAGCGCAGTTTTAGCGTTACCTTGCTCTAGAGGTTCCGCCGCTCGGTCGATGCTGCGCGTCGTCCAGAGCGACAAGTTGTCATTCAAAAGGCAAGGCATAGACCTTCTGGTCATGCCTTGCCTTTTTCATGCCACTTGTTCGCTCTGGACGTCGCTCGCCGGCATTGCCAAAACATCGGCGTCCCCAATGACTACCGCGTGTCTATTAATTTTTCGAGCTTGTGCTGCGCTGCTAGTTGCTGGCGTATATCCTGTTAAGTCGTCAGCATACGATTCAACAGGGAAGGCAGATTATGCATTCTCCCCAACAGCGCGATGCGCAGCGCCAACCGGTGTGCAGCCGTCGCATCTTTCTGGGTAGCGCTCTCGCTGCGAGCGCTACCGTTGTTGCCGGCGCACTTGCCGGTTGCCAGCGCCCCTCCACGCTGGAAGTAGTTCAGCCCACGACGGGCGGCGGTCGCGACGACCTGTCCGATTCCGTGATCGGCAAGGATAAGATCCGCATTGGCATGGAGGCGGCCTACGCCCCGTACAACTGGCAGGTCTCCGAAGCCAGCGAGTACACCATCCCCATCGACAACGTGCAGGGCGCCTATGCCGATGGCTACGACGTGCAGATCGCCAAGATCGTCTGCAAGGCCCTCGGTGGCGAGCCCGTCGCCGTCAAGCAGAGCTTCTCGGGCCTTATCGATTCGCTCAACAACGGTCAGATCGACCTCATTATCGCCGGCATGAGCGCCACGCCCGAGCGCGAGGAGTCGGTCGGCTTTTCCGACCCCTACTTCATCGGCTACTTTGGCCTGTTCGTAAAAGAGGGCTCGCCCTACCAAAACGCGACCAAGCTCAGCGACTTTAGCGGCGCTACGGTGCTCGGCCAAAAGGACACCATGCTCGATACCGTCATCGACGAGATCCCGGGCGTTGTCCACAAGAACCCGGTCGATTCGGTCCCCACGGTGTTTTCGAACCTGCTGCAGGGCACCTGCGACGCCGTGACCTACAATACCGAGAACGAGAAGGGCTATATGGCCCAAAACCCGGGTATCGTGCCGATTCAATTTGCCGAGGGCGAGGGCTTTAAGCAGGAAGTCACGGCAAACGTCGGCTGCCGCAAGGGCTCGGACAAGCTGCTTAAGCTCGTCGATAAGACGCTCAAGGGCATTAGCCAAGAGGAGCGCGACCAAATGTGGGACGCGTGCCTCGACCGTCAGCCGGCATAGGGAGGCAGCATGAAAACCATTAATCGCCTGGCCTCCTTTATCAGGGCCGACCACCGTTATGTATACCTGGGCACGAGCGTTATCGCGGCGCTCGGCCTGGCGTTTAGCCAGCGCAACCCCACGCCGCTGAGCTTCTTGGCCCCCACGGGCGTGTTCCAAGATTGCCTTTGGGCGATCCTGTGGGCGTGGCTCGTCGTGTCGGCGGCGGCGCTGGTCACCAAGCTTATGCACTGGAGCGACTATCGCGAAAAGTCGCCGTTCGCATCCGAGCGTTTCCGTCGTGGAGCACGCTTGGGCAGCTACGTCGTGGTCGCCATCGCGGCAGTTTTCTTTATTGACCGCTGCGTCATGTCGTTTATCGACCTGGTGCAGGTGAGCATTGTCTCGGACTCCAACCCCAGCGACTTTTTGTCGAGCCTGGTCTACATGACCTACAAGAGCGGGGACTTCTTCATTCGCGGTATCGAGATCACCATCGCGCTTGCCACCTTCGGCACTGTCATCGCATTCTTCCTGGCACTGCTCTTTGTGTTCCTGCGTATTCAGACGTTTGACCGCGTGGATAACGACCTGGTGCGCTTCTTTAAGAGTATCGGCCGCGGCTTTGCGACCGTCTACTCCACCATCGTGCGCGGCACGCCCATGATGGTCCAGGGCCTGCTCATCTATTACGCGGGCTTCACCGTTTTGCGCGGCATGGGCTTCGAGACCGCTCAGGCCAACCAGATTTGGAGCACCTTCACCGCCGGCCTCGTTACCATCTCGCTCAACTCCACCGCCTACATGATGGAGGTCCTGCGCGGCGGCATCGAGTCCATCGATCCCGGCCAGGCCGAGGCAGCACGCTCGCTGGGCCTGTCGCAGTGGCAAGCCATGCGCAAAGTCGTGTTCCCCCAGGGCATTAAAAACGCGATTCCGGCGCTCACCAACGAGCTCATCATCAACATCAAGGATTCGTCGGTGCTCTCGGTCATCGGCGTGTTTGACCTCATGTACGCCACCACCACCGTCGCCGGCGTGTACTACCGCCAGATGGAGGTCTACTGCGTGGCGCTCGTGGTCTACCTGATCCTGACGCTCGCGGCGAGCCGCCTGCTCGAGGCCTTTGGCAAAAAGCTCGGCGCCGAGGCTCCGGTCACGCTGCCCAGCTCCAACTAGACTCAAGACGAGGAGAATCATCATGGCAGATACCGCCATTACCGGCGTTGCGGCCGCCGCACAGACCAATGAGCCGCTCATCCGCGTCGAGGGCCTGCGCAAGAGCTTCGGCTCGCTCGAGGTACTCAAGGGCATCGACCTGTCCGTCAATCCCGGCGAGGTTGTCACCATTATTGGCGCCTCGGGCTCGGGCAAGTCGACCTTCCTGCGCTGCCTCAACCTGCTCGAGACCCCGGACGCGGGCCACATTTGGTTCCACGGCCAGGACCTCACGGCCGAGCGCTGCAACATCAACAAGCTGCGCGAGGACATCGGCATGGTGTTCCAGGGCTTTAACCTGTTCAACAACATGGATGTGCTCGACAACTGCACGCTCGCGCCCGTCACGCTCAAAAAGATGAGCAAGGCCGAGGCTGAAAAAATTGCGATGGAGCATCTGACGAGTGTGGGACTCGAAAAATTCGCGCACGCCGCCGTGGGTCGCCTGTCCGGTGGTCAAAAGCAGCGCGTGGCCATCGCTCGTGCTCTATGCATGAACCCGCAGATCATGCTGTTCGACGAGCCGACCTCCGCACTCGACCCCGAGATCGTGGGAGAGGTGCTCGAGGTCAT
Organism: Collinsella sp.; assembly: GCA_048362915.1. GTDB lineage: Bacteria > Actinomycetota > Coriobacteriia > Coriobacteriales > Coriobacteriaceae > Collinsella. The sequence continues at coordinate 49,651 of DBFPAR010000028.1, forward strand.
GCGCAAGCTCGCTGCCGACGGCATGACCATGGTCGTCGTCACGCACGAGATGGCCTTTGCCCGCACGGTGTCCGACCGCGTGGTCTTCATGGACAAGGGCGTGGTGCTCGAGGATGCCGCGCCGGTCGAGCTCTTCGGCAACCCTAAGCACCAGCGCACCCGCGAGTTCCTCTCGCGTTATCTCGAGGACAAATAACCGACCGCAAACGCGTACGTGGCAGGGCCGCTCCGGTGGGGCGGCCCTCGTCATCACAATCGAAAGGATGTCATGGCCGAGGTTTGGCGCTTCTTTGCGCACGAGGATGATTTTGCCGATATCGATGAGGTCGGCGCGTGCGAGCGCCTGGGCCGCGTGCTGTCGTTCCCGACCATCTCGAGTATGGATGCCGAGGCAGTGGACTGGCAGCCGTTCGACGACCTGCGCGCCTATATGCAGCGGGCCTGGCCGCACGTATTTACAGCGGGTAAGGTCGAGCTCATCGATCATTCGTTGCTGGTGACGCTTTCCGGCTCCGACCCCGCACTCAAGCCCGTTGTGCTCATGGGTCACATGGACGTGGTCCCCGTGGTGCCGGGTACCGAGGACGACTGGACGTACGCCCCCTTTAGCGGGCATGTAGACGACACCTACATTTGGGGTCGCGGCGCCATCGATATGAAAGACCAGGTCGCAGGCATTCTCGAGGCTGTCGAGTATGCGCTGGCGCACGGTTGGCAGCACGAGCGCACGCTGCTCCTGGCCTTTGGCCAGGACGAGGAGACTACGCAGTACGGCGCAGACGCCATCGGCCGCGTGCTCGAGGAGCGCGGCATTGAGCTTGAGTACCTGATCGACGAGGGCGACTACCGCATCGTTCCGGCTGCCGAGTACAGCGCGGGCGAGGGTTGGCTCATGCACGCCGACCTCGCGGAGAAGGGCTATGCCGATATCGTGTTGAGGACGCGTAGCGAGGGCGGGCATTCCTCCAACCCCTACGGGGGCACTTCACTCGAGGTGCTCAGCCGTGCCATCACCGCAATCTGCGATATCGAGTGGCCGACGCGCGTGACCGACTTGCTTGCCGCCCAACTCGTCGAGTTGGGGCTCTACACGGCCGATGAAATTGCCGCCAACGGGGATGCCATTGTCCGCGATTGCCTCGCCAGCAAAAAGCTCTATCCGCTGGTGACGACCACCTGCGCGCCCACGCAGATCGAGGGTGGCAGCACCGGCGCCAACGTAATGCCGCAGGATATGTGGGCCAACATTAACTTCCGCATGCTCGAGGGCACGAGCGTGGCCGACGTTGTGGCGCGCTGCCGTGAGGCGGTTGCCGGGGCGGACCTTGCCGGTCGTGTCGAAGTGGAGCTGGGCCCCGGCAGCTCCGAACCCTCGCCGTCCCCGCGCATCGGTGGTCCCGGTCTCGAGGCGGTTCGCTCCATCGCCGTCCGCTATTTCCGTGATCCAAAGGGGATGGAGGAAAACGGATCATTCGAGCCAGTGGCAATTGTGCCCTCGACCGTGATCGGTGCGACCGACGCTGCCAACTACCAGCACATTTGCCCTGAGTGCATTCGCTTCTCGGCCTTTGTGGTCGATGATGACGAGTGCGACCGAGGCGTCCACGGCACCAACGAGCGCATCACCCGCCGCGCCTACCTCCAGGGTGTTCGCTTCCTCATCGCCCTACTCCATACGCTTTAGAATCCGACAAAGGGACTGTCCCTTTGTCGGATTCCGTGCGGGTTATATGCAGGTTTGCCTGCGCACGCTATCATATATGGGTTAGACCGCAACTATGTACCCCATACGCGAAGGGATGCGCATGTATCTGAAGATCGACATGCTCTAGCTGGACTTACCCCCGCAGCGGCGCCCCGCGCCCCATCAATTCTGCCGATTTTCGCCTTCACGCATATAAAGGAGTCCGTCATGCGCGACAAGCTCGAAAAGATCATCAAGGCCTACGAGGAGCTCGAGAAGAAGCTTTCCGACCCGGCCGTCGCCTCCGATATCAAGGAGTTCACGCGTCTCAACAAGGAGTACGCGCACCAGTCCGACCTCATTGCCGCCTCGCGCGAGTACATCGGCGCGCTCGATGACATCGAGGCTGCCAAGGAAATGCTGCACGATACCACCGATGCCGATGAGAAGGAGATGCTCCAGATGGACATCTCCGAAAACGAGGCCAAGCTTCCCCAGCTCGAGGAAGACATCAAGTACATGCTCATCCCGAGCGACCCCAACGACGACAAGAACACCATCGTCGAGATCCGCTCCGCCGCCGGTGGCGACGAGGCGGCCATCTTCGCCGGCGATCTGTACAAGATGTACCAGCGCTTTTGCGAGTCGCGCGGCTGGAAGACTACCGTGCTCGATTCCAGCCCCAGCGAGGCCGGTGGCTTTAAGTCCATCGAGTTCAAGGTCGAGGGCGACCGCGTCTACTCCGTCATGAAGTTCGAGTCCGGCGTGCACCGCGTCCAGCGCGTTCCCAAGACCGAGTCCCAGGGCCGCATTCAGACCTCCACGGCTACCGTCGCCGTACTTCCCGAGGCCGAGGAGATCGACGTCCAGATCAACCAGTCCGACCTGCGCATCGACACCTACTGCGCCTCCGGCCCTGGCGGTCAGTGCGTTAACACCACCTACTCCGCCGTGCGCATCACCCACCTGCCCACCAACACCGTGGTGCAGTCGCAGGAGCAGCGTTCCCAGATCCAGAACCGCGAGGTCTGCATGCAGATGCTGCGCGCCCGTCTGTACGAGATGGAACTCGAGAAGCAGCAGGCCGAGCTCGGTGCCGAGCGCCAGAGCCAGATCGGCCACGGCAACCGTTCCGAGAAGATCCGTACCTACAACCAGCCCCAGGACCGCGTGACCGATCACCGCATCGGTTTCAACTCCACCTACAACGGCGTCCTTCTGGGCGATCAGCTCGGCACCGTCATCGAGGCGCTCGCCGCCGCCGAGCGAGCCGAGAAGCTGGCACAGGCTGTGTAGGTTCCGCCGTTCTACCGAACGGCGGACCAGCCGACGCTGCGCGGGCCGCATTTGGACAATCTGACGTTCAACTTCAAGGGCGCGACCAGAAGGTCAGCGCCCTTTCGTTTCACGTCACCTTGTCTCAAATGCGACCCGCTCGCTGTCCGTCCTCTACCTGCGGCGCTGCCTTGCTCCGGATGCGGTATGCTCAACCTGCGGCGCCTTAGAGGTAGTCATTGGGGACGTTCTTAAATGACTAGGTTGGGCACATTGCTTTGAGATGTTATTCAATCAGTTGTGATAGCATTTGAGCTGTCTACCTGCTCAAAGTAATTAATAGCATTCATCTGCTATTGAAAATATTGCTCAAAAAATCGTCCAAGAAGTCGCAGTGCATTTTTTGATGAGTCGCGCGTCAAGTGATTTGGCATGTTCTTGGTTAGATATTGGTCAGTTTTTGGGCAACCTTGCCAAAAGCTTGACGAATGCAAATCTGGACGTCGGCGAATGAACACTTTGAGCGAGCCCGGTGCAAAATTCTGGGCTGATTCTCGATAATCGCCTTCAATCGCCCCTTGCCAAGCGCTAGCCTCGCTTACAATCTGCTCCGACATTCGCGCGCCGTCCGGCGCTTAAGAGGGGAGGGCCCCATGGCAAACGAGATCTGGACCATCAAGCGTTGTCTCGAGTGGACCAAGGAGTACCTGGCCGAGCGCGGCGAGGAGCACCCCCGTCTTTCTGCCGAGTGGCTGCTGTGCGCAGCTACGGGTCTGGCGCGTATCGACTTATATATGCGCATGGACGAGACGCTCGACGCAGCGCAGCTCGAGACCATGCACGCGGCGGTCGTCCGTCGCGCGAAGGGCGAGCCGCTGCAGTACATCACCGGTAGCACGCAGTTTCGCATGATCGACGTCGCGTGCGCCCCCGGTGTGCTCATCCCGCGCCCCGAGACCGAGATGCTCGTCGAAGAAGTTCTGAACTATCTGGATGCCGAGGTGCTGAGCCCCGAGGCCGCTGCCCGCCAGCGCGTGGAGCTGCCTTGGAACGATGAGGTCGAGCAGGCCCGCAAAGCCGAGGCGGCGCTGGCTGACGAACGCGCGGCCGCCGAGCGCCGTGCCGCCAACCTGACGGCCGCCGATGAGGCTGCGCTGGGTAGCGACGTGCTCGGTAGCCGCGCCTATGCCGAGGAACTGGCCGACCGCGAGGCCGAGGAAGCCGCCGCGCAGGCAGCAGAAGCCGAAGCGGCAGAAGCAGAGGCCATGGAAACCCCCGAGCCCGAGCTCGACGAATACGGCATCGCCATTGAGGACAACGACCAACAGGCGACTCCCGCGCAAGATGCCGCCGAGGCTAACGTATCTGCCCCAGCCGAGCCCCGCACTGCCCGCGTTCTCGAGGTCGGCTGCGGCACGGGCTGCATTTCGCTCTCCCTTGCCTGGGAGCGCCGCGGGCACGTTACCTGCACTGCTACCGATATCGAGCCGCGCGCCATCGACCTTGCTACCAAAAACCGCGATGCGCTTGGCCTCACGTCCGACGAGGTCGCCTTCAGCCTCACCAACCTGGTGAGTTCCATTCCCCGCGAAGAGTGGGGCACCTTTGACGTACTCGTCTCCAACCCGCCCTACATCCCCACCGATGTCATGCGCTCGCTGCCGCATGAGGTCAAGGACTTTGAGCCCGATCTGGCGCTCGAGGGCGGTGCCGACGGTCTCGATATCTTCCGCCGCCTGCTCAACGCGGCGCCCTACATGCTGCGTGCCGGCGGCCTGTTTGCCTGCGAGCTCTACGAGGGCGCGCTCGACGCCGCGGCCGAGCTCTGTCGTCAAGCAGGCCTTTCGGACGTGCGTATCGTCCACGACCTCACCGATCGTCCCCGCATCGTTCGAGCCATCGTCACCGAGCCCAAACAGCGTATTTAAGCTGAATAAATAGACATTTGCGCAAGTTTGTCCTTGCAATATACCGTAAAACTTCTACTATAGAAGGAGAAAGGTATGTCAAATCAGCTGCATCGGTACCGTATCGTGCTTGATTACATTGAACCTTGGCTTGATGAGCAGGATGAAGCTACGCTGAAGCAGATTTATGCAGACCTTTTGGTGCTCGAGAAGGAAGGTCCCAGCCTTGGTCGTCCGCTGGTTGACCGCGTAAAGGGCTCGAAGCTTCATCATTTAAAGGAGCTGAGAGTGACGTCGTGTGGTGGGCAGGTGATTCGCATCCTCTTCGCCTTTGACCCCAAGCGCCAGGCGGTATTGCTATTGGCGGGTGATAAGTCGCGAGCGGGATCGTCAAGGGCAAAATGGAACGGTTGGTATGCGATCAACATTCCAAGGGCCGAGCAAATATACCGTCGCCACGTAAGGAGGCTCGATCGAGATGGAACTGCATGAGTATATGGAATCTCGCGGGATAACACGCGACTCCATTACCGCCGAGCAGGAGAGGACTCGCGATCGTATCGAAGCCTATAAGCTTGCTCAGATTCGCAGGTTAAAAGATCTAACACAGGCGTCGGTCGCCCAGTCGATGGGCGTTTCTCAAAAACGTGTATCCGAGCTCGAGCGTGGGGAGTTGGGTTCGATGAGGCTCGACACGCTGAGCAGGTACGCAGAGAGCCTCGGCGGAAAACTGGTTGCAAGCATCGAGTTTCCCGATCGTACCGTTACGCTTGCGCGCTAAAAATCTTCAATTAACCCCCTCACTTTCACCGACTACTAGAGCCGCTCACCAAACCAACATGCGCTCTGGGCAAATAGGTTGAACGTTTCGTGCGAGAATGCCCCACAGTAAACAAACTTGCACCAGAGCGTAAGGGGCTGGCATACACATGCAGACGGTCTATCGGGTATACGAGGGAACGCGCGAGCCGCATCGGCTTGCCGTCGAGCGCACGGCCGAGGTGCTCGGCTGCGGCGGCCTGGCCTTGATCCCGACCGAGACCGTCTACGGTGTCGCCGTGGCAGTCAACGCCTTCTCGGACGCCGTGCCCCAAGATACAAGCGAATTCCCATCGTGGCCGCGCGATCCGCAGGCTGCCGTCAACGGTGCCGCAGTCCCTGCGCTTGGCACCGGCTATCGACGTATCTTCACTCTCAAGCAACGTGAACTCACACAAACCGTTGCTTGGCTGGTCGATGGCGTCGAAGCGCTCGACTGCTATGGCGTGGACATCCCCGAAGAGGCTCGTGTGCTCGCGCGACGATGCTGGCCGGGAGCCCTGACTATCGTGATTAAGGCAGCCCCCTGCGTGCCGACCTTTATGCGCGCTGCCGACGACACCGTGGCCCTTCGCGCATCGGCCTCGCCCGTGGTGCAGGCGCTCATCCGCGCCTGCGGCAGTCCCCTTGCCTGCACGAGCGCCAATACACATGGGGCGCCCTCGCCGGCAAGCTTTGCCACCGTCGAGGGTCGTATCCTGGAGGGGGTCGATGTTGCCATCGACGCCGGTGAGACCCCGTGTCGCGACGCCTCGACCATCGTGTCGTTCCAGCACGGCGGGCTCCAGATCCTGCGCCGAGGCGCACTTCCCGCATCAGAGATCGAGCGGGTCCTGTCCGACCCGATGCAATAGAAAGGTGTAAGCGATGTCGTTGAATCTGGGCAGCCTGGGCATGGAAAATGCCTCGTTTAACTTTGGCGGTTCCTACATCATGGCGCTCGACTGCGGCACCACCTCGGTACTTGCGACCATCGTCGACGAGTACGGCTGCATCGTCGCGCAGGCACGTCGCAGCGTCAAAACGAGTTTTCCGCGTCCCGGCTGGGTGGAACAAGACCCCACGGCGGTCCTTGCCAGCCAGATCGCCGTCATGATGGAAGTCCAGTTTAAGAGCGGTATCCACTCCGACCGCATTGCCGCCATCGGCATCTCCAACCAGCGCGAGACCACGGTGGTCTGGGACCGCGTGAGCGGCCAGCCCATCTATAACGCCATCGTATGGCAGTGCCGTCGTACCGCGCCGGCAATCGACGCGTTGGTTGAACAGGGTTGCGAGGAGCTGGTGCGCTCCCGCACGGGACTCACACTCGACCCGTATTTCTCGGCCTCCAAGGTGCAGTGGATTCTCGACAACGTCGACGGCGCACGCGAGAGCGCGGCGGCGGGCGACCTCATGTTTGGCACCATCGATACCTGGCTCATCTACAACCTCACCGGCGGCCAGGTCTTTGCCACCGACTACACCAATGCCAGCCGCACGGCACTCTTTAATATCCATACGCTCGATTGGGACGACGACCTGCTGGCGCTCTTTGATGTTCCACGTTCCATGATGCCCGAGGTTCGCTGGAGCTCGGGCGACTACGGCCGCGTCGCGAGCGACATCATGACCAACATGCCGCCCATTATGGGTGTGGCGGGCGACCAGCAGGCGTCGCTGTTCGGTCACTGCTGCTTCCATCCCGGCCAGACCAAAAACACCTATGGCACGGGCTGCTTTATGCTCATGAACACCGGCGACGAGATCGTCGAATCCAAGAATGGCTTGGTCTCCACCATCGGTATCGCTGCGGATGGCAAAGTCAGCTATGCGCTCGAGGGCTCTATTTTTGCCGCCGGCTCAACGATGAACTGGCTGCGCGACAACATGGGCGTTATCTCCAACGTATCCGAATCGGCACAGCTCGCCTCCTCGATCAGCGATAACGAGGGATGCTACTTTGTCCCCGCTTTCGCGGGCTTGGGGGCACCTTGGTGGGACCCGCATGCCCGCGGTATCGTGTGCGGTCTGACCGGCGCCTCGAGCCGTGCGACCATCGTACGTGCCGCCTGCGAATCCATGGCATATCAGAGCTACGACGTGCTGCGCGCCATGGAGCAGGACGTGGGACTTTCGATTGAGCGCCTGTCCGTCGATGGCGGTGCCTCGCGCAACGAGTTCATCATGCAATTCCAGGCCGATCTGCTGGATATCCCCGTGCTGCAGTGCGAGACGGTGGAGACCACGGCGATCGGTGCCGCGTACTTGGCGGGCCTTGCCGTCGGCTATTGGGAGGACCTGGAGGAGCTGGAGCAAAACGCTCAGATCGTTAAGACCTTCCTTCCCCATATGTCCGCCGAGCGCCGTGAGAGCAATCTCGCTGGTTGGCGTGATGCCGTCAAGCGTTCGCTCAACACCGCTCAGTAGGGTTGCGACGAGCTGCTCGATACAACAAACCGTTAAACTTATGCACGGCGCGCGGCAACAACATCGCCATGCGCCTTGTCAGCAAGGCCATCTTCCGGCCGCAACGAAAGGGGCAATCAACCCATGACCGTCACCTACGATACGTCCCGTGTGACCCTTGTCGATCACCCGCTCGTCCAGCATAAGCTGTCGATCCTGCGCGACAAAAACACCGGCACCAACCAGTTCCGCCAGCTCGTGCGCGAACTCGCACTTTTTGACGGCTACGAGGCCATGCGCGACCTGCCCATGGAAGACGTCGAAGTCGAGACCCCCATCACCACCGCAACGTTTAAGCAGCTCGCCGGCAAAAAGCTCGCCATCGTTCCCATTCTGCGTGCGGGCCTTGGCATGGTCGATGGCATCCTCGACTTGGTACCCTCCGCTCGCGTGGGCCACATCGGTATGGAGCGCGACGAGGTTACCCACGAGCCGCATGAGTATTACTGCAAGATGCCCAAGGATATCGACCAGCGCATCTGCCTGGTCGTCGACCCCATGCTCGCCACGGGCGGTTCGGCCGAGATGGCCATCAGCTACCTGCGCGAGCGCGGTGTCAAGGACATCCGCATGCTGTGCATCGTCGCGGCCCCCGAGGGCCTCAAGTCGCTGACTGAGAAGGACCCCGATGTGCATATCTATACCTGCGCCATCGACGACCATCTCAACGAAGCTGCCTACATCGTTCCCGGCCTGGGCGACGCCGGCGACCGCATCTACGGCACGCTGTAATCTCTGGGCCATACCGGCTAACGTCGAAAATACGAAGAAATGGTGCGCGCGGGCGAGCAAAAGACGACCGCGCGCACTCCTGTTAACGGACGTTTTGCCCTGCAGGGTTCGAGAAAAACGTATTACCGTACCTGCGGCATAAAGAAGGTCTTAAGAAAACGAACAGGTGCGTATTAACCGATGCTTTTTCGGTTGTACTTTAGCGATTGGCTCGTACAATAGTCACCAATGTTTGGCGGGAACTGTCCTGTGAGGCGATAAAAAAGGAAAGTGAGGACGCCAGTGTTTCAGATAGCCGATCTGCTCGCTATCGTTGCAGGTGCCATCGCGGGCGCGATTGCCTTCCTTCCCTTTGTCTTTACGCTCAAGCCGGTTCTTGACGATAAGCAGAATGCGGACATGCTCAAGGGTATGGTGAGTCTCGCGGTCTCGGCAATCGCGTTGCTTGTCTTTACCTTGGTTGTGTTTGTGTTGTTCGGAGAGGCATTTCGCATGTTCCTCCTGGGCGAGGCGATCGGCTTCGTGGCCTTTATGGCCGCCTGCGCGGTTCGCGTCGCCAAGGCGCTGCGAGATCCTCATGAGGTCGAAAGGTAAGTCGTGGAAATTTTTGAAAAGCTGCCTGATGAGATTAATCATCTGGTCAGCGAGTTCAGCTCCACCCCTGTCGTGGGCGATCTGAGCTGCGGCATCACGCAGTACTCGTTTTGGCTGATCGTCTCCACGATCGTGCTCCTGATCGTCCTGGCCGTGTTCAAGAAGAAGCAGACCCTAGTTCCCAAGGGCTTCTTCGTCAACGGTTTCGAGTACATCATCGAGTACGTCGAGAACGATATCGGCAAGGGTGTCGTGGGTGAGAACTGGAAGAAGCACTTCCCGTTCCTGTGCTCGCTTTTCCTGTTCATCCTGATCAATAACATGATCGGCCTGATCCCGGGAATGAAGCCCGGCACCGGTGCAATCGGCTCCACCGCCGCGCTCGCCATCTTCGCCTTCGTGTACTTCATCTACTACGGATGCAAGGCTCACGGCGTGATCGGCTACATCAAGAGCCTCGCCCCGCAGGGCGTGAGCTTCCCGATGAACGTGCTCGTGTGGGTTGTCGAGCTATTCTCGACCTTCCTGCGTCTCATCACGCTCGCCGTCCGTCTGTTCTGCAACATGTTCGCAGGACACGTGGTCATGGGCTCGTTCGCCATCATGGCGAGCATGTTCATGCAGCCGCTGCTTCAGCAGGTTTCCGCGGCCCACGCCGTCGGCGCCCTGCCTTCGCTGGCCTGGCTTGCCATCCTCATCCTGATCTATGCGATCGAGCTTGTGGTCGGCGCCATCCAGGCTTACGTCTTCACGGTCCTTACCGCCGTGTATGTCTCCGAGGCAGAGGAGGTCGCGGAGGAGGAGTAGTCTTCCGTTCGCGCCTTAAAGGTAAGGCAATTCGTTAAACCGCCGGTGCCCGTACCCATGGAGCCCGGCAGTTATAAAAAGGTTATCCTGCGTGAAATAAGACACGCACGACAAAGGAGGAATCGTGGGAGTTATCGGTTACGGTCTCGGTGTTATCGGCGCTGGTCTTGCTATCGGCCTGTCTGCTCTGGGTGCTACGGGTGCTATGGCCCGTCAGCCTGAGGTCCAGGGCCGCGTGTTCACCGTCTTCATCATGGGCTCCGCCTTCGGCGAGGCTCTGGCTCTGATCGGCTTCGTTGTCGCGCTGATCGTTAAATAGCACGGAGCGTCAAGTATGAATCTTTCATCCCAGAAGAGCGCGATCGCACTCTCCGCGTCCGCGGCCGCGCTGCTCATGCCGGTTTCCGCGTTCGCCGAGGACGGCGCCGCCGGTGCGGACATCCTCATCCCTAAGATGGCGGAGTTCATCCCGGCGCTTATCGCCTTCCTGATCATCTGGATCGTGCTGGCCAAGGTTGCCCTGCCGGGCATCATGAAAACCATGGAGGAGCGCGGCAAGAAGATCGAGGAGAGCCTCGACGAGGCCGAGAAGACCAAGCAGGAGGCTATCGCCAAGCGCGCTGAGTCCGACTCGATCGTCACCGACGCCCGTCGTCAGGCTGCCGACATCGTTCTCGAGGCCCGTAAGGACGCCGAGTCCGAGCGCGCCCGTATCATCGAGGCTGCTCACAAGGAGGCTGAGGAGATCATCGCCAAGGCCCATACGACCGTCGAGGACGAGCGCAAGTCCATCTACGCCGGCGCCGCGAGCTCCATCGCCGACCTGTCCGTTGCCGTCGCCACCAAGATCGTGGGCGAGGCACTCGAGGACGATGCCGAGCAGAAGAAGCTCATCGAGCGCTACATCCAGGAAGCAGGTAGCCTGAATGCCGACTAGCCGCTATCAGGACAAGGTACTCGAGACCTACGCGCGCTCCCTTCTGGAAGCCGCTAAGGCCGAGAACCATGTGCTCGAGGACCTCGAGATGATCGAGCGCTTGGCTTCTGCCAGCCCCGAGATCATCGCCGTGCTCGACACCATGTCCAAGCGCGACCAGCTCGACCTTCTTCCCAAGGTGGCAGCTGCCTTTAAGTATGTTGCCGAGGAAGACGAGGATGTAGTGGGCGTGACCGTCACCACGGCGATCCCGCTCGACGACGAGCTGCGTCAAACCATCACTAAGAAATGCGAGCAGGACTTCGGCCGCAAGGTATTCCTTATCGAGCAGGTCGACCCGTCTATCGTGGGCGGCCTGGTGCTCGAGGCCCGCGGCGAGCGTCGTGACATTTCCGTCAAGACGCAGCTGCGCATCGCGCAGGAGACCCTCGCAAACTCTGCTAATTCGTACGGAGGTGAAGCCTAATGTCCGAAACCCTCAATGCCCAGGATATCGCCAAGAAACTGCAGGAGCAGCTCACGAGCCTCTCCGCGACGGTCGATACGCATGAGGTTTCAACGGTCGACGAGGTAGGCGACGGCATCGCGCGCGTCTCCGGCCTCAAGAGCGCCATGGCAGGCGAGCTTCTGGAGTTCAAGAGCTCCGATACCGGTGAGACCGTCTTCGGCCTTGCCCAGAACCTTGACCGTGACGAGGTCGGCGCCGTTCTGTTCGGTGCCGTCGACTCCATCAAGGAAGGCGACGAGTGCCGCACCACTGGCCGCGTTATGGATATCCCCGTGAGCCGTGCCATGCTCGGCCGCGTCGTCAATCCGCTCGGCCAGCCCATCGACGGCCTGGGCGACATCGTCGCTACGCACCGTCGCCCCATCGAGTTCAAGGCTCCCGGCGTCATCGATCGTACCCCGGTGTGCGAGCCGGTTCAGACCGGCCTGTTGGCCATCGACTCCATGGTGCCTATTGGTCGCGGTCAGCGAGAGCTCATCATCGGCGACCGTAAGACCGGTAAGACCGCCATTGCCATCGACGCCATCCTCAACCAGCGCGGCAAGGGCATGGTCTGCATCTATGTCGCCATCGGCCAGAAGGCCTCCACGGTTGCCAACATCCGCGAGACCCTCGCTCAGCACGGTGCGCTCGACTACACCATCATCGTTTCGGCCACCGCTGCCGATTCCGCCCCTATGCAGTACATCGCGCCTATGGCCGGTGCCGCTATCGGCGAGTTCTTCATGTACAACGGCGAGGACGGCAAGCCCGCCAGCGAGACCAACCCCGGCGGCCACGTGCTCGTCATCTACGATGACCTGTCCAAGCAGGCTGTGGCCTACCGTCAGATGTCGTTGACGCTGCATCGTCCGCCCGGACGCGAGGCCTATCCTGGTGACATCTTCTACCTGCACTCTCGTCTGCTCGAGCGTGCTGTCAAGATGTCCAAGAAGAACGGTTACGGCTCCATGACAGCTCTGCCGATCATCGAGACCCAGGACGGCGACGTCTCGGCCTACATTCCGACCAACGTCATTTCCATTACCGATGGTCAGATCTACCTGCAGTCCGAGCTCTTCTTCCAGGGCCAGCGCCCGGCAGTCGACGTGGGCATTTCCGTGTCCCGCGTCGGTGGCGATGCGCAGACCAAGGCCATGAAGCAGGTCGCCGGCAACCTCCGTCTGGACCTCGCTTCCTATCAGGAGCTCGCTGGCTTTACGCAGTTTGGCTCCGACCTTGACGAGGCTACTCAGAAGCAGCTGACCCATGGTGCCCGCATGACCGAGCTCCTGAAGCAGCCGCGCTACAAGCCGTTTGAGGTTGGCGAGCAGATCGTTACGCTGTTCGCTGGCAACGAGGGCTTCCTGGATGACCTGGAGATTGCCGACGTGCTGCCTTTCCGTGCCGAGCTCATCGAGTACATGGACAATGGCTTTGGCTCGCTGCTCGACAAGGTTCGCGCCAAGAAGATCGATGATGACACCAAGGCTGAGCTCTTGCGCGTCATCGGCGACTTCAAGCAGCAGTTCATGGCCAAGCACCATTCGGATGTTTCTGGATCAGAGGAGAACTAAGCCCCATGGCCAACCTTCGCGACATTAAGAAGCGAATCTCCTCGGTTACCACGACCAAGCAGATCACGCGCACGATGGAGATGGTCTCTACGGCCAAGATCCGTCGTGCTCTCGATCGCTCCAAGCAGGCCGAGCCCTATAAGGAGGCGCTGACCGACGTCATGTTGACGGTCGCCGGCGACGCCTCCTGTTCGGGCACCGATCCCATGCTGCAGAAGCATGAGAGCGTCAAGCATGGCCTGATTGTCGTTATTGCCTCGGACCGCGGCCTTGCCGGCGGTTTCAATACGACGGTGGAGCGCACGGCCGAAAAGCTCGCCGCTTCTTGGGCGAACGACGGCATCGAGTGCGAGATCATCGCGTGTGGGCGCAAACCGGCCACGTATTTCCGTGACCGCGAAAACGTCGTCATGCACTTTGAGGGCAACTCCTCTGAGCCCGATTTCAATCAGGCCCGCATGATCTCCTCTCATATCTGCGATGCGTATCGTGCCGGTGAGCTTGACCGTGTCGAGCTTGTCTACCACCACGCCAAGAACCGCGTGGATCAGGAGCTTCGCGTCGAGCATCTGTTGCCGCTCGACCCCGAGATGATCGCTATGGCCCACGGTCCGCGTAAGAACGAGACCGACGCCCCTAAGCGCATCTCGTCCACGTTCGAGTTCGTGCCCTCTCCCGAGCATGTTCTCGGCAAGCTTGTGCCGTCTTATATCCTGACGGTCATCTACCAGGCCCTGATCGATTCGGCGGCTGCCGAGCAGGGTGCACGCCGCAAGGCCATGCACTCCGCGACGGAAAACGCCACCGCGATCATCTCGACCCTTACCCGCACGTATAGTCGCGTGCGCCAGGCTTCGATCACGACCGAGATTAACGAGATCGTCGGCGGAGCCTCAGCATTGGAGGAACAGTAATGGCTAATAACACCGTAAAGCTTGCGGTCGAGGAAGCCACCAAGAAGACGACTGCCGGTGATGGTCGCATCGTGCGAATCATCGGCCCTGTCGTCGACGTCAAGTTTGACGGCGCGGTGCCCCCGATCTACAACGCGCTCACGGTCGAGGCCGAGACCCCGATCGGTCATCTGAGCACGATCCTCGAGGTCGAGAGCCAGCTTCCGGGCGGCGTCGTCCGCACGGTCGCCATGTCCTCGACCGACGGCCTGCAGCGCGGCCTCATCGCCACCGATACCGGTGAGCCCATGAAGATGCCCGTTGGTCCCAAGACGCTCGGCCGCATTTGGAACGTCATGGGCAAGCCCGTCGACGGCAAGCCCATGCCCGAGGTGGAGGAGTTCTACCCCATCCACCATGCAGCGCCCCGTTTCGACGAGCTCACCACCAAGACCGAGATCTTCGAGACCGGCATCAAGGCTGTCGACCTGCTCGAGCCCTACATCCGTGGCGGCAAGACGGGCCTGTTCGGCGGCGCCGGCGTCGGCAAGACCGTTCTGATTCAGGAGCTCATCAACAACCTCGCCCAGGAGCACGGCGGCACCTCGGTGTTCACCGGCGTCGGCGAGCGTACCCGCGAGGGCACCGACCTGTTCCTCGAGATGAGCGAGTCTGGCGTTATCGACAAGACCTGCTTGGTCTATGGTCAGATGAACGAGCCGCCCGGAGCGCGTCTGCGCATCGGTCTGGCCGGCCTTACTACCGCTGAGTATTTCCGTGATCGTGGCCAGGACGTTCTGCTGTTCATCGACAACATCTTCCGCTTCTCCCAGGCAGGTTCCGAGGTTTCCGCACTGCTGGGCCGTATGCCGTCCGCCGTTGGTTACCAGCCCACGCTGGCAACCGAGATGGGCGACCTCCAGGAGCGCATTACCTCGACCAAGACGGGCTCCATTACCTCCGTCCAGGCTGTCTACGTCCCCGCAGACGACCTGACCGACCCGGCGCCTGCCACAACGTTTACGCACCTCGACGCCACCACGGTTCTTTCGCGTAGCATTTCGTCGCTCGGCCTGTTCCCGGCTATCGACCCGCTCGCATCTTCCTCCGACGCTCTCGATCCCTCGATCGTCGGCGAGGAGCACTACCGTGTCGCCGTCAAGGTCCAGGAGCTCCTGCAGGAGTACTCCGACCTTCAGGACATCATCGCCATTCTGGGTATGGACGAGCTGTCCGAGGAGCAGCGCCTTACGGTCAACCGTGCCCGTAAGATTCAGCAGTTCCTCTCGCAGTCCTTCCACGTCGCCGAGAAGTTCACCGGCAACCCCGGTGTCTACGTCCGCGTCGAGGATACCGTCCGCTCTTTCGCCGAGATTGTCGACGGCAAGGCCGATGACCTGCCCGAGCAGGCTTTCCGCTATGCTTCCACGATTGAGGACGTGCGCGAACGCGCCCGCAAGATGGGGGAGAAGTAGGTTATGCGTATCCGCATCGTGTGCCCCGTGAGCTGCGCCTATGAGGGCGACGCTGCGTTTGTGTCGATTCCGTCCACGGATGGCGAGTTTGGCGTTCTGCCTGCTCACTCCAGCGAGATCTGCACGATCGACCGCGGTTACGTTCGCGTTTCCGATAAGGCCATGGGCACTGTCGACCACACGTTTGCCGTGGCCGGCGGCTATGCCCAGGTTGCGGACGATGTAGTGACCGTTCTCGCCGAGCGCGCTTGCGATTTGGCGACCGTCGATGCCGACAAGCTTAAAGCTGATATTCAAGGTTTTGAAGAGAAGCTGGGTAATTTGTCGGAGGATGATGCACGCCGCGCCTACCTCTATAATGAAATCGCATGGTGTAAGCTCAAGCTTGCCCAATAGTCAAACGATTTAGCGTTCGACCATTTGCGAACACATCATGCCCGGGATGGCCCAGCCACCCCGGGCATGCTTTTTGAAAGGGTAGACCTTGGATATTATCCGCGTTGAGGGTGGCCACGCCATCGGAGGCTCCGTGCCCGTCTCGGGTGCCAAGAACTCCGCGCTCAAACTCATGGCGGCAACGCTTCTGGCGCCGGGCAAGACGACGCTGCAGAACGTGCCCGATATTTCCGATGTCCACGTGATGGGCAAGGTGCTCAAGGGCATGGGCGCTACGATCGATGTTCTCGACGAGCATACGCTCGAGATTGATACCTCTCAGGTCGATTCTTGGGAGGCCCCCTACGAGCTCGTTGCCAAGATGCGTGCTTCTACAGCCGTGATGGGACCCCTGCTGGGCCGTTTCCATCGCGCCAAGATCGCCATGCCGGGCGGCTGCAACCTGGGTGCTCGCAAGATCGATATGCACATTCTGGGTCTCGAGGCCCTGGGCGTAGAGTTCGATACCGCCCACGGCTACATCAACGCTAATGCGCCCCAAGGTCTGCGCGGTACCACCGTCACGCTCGAGTTCGCCAGCGTCGGTGCGACCGAGAACCTCATTATGGCATCCGTGCGCGCGCAGGGTACCACGGTTATCGACAATGCCGCCCGCGAGCCCGAGATCGTCGATCTCGCCAACATGCTCAACGAGATGGGCGCCAAGATTGTCGGCGCGGGTACGCCCGTCGTGACTATCGAAGGCGTGGAAGAGCTCCATCCCGTTACCCATCGCGTGGTGGGCGACCGCATCGAGGCCGGTACCTTTATCGTTGCCGGTGCGTTGATGGCCGACGATCGCGGTGTCGATGTCACGGGCTTTTGCCCCATTCACTTGGGCATGGTGCTCAAGAAGATGGAGCTCATGGGTATCGACTGCGAGCGCGTCGAGGATGGCGTCCATGTAAACCGTGCCGAGCGTATCAAGCCGGTCGACATCCAGACGCTTCCGTTCCCCGGCTTCCCGACGGACATGCAGGCGCAGATTATGGTGCTCTCCGCTCTCGCCGACGGCAGTTCCGTTATTACCGAGAACATCTTCGAGAATCGCTTTATGTTTGCCTCTGAGCTGGTGCGCATGGGTGCCGACATTCGTATCGAGAGCCATCATGCCATGATTCATGGCGTCAAGGGCTTCTCGGGTGCACAGGTTACCTCGCCCGATCTGCGTGGCGGAGCGGCCCTCGTCGTAGCGGGCTTGATCGCCGACGGGACGACCGAGGTTTCGGCCATCCATCACATCAAGCGCGGCTACGAGCAGTTTGTCGAAAAGCTGCAGGCGCTCGGCGCGCATGTCGAGCATGCTACCGTCCCCGATCCCGTCATCTACTAATACAGGTTGCCTATGTTTAATAAAAAGCCCCTCGCGGATACCACCGCCCGAAGACCCTCAACTGGTGCGCAGGCCAAGATCTACAGTCGCGATAACGTGGCTCGCTATTCCGAGCGCGCTCGTCAACGTCGTCGTAGCCACACGATTCGTCACGTCGCGCTCATTGTCGTGCTTGGCGTGCTGCTGAGTGCCACTACCGCTGCCGGCCTGTGGTTTGCCACCATTATGGGCAAGCTCGGCGATTCTAATGTCATTACCGACAATCTGCGTCGGGTTCTGGTTGACACCGATGAGGCAAAGGATCCGTTCTACGTGCTGCTTCTTGGCACCGACGGCCGTCCGGGCGAGGATACGTATCGTGCCGACTCGATTATCCTGGCACGCATCGACCCCACGCAAAAGCAGGCGACGCTCATTTCCGTTCCGCGCGACACCAAGGTCGAGTACAAGGGCGAGACCATGAAGATCAACGCCTGCCATACCGTTGGCGGCGCCGAGGCCATGGTCGAGGCGGTCAACGAGCTGTGCGGTGTTCAGATTTCCCACTATGCCGAGGTCAGCTTCGACGGTATGCAGGCGCTGATTGATTCGGTTGGCGGTATCGACATTAACGCAACCGATGATGTTGACGACCCCGAGCACCTGGATATTAAGATTACCGCTGGCCAGCAGCATATGGACGGTGCCACCGCCCTTACCTATGCCCGCTGCCGCTACACCTATGCCGACGGCGATTACACGCGCATGCGCCACCAGCGTCAGGTGCTTGGCGCCCTTGCCAACCAGATTCTCAATAACTTCGATGCCACGAAGATCTTTGGCCTGGTTAATTCGCTGTCCGATATGCTCGTAACCGATATGAGCGTTCAGGATATCGTGGCTACGGTCAATGCCATGCGCGGTATGGATGTCGACGGTATCTACTCGGCCAACCTGCCCTCGTACGCCGACGACAGCACCATGATCGACGGAGTGAGCTACGTCTTTGTCTACGAGGACGAGCTCAAGGAAATGATGGAGCGCGTCGATGCCGGCAAGGATCCCAAGGGTCCCAACACCATGGGTCTTTCCGACGGTTCCAGCTCTACGATCGGCGACCTGAACAACAACACGTCTGACGACTACGCAAACGGTACCGCAACCTCATCGGTCAGCTCTGACGATTCCGATGACTCAAGCGATTCAAGCGATTCGGACTACTACGAAGAGCCCACCGGTGACGGCAACGGCTACGAAGCCAACTACTAGAGTTACGCGGTTTTACCAAACCGCGTAACCAGTTGACGCTGCAAACCCGCCAGAGCGGCAATCTGCCTTTCAACTTCGGCGGCATGATCAAAAGATCAATGCCACCTCGTTTCAAGGCACCTTGCTCGCTCTGGCGGGATTTCGCTGTCGGTGCCAAAACATCGGCGTAACACTTGGCACATGGGTAGTCATTGGGGACGTTCTTAAACGACTGGTCAAAGGGGACACTCTTGATGCACTTGGCACTTGGGGACGTTTCTTATGTGCCGGCAGTTTGGGACACTCCTTGCGTTAAGAGGCTGGCGTGCGTCAACCTGTTCTCGTTGCAGCAAAAAAATCGTCCCGTTCTCGGTTGAGGACGGGGCGATTCGTCTTTTGGGCTTATGCAGCCAGGCTTATGCAAAGCGGGCGACGAGCTCCTGCAGGACGTCGGTCATCTTGACGAGCGAACTGACCGGGACGAACTCGTTGACGCCGTGGTAGCAATAGCCGCCGGTGGAAAGGTTGGGGCAGGGCAGACCGCGGAACGACAGCTGGGCGCCGTCGGTGCCGCCACGAATTGACAGCACTTGGGGCTCAACGCCGCAGGCAAGGTAGGCTTCCTTGGCAACATCAATAAGCTCGGGATAGTCACGAACGATCTCGGCCATATTTCGATACTGCTGCTTAATCTCGACCGTCACGCGCTCCTCACCCAGACGCTGGTTGAGCATCGAGGCAGCGGCATCAATAAGGTCGAGTTTTTGCTGGAACTTGGCGGCGTCATGGTCGCGGACGATATAGCGCGCTGTGGCGTGATCGACGGTCGCAGATACACCCTCAAGGTGATAAAAGCCCTCGTAGCCTTCCGTATACTCCGGGCGCTGCGCGTAGGGGAGCAACGCGTTGAAGTCGCAGAACAGATTGCCTGCGTTGACCATACGGCCCTTGGCGTCGCCCGGGTGGATGGACTGGCCCTCAAAGCGGACGGTCGCCTCGGCGGCGTTAAAGCACTCCCACTCCAGCTCGCCGATGGGGCCGCCGTCGACCGTGTAGGCGTACTTGCAGCCAAAGGTATCGATATCCAACAGCTCGGCTCCGTGGCCGATCTCCTCGTCAGGGCAGAAGCAAATGCCGAGTGCGGGATGGGGCAGAGAAGGGTCCTGAGCGATACGCGCGACAAGCGACATGATCTCGGCGACGCCTGCCTTGTCGTCCGCGCCCAGCAGCGTGGTGCCATCGCTGCAGACCAGGTCCTCACCTGCGAGGTCGTTCAGGGCGGGAAGCTTGGCGGTACTCATGGCAACGGGCTTACCGTCAACCGTGCCGCAGACCAGGTCGCCGCCTTCGTAGTGTACGATGTGCGGTTTCACGCCGGCACCCGGTGCAACTTCGGTGGTGTCGAGATGGGCGATCAGGCCCAGGGCGGGCTTGTCCTCAGCGCCCGCACTTGCGGGGATATGCGCGCAGACATAGGCGTGCTCGGTCACGTGGGCATCTTCCGCACCAAGCTCGCGCAGCTCTTCAGCCAGCACGTTGGCAAGGTCAAACTGAACGGCGCTCGAGGGTACCTGGTCGCAGTTTGCATCCTCGGACTGCGTGTTGATCTGGACGTAGCGCAAAAAGCGCTCGAGGACATCGGGGTTCGTGGTGGTGTTTTCCATAAAGACCGCTCCAATCTTGGTCGTCGTGTGCAACAAGAACTCTAGCACGGTATGCCACGGCATACCGCGACGCTTGGATGGGGTAGAATCAGCCATTGAATGCAGAAGGGACGGAAGATCATGGATACGACAAATAGCTCGCGCGAACTACATCTGACGGTGGCGAACGAAGACTACTTGGAGTGCATGGTTCGCATTGAAAGCGAAGAGGGGGAAACCAACGGCGTTCGATCGGTCGACATCGCGCAGCGCCTTGGCGTCTCCAAGGCATCGGTCAATAAAGCGGTTTCGGCTCTCAAGGCATCCGAGCTTGTCGAGCAATCGCACTACGGCAAGGTGATCCTGACCGATCGCGGCCGCGAGGTTGGCGCGGCTATCTGGTACCGTCATCGCCTCATCCGCACGTTTTTGGTTCAGGAGCTCGGTGTCGAATTTGAGCGAGCCGATTCCGAGGCCTGCATGATGGAGCATGCGCTATCCGAGGACACGATGAGCCGCTGGCTCGCCTATCTCGAAAAGCAGGGAATCAGCGTCGAGGAATAGCGGGATATATATGGATACGAGTTATTACAACCGCTTTGGTGCCGAGGAACTTACGCGCCGCTTGTCGAGCGAGACCTTGTTGGCGCAGGGCCCCATGGGCAGTGTTTTGTTGAGTGAGTACGATGCCGCCGACATTCCACCGGCGTTTTGGAATCTGGCAGAGCCGCAGACCGTTTCTCGTATCCATCGCTTGTATGTCGCCGCCGGCGCGCAGGTGCTCATTACCAATACCTTTCAGGCATCGAGCTATGCCCTCAAGCACGACCAGATTGCGCCGTCCGTGGCGGAGGTCAATCGCGGGGCCGTCGACGATGCCCGCCAGGCGCACCCTCAGCTACTGCTGGGCTCGATGGGCCCGATCGGTATTGAGTGGTTTGCCGAGGACTCTGTCGAGTATCGTGAAATCCGCGGCATTGCGCGCGAACAGGCGCACGCCTTGCTCAATGCTGGTGTTGACGGTCTGCTGATCGAGACGGTGACGTCTATCCGTAATTTGCAGCCCATGCTTGCCGGCGCCCGAGATGCCGCCGACGGCATGCCTGTTCTGGTGAGTTTTGTCGTTGACGATAAAGGCGACCTGTTGGGCGATGGCCTCAACATCGAGGCGGCCGTTTTGTACGCCGAAAAACACGGCGCAAACTCGGTTGGTGTTAATTGCTGTTCGCTTGCGGCCGCGAACGCGGCGGTGCCCAGGATGGTTGCATCGGCGACTACTCCCGTCACGGTGCGTCCCAACGTAGGCGATCCGGTCCAGACTCAGGATGGCCCCGTATGGCACGAGAACCCCGAAGCTTTCGCGCGCGCATGCATCGAATGGAGACATGCCGGTGCCGCAATGGTGGGCAGTTGCTGTGGAACCACGGCAATCACTACGGCCGCGATGGCCGAGGCGCTCGATATATAAAGGGCAAAACCGCTCCATACGGGGCGGTTTTTTTATTGCTTGCATGTCCTCGGCAGCATTTGCCCAAATGGTGAATGCTGGTGCCGGCAGGTTGCCGAGTGCATGTTGCGGGTATACCCCATGCGTACCATGATCCAAACACTGTGAGGTGTCTGCGCGTGTGCGCGATAATTCATTTTGGAACTGACGGTTGGCGCGCTCGCGTCGATGAGGACTTCACTGCCGATAACGTTGCTCGTATCGCCGATGCCGTCGGCGAGTTGTGGCAAAAGACCAATCCGGGCAAAACAGTATATATAGGGTTCGACACCCGGCCCCTGGCGAGCGAGTTCGCTGAACTTGCGGCGGGCGTGCTAGCAGCGCACGGGCTGGACGCCGTGCTCGCTTCGCGACCTGTTCCGACCCCTGCCCTTACGTGGGCGGCGGCTTATGACGGTGAGGCGTGCGGCGCGCTCATGGTGACGGGGTCCCATCATCCGCAGGGTTATCTGTGCCTCAAGATTCGCATGGGTGACGGCTCAACCGCCAACCAGGATGTCATCGAAGAGCTCGAAGAGACCATGGCTCCCGAGCCAATGGGGATCGAGGGGCAATATCGCACCGCGGATATCATTCCTGACTATATGCAGGCGGTGGCATCATTTGTCGATGCCGAAGCCATCCGCGCCGCGCACCTGCGCGTGGTTGTCGATCCCATGGGCGGCGCAGCCCAGGGCTATCTAGCCGACTTGCTGCGCGAGCTTGGCGTTGAGGCGCACGAGATTCACGCCGGGCAGGCGTCTGACCAAGAAGATATCTGCCCCGACCCCGTTGAACCTTGGGTGGACGCTTGCGAGCGCACGGTTATCGAGGACGGAGCTTGCGCTGGCCTGGTGACCGACGGCGACGCTGACCGTATCGGCGCGGTTGACGAGCGCGGCAGATATATACATCCGCATCAGATCATGGCGCTCGTTTTGGGCGACTTGGTTCAATTTCGTAATTTGGAGGGGCGCGTCGTCGTCAATCTTTCATGCTCGACGCTCGTACGTCGCATTGCCGAGGCGCTTGGCTGCCGCGTGACCGTCAAACCAGTCGGTTTCAAATATATAGCGGCGGAGATGAAGAAGGGCGGCGTCCTCATAGGCGGCGAAGAAGCCGGTGGTATCGGCATCGCCGCGCATATGCCCGAGCGCGATGGAATCCTCGCCTGTCTGATTCTGTGTGAGCTTATGGCAAAGACGGACGCGCCTTTGGGCGTTCTGGTCGACCAACTCGAGGACAGTTTTGGTAAGACGAGTTACGGTCGACGCGATTTGCGCCTTGAGGCCGAAGATGCCGAAACGTTACGAACCCTGCTGCCGGGCGTAAACCCCAAGTCGATTTGTGGCAAGGTGCCGCAAAACGTTAGTCATATGGACGGCTTGCGTCTGTCATTCGAGGATGACACGTGGCTGCTGGTCCGTCCTAGCGGGACCGAACCAGTGGTGCGCGTCTACGCCGAGGGGTTCTCGGTGGAAGAACGTGATGAGTTGCTCGATGCTGGCTGTGCTTTAGCTAGGGGGACGTATCCGCTTTAACCATGAGACTGCCTTATATAAAGAGATGCTCGGCGAGCGGTAGTTAACGGCTGGCAAACGTTAGTCGGATCACAAGATGTGTAGGAAATGTGTACGCCCAGATTCCCGCCCCCGGCGCCCCTCCGGTCTGGCAATATATCTCCTTGCCGCGCGGCCCGGTGCAACCGGGAACCAGCGCAGGCGTGCACCTTGAGA
>DBFPAR010000029.1:0-2197 GCA_048362915.1 Collinsella sp.
TACTGCGGGGTCAGCCCGTGGGAGGCCAGGGCGCCGCTGACCGGTGGACGGCACCGAGCCGTACGCTTGAACTGAGAAGGGGGAGGCCTCGCGGCCTCCCCCTTTTTGCGTTTACGGGCAACATTCCTTATGCAATTAAATCAATTTAATCATCCACCGCTGAATATAGACGTTCACCGTTCTTTGGTCGGTTCTTTGTTCTCAATGGACTAATATTTGCTTTAGCGCACTGCTGCGCTTGTCCTGTTTTACACGGGTCGTTTTATTGAATGTGACGGAAGGACTCACATGGCAGATGTTCATGAGCTGCTTGATACTTGGATTGCCAATGTCAAGGACGAGGAGCTCCTCGCTGAGCTTAACACGATGAAGGAGCAGGGTGATGAGGACGCCATCACCGACGCTTTCTTCCAGGATCTCGCCTTCGGTACCGCCGGTCTACGTGGCACTATCGGTGCAGGCACTAACCGTATGAATATCTATACGGTTGGTCGCGCGACGCAGGGTTTTGCTGACTATCTCAATGCGACCTTCGAGCATCCGACGGTTGCCATCGCTCGCGATAGCCGCAATAAGGGTGAACTGTTCGTTAAGACGACGGCTGCCATTCTTGCCGCAAACGGCGTGACTGCTCTCGTGTATCCTAAGATTTCTCCCGTGCCGACGCTTTCCTGGGCCGTCCGTGACCTTAAGTGCTCCGGTGGCATTTGCATGACCGCTAGTCATAATCCAGCGCCTTATAACGGCTATAAGGCCTATGGCCCCGACGGCTGCCAGATTACCAGCGAGGCTGCCGATGCAATTTCTAAGGCTATCGCCGAGACCGATACGTTTACCGGCGTGAAGTCCATGGACTTCGATGAGGCTCTTGAGCAGGGTCTGGTCAAATGGATCGATGACTCGTGCCTCGAGCGTTATTATGACGCCGTTCTCGCCCGCGGCGTGACCAACCTTTCTGCCGAGGAGATCGCTGGCGCTCCGCTTAAGCTCGTCTACACTCCGCTCAACGGCACCGGCCTCATTCCCGTCACGACGGTGCTCGAGCGCGCTGGCATCACCGATGTCACGGTTGTTCCCGAGCAGAAGGAGCCTAACGGCGATTTCCCGACCTGCCCGTATCCTAACCCCGAGATTCGCCAGGCCATGCAGAAGGGCATTGACCTGTGCGAGCAGGTTCACCCTGATCTGCTGCTTGCAACCGATCCTGACGCCGATCGCGTTGGCGTTGCCGTTAAGAATAGCGATGACTATCTGCTGCTGACCGGCAATGAGATGGGCGTTCTGCTGCTCGACTATATCTGCAAGACCCGCGCTGCTCGCGGTGAGGACCTCACTAAGAAGGTTGCTGTCACTACTATCGTTTCTTCCGCCATGGTTGACGCTCTGGCCGACGAGTACGGTTTTGAGCTCCGTCGCTGCCTGACGGGCTTCAAGTACATCGGCGACATCATTACTTCTCTTTCCGATGCTGGCGAGGTCGATCGCTTTATCTTCGGTTTTGAGGAGAGCTACGGCTATCTGGCCGGCGACCACGTGCGCGACAAGGACGCCGTGAGCACTTCGCTTTTGATTTGCCAGATGGCGCAGTATTACAAGCTCCAGGGAAAGAACCTTGCCGACGCGATGCACGAGCTGTACGAGAAGTATGGCTACTATCACAACAAGACGATTTCGCTGAGCTATCCGGGTGCTGAGGGTGCGGCAAAGATGGCCGGCATCATGGCCGGTCTGCGCGAGAACCCGCCCGCGGAGCTCGCCGGTTCCAAGATTGAGGCCGTCGTTGATTACAACACCTGCGTGAACGGCCTGCCGAAGGCTAATGTTATTGAGTTCGATCTTGAGGGTGGCAACAAGGGTATTGTTCGTCCTTCCGGCACCGAGCCCAAGATTAAGCTGTACATCTTCGCTAAGGGCGCGGATGCCGCCGAGGCAGATGCAGCACTTGACGCGATCGAGGAGTCCGGTCGCAAGCTGCTGGCATAAGGTATTTAAGAGTCTATTGCTATAGATGGGCGAAAGAGGGGATCTCGGATGCGAGGTCCCCTCCTGTTTTTAACCAGCCACCCGAGACTACTTATATGTGTAGGAAATGTGTACGCCCAGATTCCCGCCCCCGGCGCCCCTCCGGTCTGGCAATATATCTCCTTGCCGCGCGGCCCGGTGCAACCGGGAACCAGCGCAGGCGTGCACCTTGAGA
>DBFPAR010000030.1:0-48114 GCA_048362915.1 Collinsella sp.
AAACAAAACAGCCCAGAGGACATAGCCTCTGAGCTGCGAACATTTGGTGGGCGTTAGAAGATTTGAACTTCTGACCTCTTCCGTGTCAGGGAAGCGCTCTCCCCCTGAGCTAAACGCCCAAATGGAGCGGACAACGGGGCTCGAACCCGCGACCCCAACCTTGGCAAGGTTGTGCTCTACCAACTGAGCCATGTCCGCTTACGAGGATTAATCTTACGTGATGCCCGCATCCTATGCAAGAACTTTTTTTGAAAAGTTTTGCGACGCTCTCGCGAGGGCATCAGTCGTCACGAAAGGCGCGAACAAACGCAGGCTCGCAGCGAGATGCCCCTACATCTCACCGAGCATGATCCAGGCAGAGCTGTCCTGCGCGAGCCTGCCGTCTGCAAGCGGTGATGAGGTGAGCAGGACCCTGCCCGCCGGCAGCTCCACGGGTGCTGCACCGAAGTTCGTCACACACGCCCAGCCGTTATCGCGGCGATAGGCGATGACGCCGCCCTCAGCGCCCTCGGCACCATCCGCAAGACCGGTGCGCCCGTCAAGATCGAGCCACGCAAGATCGTTGGCGCACCCGCGCAGCTTGCGCCGCAGCCAGAGGGCGTCACGATAGAGCGCAAGCATCGATGTCGGGTCCACTTCTTCCCTATCGGCAGCATAATCGGAAAACCATGCAGGCTGCGGCAGATGGGGCGCCGCATCGGCGTCTGCCGGCGAAAACCCAAACGATCCGCCCTGCGCGGGATCGTCCGCCGCCACCCACGGCAGGGGCACACGACAGCCGTCGCGCCCCTTCTCACGCTTCGGTCCGTGCGTATTGGTCGCAGCAGGGTCTTCGAGTGCAGCCCACGGGATATCAGCCACCTCAAAAAGGCCGAGCTCCTCACCCTGATACACGTATGCCGAACCCGGAAGCGCCAGCTCAAGCAAAAGGGCCGCCCGCGCGCGGCGCTCGCCGAGTTCACGGTCCTCGTCATAAGACGACCCGTCGCGCAAGAGCCAGTCGAGCGCAATCTGGTGGTAGCGCGTCGCCTTGATTTGCGGCAGGGCATAGCGTGTCGCCACGCGCGGCACGTCGTGGTTGGAGAGTACCCAGGTCGAGGCGGAATCGGATTCGACGGCTGCCTTCAAGCCCTTCTCGATTGCAGTGTGCATGTCATCATAGGTCCAAGTGGCCTTGGCAAACTCAAAGTTGAATGTCTGGCCAAGCTCGCTGGGACGCGCGTAGAGATACTGGCGCTCGGGCAGCACCCACGCCTCGGCAACGGCACTGCGCGGCGGATTATAGCGGTCGAACACGCGGCGCCACTCGCGATAGATCTCGTGGACCTCATTGCGGTCCCACAGCGGATGGGTGCCGTCGTCAACCATGTCATCGCCCTCGGCGAGATGCCACCGGTCGAGGTCATCGCGGTCGAGATCCTTGGCGAGACCCTGCGCCACATCAATGCGAAAGCCGTCGACGCCTCGATCGCTCCAAAACGCCAGGACGTCGCAAAAGAGCGCGTGAACCTCAGGGCATGACCAGTCAAAGTCCGGCTGCTCGGGCGTAAACATGTGCAGATACCACTGACCGTCCGCAACACGCGTCCATGCGGGGCCGCCAAAGTTGGCATTCCAATTGGTGGGAGGCAGCTCGCCATGCTCGCCGCGACCATCGCGGAAGATATAACGGGCGCGTTCGGGCGATCCGGGGCCGGCGGCAAGAGCGGCTTTGAACCAGGGGTGCTGGTTGGATGAATGGTTGGGCACGATGTCGACGATGACCTTGATGCCGCGCGCGTGAGCCGCAGCGATCATGTCATCGAAGTCGTCAAGCGAGCCGAGACGTGGGTCGACATCGCAGTAGTCCGCCACATCATAGCCGCCATCAACAAGAGGCGAAGGGTAAAACGGGCTCAGCCAGATGGCCTCGATACCCAGCCGCTCAAGATAGTCCATCTGCTGGGTAATGCCCGCGATATCGCCCAGACCCGAACCAGTCGAATCCTTAAACGAGCGCGGGTAGATCTGATAGATCGCGGCATCGGACATCCATGAGCGCGAAGAAGACTTTTCTGTAGCCATGGGGCGTATCTCCCTTGCAACGAGGTTATGCGAGATGCCCACGATGATACGCCCAAAGCGGACATTCGCGGCAAACAACGCCACAGCCACGACCCAAAACGCTCGCTCCCTCTCGGGTTCAAGCCCATACGATGGATACAAAAAACCCGGCTACCGTGGTAGCCGGGCTGTTGCGTTTGGAGCGGACAACGGGGCTCGAACCCGCGACCCCAACCTTGGCAAGGTTGTGCTCTACCAACTGAGCCATGTCCGCATATGTAAAACAAAACGGGCGCCGGAGCGCCCGGATGTTGCCTGGAGGCGAAGCCCGGATTCGAACCGGGGGTAAAGGCTTTGCAGGCCTCTGCCTTACCACTTGGCCACTTCGCCGAAAAAGGACCGCCCAAACGGTCCGGAAATGCAATGGAGCGGACAACGGGGCTCGAACCCGCGACCCCAACCTTGGCAAGGTTGTGCTCTACCAACTGAGCCATGTCCGCTTGCGGGTTATTAATTTACGCGAGTTGTCCAAAAGACGCAAGTACTTTTTTCAAAAAACTTGTCTGCCGCATGTTCTTAGTAGCTAAACGTGCTAAAGCGATTGGCTAGGCACACGATTCCAGCGCTCCGCTAAACAGCTTCACCATCTGTACGCGCGTGCCGGCGCCGTCCGTACGACGAGCAACCTCAACGTTATCGACGAGCATACGCATAAGCTTGATGCCACGGCCGCGCTCCTCGGATGCGACCGGCTCGCTCGTTTCATCGATAGAATAGCCGGCACCTCGATCAAGCACCTCAACCACAACGCGATCGCCATAGGCCTGAACCGTCAGGACGCACCCGATACCGCCCGCATGGTCATAGGCATTACCCAGCGCCTCCCCCGACGCCAACGCGACATCGTAGCGCTCGTCACGGCGCAACGGAAGCGATTCAAGGAGTTCGGCGATGCGATGTCGGTAGTATGGAAGATTCTCGATACCCTGACGGACCTCGACGCTCTTACTCCAGCGAGGCAGCCCCCCCACCGGAATGGCGGGAATAGACTCCCGTGCCGGCCCCGCGACATGAAGGATATCGACAAGACGAGCAATCTCCAAAAAGCGAACGACTTCACCCGATGCATTGACGAGCGAAAGCAGGCCTTCTCGCCTCATGAGCTCACGAGCGCGCGTAAGCAGGAATGCCAAGCCCGTCGAATCGATAAAGCTAACAGCCTGACAGTTGATGACAACACGACGCACGCCGCGGCCAATCAAAGCATCCAACCGCCGACGCAGCGCAGGCACCGTGGCGATGTCGATATCGCCTGGTGGCGTCAAAACCGCTATGTCATTCCACTCATTCATACGACCATGGTTCCCCAAAAAAGCCCACTCGATGCATTCGTTTCCCCAACCGTACGGATTCAGCCCGCCCAGCGTCGTCTATGAACGACCCCGTAAAAACTCAAGGGACACCAATGCAATGTCATCGTCCAGCGCCGATTCGGTAAATCGGTCAAGCTCGCCCAAGACCTTGCCGCAAATGCCCGATACGCCCTCACCCGAGACAGAGAGCAGAAGGTCGCGCAAGCGCTGCTCGCCAAAGAACGCTCCGGTGCGGTCGCGGGCCTCAATCGTTCCATCCGTATACATGAAGAGCATGTCGCCGGGGGCAAACGTAAACACGCCTGTCTCGTACACCATGCTCTCAAAGGCACCGATTACGCCCGATTGGCATCCAAGCAGCTCAACCTCTCCCCCACGGGCCTCGCCGCCACCCAGCGGCATCGACTCTGGCCTGATGACCATGGTCGGAGGATGGCCCGCCGAACAATACGTTGCGCGTCCGGCTTTAAGGTCAATCTTGGCGATAAAGGCCGTCACGAACGTCTCGACCCTCGAAAAGCCCATGAGCATGCTGTTAAGGGAGCGTGCCATGCGGGCCGGTCCAGCGCCCTCCCAGGCATATGCCGTCAGGGCCGTCTTGACGAGCGCGGACATCGATGCGGCCTCAATGCCTTTGCCAGACACATCACCCAGAATCATGACGGCGCAGTCGTCGGGAAGACGAATGAGCGTATAGAAATCGCCTCCGACCAACGCCGAATTCGTGGCCGACAGGTACACCGAATCGGTTGCGATACCCGGAACATCCCCCAGGGAATTTCTCATGCCGATCTGGAGCGTCTGAGCGATATGGCGCTCCTCGCGCTTTTGAGATTCGCCTTCGTAGATCAGTTCAAAGTCATGCGCCAAGTGCACCAAGTAGTCATATTCAAGGTCATCAATCGGCTCTTGGCTACCATCACGAAGCAGCAGCGCGCGCGTCGTCGGGCTCTTCGCAACAGAAGCAGGAACAATCGCGTCGTTACTGTGCTTGCCATCGCCCTCAGAGCGCGGGTGCCCCGCCTCGATGCCGGAGTCGACGTAGAGACCTTGACAAGGCAGACCATGCGCCCTAAGCCAGCCTCCCATAGGCATCGATTCGTCAACGCGAGTTATACGGACGTGTTTAAGGTCCTCGGCACTCGTACCCCCCAAAACAGATGCCTCAAAGCCATCAGGGCCAGCCCCCAGACGTGCCGCTGGCGCCGTCGTGGAAAAGAAAAGCTTCTCGGGATCGTCCGGCAAAGCAACGCGACTGCCGCCTTCAAAATCTATGACGTAGGAATCCAGACTGGCGTCATACTCAACAGGGCAAAAATGGCAGTTGAGCATATTGCAGATCTCGGACGATACCGCCTGGGTAGCCGCGACGGAATCGTCTAGAAAGGTAAACAACTCATCACGTAAGACATTGAGCGAGCGGCCAAGCTCGGCCGTGCGACGAGAGCGAAGACTCGATGCCATGCCGACCAGTTGGATAGACAAGTAATCGCAAATGACCTCGAGTACATTAACGTCATAGGCGAGCGGTGCCTGGGGGCGTTTCCAACCAACTTCCAGCACGCCAAGGATCTGCGTACCGTAAAAAACGGGAAGACAGATCTCGCTGCGGTACGGAGGCATATCCTGCACGCGCAACAGGTGCTTAGAACGATTGTCCAAGTCCATGAACATACCGGAGGCGGCCTTATCGCCCTCAAGGTCCTGTTGAATCGACAAGCGACAGGCACGCGACTCACGAAGAACATACGTCGGAATGCCAGCGCTATACGGCAAAAACTCAGGCAGGTAGCTGTCGTACAGCTCCTTGGAAACACCGCGAAGTTTAAAACCGCCGCTCTCAGAAAAATAGATAGCGGCACCCGAAGCATCGAGCGTTCCTACAAGCTGGTTCAAAACAGTATCAAGCAGGCTGGGTAACTCATCGGAGCCCACAGTGCTCATAATGACCGAGAGCGTGCCAGAGAGACGCTTGTTCGCCACTCTAAGCTCCGATAACGCACGCTTGAGTTGACGGTCGTGAGAATACTGTTCTTCGATGCTATGGAGCGCCACCAGGACACGTGGCGCGCGGCGCCCAAAGATGCGTGGAGGCGTCACGGAGCCCGCACGAACCAAGACGGGGATAAAAGAGCCGTCACTCAGCTTGAGCATCAGTTCGTTCTCGGAGCCATCGGTTTCAAATGGCAGACGATGTTCCGTCGCACGTTCAAAAGCGGACGAGTACAGGACGTCTTTAACATCTCCACCGATGACGTCGGCGCGTTCCTCGCACATCAAACCAAGTAAGCGATTATTCACATGCAGAATTGTTCCGTCGAGCTCGCAGATGATGACAGCATCGCTCGTGATCTCGACTAGTTGGGCAACGTCTGCCCACTCGTTGCGTTCAAGCGTTTCCATCGTGGACCCCACCGTCTATCGGTAACAAAAAAGCCTCCGAAGAGGCTTCTCAAATGCGATGGTGTCGGAGGCGGGACTTGAACCCGCATGACCAAAAAGCGGTCACTAGCACCTCAAGCTAGCGCGTCTGCCAATTCCGCCACTCCGACATGCTATGTTGTTGATTCACGGTTCGTTTTGTTGGACCCGCGCGTTCAACGAGGAAGATAATAACCTATGATTCGAGAACTGTGCAAGCACTTTTTTGAAAAAAGTTTACGAATTTGTAAATGCGCAGATAGACTGACCTGTTCGGGCAGGAATGAGGTTGCTTTCCAACGCGTCCTCGGGCATGCGGCATTATTTTGATCTGCGCTTCGCGCTACAAAATAATGCCGCCCCCTGCGGAATGCGTTGGAAAGCAACCTCATTCCTGCCCTAGGGACACATGCTTCAGGCACAGTTCTCAAACATGTTCTGGGGGCTGATGCAAATTTGGTGGCTCGGCTTTGCCGAGCCCTTATATGGGGAGGTCGGAGCTAAAGCTCCGGCCTCACTCAATTTCTTATTAGATTAAGTGAGCGATCAAGGAATCGCACCCCTCTGCAGCGGTAACACAGGGCCCGTGCTGGACTTAGTTTTCAGAACATTCCGCAGACCAGGAAACCCCCTTATCCGCGGCTCCGAAGGAGCAGGATAAGGGGGTTTCCATGGTCGAGGACGTTCTGAAAACTAAGTCCAGCGCGGGCCCGGACGATAACAACCGGCTACAGGTCGATGTGCGATTCCTTGATCGGGAACGGCTCCGCGAAGTGGCACGCGCAGCAGTGACCCGGTGCGACTTCCTTAAACTCGGGAAGCTTCTCAGAACAGATGCCCTGCGCGATCGGGCAGCGGGTGTGGAAACGGCAACCGGTCGGCGGATCCAGCGGTGACGGCGGATCGCCAGCGAGGATGATGCGCTTACGGGTCTTCTGGATATCCGGATCGGGCACCGGCACGGCAGACAGCAGCGACTGCGTGTACGGATGGTGAGGCTCGCTGTAGAGCGTCTTCCAGTCCGAAACCTCAACCATCTTACCCAGATACATAACGGCAACGCGATCGGAGATGTGCTGTACGACGGACAGGTCGTGGGCGATAAACAGATACGCGGTACCGAACTTGTCCTGCAGTTCCTTGAGCAGGTTCAGAACCTGGGCCTGAATGGAAACATCCAGAGCGGAAACCGGCTCGTCGCAGATAATCAGCTTGGGCTTCAGCGCAAAAGCGCGGGCAATGCCGACACGCTGACGCTGACCGCCGGAGAACTCATGCGGATAGCGGTTGATGTGCTCGGGGTTCAGTCCAACGACGTCGAGAAGCTCGCGGACGCGCTCAATGCGCTCCTCCTTGGTACCCACGCCATGAATGGTCATGGGCTCGGAGACAATCTCTCCGATGGTCATACGAGGGTTGAGCGAAGCATAAGGATCCTGGAAGATAAACTGCATCTCGCGACGCATGTCCTTGATCTCATGCTTGCTCATCTCGGCAACATCTTTGCCCTGGAAGAACACCTTACCGGCGGTCGGCTTGGTCAGACGCATGATGGTGCGGCCCGTCGTGGACTTGCCGCAACCAGACTCGCCAACCAGACCAAAGGTCTCGCCAGGATAAATCTCAAAAGAGATGTCATTTACAGCAGAGACGACACGCTTGGAGAAGCGCTTGGCGAACATGCCGGACTCAGCGGGAAACTCCTTAGAGAGGTGCTCGACCTTCAGCAGCGGAGTGCGCTCGTTGGTATCTGCCATTACGCCTCGCCTCCCTTCTTGGAATCCTTGCGCGTACGGGACGTCTCAGGAGCGTTCTTGAGGAACTCGGGGTCACCGGAGTAGTGGCACGCAGAGTAATGACCAGACTCGGTGACAACGCGCTCGGGGCGCTGCTTGCGGCACTTGTCCGTCGCATAGGGGCAGCGAGGAGAGAAGACGCAGCCCTCAGGCAGGTTCATGAGCGAAGGCGGGTTGCCGTGAATCGGCGTAAGAGGCTTCTTCTCTTCGATGGCCTGCTCCGGGATGGAGCGGATAAGGCCCCAGGTGTAGGGGTGGCGGCTCTCGTAGAAGATTTCCTCAGCAGTACCGAACTCGACGGGACGGCCGGCGTACATAACCATGATCTTGTCAGCCATATCGGCGACAACGCCCAGGTCATGGGTGATCATGATGATGGCGTTGCCGTTCTTCTCCTGCATTTCCTGCATAAGCTCGATAATCTGAGCCTGAATGGTAACGTCCAAGGCAGTCGTGGGCTCGTCGGCAATCAGAATATCGGGGTCGCAGGCAAGAGCCATAGCGATCATGACGCGCTGACGCATACCGCCAGAGAACTGGTGCGGATACTCATTGACGCGCTTCTCGGGCTCGGGAATGCCAACGAGGTCCAAAAGCTCGGTGGCGCGCTTGAGCGCCTCCTGCTTGGAGTAGCCACGGTGCAGACGAAGACCCTCGCCTACCTGCTTGCCGATCTTATAGACCGGGTTCAAGGAGGTCATAGGATCCTGGAAGATCATCGCGATATCGTTACCGCGAATGTGCTGCATCTCTTCCTCGGTCATCTCGAGGATAGAACGACCGCGATAGCGAACGTCGCCGCCCTCAATCTTTCCCGGAGGCATCGAGATAAGGCCCATGATGGTCATGGCAGTCACGGACTTACCGGAGCCGGACTCACCGACGACGCCCAGGGTCTCGCCGCGATCGAGCGTGTAGGAGACACCGTCGACAGCGCGAACGACGCCATCCTCGGTGTGGAAATACATCTTTAGGTCATCGACCTCGAGCAGATGCTGGCCCTCGGGAACCGGCTGGTCCTTCAGGTCCACATAGTTCTTGTTCTTCTTCATCCTTATGCGTCCTTCATCTTGACGTCGAGGGCGTCGCGCAAACCGTCACCCAGCAGGGTGAAGGCGAGCACCGTCGAGAGAATTGCCAGACCGGGCATGATCATCATCCAGGGAGCAGTCAGCAGATACTGCTGACCGTCCTGAATCATGGAGCCCCACGAAGGCGTAGGCGGAATAACGCCCATGCCGAGGAAGGACAGAGCAGACTCGGTCAGGATGGCGCCACCAATGTTCATGGTCGCGTAGACCACGATGGAGGCGACGGAGTTCGGGAAGATGTGACGCACGACGATACGAGCATCAGATGCACCCATCGCGCGCGCAGCATCAACATAGTCGTTTTCCTTGACGGTCAAGATCGCAGAGCGGAAGACGCGCGCAATCGAAGGCCAGCCGAGAATACCGATGGCGATAAAGACGTTCTGAAGACCGCGGCCGATAACGGCGATCATGGCGACAACGAACAGCACGTACGGGAACGCCAGGAAGATGTCCGCACAGCGCATGATGATCGTATCCCAGATGCCGCCGTAGAAACCGGCCAGAGCACCCATGACCAGACCGATCAGCGTGGAAATCGCGGTGGCCATAATTCCGACAGACAGCGAAACGCGCGCACCGTAGATAACGCGAACGAGAATGTCACGACCAAGGGCGTCGGTGCCAAACGGGTGCTCTGCACACGGAGCCAGCAGCGACGTCTCGGCCATGGTGGTCGAGTCGGAAGCCGTCGGAGAACCGAGCCAGGGCTTAGCCCACAGATCTGCGGTCAGGGCAACCACAACGACGATGATGATCCAACAGACACCGATAACGGCGAGTTTGTTCTTACGAAGACGCTTAAAAGCGTCGCCCCACAGCGTGCGGGACTTCGCGGGAGCAGATGCGGCCTTGGTGGCGGTAGACTGCTCCTGAGACTGAGAATCAGTTTCCTGCATGAGACGTACCTCCCTTAGGCCTTATCCGACGGACCGCCAAGGCGGATGCGCGGGTCGAGGAATGCATAGCTAATGTCGACGAGCAGGTTGATCACCATGACGACGACAACGATGAGCGTAACGCCGCCCATAACGATGGGCCAGTCACGCATGCTAATGGCGCGATAGACCTCATAGCCGATACCGGGCCAGTTAAAGACCGTCTCGGTCAGGATGGCGCCCGAAAGCATGCCACCAAAGTCGACACCAATATAGGTAACGACGGGGATGAGTGCATTCTTAAGCGCATGCTTGACGATGATCGCGCGATTGGAGAGACCCTTGGCCTTTGCCGTACGGATGTAATCCTGGTTCATGACGTCAAGCAGCTGCGAGCGCATAATGCGGGCGGCATAAGCGGTCGAAACCGAAGCCAGCGTAATGGTCGGAAGCACATAGTGCATCCAATCCTGATACTGAGAGCTGGAACCGCCGGCACCCGAGATCGGCATGGAGATTGCACCGCCCGTAGCGTCCTTGAGGATGACGCCAAAGAACAGCTGCAGCAACATACCGAGCCAGAAGGCCGGGACCGCAACGAGGATCGACGTGGTGAGCGTTACCAAAATATCCCAGAAGGAATAACGCTTTACCGCCGAAATGATACCCGCGCCGATACCCATAATTGCCTCGAGCACGATGGCGCACGCGGCAAGTTTGACCGTATACGGATACTTCTGGGCAAAGATTTCCGTAACCGGCAGCTTGCGCTGATACGAATTGCCCAGATCGCCATGAAGCAGGCCGTTCATGTAATACAAGTAACGGTCCACGAGCGACGTTTGAACGGGGTCGCCGTTCTCGTCAAGGATCGCGTTGCCGTCCTCGTCCGACTGGACCAGGTGATAGCGGACGCGAAGCTGAAGCTCCACCTCGGGGGACAGAGCCTTGTCTCCACCGATCAGCTTGATCGGATCTCCCGGCACGATATTCTGAAGGGCGAACAGAATCAGCGTAACGCCCAAAAATACCGGGATGAACTGAAGCACACGTTTAACGATGTACTTACCCATACCACTCCCCTATCTAGGGATTAACCTAAATGGGATGCCGATCGCCAGACCGGCATCCCAAAATTACCATCAGCCAGTTTACCCCAGGTTAGGGAGAACTGTATGTTTCCCATGAGGTCTACGTAAATACTTGACCCTCACGGAAGCTGCAAACTCTTAGGCGAGCTCAGCGGTACCCAGCTCGGCGTGCTTCTGCGGATCGACATAGAGGTGCTTGATGCGATCGGAGCCGACGATGGTGTGCGTGTAGAACATCACCGGGATGACCGGGCAGTCGGCAGCGACCATTGCATCGGCCTCCTGCATCTTAGCGACGCGCTCCTCGTCGTCAACAATAGTACGAGCCTCGTCGACCTTGGCGTCGAACTCGGGGTTGTTGTAACCGGAGCGGTTGTCGCCACCGAGGGAATCAGAGTGGAACAGCGGATACAGGAAGTTGTCCATAATCGGGTAGTCGGCAATCCAACCCAGACGACCGAACTGATAGTTAAAGTTCTGGTACTGCTCGAGCAAGGCAGACCACTCAGGGGTATCGGAGACAGCGGTAACGCCAACCTTGGCGAGGTCACCGATGATGGACTCCATGATCTCCTTGTGACCGCCGTCCTGGTTGTAGGAAAGGGTCACGCTAATGCCACGATCCCCGTTAGCGCCAGCGGGAGCAACCTTGTCGAGGTACTCGTTAGCCTTGTCGACATCGTAGGCGCAGAACTCCCATGCGCCCTCCTTGTAGCCATCGATGCCCGGAGGAACAATGCCGTCGGCAGGGGTACGGGTACCCTTGAAGATGGTCTTGCAGATGGCCTCACGGTTGATGGCCAGGGAGATGCCCCTACGCAGGTCGGCGTTGTTGAACGGCTCGGCCGTGGTGTTGCAGGTCAGATAGTACGTGGAAGGCTCGGCGCCGAGCAGCATGCGCTCGCCGTCACCCATGGTGTAGCCGTCCTTGGACACGCCGCGATCCTTCTTGGCGGCATCGATCTGAGCAACGGGAACGTCGCAGACATCGAGGTTACCGGCCTGGAACTCCTTGTAAGCAGTCTCCATGTCCTTGATGACCTGGAAGTGGATGCCATCGATCTTGGCCTTGTCGCCATAGTAATCGTCGAACTTCTTGAGGTTGATCTCCTGACCATCCTCCCACTTGCCGTCCATCATGAACGGGCCGTTACCGACCGGTGCAAGATAGAAGCTCTTGACATCGGACTCGGCGCACTCGGGAACCGGGGCCAGAGCCGGGTGAGAGGCGACGAAGGGGAAGTCGGCGTAAGCGGAAGACAGCTTGACGACGAGGGTCTCATCGTCGGGGCAAGTAACACCGCTGAGCTCGGTAGCGTTACCGGCAAGCAGGTCGTCATAGCCCTCGACCATAGAAAGGTGATAGGAGACCTCGGAAGGGCCGTACTCGGTAGCGATGGCCGACTTGGTGTTGACCAGACGCTCCCAACCGAGCTTGAAGGACTTGGAGGTAACGTCGTCACCGTTGTGGAACTTGGCCTTCTTGATCTTGAAGGTGAACTCGGTGGCATCGTCGTTGGCCTCGAAGGACTCGCAAGCCAGCGGAACGATCTCGCCCTTCTCGGCGTCATAAGAGGTCAGAGCGTCAAAGAGCTGATACTCGACCTGAGTGCCCTGGTCCTCCTGGACGTTGTAGGGGTCGATGCAGACCGGGTTGTTGATGTAGAAGTTCAGCGTCGAACCGGACTCAGAACCGGAAGCGTCGCCACCCTTCTTGCCGCATGCGGCAAGAAAAGCCATGGAGCTCGCAGCAAGGGTACCGCCAACGAAGGCGCGACGACCCATAACGGGCTGGTGGAACATAGAATCAGCCATGCCATCCTCCTTATGAGATAGGACAAAGAAATGTTCAGTCGGACACATGTCGAGACAATCCGATCCGAACCATCAAAACGTCGCCCGTCGCTATGGCTGGTTATGCACAACGGACCAACGTTTCGCAATACAGTAGCGCATTTTATGCACGATTTGGGGCTAATTCCGGTCAACGGTCAAGAATTTCTTTAGTTGGGCGAAGTATGTGGGGATATTTTGACTCTGTTACAAATTTGTAAACAAAAAGGGTCCCGCACTTGCGGAACCCTTTTCAATTATTTTATGCGGCTCGTGTTTAGTAGCCCACGATGCCTTGCGGGAAGAAGAACATGCACAGCACGACGCACACGGCAAACACGACAGCCATGATGACGGTCAGGCGATCGAGGTTCTGCTCCATAACGCCTGTGGCAGAGCTGGAGTTATACAGCGAGCTAGCGATCATATCCGAAACGCCGGTGCCCTTACCGGAATGCATCAGGACGAGAATCGTCAGCGCCACGGCAGAGACAGCCCAAACGACAAACAGAAGAATCTGGAACGGACCCATAGATAAGCTCCTTAATAGAACAATTCAAACTCCAGTACTGTACCACAATCCCCCGCTCTTCCCCACCCGCCACTCGGGGACGGGGTAGAAATGGCAGAAATATTAAAAAGGGGGTTGTCCGGTTGTGGACAACCCCCTTACTAGAAAACGGTATTTGTTTTCTATTAGGCCTCGGTGGCGAGTACGCGACCCGTCATCTCGGCGGAAGGCTCAATACCAGCCATGGTGAGCATGGTCGGAGCGATATCGGAAAGACGGCCGTCCTCGATACCGGTGAGCTGTGCCTTCTCATCAACGATGATGAACGGCACGCGGTTGGTGGTGTGAGCCGTGAACGGATGCTTGGAACCGTCGGAAGCAACGTCAAACATGTGATCGGCGTTGCCGTGATCGGCGGTAATCAGCGCAAAGCCGCCCTTAGCGAGAATCGCCGGGACAACCTTGGACAGGGCATCGTCAACAGCCTCGACGGCCTTAACGGCAGCGTCGAAGACACCGGTGTGACCAACCATGTCGCAGTTTGCGAAGTTCACGATGTAGAAATCAGCGCGATCCTCGTTGATGGCAGCGACAAGCTTCTCGGTAACCTCGGGAGCGCTCATCTCAGGTTGCAGGTCGTAGGTAGCGACCTTGGGAGAAGCGACGAGCACGCGCTCCTCGCCCTCCTTGGGCTCCTCGATGCCGCCGTTGAGGAAGAACGTCACGTGGGCGTACTTCTCGGTCTCGGCGGTGTGCAGCTGCTTCAGGCCATTGGCGGCGATAACGTCGGCCAGGACGTTCTCGGGGAACGTCTTGGGGAAGGCGACCTCGACGTCAAACGTCGGGTCGTACTCGGTCATCGTCACAAAGTGCGAAAGCTTGATCTGCTCGCGCTCAAAGCCGTCGAACTCCTTGTCCGTGAACACGCGGGTCATCTGACGAGCGCGGTCGGGACGGAAGTTGAAGAAGATGGCCGCGTCGCCCTCGTGGATGCCCTCATTGTGGGCAGCGAAGGGCTCGACGAACTCGTCGCCGCGCGGATCCTTCTCGTAGTAGGCCTTGATGCCGGCAACGGGGTCGGTATCGGCATCGGACGCATTGACCATGACGTCGTAGGCACGCTGGATGCGCTCCCAACGGTTGTCGCGGTCCATGGCCCAATAGCGGCCCGAGACGGTGGCGACGCGAGCGTCGCAACCGGTCTCCTCGGAGATCTTAGCCAGGAAGGCGCAGAACTCGCTCATGTAGCCAGCACCGGACTGCGGGTCGACGTCGCGGCCGTCCATAAAGGCGTGGACACGAACGGTCTTGACGCCATGCTGGGCAGCCATCTTGACCAGAGCCTCGACGTGGTTCATATGGGAATGAACACCGCCAGGGCTCATAAGGCCCATAAGGTGAAGGGTCTTGCCGTCAGCCTTGACATCGTCCATAGCCTTGACGAAAACCTCGTTCTTGGCGATGGAGCCGTCCTTGATGGCATTGTTGATGCGCGAAAGCTCCTGGAACACGATGCGGCCGGCACCGATGTTGAGGTGACCCACCTCGGAGTTACCCATCTGGCCGTCGGGAAGGCCCACGTCCTCGCCCGAAGCACCGAGCGTGGTGTGGGGGTACTTCTCGTACAGGCCATCAAGGAAGGGCGTCTTGGCAGCGGCGACGGCGTTCTCGCCATCGGCCGGAGCAAGGCCGCAGCCATCCATGATAATCAGGAGTGCAGGAAGATGACGTTGTGCCATATGTCCTACTCGCCTGCCTTGACGACCATAGAGGCGAAGTCGGCAGCCTTGAGCGAAGCGCCGCCCACGAGGGCGCCGTCAACGTCGGGCTTGGCGACGAGCTCGGCGATGTTTCCGGGCTTGGCGGAACCGCCATACAGCACGCGGATGCCGTTAGCGAGCTCCTCGCCGAACATCTCTTTGAGGGTCTCACGGATAGCACCGCAGACCTCCTGAGCGTCCTCGGCGGTAGCGGTCTTGCCGGTGCCGATGGCCCAGATGGGCTCATAGGCGACAACGACCTGCTTGGGGCAGGTGATCTCAAGACCAGCAAGGCCAGCCTTGACCTGGTTCACGACGTGCTCGACATAGGTGCCGGCCTCGCGGACCTCGAGGGACTCGCCGCAGCAGAAGACGGGAACAAGGCCGGCGGCAACGAGAGCCTTGGCCTTCTTGTTCTGGTCCTCGTCGGTCTCGTGGAAGTAGTCGCGACGCTCGGAGTGACCGATGATGCAGTAGGTGCAGCCAGCGGACTTGAGCATGTCGCAAGAGGACTCACCGGTGAAGGCACCCTTGGCCTCCCAGTACACGTTCTGTGCACCGAGGGCGATGGGGGCAGCCTGAATGCGGTCATGAACCGTGGTGATGTCGATGGTCGGAGGGCAGACGAGCACCTCGACGCCAGCCGGAACCTCGGGCAGAGCCTGAGCCAGCTCGTCGGCGAGCTTGGCAGCCTCGGCGACGTCGTTGTTCATCTTCCAGTTACCAGCGATAAGAAGGGTGCGATTAGGCATCGAGAAGCGCCTCCACTCCGGGCAGGGCCTTACCCTCGACGAGCTCCATGGAAGCGCCGCCACCGGTGGAGATCCAGCTCATCTTGTCGGCCAGGTTGAACTTGTTGACAGCTGCGACAGAGTCGCCACCGCCGATGATCGAGGTGCAGTCGGCCTCGGCAACAGCCTCGGCGATAGCCTGGGTGCCGTGAGCGAAGTTGTCGAACTCGAAGACGCCCATGGGGCCATTCCAGAACACGGTCTTGGCGCCCTTGACGGCCTCGGCGTAGAGCTCCTCGGTCTTGGGGCCGATGTCCATGCCCTCACGATCGTCGGGGATAGCGTCGGAAGCGACAACCTCGGGGACAGCGTCCTCGCCAAAGTGATCGGCAACGCGGTTGTCGATGGGGAGCAGGATCTTGACGCCCTTCTCCTCGGCCTTCTTGAGCATCTCGCCGGCGCGCTCGACCCAGTCCTCTTCCTTGAGGGACTGACCAACGGACAGGCCCTGAGCCAGGAAGAAGGTGTAGGCCATGCCGCCACCTATGATCAGGGTGTCAGCGGAGTCGATGAGGTGATCGAGAACGCCGATCTTGGAGGAAACCTTGGAACCGCCGACGATGGCGACGAAGGGGCGCTCGGGCTCGGCGAAGATGCCGGTCAGCGTGTCGACCTCCTTCTCGAGCAAGAAGCCGGCGACGGCAGGCAGGTAAGCGGCGGGGCCCACGACGGAACCCTGGGCGCGGTGAGCGGTGCCGAAGGCATCGAGAACGAAGACGTCACCATAGGAAGCGAGCTTCTTGGCGATCTCGGGATCGTTCTTCTTCTCACGCTTGTCAAAACGGACGTTCTCGAGAACGAGGACCTTACCCGGCTCGACGGCGGCGACAGCCTCAG
Organism: Collinsella sp.; assembly: GCA_048362915.1. Lineage (GTDB taxonomy): Bacteria > Actinomycetota > Coriobacteriia > Coriobacteriales > Coriobacteriaceae > Collinsella. The sequence continues at coordinate 16,426 of DBFPAR010000030.1, forward strand.
CAGCCTTCTCGCCGTAGGTGTCGGCGACAAAGGCAACGTCGAGACCAGAGAGCTCAGCGAGCTTCTTGGCGACGGGCTCGAGGGACAGCTCGGGCTGGAAGCCGGTGCCCTCGGGACGACCGAGGTGGCTCATGAGGATGACGCGAGCATTGTGCTCAACGAGGTAGTTGATGGTGGGCAGGGCAGCCTTGATACGGGTGGTGTCGCCAACGACGCCATCCTTGATAGGCACGTTAAAGTCAACGCGGACGAGAACGCGCTTTCCGTCGACATCGATGTCGCGGACGGTCTTCTTGGTAAAGGCCATGTTTGCTTCTACCTTTCGTACGTGTCTGCCTCCCATTACGGCAGACGATTTCTTATAAAAAGGGCGCGACCCTAGGGTGTAAGCCCTATAAGGCCGCGCCCTTCTTTAGACGCTCAACGAGCTATTCGCTAAAAGCTAAATTAAGCAACGAACTTCTCGAAGTACTTGATGGTGCGGACCATCTGAGAGGTGTAGGAGTTCTCGTTGTCGTACCAAGAGGTGACCTGAACGAGGGTCTGGCCGTTGCCGAGGTCAGAGCACATGGTCTGAGTGGCGTCGAAGATGGAGCCGTGGGTCTCGCCGACGATGTCGCGGGAGACGATCTGGTCCTCGTTGTAGGCGAAGGTCTCGGAGATGGTCTCGGCGTAGGCCTTCATGGCAGCGTTGACCTCGTCGACGGTGACCTTCTTGTCAACGACGGCGTAGAGGTTGGTCAGCGAGCCGGTCGGCGTCGGGACGCGCTGGGCGGCACCGATGAGCTTGCCGTTGAGCTCGGGGAGAACCAGGCCGATGGCCTTGGCAGCGCCCGTGGTGTTCGGGACGATGTTCTCGGAGCAGGCGCGGGAGCGACGGAAGTTGCCCTTGCGCTGCGGGCCGTCGAGCGGCATCTGGTCGCCGGTGAAGGCGTGGATGGTGGTCATGATGCCGGACACGATGGGAGCGAAGTCGTTCAGACCCTTGGCCATCGGGGCGAGGCAGTTGGTGGTGCAGGAAGCAGCGGAGATGATGTTGTCCTCAGCGGTCAGCGTCTCATGGTTGACGTTGTACACGATGGTGGGCAGATCGCTGCCGGCCGGAGCGGAGATGACGACCTTCTTGGCGCCAGCGTTGATGTGGGCCTGAGCCTTAGCCTTGCTGGTGTAGAAGCCGGTGCACTCGAGAACGACGTCGACGTCAAGGTCGCCCCAAGGCAGGTTGTTAGCGTCGGCCTCCTTGTAGATCTTGATCTCCTTGCCGTCAACGGTGATGGAATCCTCGCCAGCAACGACCTCGTGATCGCGAGCGTAGTTGCCCTGCGTGGAGTCGTACTTCAGCAGGTAAGCGAGCATATCGGGAGAGGTGAGGTCGTTGATAGCGACGATCTCGGAGCCCTCATGACCGAACATCTGACGGAAAGCCAGACGACCGATGCGACCGAAGCCGTTAATAGCAACCTTTACTGCCATTGTGTCTCCTTTCGTAAGGCCCCCGCGAGCTACAGCGCCCGCCGTTGAGGCCCACAAACTAACCACTCGCCTAATATACCTTTTTTTTGACTTGAATTTCACGAGAATGCTTGAAATTGAAAATCAAATTTACGTTAAAACGTTTTAAAGAGTAAAACAGCAGTTAAATCCGTATAGTAGCAGTTTCGCTCAACTACCTGTTTGCTTCAATGAGCTTTTCAAGCCTCAAAACACGATGGTAGAGGGCCGACTTCGACAAGGGAGGGTCGGCCATCTCGCCCAGATCGCGCAGCGACAGATCGGGATAGCGCTCGCGCAGGTCGCAAAAGACCGCCAAGGCGTCCGGAAGCGTGTCGCGCAAACCTCGCTGTTCGAGCTCATCGATCAACGCAAGCTGATGCTGGGCGGCACCCGCACTTCTGGTCTGATTGGCCAGCTCGGCATTCACGCGACGGTTCACATCGTTCTTAACCAACTTGACCGCGCGCGCCTCCTCGATCTCGGCAACGCTGCGCTTGGCACCAATCAGCTTTAAAAGATGCTCAATCTCCTCGGCACTCTTAATGTAGACAGCAAAGGACCCGCGCCGCGCGTTAACGCGCGCATGGACCCCAATCTGCTCCAATAGATCGCAAAGGCCCCGTGCATACTGCTCGCCCTGCACCGCGATCTCCAAATGAAAGTCGCCGCGGGGATCGGCCACGAAACCGCCGGCGATGAGCGCGCCGCGAATGTAGGCAAGCCTGCAGCAGGGACGGGCAACGATGTGCCGGGGAACACCAGCGACGAGCCCTCCCCTACGGTCGAGAATGCCCAGCAGCACCAGAGCCTTATCCAAATCGGGCTGATCAGGCAAGGTGATGAGGTAGTTTCGAACCTTATGCAATACAGATTTACGGACGGTGAACTCCGTTTTGAGCTTAAGGATACGATGCGTCAGCGTGATCATCGTGCGCGCGACGGCTCCCGTCTCAGTCGCAACCGTCAAACGATACCGCCCAGAGCCGGTAAGCGAGAGCGTACCGCTCACGCGCGTGAGGGCGGCAAGCGTCGACAAGTCGCAGTATTCACATTCGGGTTCGCAGCGCGCGAGCTCGTCACGCACCTCGGCGGTAAACGACATGCAGGCCTATGCTTTCGTGTTGGCGCGCGACAGGTCGCGGTGGGAAATGCTCACGTGATATTGGGCACCTTCCAAATAACGTGCCGTGGCCTCGGCGATGGCAACGCTGCGGTGTTGACCGCCCGTGCAACCGATGGCGATAGAAAGCTGCGGCTTGCCCTCCGCGATATAGCCGGGCATGACAGTATCGAGCAGCTGCGTCCAGGCCTTCCAGAACTCCTGGGTCTTGGGATGGTCCAGAACAAAGTCGGAGACTTTCTTATCGAGGCCGGTCATGGTGCGCATCTCGGGATCGTAGAACGGATTGGGCAGGAAGCGGACGTCGATCATAATGTCCGCCTCGACGGGCATACCGTGCTTAAAGCCAAACGAGAACACGTGAACGTCCATGAGCTGCTGGTCGGACAACTCGGAAAATGCCATACGCAGCTTGTTGCGCAGCGCAGAGGTGCGCAGACGGCTCGTGTCGATAATCATATCGGCTCGGTCGCGAACGCCCTGCAGCTGCAGGCGCTCGCGCTGAATCGCATCGGCCGTAGTCTCTCCCGGCTTGGCAATGGGATGGCGGCGGCGGTTTTCGCTATAACGACGGATCAGTACCTCGTCAGAGGCCTCGAGAAACACGATGTCACAGCTCATCTCGCGCTCCTCGAGTGCGGCAACGGCATCGAGCAGCTCATCGAACAAGCCCTGGCTGCGCAGGTCGCAGGTGACGGCAAGATGCCTGCCCACGCCCGTATTGATGCCGACGAGTTCGGCAAGCTGGGCGATCAGACGCGGAGGCAAGTTGTCGATGCAAAAGTAGCCCATGTCCTCGAACACATGCATGGCCTGCGTTCGGCCCGATCCAGACATTCCGGTGATGATGACGATATCGGGGATGCGCTCCGAGCGCTCCGCCGCATCCATGGCATCTCCCTTTTGCATGTGCGCCTCCTAAAACAAGCGCGGGACCCGGCCAGCGGATCCCGCGCGATCAATTGCCTTTATTGAGTATACCGCCCCGAGCGGATACGAGGCCTGTCTTACGCCTCAAGCGCAGCCTTGAACCAACTTGTAATACTCGTGGGGTGCGTGATGGCGGTGCCGACGACAACGGCCCAGGCGCCAGCATCGATCGCGGCGCGAGCCTCCTCGGGCGTGTGCACGCGGCCCTCGCAGATGATGGGAAGACCGGGGAATTCCTCGGTCGCCTGACGCAGGAGCGGCAGATCGGGGCCATCGGCCATGGTGCAGTCGATGGCAGCGACACCGTGAGAAAGCGTGGTAGATACAAGGTCGAAGCCCATATCAACCGCACGGCGAATGTCCTCGATGGTGGCACAATCCGCCATCAGGAGCACACCCTCCTCGTGCAGCGGGCGGAAGGTATCCTCGACCGACTTGCCGTCGGGACGCGGACGATCGGTGGCGTCGATCGCCACGATATCGGCACCCGCAGCAACGCAGGCGCGAGCGTGACGCAGCGTCGGCGTGATGTAAACGCCCTCGTGCCCATCCTTCCACAGGCCGATAACGGGGACCTCACAGCGACCCTTAATGGCGGCAATGTCGGCAAGGCCCTGGCAGCGAATGGCGGCGGCGCCGCCGAGCTCGCAAGCACGAGACATTTGAGCCATGGTCTCGGGCGTACGAAGCGGCTCGCCCATATACGCCTGAACGCTCACGACGAGCTTGCCCTTCAGGGACTGGATCAAAGGATCAACGGTCATGTTCGACTCAACCTTTCTCAAAAACAGCCTTCTGAGACACCGCACCTTGACGTTCAAACCGTCGCTCGCGTACCGAAGTACGCTTCGCTCCTCTTTCACGTCAATCTGCGGCACCTCAGAAGGCGCACTTGGTAGCTATGTTTATTTCAACGACGCAAGAAGGTGTTCGGCGGCACCGATGAGCGGAGCATCGCCCTCCAGAGAACCGATGAGGATCGGCGTGTCCTGAAGCGGATCGAGCGCCTGGCTGGCATAGCCCTCGTGCACCGAATCCTTCCACGTCTGCGAACGCCAATCGGGACCTTGGTGAATCACGCCGCCCGAAAGCACGATGACCTCAGGGTCCAGGATGTTAGCGAGCGAGCCCAAGCTGGCCCCCAGCGCAAAGCCGGCGTCATGGATGACCTCGGTCGCCTTTGCGTCGCCCGCACGGCACAGGTCGTTCACATCGCGACCGACCGAAGGACGGCTGGGGTCGACGCGACCAAAGCGCTCATCGTACATACGACCAATGGAAGTGCCCGAAGCAACCGACTCCAGATGGCCGGAACGCCCGCAGGCGCAGGGAATACCGGCGGCAGCCGAGCACTCGATGTGGCCCATATGACCGGCAGCACCATGGAAGCCCTGCATCACGCGGCCGTTCTCGACATATGCGCCGCCGATGCCCGTACCGATGCCAAGACACAAGACGGAGAACTTGCCCTTGCCGACGCCCCAGTGGGCCTCGCCCAGAGCATGAGCCTGCACGTCGCCTACAACGGCAACGGGAAGACCGAGGTCCTCGCGCAGGCGCGGCCCCAACTGAACGCCGGACCAGCCGGGCATGATCTCGTTGGCGTAGGCGATGGCGCCCGTCTTGGGATCGACAACGCCGGCGGCACCGATACCGACGCCAAGGACCTCGACATCGGGATTCGCCTCGAGAGCAGCCTTGATGGACGCCTCGATACGCTGGAAGACGGCCTCGCCGCCCTCTTGGGCCTCGGTGGGAACCTCGGCCTCAAAAACGGGATGGGGCACGCTGCCGTCAGCCGGGTACTCCATGATGGCAGTCGCGATCTTAGTTCCGCCGATATCGACAGAGCAGACGTACTTGTTCTCCATGTCGCTCTCCTTAGGAGATAAAAAACAACTACAGGAAATGAAGGCTGCGTTATCGCTGCAGCTTGGTAAAGGTTTCCCGGGTGCCCGAGGTTGGGGTGAAAGCGGTCGGGCGTTGACCTAATGGGTCACGCTCGACCGCTTGAGCCCCAAGATCGGGTGCCCGGGGAAGCTTTACAGGAGACCGTTGTCCTGGAGGACCTTCCTAATCGCCTCGACGTTCTCACCGGTCATGGCCTTCACCGGGCGCGGCATGGTCGGGCTGTCGAAGATGCCCATGAGGTTCATAGCGGTCTTGAAGGCGCCGACGCCACCGGCATAGCCCTGGACGCCCGAGGTGACATCCCAGATGTGGGAGATCTCATTGAGACGATCCTGCTCGGCCTTGACGGTAGCCCAGTCACCAGCCTGAGCGGCCTTCCACTGACGCACGTAGCCCTCGGGCTCAACGTTGGCGAGACCCGGGACGGAACCGTCAGCGCCGCCGAGATAGGCGCCGTCGACAACAACCTCGTGACCGGTGAGGATGCTCATCGGATGGCCGTTCTTCTCGTTCTCCTGAACGAGGTAGCGGAACGAGATGTCATCACCCGAGGAATCCTTGACGCCAGCAAGGACGCCCTCGGCGCCGAGCTTGGCAAGGAGCTTCCAGGGGAGCTTGGTGTGAACGCAGACGGGAATGTCATAGGCAAAGATGGGCAGGTCGAGCTCCTCGTGCAGGATGCGGAAGTGCTCCTCGACCTCGGTCATACCCTGCAGGGCATAGAACGGGCAGGTGGCGACGAGGGCATCGGCGCCCAGCTCCTGGGCGACCTTGCCGTGCTCAATCATGCGCTCGGTCTCGGTATCGATGATGCCGACCAGAACAGGCACACGGTGGTCGACGATACGAACGGCCTCGGCGATAATCTGGCGACGGCGCTCATCGGTGGAGAAGACGACCTCGCCCGAAGACCCCAAGAAGAACAGACCATCGACGCCGGCATCGATCATGCGGTTGATGCTGCGCTCAAAGGAGGCAACGTCGAGCTGGTGGTCTTCGGTATCGGGAACAACGACGGGAGGGATAACGCCGGTGAATTTCTGAGTTGCCACAAGAATCTCCTTAGCTGTCTGGCGAGCGGCCCTATGCCGCTCACTCTTGTTGGCAGTGTCCAGGCCGTCTAGGCCAAAGAACACGGATAGAACGTTTGGTTAAAGAAGTCGACGACTTCGTTTTCGAACGCGTTAATACGCTCATGAGCGTATTTGGCATAGATGATATGCCTCCGGTCACACTCAAGACCGTTGAATACGGCAAACTGACCCTTGGGGTCGCTCACGGTATCCATGAGCGACGTGCCCATGAGCACCGATCCGCGCACCCGAGACGACAGAGCCTCGAGGCCACCGGGAATTGGATTGGCAACCGCCGTGCAGGCAAGTCCGCGCTCGTCCAGAGCAGAAACCGCCAGCGCGACACCGCCGCCAAGACCCTCGCCCCATGCAAAAATGCGATCGGGATCCATGCCATCAAGATTGCGCGCGACCTTCGCCAACGCGCAGCCCCAACGGACGCGCTTGACAAAAGCGGGCGAAGCAATCCCCCACTGCAGGTCGTCCGCACCAGCAACATCGTCATCCAGCGCGAGAACGGCATACCCCATGGCGGCAAATCTCGTCATGTGATGCCATCCAAGCACGGGTCGATCGATGTCGTGAAACATCAGACAGAGCGGCACAAACTCGGATGCCCGGGCATGGCCTAAGGGCTCAATCAAACGACCGTGTACGACATACCCGCCGAGCTCAATGGAAACCTCGGAGTAGCGCGCGCACGGATTGGCGAAATCAATCGCCGTAACAGTCAGCCCGCAAACCTCAAGGTCCGAAGCGGCTGTCTCTAATTCGGAAACATCCGCCGAAGCATCGCCGTGCCAACCCCGGAAATCAGAGAGCCTTGACGAAACCGTTCCAGGCATCTCCGCGAGCCCAGGGACGATCAGCTCGTCGATATTGCTCTCGCACTTAGACATGAGCCTCCCCTCCCTCGCAGAAAAACGGAATGATCAGATCGTCAAAGTCCTGAATCTCCTCGTGGCCAAAGCCCTCAAAGAACTCGCGTCGCTTCTCACAGGCCAGATTGTTGTAGACCGCAAACTGCGTCGCCGGCGGACAGACGATATCGGCTGTGCCCGTGCCAAACAGCACGGGGCATTTGACCATGGGGGCAAAGTTCTTGGAATCGAAGTACGCCAGTTTGGCATAGGCCTCCTCAATACGAGTCGAGTCCTCGTCAAACCAACGCGACCAATAACGCAGGCCTTCATAAGCGATATCGTCGGCATCCAGATCCCAAACAAGGCGGAAATCCGACAGGAAGGGATAGAGGATGGCAGCGCGATTGATAAGCTCACTATTAAGCGCGCAGGTCGCAATGCCCAAACCGCCGCCCTGCGATGCGCCGTTCACAAATACGCGGGAAAGATCGATGCCCTCGAGCTCGCGAACAATACGGCACAGAATGCGGATATCCTGGTGCAAGCGGACATAGTAAAGATTGGCCGGGTCGCCGTCGATACCGGCGACGATATGCCCAGCAACCGTCGTGCCTTCAAATCCACCAATATCCTCGGAGGGGCCACCCTGGCCAGGACAATCGAGAGCGATGAGTGCCATGCCCATGCCCGCAAACGACGCCTGCTCGAACCAGCTGCGGCTTGCACCCGGATAGCCGTGGAACTGTAGCACCAGCGGCACGGGCTCGTCCGAAACCGGCTGGAGATACTTGGCATGCAGGCGTGCACCGCACATGCCGGTATACCAGAGGTCGAAAAACCGACAGGTCGCGGAATCCGCAACCGAAGCCGCCTCAATCGCATAGTCGAGCTCGACGGCGTCGGCCTCGGCCATGCGGTCCTTCCAAAAGAGATCGAAATCCGATGGACGGGGCATAGCGCCTCGATATTCACCAAATTGCTGTTGTAGCTCCTGAGCACTTGGCATGGCTCGTGAACCCAACCTTTCGAAATCGCAACGGAGGTGCGCCCGGCAAGGGAACCGGGCGCACGGGAGGGAAAGCGAGGCTACTCGCCGAGCTTGGGATGCAGCAGCGACGGCGCAGCGCCGAGCAGCATCTTGGTGTAGGGGTCCTGAGGGTGCTGGAAGACCTGCTTGGCCTCGCCCTGCTCGACGATCTTGCCGCCATTCATAACGATGATGTCGTCAGAGATATAGCGGACCGTCTGGATGTCATGGCTGATGAACACCATGGCCAGGCCGAGCTCCTTCTTAAGGTCGGTCAGCAGGTTCAGAATCTGCGCGCGGACCGAAACGTCCAGAGCCGAGGTGGGCTCGTCGGCGATGATGGCATCGGGGTTCAGCGACAGGGCGCGCGCAATTGCGACGCGCTGGCGCTGGCCGCCCGAAAGCTGGCCGGGAAGAACCTCGGCGGCGGAGCTGGGCAGACCGGTGAGCTCCAAGAGCTCCTTGACGCGCTTCTCCTGCTCGGCCTCGGTACCCAGGTTGTGGACGCGCATGGGGTCGAGCAGTTGCTCGCGAACGACCATGCGGGGATTGAGCGCCGTGGCCGGGTTCTGGAACACGACCGAGATGACGCGACCCATGTGGCGACGGTCCTCGGCGGTACGTTTGGTAACGTCCTTGCCCTTAAAGTAGACCTTGCCGCTCGTGGGGGCCTGCAGGCCGCACATGACGTTGGCGGTGGTGGACTTTCCGCAACCGGACTCGCCGACGATGCCGATGGTCTGTCCGGGCATGAGCTTAATCGTTACACCCTGGACGGCGTGAACCAGATTGGGGTGCAGAATCGAGCCGGTACGGGTCCTAAAGGTGACGTGGACGTCATCAAGGAAGATGATCGGCTCGACGCCGTTGACTGCGGTCTCGCTCATCTACATCACCTCCGCGTGAGGGGTCAAACCATTTGCCTTGAGCACCTCGTCGGGGAGCTCGGAATAGAAGTGCTCGGTGCCGGGCACGCGCTTGAAGACCGGACGGGTGTCCAGGCCAATGCGCGGATGGCTCGAGCGGGGTGCGAAGCGATCGCCCTTGGGGAAATCGCGCGGGCTCGGAACGGCGCCGGGCACCTGGTGCAGGCGGCCCGAACCGCTCTCGATGGACAGGACGGAACCCAGAAGGCCGCGGGTGTACTCGTGAATCGGGTTGGTGAGCAGCTCCTTGGTGGGCGCCTGCTCGATAACCTGGCCGGCGTACATAACCGTGATGTTATGAGCGACCTCGGCGACCAGTGCCAGGTCGTGCGAAACGAAGATCATGGCAAAGCCGAGCTTGGCCTGAAGATCGTTAAGCAGCTTGATGACCTGCTTCTGGACGGTAACGTCCAGAGCGGTCGTGGGCTCGTCGCAGATGACCAGTTTGGGGTCGCGGGTAAGGGCCATAGCGATCAGAACGCGCTGACGCTGGCCGCCGGAAAGCTCGTGCGGATAGCTCTCGAGCGTGCGCTTGGGATCGAGGCCGACGAGCTCCAGGAGCTCCTCGGCGCTGCGGGTTCCGCCGCGCTTGGTGAGCTGCTTCATCTGGGCAGAGATGAGCATGGAGGGGTTGAGCGAGGACAGGGCGTCCTGATAGACCATGGCGATATCGGTACCGCGCAGGCCGAACCACTCCTTCTTGCTCATCTTGAGCAGGTCGCGGCCCTCCCAGAGAACCTCACCGGAAAGATGCTCGTCATCGTCGGTCAGGCCCATGATGGCCAGCGTGGTGATGGACTTACCGCAGCCGGACTCACCGACCAGGCCCATGGTCTGGCCAGGACGGACATCAAAGTTGACATGATCGACGACGTTGATATCACCGTGGTGCTCAAACTGGATGCAGAAATCACGGACCGAAAGGATCGGCTCAACGGACTCATCGGGCACATGGCGGTCGTTACGCTTGAGCTCGACATCGCGCAGGGCGCCAAGACGGGCGGACAGGGACTGAGCCTGCTCCTTGTAAGCGCGAACGGGGTCGGAGACCAGCAGGTCGGCCTCGCGGCGCTTGGAGGAATCGGTCGGATCCAGGGCGGCGGAGGGAGCAGCGGCCATGGCGTCGGTAATGCCCTCGGAGAGGATGTTGAGCGCCAGGCAGGTGATCATGATGGCCAGACCCGGGAACAGCGCCTGCCACCAACGGCCAGCGAGCACGCCACCGCGGGCGTCGGCGAGGATGTTGCCCCAGGTAGCGGTGGGCTCCTGGATACCAGCGCCGATAAAGGTCAGCGAGGCCTCGAAGATGATGGCGTCGGCGACCAGGGTAACGGTGAAGACCATGATCGGGGCGATGCAGTTACGCAGAACATGCTTGATCAAAATCCACGGAGCCTTGGCGCCGGAAACGATGACCGCGCGGACATAGTCCTCGCCGTACTCGGACACGATGTTGGCGCGCACGATACGGGCAATCTGCGGAGTGTACATAAAGCCAATGGCGAAGATGATCGACGGCACGGAATTGCCCAGGATGGAGACGAAGACGGCAGCGAGGGCGATGCCCGGGATGGACATGATGATGTCCAGGATGCGCATGATCGCCTCGGAAACGGACTTGCGCGAAACCGCCGCGAGGGCGCCCACGACCGAGCCGCAGACCAGAGCCATGGCAGTAGCACCGAAGCCGATGATCAGCGAGTAACGGCCACCGTAAAGCATACGCGACAGGATGTCGCGGCCCTTATCGTCGGTACCGAAGATAAATCCATTGCCGGGAGCCTGGCGAGCAGTGAAAATCTCGACCGGGCTATAGGGGGCAAGAAGGGGCGCCAGAATCGCGGTCAGGGCGACCAACACCAGCACGACGGCGGCAATCTTAGAAGACAGCGTCATCTTCTTCCAGCCACCGAGCTTGAGCCCCTTGGAGGCAGCCTTCTCGAGCTGCTCGGTTTGCTTCTCTCGAATCTTTACCATAATCTACACCGTCCTGATGCGCGGGTTGATGAGCAGGTAGAGCATGTCAACCACGATGTTGATGATGATGAAGGCAAGAGCAACGACGATGACGACGCCCTGAACCAGGTTCGCCTCGTTGCCCTGAACGCCCTGCAGAATCGCAGTACCCATGCCGGGGAGGTTGAAGATGACCTCGATGACGACGGCGCCGCCCATAAGGTAACCGATCTTAAGACCGAGGGTGGTGACCGGGGTGATCAGCGCGTTGCGCAAAACGTTGATGCCGACGACGACCTTCTCGGGAACGCCGGCGCCACGGGCCATGCGGACGTAGTCCTTGTCGAGCTCCTCAACCATGGCCGTACGCACGATACGAGTCATCTGGCCCGTCAGCGGGAATGCCAGAGCGATAGCGGGCATGATCATACGTCCCAGATAGCCAGCCGGGTTGGTGGTGAAGTGAGGCAGAGCACCGGATGCCGGGAGCACCTTAAGGTAGGAAGAGAACAGCAGAATCAACAGAACGGCAAGCCAGAACGACGGGGTTGCCAAGCCGGCGATGGAAAAGACGCGGATCACTTGGTCCGGCCATTTATCGCGATACAGTGCCGCGATGACGCCGAGCAAAAACGAGACGACCGCGCCGATGGCAAGACCGATGAAGGTCAGCTGCATCGTGACGGGCAGGGCCGCGGAGATGCGCTTGGCAACGGAGTTGCGAGCAGCACCATAGGTGCCCATGTCACCATGGATCAGATCGCCCATGTAGCGCACGTAGCGCACGGGCCAGGGGTCGTCCAGACCATACTTCTCATGGTACTCGGCAACCGCCTCGGGCGAGGCACCGTCACCCAACGCCGTATAGGCGGGGTCGGTCTTGGAGAACGACATAAGGAAGAACACCAGGACGGTGACGCCCAATGCCATGATCGGCAGCGCCACGAGACGCCTTCCAATCAAACGTAGAAAGTTGTTCACGTTCTCTCCCCTTTCTTTTGTCGGTAGGACCAACTGGTATATGAGTATGGATACTCATTACAAGACCCGAGCGACATCGAGGCCGCCCGGGTCTTTGTTTCAACTATGAGGACGTTGCCTTACGACCGACGCCCCACATATGACTCAAACGAGTCTTAGGCCTTGACGGTCGCGACGCCCCTGAAGGACATGCTCGTCGTGCCGATGCCCTTGAAGCCATCGAGGGCCTCGCCGTTGGGCGCGGTAGACGGATCGTCCCAGGAAGCGGAGACGGTCTTGACGTGGACAACGGGGTACAGAACAGCGTTGTCGGCGATGATGTCGAAGCACTCGTTCCACTTCTTCTGCTGCTCGTCGCCCTCGGCGGCAAGAGCCTCGTCCATGAGACCGTGGAGCTTCTCCCACTCAGCGGACTCCTTCCACGGGCAACGGGTCTGCATCCAGACGTTGTCGCCGTACCACCAGTTGAGCAGCAGGTCGGGGTCAGCGCCGAAGCAGGACGGATCGCCAGGGGCAAGGAGGATATCGTAGGCCTCGCCGCCGTCGATGGCAGCGTAGGTGGCCGGCGAGGTATCGGTCTGGATGGTCACCTCGAAGCCGAGAGCGTCGAGGTCATTCTTGACCTGGGCGGCCATGCCCTTAATCTGCTCGTTGTCGGTGGTGCGCAGGGTGATGGCACCCGGGGTGATGCCGGACTCCTCGATGAGCTTCTTGGCCTTCTTGGCGTCGGTCTTGTACACCGTGGAAGCCTCATGATAGTTGGTGAAGCTCTTGGGCAGGTAGCAGCTGGCAGCGGTGGCAAGGCCGGCGAAGGTGTTGGTGATCATCTTCTCGGTGTCGAGCGCGTACATGACGGCCTGACGGACCTTGACGTTGTTCCAAGGCTCCTTGGCGACGTTGAACATGATGAAGCGGGTGCCGAAGCCCTGGACGTTGTCGATCTTGCAGCCAGCGCTCTCGAGCTGGTCGACGGCGTCAGCGGTGACGAGCTCCATAACGAGCGTGGAGCCTTCCTGCTGGGCGGTAACGCGAGCGGTGGGGTCGGTCAGGATGCTGTACTGGATCTTCTTATCCTCGGCAGCATACTCACCGTTGTACTCGGGGTTGGGAACCAGGGTGATCTCGGTATCGGAGATAGAGTCGTACATCCAGGGGCCGGAACCGATCGGCTGCTTGGCGCGATCCTCCTCGGACTGAGTAGCCGGGGTAACACGGATGATGGCCAGACGATCCTTGAGCAGGGAGAAGTTGGGGACCTTGGTCTTGACCGTTACAGTGCTGGCATCCTTGGCCTCGATGGACTCGAAGGGCTGGAAGAACGGAGCATAGGTAGCGGAAGCAGCGCAAGCGGTGTAGGAAGCGACGACGTCGTCAGCAGTGACCTCGGTACCATCGGAGAACTTGGCGCCCTTGCGGATGGTGACCTCGAAGGTAGTGTCGTCCACGGACTTGGGATCGTCGGTGGCGAGCTCGTTGAAGGTGCTGTAGTCGTGGTAATCGATGCCGTAGAGACCCTCGACGACGTGCCAGTTAGCACCCAGGCCCACAGCGGAGCCGGTGCTGGCGGGATCGAAGCTGGACGGAGCGTAAGCGGAACCAGCGGTAATCACACCGCCGCCACGGTTGGCGGAATCGGCGGAACCGGAAGCGGAACCCTCGTCGTTGGAGCTGCCACCGCAGCCGGTGAGACCAAGCCCTGCGACAGCAGCGACGCTGCCGGTGAGGCCGAGGAACGAACGCCTGGACATACCCTTGTTGATGATGGCCATGTCTTCTCCTATCAATAGAGAATCTTACCCGGGAGCACCTAGACTTGCCCCCGCGCAACTTGCGGACGATATATACCTTACCTACCGACGAACCCAACTGAGGTGCCGCGCTCGGCGACCGATACATACATACGCTTGAACGGTATTTACTACCGTTCACCGAATTCATTGACAAACGATTCGCCAGACAGTATGTATCGACGAGGTGAGATATCAGTCATCGTCAACCCGCAGGATAGCAGGGTTGTTCACCATGGCTAGTCAAACGTTTTAGCGTTAATAAAACCCGAAATCGACAGGTAATCGCCGCGAAATAAATGATTGAAAATCGGCCAATCATGTATATCAGTTGTTTAGAAGCACGTTTAGTTTTCGGAACGGTTGGCCGATGCCTGGGCGCGTTCGGCATTCCATGCAACAAGTGCCTCGTGGACCGCTTTGGCGACATCGGCCGGAACGCCTCGAACTTCCGCGATCTCTTGCTCGCTCGCCGCGCGCAAACGCTTCATCGAGCCAAAATGGCGCATAAGGGCACGTTTTCTGGTGGGTCCCACGCCTGGAACGTCATCGAGTACCGAAACCGTCATGGCTTTATCGCGCAATTCGCGATGGAACGTGATGGCAAAACGGTGCGATTCATCGCGCACCTGTTTGATTAGATAGAGCGACGCGGACCCGGTCGGAAGCACGACTGGAGTCTCGTCCCAAGGCACGAAAACCTCCTCATCGGCCTTTGCCAAGCCACAAACTGGTATATCGAGCCCAAGAGCCTCAAGTTGCTTGATCGCAGCGGTCAATTGCGGCTTACCGCCATCGACAACGAGCAAATCGGGGCGCGATCCAAAGCGCTCGTCGGCCATGCGCTCGGGAGCATAGCGTCGTCCCAAAACCTCGGACATCGACACGAAGTCGTTTGCCTCGTCCAATTCGGCCTGAATTTTAAAACGACGGTACTGGCTCTTGTCGGCGCGTCCGTTGGTAAACACCACCATCGAGGCGACGGTAAAGGTTCCGTGCAGCGTCGAGATATCGAAGCACTCGATACGCATCGGCGGCGCTGGCAGCGCCAGCGCGCTTTCGAGCTCCAGGAGCGCCTGATTGGTGCGGTCGTCAGCGTACCCCGTTCGCATCATGTAGCGCATGAGGGCATGGCGCGCATTTTTGGATGCCATATCGAGCAAACGGTGCTTTTCGCCACGCTGCGGCCTATGGAGATGGCAGGAACGCTCGCGCTTGCCCGCAAGCCATTCCCCCAGCGCCTCCGCATCCTCAAGCTCGACGGAAAGGTTGACCTCAGCTGGAATATCAGCCGTCTCGTCGTAATAGCGCTTAAGAAAGCCCGACTGGAGCTCTTCCTCGTCAACATCAAGACCCTTGTCGAGAATGAACTCGCAGGTGCGAACTGTTCGGCCCTCGCGAACGACGAAGACGCAAGCGGCGGAGATGGTCTCCTCGCGATAGAACCCGATGACATCGATATCGACACTGGAGGGAAAAACGACTTGCTGACGATCGTCCAGACCCCTGATGACCTCCAAACGACGTTTGACGCGTGCCGCGCGCTCAAAGTCGAGCGCCTCGGCGGCATCCGTCATCTCGGAGGTCAGCTCATCGACGACATCCTTGCGATGGCCCGACAAAAAGCGCTCGACACGCTTGACGTTCTTGGCATAGTCTGCCGGGGAAATCGCGCCGACACACGCACCCGGGCCGCGCCCGACATGGTAGTCAAAGCAGGGACGCCCGTTTTGCGCGCAAATCATATTGACGATGTCTTCCTCGCCCTTGTGGGACTCAACGATACGGCGACAACGACGCCACTCCGCACAGGATGCGGAGCAGATGGGAATAACCTTGCGCAGCGTATCTATCGTCTCACGTGCCGCACGGCTATCGGTATAGGGTCCAAAATAGCGCGTTCCCGGCTTATGACGCTCACGCGTATATTTGATAGCGGGATACAGGTCGCCCTTTGTAATGGCGATAAAGGGGTAGCTCTTGTCATCCTTGAGGTCGACGTTAAAGTACGGATGGTACTGACCAATCAAATTGCGCTCGAGCACCAACGCCTCATGCTCGGTCTCCACCACGATATAGTCAAAGCTCGCCACCAGCTGCATCATCAGCGGAATCTTTTGACGCTCATCCTGCAGTGTCACGTATTGACGCATGCGGGCGCGTAGGTTTTTCGCCTTGCCCACGTAGATGACATCGCCCTTGGCATCCTTCCAAAGGTAGCATCCGGGCTGTGTGGGAACGCGCGAAACCTGCTCGGCAAGCGTTGGAATGTTGTCGTGACCGGCCACGCGCACCTACTTGCGACGAAGCAGCGCCGAGACCTCGGGCATCTTAAGGACGACGGCAAGGCCAAAGGTAACAGCAAGCGAGACGACACCCGCAACGCAAACATAGCCAAGAGTAATCAGAATCGAACCGCCAAGCGCCCCGACAAAGTGCTCAAGCGCCCACATGACGCCGGCGCCTGCGGCAGCACCCAGGCCACCGAGCAAAAGGCCAAAGAAACCGCCATGTAGGATAGATTTGACCTGAAGGCCACGCAGACGACGACGCAGCCACCACAGCGAACAACCGACCAAGATCACGTAGTCGACGACATACGAAAGCGCGATTGCCGGCATGCCGAAGCCCAGCACAACGCCAAACAGCAGAACCGAGCCGGCCTGGCCGATGGCAGAATACAGGCAATAGCGGCTATAGGGCTTCATGTCGAGCAAGGCAGAGAAGCTCTTCTGCATCAACACGACCACGCCGTAGAGCGGCAGCGAGAGCGCCAGGTAGACAAGGTACTCGGACACCAGCGTCACGCCGGATTCATCGAACTTGCCAGCACAGTAGATCATGTTGAGCGGACGCGCGAAGACAATCAGGTACAGCGCGAACGGAATCAGGAAGAACAGCATCTGGGCGACGCCACGCGAAATGCCCGTGCGAACGCTGTCGTAATCCTTCTCCTGCGCGTCGTGAGAGAGCTCGGTATAGAGCGCCGTCGAAAGCGAGGCGGCAATCAGCGCGTAGGGCAGCGTGTACCACAGGCGCGCATAGGCGATGACGGAAGGACCAGTCTCGGGCTGGACCACCAGCGCGGCAGCGTTGGTGATAGAAGTCGAGACAAACATGCACACCGTGGCGAGCAGCGTCGGGATACCGAGCGCAATCGTCTGCCGCAGTGCGGGGTCCTTAAAGTCGATATGGATATGGGGATGCACGCCGTGCTTGCCAAGCGCGGGGATCTGACATGCCATCTGAACAAAGACACCGAGGGTCGTACCGGCCGCAATCAAGATGATGCCGGCACGTTCGCCAAACTGTGCGGACACGGGCGCAAAACCCATAAAGCTCGCAATGACGATCACATTGTTGAGGACCGGAGCAAACGTCGACCAGAAGTAGTCGCGGTGTGCGTTGAGAACGCCCGAGAACACCGAGCCCAAACCATAAAACAGAATCTGGATGGCAAAGAAACGGAACATGAACGCAGCGGTATCCATGCTGCCGCCGTCACCCGAAAGGAACGATTGCGTCCAGATAAAGCCCGGGGCGAACACGGTCCCCAGCAACGAAATGCCACCCAGCACCAAAAGCAGAATGCCGAGCAGGTTGCCCACGTACTCGTTTGAGGCCTCGCGACCCTGCTCACGCCTCACGCCCATGTACACGGGCAAAAACGCCGTCACGAGCATGCCGCCCATCACGAGTTCGTAGAGCATATTGGGCAGGTTGTTGGCGACCTGATAGGAGGACGAGAGTAGCGACATGCCGATAGCGGCCGCCATTGCCCACGTGCGGATAAAACCGGTGACGCGAGACACGATAGTCAGGATGGTCATAAGCCCGGCGGAACGACCAACCGTGGAGTAGTCCGACGAGCCCATGTCGTCAGTGTCATCTCGCGACGAAGAAGCTTCGGATGAGGGTGTCTGAGGCGCAGATTCTTTTGCAAAATGAGCTCCGCGCTTCAATTCTTCCTGCGGCATCGCTCAGTCCTCTCTCGTAATCGCGGCAACCGTCGCCCCGCAAAATGCAATTAAATCATCGGGTGCAAGCTCGAGCTGATAACCACGCTTGCCTCCCGAAATAAAAATGGTATCCCAAAGGACACATGTCTCATCAATGAGCGTCCGGTAGCGTTTTTTCATACCGACCGGGCTGCAGCCGCCGCGAACGTAGCCAGTCGCCGCAAGCAAATCCTTCACATGCATCATGGCCAAGGACTTCTCCCCCGCGGCACGCGCGGCGGACTTTAGATCGAGCTCGTCGGCAACAGGGATGCAGCACACGACATAGTCGTTGGACGGTGTCACACAGACCAAAGTCTTAAATCCTTGACCGGGCTCCTCGCCAAGCTGCTCCGAAATCGCGACCCCCAGGCCCACCGACTCATCGCCATCGTCTTCGTACGTATGTAGAACATAGGAAATGCCGGCGCTTTCCAGCTCGCGCATCGCATTGGTTTTTGGCGTCTTTACAGCCTTTGCCATGACATATCCTTTCCCTCGCATTCGGACGCAAGGATTAAGTATATGTCCAATTCGGCTGCATACGTCACTTCGGCACAGCAAGCGCCATCGAATCACAAGGAGTCGATGGCGCCCATAAACTGAATCGCCTATTTATTGAGCATCAAGTTGAGCCTGGCGCTCCCGGTCACGCCTGAGCAACGGCGCCAAAAACTTGCCCGTATAACTCTGCGGACAGTCCGCAACCTGCTCCGGTGTACCCGAAACCACGACGGTTCCGCCGCCGTTACCGCCCTCGGGACCCATATCGATCAGGCGGTCGGCAACCTTGATGACATCAAGGTTGTGTTCAATCACCAGCACCGTGTTGCCCGCATCGACCAAGCGCTGCAGTACATCGAGCAGCTGGCGGACGTCCTCAAAATGAAGGCCGGTCGTCGGCTCGTCCAAAATATAGAACGTCTTGCCCGTCTGGCGTCGATGAAGCTCCTTGGCGAGCTTTACACGCTGCGCCTCGCCGCCCGAAAGCGTCGTGGCGGGCTGGCCCAGGCTCACGTAGCCCAAGCCTACATCGTACAGCGTCTGGAGCTTGCGCTTAATCTGCGGGATATTCCCAAAGAAGGCCAGCGCCTCGGTAACGCTCATGTCGAGCACGTCCGAGATGGTCTTGCCACGATAGGTGACCTCGAGTGTCTCGCGGTTGTAGCGTTTACCGCCGCAAACTTCGCAGGGAACGTAGATATCGGGAAGGAAGTGCATCTCGATCTTGATCTGTCCGTCGCCCTTGCACGCCTCACAGCGCCCGCCACTCACATTAAAGGAGAAACGACCTGGCGAGTAGCCGCGCGCCTTCGACTCCGGCGTACTCGCAAACAGTGCGCGAAGATCATCCCACAGGCCGATATAGGTAGCAGGGTTGGAACGCGGCGTGCGGCCAATCGGCGACTGGTCGATATCGATAACCTTATCGATACACTCGATGCCCTCGATTTTCTTATACGGACCCACAGGGCGCGTCGAGCGGTGAATGGCATTCGTAAGGGCAGGCGCAATGGTGTCGGTAACTAGGGAGCTCTTACCCGATCCCGACACGCCGGTAACAACCGTAAGCGTACCAAACTCGATCTTGGCAGTAACGTTTTTGAGGTTGTTGGCTCGAGCGCCCGTAATTTTAAGGCAGCCGCGACCGGGTTTGCGCCGTTCATCAGGCACCCGGATCATTCGTTTGCCGGTCAGATAAGCGCCCGTCATCGACTCAGGACACGCCATGATATCGGCAGGCGTTCCCGCCGCGACTACGTGTCCGCCGTTGACGCCGGCGCCGGGCCCCATGTCGATCACGTAGTCGGCGGCACGGATTGTATCCTCGTCGTGTTCGACGACGATAACGGTATTGCCGATATCGCGCAGGCGCTCGAGCGTCTTGATCAGGCGCTCGTTGTCACGCTGATGAAGACCGATCGAGGGCTCATCCAGAATATAGAGCACGCCCATGAGACCCGCGCCGATCTGCGTTGCCAGTCGAATACGCTGTGCCTCGCCACCGGAAAGCGTCGCCGAGGCACGATCGAGCGTCAGATAGTCGAGTCCAACATCGACCAGAAAACGCAAGCGCTCCAGGATTTCCTTGACGATACGGCCGCCGATAAACCGTTGACGCTCGGTAAGTTCCAAGCCCTCAAAAAACTCGAGCGACTCACGGCACGACAGGCAACAAACCTCGTAAATGGACTTGCCGCCCACGGTGACGGCGAGCATCTCAGGGCGCAAACGAGCGCCGTGGCAGCTCGAGCACGGTTCCTCGCGAATGTACTTCTCCAGGCGCGCCTTGGTGTTCTCGTTCGTCGTCTCGGCATAGCGTTCGTACAGGATGTTGCGAACGCCCGAAAACTTTGTATCCCACTGGCTACGACGTCCGTCGAGCTTTTGGTAGTCGACCGAGATCTTCGTATCGCCCAGGCCATCCAAGAATGCACGACGCACGCGAGGGGGCAAGTCCTCCCACGGCGTATCGGCGCTCACCTTAAAGTGTTTGCAGACCGCAGCAAAAATCTGCGGATAGTAGTTCGAATTGCCAAACAGGCTACCAAAGACTCCGTCGGCAATGGACTTCGAGGGGTCCTCAATCAGCGCCTCGGCATCAACGGTTTTCTTAAAGCCCAGGCCGTCGCACTCAGGACATGCGCCATAGGGAGCGTTGAACGAAAAATCACGCGGCTGAAGATCGTCAATGGAGTGTCCATGCTCCGGGCACGCCAAGGCCAACGAATACTCCAGCAGTTCGCCCTCGGTCCCCTCGGGAGCATCGCGATCGGGCAGCATGTACACGTTTACATTGCCGTGCGCCAAGGCAGTCGCCTGTTCAACAGACTCGGCGATACGGCCCAGAGAATTCTCACGGATCACGATGCGATCGACTACGACCTCGATATCGTGCTTGAATTTCTTATCCAGATCGATCGGATCGTCGAACGAGCGCACTTCACCGTCGACACGCACGCGGCTAAAGCCCTCGGCGCGAAGGTCCTCAAACAGTTTGGTGTACTCGCCTTTTCGCCCGCGCACCACCGGTGCCAGCACAAACGCGCGGCGGCCCTCCCCCGCCGCCAAGACCTTGTCGGCAACCTGGTCGGTCGTCTGGCGCTCAATGACGCGGCCGCATTCGGGACAGTGCGGGGTGCCCACACGGGCGAACAGCAGGCGCAGATAGTCATAAATCTCGGTTACGGTGCCAACCGTAGAGCGAGGGTTTTTAGACGTCGTCTTTTGGTCGATCGACACCGCCGGCGAAAGGCCGTCGATTGAATCCAAGTCGGGTTTGTCCATCTGGCCCAAGAACTGGCGCGCATAGCTCGAAAGACTCTCGACGTATCGACGCTGGCCCTCGGCATAGATAGTGTCAAATGCCAGCGAACTCTTGCCCGAGCCAGAAAGACCGGTAATGACCACGAGTTGGTCACGCGGAATGGAAACATCGATATCACGGAGGTTGTGCTCACGAGCGCCGCGAATAACGATAGAAGAATCAGACATGGAAGCTCCTTGCCTCCTATTGCATCGAATCATACTGTCGATGAGTTTAGCGCACTCGACGCGCACAGATGTTCGTAATACAAGATTCGCAGACCTTTAGCTTTGCGTATCGGGCGCTTTGTTTCTCGAAATGCCGTGGAAAGGTTACAGTAATCTAATACTGAACTTAATTTGCCGTAACAGAGGAACGTCCATGACCGAAGATATCCCCCTTGAAATCACTTCGAGCGACATGGCCAATCTGCCCATATTCATCGCCGTCCTTATCGTGGCCATCGTCGTGGTGCGCGTACATTTTTCAATCAAACACAATGAAAAGCCGCCCATTGCCCGCGTCTTTTGGTGCGCGACGCTCCTCATCCCGCTCGGCATGGTAGCTGCATGGATTACGAATCAATTGCTCGTAAATGAGGACAATTCCCTATGGGTCCTTTCTTATTCGGCGCTCGGTGCTACCGCCGTCATACTTCTTGTCGAGCCCTTGGTTTCGGGACTTATCGACCAAACCGATCTTGCGACGGGAACGGTTGCCTGTATTTGCCGTGACATCCTTGTCATCGCCGCTGTTTCAGCGCTCTCGTTCGTTTCACTCGAAATTGCCTGTAACGAAACGTTCTATCGCATTCCCGCCAACTCATTCGGGTTTTCCGTCGGGCTGCTCGCGACGGTTCTGCTCTCCCTTTATTTGCTGGGACAGCGTCATGGAGGCGTCATGGCCCTCGTGCCCGTCGCCTGTTGCATCCTTGGCATTGCCGAGCACTTCGTCATAACGTTTAAAGGCGAGGCCATCCTGCCAAGCGATATCTTGGCCCTTGGCACCGCAATGGAAGTGAGCGAGGGATACGAGTTTACCTTTACCGCCGGAATCGTAACCTCTCTAGCCCTGCTGGAGATTTCCCTGGGGCTTCTTTCGCTTATCCGACCGAGAAAGCTCCGTACGCCCACCCATGTCTTCCCCGCAATCGCCGCTAACCTCTGCGCTTTTCTGCTAGTGACCGTTGTGGGGCTCTCGGGCTTTTCCAGCATCGACTTGGAGCAGGCGCTGAATTTTGGATTTGACCGTTGGCAGCCCATCACCACGTATGCGTCTCAGGGTTTTATCACTTCGTTCACCGAAATGGTCAACGAGTTGCCCATTGAGAAGCCCGAAGACTATACGCCCGATGAGGCGCAGAGCATCGAGCAGGAGCTCGCCGCCACCTACGACAGCACGTATGGCTCGAGCGAGCAGCGCGCGGCGGCTGTTGCCCAGTTCAATGAAATCAAGCCGACGATTGTTGCCGTCATGAATGAGAGTTTTAGCGACCTTTCGTGCTTTGAGCAGCTCCAGGCGGCCGGGTACACCGGCCCCGCATTCTACAACTCGCTTCCCGACACACTTGTTCGCGGCACCATGCTCGCTTCGGTCGCCGGTGGCGGAACGGCGAACTCCGAATTCGAATTTTTGACCGGAGCGACAACGGCCTTTGTCGGATTAGGCAAAATCCCCTATCAGCTGTATCAGATGAATGGCGTCAACAGCCTGGCAAAGGACCTTAAAGAGCTTGGGTATACCGCTACCGCTATGCACCCGCAAAACCCCGTCAACTACCATCGAGATAAAATCTATCAGCAGCTGGGCTTTGGAGACTTTCTTTCAATCGGCGATTTCGAAGGTGCGCCCTGTTACCATGCCGGCGTATGCGACTACGCCACCTACGACAAGATACTCGACCTGCTTAGAACCGACGAAGCCCCGCAGTTCATCTTTGACGTCACGATGCAAAATCACGGCGGCTACGACTATGGCACCGTTCCCGCCGAAGAGTTGACAAACTATTGGGTCGAGGGAGCCAGCGAGGGCGCCAATAGCGCGCTCAATACCTATCTTACTTGCATCAACGCATCCGACCGGGACCTCGAGTACTTTATCAACGAGCTCCGCAATATCGGCAGACCGGTTGTCCTTGTCTTTTTTGGCGACCATCAGCCGAGCGCCGCAACGGCTCTCAACGACGAGCTGTACCCTCAGGAAGATACGGCAAGCCACGCTTTCCGTATCTATCAGTCGACATATTTTGTCTGGGCTAACTATGAAATCGCCGGCAATACCGAGCTCAACGTCTACGACACCGTCGGGGCAAACGAGGTTGCAGCCATTACCCTTAATAAGATCGGCGCCCCGCTCACCGACTATCAAAAGGCTCTGCTTGCAACAAGGTCAGATGTGCCCACCATCAATGTCGCCGGCTACCTTGGTGCCGACGGGCTGCGCTACGACTTGGAATCTGAAGACAGCCCATACGCCTCGACGATCGGCAAGCTGCAGCGCATGCAATACCTCGAGTTCGCCAGCAAAGTTCAGTAAGCCCGCCCATTCGCTTGGGCCCATCGTATTGCAAGCACGCTCGGCCCAAATGCATCGCAAATGACTCCCGCTCGCAAACGAGGGTACAATGACGCTCGTGTCACATCACGGGGCTCCGGCCCCAACATATACAAAGGAGTCATACATGGGTTGCGAGCACGCACAGGCCGCCGGCGGACAAACGTCGCCGTCGCAATTTGAGGAGAACACGCTGTCCGAGGTCAAAAGCGTCATCGCCGTGCTTTCCGGCAAGGGCGGTGTCGGCAAGTCGTTTGTCACCGGTGCCATCGCCACCGAGCTTGCCCGTCACGGCCACAAGGTCGGCGTCCTCGATGCCGACATCACCGGTCCCTCTATCCCCAAGATGTTCGGCATGAGCGGACGCCACGTCCATGCCCTTGGCAACCTCATGCTGCCCGAAATCTCCGAGCACGGCGTCAAGGTCATGAGCTCCAACCTTCTGCTCCAAAACGAGACCGACCCCGTCCTTTGGCGCGGTCCGGTCATCGCAGGCGCCATTAGGCAGTTCTGGAGCGAGACCTCGTGGGGCCCCATCGACTACCTGCTGGTCGACATGCCTCCGGGAACAGGCGACGTCGCGCTCACCGTCTTCCAGTCGCTGCCCGTCGACGGCATCGTCATCGTCACGAGCCCGCAGGACCTGGTCTCGATGATCGTCGCCAAGGCGGTCAACATGGCCGAGAAGATGAACGTCCCCATTCTGGGAATCGTCGAAAACATGAGCTATATCGAGTGCCCCGATTGCGGCAAGAAGATCGAGGTCTTTGGCAAGAGCAAGCTCCCCGAGGTCGCCGAGCGTTACAACCTCGAGATCCTAGGGCAGCTTCCCATCAATCCGGCACTCGCCGAGGCTTGCGATAAGGGCGAGGTTGAGACCGCACTGCCCGCACGTATGCTGCCCCAGGTCGTCTCTGCCGTCGAGGCCATTGCCCCGCACGAAACCGCCGAGGCCTAAGTGAACGCAAACGCCTCCTATGACGTCTTGGTAATCGGCGGCGGGGCCTCGGGTCTCACCGCCGCCATTACGGCCGCACGCGCAGGCAAAAGCACCTGCATCGTTGAGCGCGATGTTGCCTGCGGCCTTAAACTCCTTGCGACCGGCAACGGCCGCTGCAACCTTTCCAACGAATCAATTGATTTCCAACGGTACAACCACCCCGCATTCGTCGAATCCGTCATGGGTCCCCAGCCCGAGCAAGAGCTCAGCAGTTTCTTCTCCTCGCTGGGCATCATGACGACCTCCGAGGAGGGCCGGCTGTATCCGCGCTCCCTTCGTGCCGAATCGGTGCGCGACGCACTTCTCAACGCTTGCAATCACCTGGGTATCACCTTGATCTGTGGAGCAAACGTCGCCTCGGCATTCAAAGCCCCCGAGGGCTGGACACTCCAAATAGATCGTCCCGCGCGAGCACTCAAGGCAAAAAAGCACGACGACCGAAAAACGGAGGTCCGCTCGCTTCGGAAGGCGCTCGCCGACACCTCTCGCAGGAACGAGACGCTGCAGGCAAAGGCCGTAATTATCGCTACGGGCGGCAGCCCCGCCGACATCGCGAAGACGTTCAATCTTTCCCTCACACCGCAGCACCCCGTCCTCTGCCCCGTGTCGGCATCGGTCTTCGGCGACCAGGCTGCGCTCAAGACGCTGGATGGCCTGCGCGTCCGCGCCCGTTTGACGCTCACCCGCAATCACGAGGAGCTCTGGCGCGAAGACGGCGAAGTGCTCTTCCGAACCTTTGGCATCTCGGGCGTTGCCGCCTTTAACCTCTCCCGTCGCGTCCAGCGCGGCGACACGATTCTGCTCGACGTTTTCCCCGACCTCTCCAAAGACGAGTTGCTCGATATGCTCAACCAGCGAGTTGAGTTGCTCGGCGGCTTTTCGCCCCGCGACCCCCGCTGGCTCGACGGCATGCTCGCCCCGCAGTTCTCACACGTTGTCTGCACCGCATTCGAACAGTGCCACCCCGGGTCGCACGACGTCATCCATCTAGTCTCAATCCTCAAGCACTTTAAGCTGCTCGTCGAGGGAACGACAGAGGAGCGTTCGGCCCAGGTCACGCGCGGCGGCGTGCCCATCGAGAGCGTCTCAGCTCCCAACCTCTGCGTGAGCAACGCGGCAGGCGCCCCGCTTTACATCTGTGGCGAGGCGCTCGACATCGATGCCGATTGCGGCGGTTTCAACCTTGCGTGGGCTTGGATCTCGGGCATTCGCGCTGCAAGCAGCCTATAGCCGCGCAGTCTATAATCAAAACGCATTCGGGCCGTCTGGGACACCGGGCGGCCTCTTTCTTGCATCTAAGGAGACCTCGATGATCGAAATCACCCAAGTCCACGCGTCACTCGATGAGGCCGGCGACGAAACTGCCTGTCTTGCTATTGGTAGACGCGCCGTCAAGCGAGCTCTGCGATGCGAGGATTCCCAGATTAAAGCCATTGAGCTCCATCGTAAGTCAATCGATGCCCGTAAAAAGCGAGATGTCCATTTTATTTTGAGCTTTCGAGTTGAGCTGACAAGCTCCCGACTCGAGCAGGAGGTGGTCGACCGCGTCGCCGAGCGCGACCGCTCGCGCATCCGCATGGTAGACGGCGAGACTCCTTCATTCCCCATCCCTGTCCCAAATGCACCCAAGGGGCGTCCCGTCGTTGTCGGCGCCGGTTGCGCCGGGCTCTTCGCCGCCCTCACCCTTGCCGAAGCGGGCCTTAAACCCCTGCTCATCGAGCGAGGCGACCCCGCACTTCGCCGCTCGGAAGCGATTGATCTCTTTCTTAAGGAGCGTATCCTCGACCCCGAAAGCAATATCCAATTTGGCTTGGGCGGCGCAGGGACCTTCTCGGACGGCAAGCTCAACACGGGAACCAAGAATCCTGCCCATCGACTGATTCTTGAGACCTTCGTCGAAGCGGGCTCACCTCGCGACATCCTGTGGGACGCCAAGCCGCACATTGGCTCCGACATCCTCCCCACCGTCGTCACCAACATTTCTCAGCGCATCGAGCAGCTCGGTGGTACCGTCCGCTATCGAACAAAGCTCGTCAATATTCGAACCGATGGATCTGGCGCCATCACCGGCGTCGATGTCCAACCGCCCCAAGAAACCACAAGCGAGACAATCGCCACAAAGCACCTCATTCTCGCCTGCGGCCATTCAGCCCGCGACGTATTCGAGCTTCTCAAAGAACATAACGTTGCCCTCGCGCAAAAGACCTTTGCCATGGGTGTGCGCATCGAGCATCCACAGCGCGACATCGACCGTGCCCAATATGGCCTTTCGGCGGGGCACCCGGCACTCGGAGCAGCCCCCTACAAGCTTGTCGCCCATCTCCCCAACGGCCGCAGTGTGTTCTCGTTTTGCATGTGCCCCGGCGGACAGGTTGTCGCGGCTTCT
The DNA here is from genome assembly GCA_048362915.1 of Collinsella sp. Taxonomy (GTDB): domain Bacteria; phylum Actinomycetota; class Coriobacteriia; order Coriobacteriales; family Coriobacteriaceae; genus Collinsella. The sequence goes on from DBFPAR010000030.1 coordinate 43,738, forward strand.
TCCGAGCAGGGCCATCTGTGCGTCAACGGAGCCAGCCTCAATGCCCGCGACGGGCGCAACGCGAATGCCGCCCTACTCGTTAACGTCACACCTGACGACCTTCCCGACGATGATCCGCTCGCAGGCATTGAGCTCCAGCGCGCCTGCGAGCGAGCCGCCTATCGCCTGGGTGGCTCCAACTGGAACGCGCCGGCACAGCTCGTCGGAGATTTCCTTGCTAGACGCGCCAGCACGGCACCCGGAAAGGTAAAACCAACCTATCCACTTGGCGTGACCTGGACGGCGATCGACGATGCCCTCCCGCAGCATATCGTCGAATCGCTTCGTTTGGGAATCCCCCTGCTCGGTAAGAAACTGCGTGGCTATGACCGCCCCGATGCGGTCCTCACTGGCGTGGAGACGCGTTCGAGCTCCCCGGTAACCGTCACCCGCGATCGAACATGCCATGCCGCGTCGACTCCGGGCCTTTACCCTTGCGGCGAGGGTGCCGGATATGCCGGCGGCATCATGAGTGCCGCCACCGACGGCATCCGTTGCGCTGAGGCGCTGATAGCAGACCTCTAGTGCACGAACTCCCGCGTCCGAACGACACAGGCCCCAAGCTCCACAGGGAACTCGGGGCCTGTTCACTACTTCCTGAATCGTGCACCCTGGCGTTTTCTGCCCGAAGCAAAGGTAGAGCCCTTGCGAGCCTGCGAACGCAAACGCTCGATCGTTTCGTCCTCAGACGCGCCCTCGAGCATCGCCCGAATCTGAACGACGGCATCGCGCAGACGTGCCGCCTCCTCAAAGTCCATGGCAGCGGAAGCGTTACGCATGTCTTCCTCCATGGTCTCGACGATCCGCACGAGCTCGTCATGCGGTAGCCCTTCCAGCTGCTCGGCAAGCGTCTGCTCGGTTGCCACCGTCTCCGGCGCGGCGCCCTCGCCGTTTTCGTCGGGTGTATAGAACGCACCGTGACCCAGCGAATCGCCTCTCGAGCGCCCCTTCGAACCCACAGTCTTTTCGGCCTCGGCAATAAAGCTCGAAATGTCGTTAATGGCCTTGCGGACCGTCTTGGGCACAATGCCGTGCTCTTCGTTATATGCCATCTGAATCTCGCGACGGCGCTGCGTCTCCTCGATGGCCTCTTTCATCGAATCGGTCACAACGTCTGCATACATGATGACCTCGCCGTCGGCATTACGGGCCGCACGGCCAATCGTCTGAATCAACGAACGGCGATTGCGCAAGAAACCTTCCTTGTCAGCGTCGAGAATTGCCACCAGCGAGACCTCGGGAAGGTCTAGACCCTCGCGGAGCAGGTTGATGCCAACGAGAACATCGATCTTTCCCTCGCGCAGCGTTCGCAGGATCTCGACACGGTCCATCGTCGCCGTATCGGAGTGCATGTAATTGACCTTAATGCCGGCATCAAGCAGATGGTCGGTCAGGTCCTCGGCCATGCGCTTGGTGAGCGTGGTCACCAGCACGCGCTCCTTGCGGGCAACGCGCTCGCGAATCTCGTCCTCAAGATCGTCAATCTGCCCACGAACAGGACGCACATCGATCTTGGGGTCGAGCAGGCCGGTCGGACGAATAATCTGCTCAACGTCGTTCTGGCTAACCCGCAGCTCATAGTCGCCCGGCGTGGCCGAAACGTAGATGAACTGGGGAATCCTCGCCTCAAACTCATCGAAGCGGAGCGGGCGGTTATCGAGTGCCGAAGGCAGACGAAAGCCATGCTCCACCAGCGTCACCTTACGCGAGCGGTCGCCTTCGTGCATGCCGCGGATCTGCGGCACCGTTACATGACTCTCGTCGATGATACAGAGCATGTCCTTAGGAAAGTAATCGATCAGGGTAAACGGCGGCTCGCCCGGTTTTCGACCGTCCAGATGACGCGAGTAGTTCTCGATGCCGTTACAAAAACCCATGGTCTCGAGCATCTCGAGATCATAGTCGGTGCGCTGCTGCAGACGCTGCGCCTCGAGCAGCTTATCAGTCGCCTTGAGCTCGGCCACACGCTTCTCGCACTCTTCACTGATTGATTTCAGAGCCGCTTTGACCTTAGGCTTCTCGGTCACGTAGTGCGAGGCCGGCCACACGGGAATGGCCTCGTACTCACGCAGCATCTCGCCGGTGACCTCGTCGATCTCGGCAATCAGTTCAACCTCGTCACCAAAGAACTCAAACCGCAACGGATGCTCGGCATAAGGCGGATACACGTCGACGACATCGCCGCGCACGCGGAAAGTACCGCGCGCCAGGTCATAGTCATTGCGGTCGTATTGAATGTCGATGAGCGCATGGATAAAGTCATCGCGCTCGAGCGGCACCTTCTTATCGACGTTTGGCGCCAGGCCCGCATAGTCCTCGGGAGAACCGATGCCATAGATGCACGAGACCGATGCGACGACGATCACATCGCGTCGAGATAGCAGCGATGCCGTCGCCTGATGGCGCAGCATCTCGACCTCTTCATTAATCGAGGAGTCTTTCTCGATATACGTATCACTCTGAGGTACATATGCCTCGGGCTGATAGTAATCGTAGTACGACACAAAATAGACCACGGCGTTGTTAGGGAAGAATTCCTTGAGCTCGCTCGCGAGCTGAGCGGCAAGCGTTTTATTGGGAGCCATGACCAGCGTCGGCTTCCCCAGGGCCTCAATAGTCTTAGCCATCGTGAAGGTCTTGCCCGAACCAGTCACGCCCAGCAAAACTTGATAGCGATCTCCGTCCCTCACGCCCTGCACAAGCGACTCAATGGCCTTAGGCTGAGAGCCAGCGGGCTCGTATGGAGACACGACCTTAAACGGCACCTCAGAGCCCTCAACGCCAAAACGTTTGAGCTCTCCTCCAACACGCTCAACTTCAAATTCCGCCATGGATACTCCTAACTCATATATCTGCAGTATACGCAGGCGGCAGGCATAGTCCTATACGAACCGATCGGGATAGAGGGTCTTGTAGCGAACCCAGGCATTATTGACACGAATCAGATACGCCTGCGTCTCGGGAAAGGTGATTGCATTATGAAGCGACGTGCTCTGCTGCGCCCATCCGTCGACATTGCCCATGCCGGCGTTATAGGCGGCAATAGCGCTATCCGTCGACCCATTGAAATACGTCAGCAGGTACGAAAGGTACGCGCAGCCAAATTCGATATTCGAAGCAGGGTCATTCAGGTTATCGGCAGAATACTCGTCCCCGTCGACAAGGCCCTTGGCAATCATGTCCTGAGCGGTTTCGGGCATAAGCTGCATCAATCCCTGAGCGCCTTGATTCGACTCAGCCTCGGGATCCCAATTCGATTCCGACTTTATGACAGCACACACCAGATACGGATCAAGATTGTGCGAAATGCTCGATTGCTTTACGTACGCCTCGTAGTCAATTGGATACAAAGGCTTAAAGAAGACGGCAGGTGCATACGAGTAGACGAGCGAAATAAGACCGAAGACGAGCATAACGGCAAGTGGCACCACGCGATACCACGTAAAGAAACGTGTCTTAGGCATCGGCCTCCTCCTTATCCACTACGTCCCCAAAGCCATGGCGCGCAAGCCATGCGTCCAGTTGTTCAAAGAGTGAGTTATCGCCCGCCGCATTATCGATTACCGTCGTAGCGAGATTGCAAAGCGAAACCTCATCAGGTTGGCATGCAGAGCGCGCATCAAAATCAGAGGACTCCATACCACGATGAATGGCACGCTCGCGACGAACTGCTAAAGGAGCGCTGATAACCAGAATTTCATCAGCCAGGCCAAAGGCATCCTCAAAACCAGTCGGGGCAGAAACCTCGACAACCGCAAAGGGATAACGGGGGGACGAAACCGTGCAGCAGACAGGATCGAGAATCCTCAGTGACAGCTGTTCGATGAGAACCGGATGAACGATGCCATTGAGCCGCGCAACTGTATCAGGAGAGGCGAAAGCTCGAGCGGCAAGGACATTGCGGCGAATGCCGCCCTCCCCGTCCAGAATGTCCCAACCGAATTCTTCCGCGAGGGCATTGACGATATCGGAGCCTGGCACATACAGCGATTTGGCAAGCTCATCCAGATCGATAAGCATGGCGCCATGAGATTTGAGATAGCGGCAGGCAGTCGACTTACCCGAAGCAATATTGCCCAAGACAAAAACGGTAAACATCAAGTCCTCCCTAACGCCAATGCGAGTTATTATCGCGCAAATACAAAAGAAGGACTCAAAATACAGCCAAACAGTAAGACAAGCCAAACGAAGGCGAGTTCTTGTATTACAGCTCTCTATCAAACGCAAAAAGGGGGAGGCCGCGAGGCCTCCCCCTTCTCAGTTCAAGCGTACGGCTCGGTGCCGTCCACCGGTCAGCGGCGCCCTGGCCTCCCACGGGCTGACCCCGCAGTACTCTCG
>DBFPAR010000031.1:0-369608 GCA_048362915.1 Collinsella sp.
ATGGCCCCCGTCCGGGCGTCGAAGCAGTAGGGCACGCCGCCGACGGATACGGGGCCGCGCGCCAGCACGCCGGAGCCAGTCGCGTAGTACCAGGTCCCGCCGTCGAGGACCCACCCGGTCGCCATGGCGCCGGACGAATTAAACCAGTACAGGGAGCCGTTGCACTCGTGAAGGCCGGTTGCCATGGCACCGCCCGCGTCGGGCTCGAGCCAGTACCACGTGCCGCTCTGAAACAACCATCCGGCATACGCCTTGCCGTTGGAGGCTGCATAATACCAGGTGCTGTCAATTAGTTGCCAATGATAAAGGGAGACATCAACATACGCGTAGTTCATATCAACGTTGCCGTTGATTCCAGGGACTTTTCCGTTGCTCTTATACTGCCAAAAACTGTAATTGCCGGTATAGTCACATTGCGAGTTATATTGAGCAATCCAATGATCCCAAGAGCTACTCTTAAATACAGAGTCAGTCAAAATGTTGTTAAACCAATTTAAATTTGCATAAATACCAGGCTCATATCCTGCGGCAGAAATCCTATTACAAAAAACCTGCGCCCTCGATGCAATTCCGGTTTGACGTCCATTTGCAATTATCGAGTTATCCTCAAGATCGTAATACACCGGCAATCTTGGATTATGTCCAGAAAGGCAATTGATCACCATTGATGCCTCATCGGCTGCCTGCTGATTATCAAAAGCATATGAATAGATATAGACGCCGTAGGGAATTCCGAGTCGCTCGCACTCAGAAATATTTCGATTAAATTGATAGTCAACTCGACCGCCCCAAGATGGAGCGCCAAATCCAACACGCAGAATAGCGAAATCGATACCAGAAGCCTTAACAGCATTCCAGTCAATACGTCCTTGATGCTCACTGACATCGATGCCCTGCGCCGTAGCCCCATCGGGAAGAATGTCCATGGACAATAAGGCTATTCCATCTTCTTCGGAAGAAGCATCCTCTGCGACCAATTGCCCATCCTCATAACGCCAGGAATTCTCAACTAGGGACCGCGCAGCTTCCGCGTTCGAGGGGAAAACAAACACAGAAATGGGCGCAAGGACCATCAGCACCAACAATGCCGAAAATAACTTAAGATGTTTGCTCATGTAAACCTCGTCATTCGTTCTTGTTTGCGTTTAGCTTACAGCATGGCTGTGAAAGATTTCCGAACATCCAACTGGACAAGATGCCATCTAGGACGACAAATAACTGCACGCAATACCAAAATGTAAACAAGAACTTCCCAGCAGGGTGAAACCAAGGACTCCTAGTCCCTACTCTTACCCCCCCCCAAGAATACCGACTTCAAATAAACTTTCAAACTAGATGTCAAAAAGGTAGGGGACCCAGAGAGTCCCCTACAACTCAGAATTCTAACGAATCAATATTACTTTCGATGGACCCAAAGCGGTCAAACCGGAGATGCGGTTTCCATAACCATCACTATGCCAGAACAAATTTTCGCTCGGCGAATTGCCCCAGAAAAAGCCAATGTGGCTATCGTCGGCATATGGGTTGTAAGGATTGAAGAACACAATGTCCCCCTTACGAGCCAAGCCACTGCGCAACAACTCATCAATAGAGTTGAAATAAGTCACGTTCGCGCACGTATCGATAGCGTAGCCGTACCAACGATAAGCGTTAACGCAGCCGCCCCTTCCGGGACCTCCACTCCAAGGGGAATGGCTCTGCTCGGCGGCAATGGGAGCTAAATTACCGCCCGCTTTCATATACGCATGCGATACAAATCCGCCGCAGTTCATACCGGTATACCCATCCCAACGAGGATCACCCTTTGGATACATGCATGTTTCTTGGCTAAGATGCGTATCGTAGGGTGTTCCACGGTAATAGCCATCGTTTTCGTGGCTCATAAGCCAATTGACCAGGCTGGACCTATTAACCCCCAAAACAGAACCAGACGTATTCAACCATGCACCACTTGCATTGAAGTAGTAGTCGACGCCATCGATTTTCAGCCACCCGTTAGCAAACATAGCGCCCGAAGGCTGAAGCCAGTACCACGTGCCGCGGTCATTGAGCCATCCGGTCTTCATCTTGTAGGTGGAAGGATCCATCCAATACCACGCACCGTAAACATATTGCCAACCAGACTTAAGGACACCATTGGAAGATGCGTAATACCAAGTATTGCCGCTTTCGTCAGAAGCGTCTTTCGACATAATCCAACCAGATGCTACATTGACGGCACCGTTTGCATCCGCATAGAAAACCGCGTCTCCAATATGAATCACACCTGGCAATGAAGACGAGTCAGCACGATCAGCGACTACGGGAGATCCATCAGATGAAGTAGGCAACGGCTCGCTCAGTGCTCCAGACGAATTCGCCCATGCCATACCGTCGCTCAAGTTAATCCAGCACGAAGATGCCATCGCACCGGAATCATAAGAAAAATAGCGCGTGTTTCCTACCGCGAATTCACCAGTACACATTGCGCCGGATACATCATCAAGGTAATACCAGGCGCTTCCGAACTTTATCCATCGTCCTCGTTGAATAGCTCCATTTGATGCGGCGTAATACCAAGTACCATCAACAAGTGCCCAGCCTGTTGCCATGGCGCCTGAACTCGTAAGGAAATAGGTGGACGACTCCACTTGCATAAAGCCCGTGAGCATAATATGGCTTCCTGGATCCAGGTAATACCAAGAATTCCCTAGAAGTAACCAGCCTCCATGCAGTAAGCCGTTGGAGTCAGCGTAATACCAGTTGTTGTCAATAAGAGCCCACTGGGAGGAGAGCATGGCCCCTGAGCTGTTAAAGCTATAAGAAGTGCCATTACATTCTTTCAACCCGGTGGCCATAGAACCGTCTGCAGGATCAAGCCAGTACCAACGACCCCCATCCGAGAGCCAGCCTTTCACCATGGCACCAGAGCCGGAGAAATAATGCCAGACGGAAGCATCAAGGTGCCATCCGATAAGCATTGCGCCAGAAGAGGAGAATCCATACGTGGCTTCCCCGATCTGCAGCATTGTATCGTGGACCATCTTGCCCTCATCATCCAGCCAATACCAGTTGCTGCCGTCTGAAAGCCAGCCTTTTACCATGGCGCCAGAACCGGAGAAATAACGCCAAGCAGAAGTGGGGCCTGTAGAATCTAGGTACCAGCCGACACGCATTGCACCCGAAGAGGAGAATCCATAAGTTGCACCCCCGACTTGAACCAATCCATCCTGAGCCATTCGACCTTCGTCGTCGAACCAGTACCAGCTACCGTTTATGTGTCTCCAAGAAGAAACAGCGATTGTTCCGTCGGACAAGCCCCAACGCCAATAACCAGCCCCTTCTTCGGGTGATATCCACCCCTGATGCCAAACAATTTGATTCGAAACCTCAGAAGGGGTCTCATTATCAACCTGAGAGTTCTGCTCGACAGCGAAGGTCGATTCGCGCTGAGCATCAACGCCTGACTCGACAGAAGCAATAGCAACGTTAGATGCGGGACCTTCGTCAGTGTTATTCGAATCAAGGGCGTATAACATCGAGGGCGAACCCAAAAGGAGTCCCAAAGAAACAAGGCCCGAAAAGACCAACACCCCGAATGAGCATTTCTTCATAGCAGCACGGTATCCAATCACGCAGCGACCCCGTCACCTCAGGGCAACGGGGCCTCAATCAAAACTAGCTCAATAATGCGTTAGCCAATTTGTTGGCAGTTCTTGCACTCTCGTAAAGCACCGCGCTTCCGGGCCTCCTGGATAGAGATCTGCGAATAGCCCTTTGCGTCCTTGCCAACGGTACGACACTTATGCGTATGGTAAACATCGCTACCGCTCTTATACCAAACTAAACCGTAGTCCGGAATCCACTTGCCGTCCTCGCCGACATAGTAGGAGCCAACCCAGGCATTCGTAGCCATGGCGCCGGAAGACTGGAGGTAGTAGTCGCCGACCCAGGCGTCGTGGGCCATAGCGCCGGAACCGCTAAAGTAGTACCAGGCGCCGCCGACCTGACGCCAGCCGGTGGCCATCGCACCGGAATCGTCGAACCAGTACCAAGAGCCACCCAGGCTGCGCCAGCCGTTAGCGACCATGGCGCCCGAGCCGTCGAGATAGAACCACGTACCGCCGATGTTGAGCCAGCCAGTGGCCATAGCGCCGGAGGCGTTGGCGTAGTACCAAGAGTCACCCGCCTGGAACCAGCCGGTAGCCATCGCGCCGGAGTCGCCGAACCAGTACCAAGAGCCGCCCAAGCTGCGCCAGCCGTTAGCAACCATGGCGCCCGAGCCGTCGAGATAGAACCACGTACCGCCGATGTTGAGCCAGCCAGTGGCCATCGCGCCGGAGGCGTTGGCGTAGTACCAGGTGCCCGAATCGTTGATCCAGCCAGTTAGCATGACACCGTACTCATTGAAATAGTACCAAGTTCCACCGATATTATGCCAACCGGTCAACAGCTCGCCGCTGGAAGTCGCATAGAGCCACTTTCCATAGATGGAGTCATAAATCCAGCCACTATGCTGCATGCGGCCATCAGCATTGGCGCCAGGGGTGTTCAGGAAGTAGTTTTTGCCATCAATCTGAACTCGGCCGTATGCCATATCGTGGTTTTCGGGATAGAAGTAGTACCAATCCCCGCCGATAAGCTGCCAGTTCGACACCGCGGTCCCGTCAGCGCCAAAATAGTACCAAACGGCTTCGTAATCGTTATACCACTGGTTCGTGACCATGACGCCAGTCTCGGGATCGAAATAGCGAAGGTTGCCGTCCTCGCACCGAACGAGTCCGGTCTGCATCGAGCCATCGTTGTCGAAATAATACGTTCCAGCAGGACGAGAAACAGAGAAACCTGTCAAATTGCGAGACTCGCTATGATCAATATATTGAAGACCAACGAGAGAATCAATATCAGCAAATGAGGGCGCCGGGGCAACCGTCATGCAGGCGGCGGCAAATACAGCAACTCCCAGCGCTGTTAGTCCGCGCCATCTTTCTCGAAGGTTTTTCATACGACATCCTTTCTCCGAGATTTAAGGCTCTCTTAAGTTATTTTTAAACTATCAATTCAGTATTTCAACGGGAAATCGATAAAAGGTGTCTTTGTGACTGCAATTTAAATATGAGTCGTCACACCTCAACCGTTACGCTAAATAGCTTCTGAGTCAAACCGAGCACATAAGCGAACCAATTTAATTAATACGGCCACCTAAAAATCCTGACACACGTTTTCGATATGACAAGAGCCGCTTCAACGAGGAGTACTTGAACCCCACCGCTCTTGCAGCTCTTGAGGACACTTTGCCGGATCTTGGAATTACTTCGCTCTAAAGCGAGAAGTACTCACTGTCGGAGGATAGGTTTGGTCCGAGCCACGGATCGCCTCCCAAGAAGAACTCAGGCCAGCGCTGCATGAACAGCGCTTGCTCGCGCTTCCAGCGGCGCAGCTTTTCCTCGTTGGCCTCTTCCCTGCCGCGCGAGGTGAACTCGTAGTGGCACAGCTCGGCATAGGGCATTTGCCCTCCTCCAGCAAAACACTGTCACTAACTTAGCCCACCAACCTCGCCATTTGTTAAGCAACAAGTGCGAGCGGTAGGTATTGATCTACAACCGTTGGGGATTGAAAAAAATGCAGTAGCCGAAAACGTAATATCTTCCGATTGGCGCGGCATAAAAATAGAGGGCGTCCCATAAAGAGAAGCCCCCTTGCAAAACGGCCGAACCGCTTTTCGAAGTGGGAAATATTTTGCACCAGATGCCTAGGAATCGCAAGAAGGCATATCTTCAGCGTCACACAAATACCATGCGCCGATCACTTTCGACAAAAACGAGAAGGAGGAAGTTATGACCTCCACACCTTTATAGTAGTTGATGTTGCGATTTGCCCTAGAAATAAACTTGGAAAGCGATTGTGCTTTGTGCTTAATAACGCCTTTAGACGACACCTCTTTGTGCAGATATAGCGTTGTGACAATCTGGCGTATTCGCTCATTGCTCATCCTTGCCTTACGCTGATAAGAGCCAACCCCATCTATTTTGCTCAATGCCTTCATAACACCGTTATTTGCCCTTCGGGCATTCTCGCCCGAAGCAAGACCATTAAGAATGCAACTATTGTGAGCACACGCGTTGCGGAGATCTTTTGCCGCGCGAAGCAAATAAAACCTATCGCGAAGCTCATCATCGTCAAACCGTTTAGCGCAAAACAAAATGAATGAATTAAAGGCGCCAAAGGTAATAACTTCCAGAAAGGCCCAGACAGGCATATTAAAACCACTGTATTTTGCAAGAATGCCTGCAGAATAGGCACTCGACTCACAACGTGAAATCTCTTTTTTAACCCAGTTGGTCACATTCCCCTTGCTATCAAATGTATCCTGCTCGCTCAAATAGTCTTGAACGATTTCGTAACCGTCCTCGGCATGCTGCTCTATCCTGCCCAGCAAGTCAACTTTGCAGAAGTGCTCGATATCAAGAGTGAGTGAAATCATCTCGTTTCGAAGCAACATATCGATAATCGAAAGGTCAACAAGCATCTTGAAATCTAAGTTGACATATTCACCCTTGCGTTTTCCATCAGAAACCTTTGGAAATCCGGTGCGGTACGAGCGCAAGCGAAAGTAATTGTTGTTCTTCGTCAGATACTCGACTGCCTCTGCCTCGCTCATATAGCGGAAACGGACACCCTTGCTCTTAAGATGGGAGACTTGTTCCCAAGGAGTAAGCCAAGGCTTTTGATCGCACATATCTTGTTGACGAATAGGACTATTCATTGCGCTCTCCAGCGTATTTGATGAAATAACAGATTGATTTTATCCTAACTTTAAATACCTATTAAACAGCCGGACGCTCATGCAAATACATCATGGCGCGCCGCCGTCCATCTTGCCTTGAGCTCGTTACAACATTTGCATTAGCGTCCACAGAATTAGGAGGAGTATCCTCTCGCTATCTCATTTTGAGCTGAGTAACATCGTAAATTGACCCGACCTGAGCCACTGTCCAGCACACGGTGCAGAAACCCTCCCCCAAGAAAGAAGTTTTTATCGCACTTACACCCACCAAGGCTCCTCTTCATACTTTTCCGCATAGGGAGAACGACACCTACTAGCAAACTCATAAACCAATAGATAGAGTTCATATGCGTCGCGATCTATCCACGCCATTTTCTAAAGCGAGAAGTACTCGCTCTCAGCGGATAAGTTCGGGCCCAGCCACGGGTCGCCATCGAGGAAGAACTCCGGCCAGCGCTGCATGAACAGAGCCTGCTCGCGCTTCCAGCGGCGCAGCTTTTCCTCGTTGGCCTCTTCCCTACCGCGCGAGGTGAACTCGTAGTGATGCAGCTCGGCATAGGGCGTAAAGATGGTTCGATGGCCAGCTTCCCACACGCGTAGGCAAAAGTCTGCGTCGTTAAACCCAACGGCGAATTCCTCGTTATAACCTCCGACCTGCTCAAACACATCGCGTCGAACCATCTGGCAGGCGCCCGTTACGGCGCTAAAGTTGCCCGGACGCACAGCGCGGGCAAGATAGCCCTCGCGCTTTGCCGAGAAGTCCTGGTTGGCATGGGCAAGCGCGCCACGCACGCCAACCAAAATGCCGGCGTGCTGCACCAGATGATCGGCAAAGTAGAGCTTGGCCCCCACCACACCCGCATCGGGACGCTGCAGATAACCCATCATCTCTTCGATAAAGTCGGGGCTTATGACCTCGGTATCGTTGTTCAGCAGCAGCAGGCAGTCGCCCTTAGCGTACTCCACGCCAAAGTTGATGATCTGGGAGTAATTGAACTCGCCCGGCCAGTGCACAACACGTGCGCCACCTTTGCCTTCGGATACTGCGGCCACGCGCTCCGGTAGGGTTTCGTAATACGCAAAGGTCTCCGGATCTTCGCTGTTGTTCTCCACCAAGACGATCTCGTAGTTGGTATACGTGGCCTTCTGTGCGATCGACATCAAGCAGGCGTCGAGCGTCTCAACGTGATCCTTGGTGGGAATCACAATGCTCACCAGCGGCGCAGGCTCTGGCAGCGCATAGCGCATGCGGTAGACAAACGGCGTCTCGGACTCCTCGACCGTTCCATGAACGCCCAGCGAGTCAAAGTGGCGCTGTAGCGCAAGGCGTCCGGCCTCGATGGCATATGGCTTGCTATCGGCAGAACCGTCGGCGGTAGAGCCGGGGTGCACGCGCCAGTGATACAGCACGTGCGCAACATGCTCAATGCGCGCACCCGCCGCAAGGCAGCGGAGCGTCAGGTCGTAATCCTGGGCACCCGCAACATCTTCTGGCGACATGCCAATACGATCGATGAGTGCCTTCTCCACCATTAGAAAATGAGTAACGCAGTTATGGCTATAGAGCAGGTCGACGTTGAGCCTGGTCTTAAAGACCGGCTGGCCCCACTCCCCCGTTTTCTGGAACATGTCCTCGTCGCAGAACAGGACCTGCGGGCGACCGTCCTCGGCAGCCTTGTTCAGCACGGCAACATAGTGAAACAACGCATCCGGTTCCAGGATGTCGTCGTGGTCCAAGAATGCGATGTAGTCTCCAGTCGCTTGCTGAATACCTGCGTTGGTGTTGACCACGATGCCGCCGTTACCGGGCAGCTCGATGCGACGGACGCGCTCGTCGCGAGCGGCTGCCACAAGATTGGCCACTGCATCCCATTCGGGCGAGGCGTCCATCAGCAGCAATTCCCAGTTGTCATAGCTCTGGGCAAGCACCGAATCCAGCAACTCGCGCAGGTAGACCAGATCGGTCTTATAACACGGCACCACAATGCTCACGAGCGGCCTGTAGGCGAATGCCGCCGCGGCGACGCGCTGACACGCCAAGTCGCCCGGCTTTGCGCGATGTTGCTCAAACCAACGGCGATAGGCAGCATCATCCGCGCGCGCATCCTTCATGCGGTTCCAGCTGTCGTCCACCATACCGTTGTACAGGCGGCCATCCATGGCGCAAAAACCGCTCTGAATCTGGCCCGCGGGATCAGTTGCAATCGCAACAAAGTCTCGAATGTCCTCGGGCATCTCCACGCTCAGATACGTTTTATTGACGCGGCATCCGTTCTGCTGAGACACGTCGACCTGCGACTCGAACATATGAACCGTGGCATCGATGACATTCATATGCGTATCGAGTATCTCAAGCTGGGGCGTGCACTGGGAGTCTCCCGCCCATGTGACCTCGTAGCGCCACACAGCGCCCGAATCGGCCGGAAGATAACGGACGGCATCGATCTCGTAGCGGCCGCAGCGCTCGCCGCGCTGCGCATCGCGGATAAGCGCACACAGCACAGGCTTTGCCTTGTAGTTGATCTTGGATTCCAGCTTAGCCATACGGCTATCGAGGCGAATGGATCCAAGCTTTTGGCCACTGGACGCAAAGTCGACGTCGATCGCAGAGCCGTCCAAAAACGGCAGCACTAAGACGGCGAGCCCGCGCTCATAGCCCGCAACTGAAGGGCATAGCGCCAACACGCGGCCATGATCGACCGGTAGCACCAACAACGGCACGCTGGCGCCATTGGTCGTCGCGTGGGCAAAAGCCCGGGAGCCCTCGCACTCAATAATCCCCGCGACATCCTCGCCGACAAAATGAAGCAGCACAAACAGGCGACCCTGGCTGCGGCAAAGCGCCAAACGCTTGATACTCATCTCTACACTTCTCGCTTTCCCAGGGCATTCGCGGCCATGCGCTTGCACGCGCCCAGGCGCCCAAACCTCAAGACGTCGTAATCGAACATGAGCTTTTTGCACGCACGGGCATTGGGAGCCTTGCTGGTAAGTGCCGCACGCACCATAGCGGCGACAGCAGGAGCGCATTGTGCGAGCGCGGCATCGCCACTTACAGCAGAGCCGTTAAGCACTACTGCCACGGCAGCGAGCACCTTGCCGCAGTCCGAACCCAGCAACCTGAGCGCATCATACAGCACCAGATCGCATAGGAAATAAGCCAGGTCCTCGGCATGCTGAGCATCGAGGCCGTCGCGCTGCCAGTCAGTCAGCACCGCGGAGTAAATCTTCACGTGCTCCAGCAGGCGCGTCTCGTCGTCGTAGCGCATGGTGTCCATGAGCGAACCCTTGCGCGCCACGCGATAGTCGTACAGCTTGTTGGAGATAAGCGCGGTCTTACGCGAACGACCGTACACGGCAAAGTCGAAGACCTGGTCCTCGCCATACTTGACGGTTTCGTCGAAAACGATCCCGTTATTGAGCAAAAACTCGCGCTTGCAGGCGGTACGCCATGCAAAGGGACGAGACGCTTCCTTAAACAGCAGGTCAGAGCTATAGCCTTCAAACGACACATCGCGCGGGCTCAATACATAGTTGAGCCACGGGTACCCCGCCTCCAACGGATACGGGTTCGCGCCAAAGGTCAAAACGTCGCAGCCCTCACGCTCAAAAGCATCGATGATCACTCGGCATGCATCGGGCGTAAAGCGGTCGTCGGAATCCAAGAACGCGACGATAGGCGCCGTGGACGCGGCGATGCCTGCATTACGCGCACTCGACAGGCCGCCGTTCTCCTTATCAACCAGCGTAAAGCGCGCGTCCTTTTCGCAATAGGCAACCACAATATCGCGCGAGCCGTCCGGCGAGCCATCGTTGACCAGCACGCCCTCCCAATCGGGCATGTCCTGCGCAAGCAGGGAGTCCAGGCACCAGGCCAGACACTCCTCCACCTTATAGATGGGAACGACAACGGAAATCTTAGGGGTAGCCATAATCACGTGCTCCTACTGCGCCGCCGGCACGTCGTCGGGATGCGGGTTATCGCCGTAGGTGCGCTGATACGTCAGCACGCGCCAGACCAGCGGCAGACCGCCTATCTTAAAGTAATGCTTAAACGTATTGAGCTTGCCAGGCTTCTTAAAGTCAAAGCGCGAATCGATATAGGCACGGGGCGACTTGACCATCAGGCGCAAGTCGGTCTCGCCACGCGGATCAAACAGCGACAGGTCAAAGCGACCGGCATCCCAGTCGGCCTTGAGCTCGGACGAGGCTTTCTTCCAAAACTGCTCGCGCAGTTCATCGACCAGGCGCTCATCGTTCCAACGGTACGTATCGACCTTCATGCGCATTAAAATACCCTGAAGCTGAGCCTTAAGCTCGGGGCGTTCATCCAAAAAGCGCTGCATCTCGGCGTATTCGTCGCACACGCAAAATACCTTGTTGGGCGAATTAACGGAGCTCTTCTCGTTGTCTTGGCGATAGCACAAAATGGGGTCCGCGATAAACGCAGCACGCTCGGCGCATGCCCAGACCTTAAAGTTAAAACCCGCATCCTGATACGAGGCACCCGGCGTGGGAAGGAAGCGAATCTGATTGTCGTTGAGAAACTCGCGCCGATAGATAGCCGACCAAATGGAAGGTTTGCGGTAGAAGATGCCCGGGCGATCGACGGGGCGATACGCGGCGCCCGTCATATGCTCGTCGATAATCCCAAACAGCTCACGTCGCTCGCTGGGCGTGGACCAATACAGATAAAAGTCACCCTTTACCGCATCGGCATGCTCAGCATCGGCCTTGGCGACCAGCTTTTGAAGCGAATCCTCAAACATAAAGTCGTCGGACTCAAGGATGCCCACGTACTCACCGCGCGCCATCTCCAGGCCACGGTTCATCGAGTCGCCGTAGCCGCTGTTGGCCTTGTCGATCATCTTTACACGGGGGTCGTGCTCCATGTACTCGCGGATGATATCCGGCGAGCTATCGGTGGAGCCGTCGTTGATGCAGATGATCTCGATGTCATTGAGCGTCTGCGCCACGGCGGAATCGAGGCACACGCGCAGATAGCGCTCGACATTGCAAATGGGGACAAGCAGCGAAACTTTAGGGGTATCAGAGTTCTGCAAGAGAACCTCCTGTTGAATAGCGTGTAACAGGGTTATTTTAGCAGCCGAGTTGCGGCGGGCGGCAGCGCTTGGAATTAGATAAAGCGCTCCAGGCAGGCTTTGAGACCGCGAGTCGAAAGATAGAACAGCGTGGCGTCTGCCATCGAAACGCCCGAGGTCGCCGCAACGAGCTTGTGGGCAACACGGCGAACGGCGCCCTTAGCAGGCATATCCGCCCACTCAGTTCCCAAAAATGTCGTGAGGTCCATGTTGACGCAAGCCGCCACGCGATGGAAGTCGTCGGCATCCAAGCGCGCCAGGTCGAACACAATTAGGTCCAAAAACCAAGTTATCAGCTCGCCGGGGCACAGGTCCCAAAGACCGTAGGCCGCCCAGTCCTCCAAGACCTCCTCGAGCATCCTCATGTGGGCGTCAAGCTTTTTGGCGCGAGCCTCGGCACTGTTGAACTCGTGCGTCGCCGATTCACTCTCCATCACGTAGTGGTAGAACTTGTCCGGCATGACGACGGTCTTGCGGGCAAGCGCATAAGCCGCAAATTGGAAGACGACGTCCTCGCCCAAAGCCAAACCGGGGGCGAAGCGAATACCTTCGCGATTGAGCAGCTCGCGCGAAAAAGCCGCGCGGCAGGCATAGGGCTGCGCATTCGAATGGAACAGCAGTTGGGGATCACGGGCGCCGAAGGTACCAGCTTTGGGGCTCATGAGTTGCTGGACGCGTTTGGGGGCAGCATCGGCAGGTTCACAGACGCCGCCAAAAACGGCGGTCTCGGCATCCGCAGACTCCATGGCATGCAGCACGCGCTCGACCGTCTGGGCATCGATATAATCGTCGGCGTCCACAAAAAAGACGGTCTCGCCCTCGGCAGCATCGATACCGGCATTTCGAGCGCACGAGACGCCCGCGTTTTCCTGGTCAATCACCAGTACACGATCGTCGGCCTGCGCGATCTGGCGCAACGCGTTCAACGAATCATCAGTCGAACCGTCGTTGACGCAGACAACCTGAATCGAGCGCTCGGACTGGGCCAACAGCGAATCGAGGCATCGCTGAATCGAGCGCGCAGAGTTGTAAACGGGGACGACAATGGTAGCTTTAGGACACGAGGCCTCTCCCATGCCGACCTACCCCCTCAGCGATTCGATGAGGAAGGCAGCAACCACGCCTGGGCCTCCAACCGAGGCGTAATACTTAGCACGCCCCAAGGCACCATCCGTCGCAAAACTCGGATGCTCGTCAACCCAGCCCTCAGGATCTTTGAGGATAGCAGCGAGATTTGCGCGCTTCCACGGCTTGAGGTCGTCAAGCGAAAACTCCCCGGCGTCCAAGGCAGCTTGGAACTCCTTGGCCATCTGAACCAGGAACTCCTTATAGAACTTGGGCGCCAGGCGCACGTAGTTCCACATGTACGAATCGTACTTAATGAGCTGATTGAACTTGAGCATGCGCGCGACGTCATCACTTGCGTGGTCGCGGGCATAATCCTCTCGAATCCAACGCTCAATCTCGGCATACTCGGTATTGACGCAAAAGACCTTAGCCGAAGAATTGACCGAGGAATTCTCGTTGTCCTGGCGATACGACAACACGGCATCATGCAGGTAAACAGCCTTATCGGCACACGCGATAACCTTAAAGGCGAATGACGTGTCCTGAAAGGATGCCCCTGGAGTCGGCAAGAACTTGATGCCGTTGCGCTCAAGAAAATCGCGACGGTACACGGCCGACCAAATCGACGGCTTTTGCTTAAAGAACTGCGTCGTGTCGCTCGGGTGCACCGGCTTGTCGCAGTCCTTGGCCTTAAACATCTCGTGCAGCGAACGGCGCTCCTCGGGCTTGGACCAGTAGAAATCAAAGTTCGCCTTCGTAAAGTCGGCATTATTGCTATCGGCGGCCGAGACAAGCTTTTCGAGTGCGTCGGGCGCCATAAAGTCATCGGACTCCAAGATGCCAACGTACTTGCCACGCGCCATCTCCAGGCCGTGGTTCATCGAGTCGCCGTAGCCGCTGTTGGCCTTGTCGATCATCTTGACGCGCCCATCGCGCTCCATATACTCGCGGATAATCGCCGGCGAGTTGTCGGTCGACCCGTCGTTAATGCAGATGATCTCAATATCCTTGAGCGTCTGCGCCAGGGCGGAATCGAGGCACTCGCGCAGGTAGCGCTGAACATTGTAAATGGGAATAAGCAGCGACAGAACAGGGCTGCCAGAGGCGTTAGTAGACAAATGTGCTCCTTAGGAAATACCTGTCGTTTCATGGTATCAAAGGGTCAGCGCGCCAGCGGGCGTTTATATAATCTATGGAGCCTCTTGCGGGCAAAGCAGCCCCACGTCATGCGGCGGGCCCATGGCAGGTTCCTGCGTTTTATTCAAAGCTTGCCGCTAAGGTGCGCCGAGCCTTTACAATAGGACAGTCCCAAGGACGTATTCGATAGCTTCCGTGCAGCGCTCGCCCGCCGCGCGTGAAAGGATATATTGCCCCATGCCTTCAACCCTCCCCGCCCCCATCGATAAGCTCGCCATCGTCGTCGTTACGTACAAGCGCCAGGAACTCCTGGCCAACTTGTTCGACTCTATGACCGAGCTCACGGCCGCGCCCTGGCGCATCGTGATTGTCGATAACGAGAATTCACGCGAGACCGAAGCCATGTGCACCGCATTCAACGAGCGCCTGGCCAACCTGTGGGGCATCGACACCGAGAAACCTGACGCACAGGGCGGCACCGACCGCGTTATCTACGCGCCGCAGCTTGAAAACGGTGGCGGCGCGGGCGGCTTCTCCGCAGGCACTAAATGCGCCTACGACCTGGGCGCCCAGTGGTTCTGGGTGATGGACGACGACGTGCTCGTCATCCCCGAAGGCATCGAGCGTCTTGCCAAGTGGACCGACCGCTACGATGTCATCCAGGGTTCGCGCCTGGACTTTGACGGCGGCGCCTTCTTTTGGCAGTACCAGCTCATCCTTTCGCTTGGTATCCCCAACCCCATCGCTAAGTGGGACCTGGGCCCCAAGGGCTACCGCGCCATGAACCAGTTGTGCTTTGAAGGCGGCCTGTTCTCGCGCCGCGTGGTCGACAAGATCGGCCTGCCGGATGCGCGATTCTTCATCTACGGCGACGATGCCTGCTACGGCTACGTGGCCAGCCAGCACTTCCCCGCCGCCGTTGTTGCCGACGTGGTGCTCAAGCGCGCCCGCGCCGTCTCTAACTGGGATATCGCCGGCAAGCGCCAGCTCAACTCCACGAGCGACACCAACCGCTACTACATCATGCGCAACCGAGGCTTCCTCGCTCGCTATATGCAGATCTACGGTGACTACCACCCCATGCTGTTCCGCCTGGGCAATGCCGCGACCTTCTGCAAGGAATTCATTCGCCTGGCTGCGGTCGATAAGTGCTTTAAGACCGGCATTCCGGCGCTGCGCCGCGGCATGAAGGACGCCCGCAAGATCATCAAGGATCCCAACTGGAAGCCCATGCCGCCCATGAAGGACACCGAGTAACGGAAGCCGGAAACACCTCAGCGCTTAAAGCCGCTGGCACACCGTAGCCACATGCTGCCCATCAAAACCGAACCCCCAGCGCATGCGACCCACGCCGGGGCGCGGTACACGGATTTCGTCGATGCCGTCGCGCTCTATGTCGAGCAGCGCCTGCACGGCCAGCAATTCCAGGCCCAGCGCATCCACACCGGGGTCATACATCATGTTGATCGTTATCAGCGGACGTTCATCGAGCATACCGATCGTATCGGCTATGTCGAACGCGGCGCCCGTAGGAAAAACCTGGATGTCCCAGCGATCCGCGCCACACTTTCGCCTCGAAGCAGGATTGGCATAGCCCGGCAATCCAAAGCAGAGTCCTTGC
The DNA here is from genome assembly GCA_048362915.1 of Collinsella sp. Lineage (GTDB taxonomy): Bacteria > Actinomycetota > Coriobacteriia > Coriobacteriales > Coriobacteriaceae > Collinsella. The sequence goes on from DBFPAR010000031.1 coordinate 15,695, forward strand.
AAGAGTAGGTGATATGGCAGCGGTGTATCTGGGTCGGTCGCACCGATTCCCGCATCTCCCAAGATGCGGCTTAGCGCCCGCCTCACGGTATCCTCGTTCCCATGGCACAGCCCGTCGCGAAACGCATCGACGTCTCGAATGTCTTCTGCAGCGCACTCAAACCACTCAATAATCACTAGACGCAAGGCCTGGCGAAGCTCGTTATTGGGCAATCGCAAAGCACGGAAGCGATCACCATGCTCTGGCTCCTCAGTCATATCCGTCGTGAGAAAACCGGACAGATACAGCGCTGTCCACATGCCATCGTCAGGCGAGACATCTGGCTCTGCAGTGCCCAAACAAAGCGGGGCCTCAGCGCACCCATGGGCCTCGAGCAAATCAAACAAGACCGAAAGGCGGTCGAGATTCCACCCGGCAACTACCCTACTCAGGCAATCGGCATATCCATACAGATCGGCACGCACAGGCGCCGTGCAGCCTCGGCCCAGAAAACCGATCACACGCGCTGGACTCGAGCAATAGACCCTGCCAAACCGATATCCCTCGAGCCATTCACGCGCATCATCCAGGTATTCCTCGCGTCCAGCATGATTCAACAGAGCCTCGACCTCGGCATCCGAAAAACCGAACCAACGGTTACACCAGGTCGACAGCGGCGTCGTCAGACAATACGAGCAGTTTCGCGAAGAAAGCGCCGCTTCGGCAGGGCCGGGACGCTCCCCCATCAGACACGCCAGCCGCAACGAATCGCCCGCAGCGGCAATGGTCTCGAACAGCACGCGGTCGAATAGCCCTGCCAGATCGGTGCCAGAAGCGCCACTCGCGCTCGCACGGCCCAACCACGCCGCGTCGTACCCATCAACAAGCAATACAACCTGCTCATCGCAGGCCATCTCCAGCAGCTCAATGAGCACGCCAAGCACCGAGTCAACCTCGTCCGCGCTCGCTACACCACGCGCAACGCGCTCGATGTGACGCACCTTATCTCGCGCTAAATCCGGAGCCTCCAAGAATGGCAACAAGCGAGCGCACTCGACCGAAAGAGCATCGCGCACGACGTCGGCAACAACGGCGGCACGCCTCGCAGCGCCAGAAAAGTCCAGCGATATCACCGGATAGCAAGCATACTCATCCCGATAGCGCCCACCGTCTGCATCCCAAATCTGAGCATTGGCAAACAAACGCTGATCAGCGCGACCGACCGCTGGACGCTCCAGAAAAGCCCTGAGCATCGACAAGTTCACGCTCTTGCCAAAACCCTCGGGTCGACAGCACACCACAACGGACGCGTCGCAGTCCAACACATCGGCAATAAACATGGTCTTGTCGACCAGCGTGCAGCAACCAAGAGCCTCCGCATAGTCGTGCATGCCAATGGGCAAAGCCGCATCGTCGGCACAGCCGATCAAACGCACGCCAAAGCCGTCAGCACAACCATTATTTGCCTGTTCAGACACCAAAACGTTCCCCCTAAATCGCAACACATGCCAATTGTAATGACCGCCTCGCGCGTACCGATATCGCCGCGCAAACATATCGGGCAACGGTAGCAACAAGAGGTGTGAGGGGGCACAACTAATCGTTGCACAACAAAACGGGGCCCGATGCATTCGCACCGGACCCCGTCCCGACTATTTAGTTATCTGGCAACTGAGAGCCTACTCCTCAGAGTCGTCCTCTCCAGAAGCTTTCTTCTGCTGATCGAGCTTATGCTTACCACTTACGATAGACGTAGCGCCCAGTGTGGCCAAGCTCGCGCTGGCAAGGCTCGCCATCACAATCAGATCGCCCGTCTTGGGCATGTTGCCGCCCGAGGACTTGGTAGCTGTAGTCGTCGTGGTCGTGGTGGTCACCGTTTTGGAGTCATTTTGCTCCTGATTCTGGTTGTCAGCACCGCTCTTGTCGTCGTCTTCGGACTGTTTCTTTTCGTCCTCGGTCTTTTTCTTTTCGCCCTCGGTTTTGCTCTTGTCCTTCTTCTGAGTGGACTTGTCGTCCTTCTCCTCCGAGCTAGAACCCTTATCGGATACGGTCTTCTCGGAAGCCTCATCCTTGGAGTCGCCCTTTGCGGCCTCGGTCTTTTCCGTGGAAACCTGATCAGAGTTGTCCTTGTTCTGAGTCGAGCCATTATTGACGCCAGCCATCAGCGAAGAGCCCAGCGTAGAACCAAGCTGCACGGAGAAAGAGGGCTTCTTATCCGGCGAAGCAACGGGAGCGTCCGGCGCCTTATTCGAGTCGTCCTTGGAAGCATCGGAATCAGGGGTTGCGTCAGAGCCAGAGCCGTTGTTAGAGCCAGTGTCAATGGACGAATCATTCGAGCCGGTAGATGAGTTAGAGGTGTCAGCGTCGGTCGAACCAGAAGCGTCGCTGCCCGTATTGCCGGCAGAGCTTGAAGACGAATCGCCCGCAGCAGAGCCGTTCGAATCGGAGCCGTTCGAGGTAGAGCCGTCGTTGGTAGTGCCACCAGCAGAGCCATTACCGTCAGCATCGGTCGAGGGCGCATCCATCCTATCATCGTTGGCATCGTCACTCGAGTCGTCATTCGAATCAGGTGTCGGCGAGGGCGCCGGCGTAGGCTCGGGCTGCACGGGCGTCGCAGCGGCAGCCTCGTCCTCAGCGATATAAACCAAGCAGTCCTTCAGCTCATTCTTATAACGATTCTTCCAGCCCTCATGATACTGGGGCTGACTCGAAAACTTAGTGGCGACATTGTTGACCACACTATTGGAGAGCGCCGTCACAAACTCGCGATCGGACATATCGTTGGAAAGATTCGCCCAGCGGAAGAAGTCCCTGCAACCACCGGTGCCGCACATGTTGGTGATGCTCCACACCATGCCCTTGACGCAATCGGCGCGGCCCGAAATATCAATGCCCAGGCCGCTCTTGAGCCACGCCTCGGTCACCGCATAGTACGAGTTGTACGCATAGGCATCTTGAAGTGCTGAGAACTCAACAGGATCGGTGTTGTACGCACCTTGGAAGGCATCCTGAGCGATATGGCCCAACTCGGTGAGCTGACCGTTCTCGTACATGGCATTGCTCGTATTGGAAATCTCGCTGCCGCGATCAATCGCATCCTTGAGCATGCTGTATTTTTCGGGGCTGTAGTTGTAGACCTGCTTAATAAACGGAATGAGCGACCAGCGGCGGTCGAACTGGTAATAGCCCAACGCGTTATAGCCGTCACCGTACGAAAAGCCCTGGTTGTAGTTACCATGGCTCTCGTACTTGGTAAAGTACTTCATCTCGGGAGTCACGTTGACAAACGAAACGCCCTGGACCGACCTCAGCACGCCCGAGAAGGACTGTTGGGTGTAAAGGCCCTTATCGATATCGGTGGCATCCGAGGCAACGCCCGGCGTGGGCTCCTCGGCGGCGGCGGGTGCCGGCGCGGAAACGGCACCAAACGAAAGCGCCAGCGTCAGGCCCGCGACAATCGCAGAATGCTTGGGCTGCATAAGATCCTCCCTGCATTGGTATAGTTAAAGTGCAGTTTGCAAAGATAAGAGTAAGTATTGCAGCTCGCCCGTTGTTGCACAACAACCCCTCGGTAAACGGCAACAACCTTCCGCGAAATCTTAAGGAATTAAACAAACTGGTCGTCGGGCGCCATCAGAAGCTCGCCGTATCGCTCCATCAGCCCGTCCCTCAACTGACAGAAAGCGGGAATATAGACGTTCAAGATGCGCTGAATCAAATCTTGAGCGAGCTTGTTGTCATAGATATGGACGTTCGTATTGCGGTCTCTGAGCATATCTAGCCAGGCCGCCTCATCAATAAAGTCGTAGAATCGGTACGACTCCTTCAAGATGGCACGAGGAGACCCCGATGCGGCAAGCGTGGCGCCCTCATACTCGAGCAGACGCTTAAGGAGCTTCCAGCTCAGTTCAAATTGAAGATTGAACTTATTAATCAAACCACTCTGAACAAAATCATTGTTGAGATCCTGATTGGGCGCATCCTCAAGATTCGCCAAGGCGCTGACAAAGTTCTCATATTTTTTCATACAGAATCACACCATCCCTGGCAATTTCATCGAGCAATTGCTGCGACAAGGACTCGTCGAGATTGACGACATCTACATCTAAAAGAGTATCAAGACGCTCCTCGATCAAATATGAGAAACGGCCGAAATCCCGACAACCTGCTACGGCGATGTCAATATCGCTCTTGGGTAAGTTGTCGCCTCGAGCACGAGAACCAAACAGCACAACCTTCTCGGCGTCACATTCCCGAGCAAAAACTTCGATTTGTTTGTACACCTTGTCGAGAGATGCCATTTGCAGCCCTACAGCTTAATGTCAAAGTTGATTTCGGGGACGGCGGCCAAGTCGGCCAACGTCACGCCGTCGACGTACTTTTCAATCACGTCGTCCAGACCGCGCCAGAACTTGACGGTCGAGCACAAATCGCTGCGGGCGCAGCTGTTGTCGATGCCGTCGCACGCCACGGGCGCTGTGCTGCCCTCGACAGCGCGCAGGATGTCGCCGGCACGCACCTCGGCCGGGTCCTTGGCCATCATGTAGCCGCCGCCCTTGCCGCGCACGCTCTTAAGCAGGCCCGCCTTCATAAGCGGACGAACCAGCTGCTCCAAATACTTTTGAGAGATATGTTCGCGGTCGGCGACCTCGCGCAGGGCAATCTTGCCCTCGGCGTCACCAAGTGCTGCGATATAGATCATCAGTCGGAGGGCATAGCGTCCCTTGGAAGAAATGAGCATACCTACCCTCCCATCGCATCTGGAACAACATGACCAGGTTTGTTTGTCCCAAATCTTAAGTAAGTGGGACAGACACAACAGGTTATTTTGTCCCAGAATTTGAAAAGTCGAGTGGATTAGTCGGGTTTTCCCTTGACTAACGCCGAACCCATAGTAACTTTATTCCGAGAAGATTCCTAGGGTTTAGTACACCTATGAGTACACCATATACAGAGAGGGACAGCATGAGCGCAAATCCGCTGCTTTCCATCGAAGGTCTGACCGCCTCCGTGGACGAGAAGACCATCCTCCACAACGTCAACCTTAACGTCGCCGCTGGCGAGACCCACGTGCTGATGGGACCCAACGGCGCCGGCAAGTCCACCCTCGGCCACCTGGTCATGGGCGACCCCGTTTACACGGTCAACGACGGCCGCATCGTCTTTGACGGCCAGGACATCACCGAGCTCACCACCGACAAGCGCTCGCGCGCCGGCCTGTTCCTGAGCTTCCAGGCCCCGGTCGAGATCCCCGGCGTGCCACTGTCGAGCTTTTTGCGCGCCAGCATCGCCGGCCGCCCCGGCCTGGAGATGAAGGGCAAGGAATTCCGCCGTCGCGTCAAGGAGCTCGCGGCCGAGCTCAACATGGATACCGCCTACCTCAACCGCGAGCTGGGCGTAGGTTTCTCGGGCGGCGAGAAAAAGAAGGTCGAGATGCTCCAGCTCCTGCTGCTGCAGCCCAAGCTCGCCATCCTGGACGAAACCGACTCCGGCCTGGACGTCGACGCCCTGTCCACCGTCAGCCACGGCATGGACGCGTATCGCAAGAGCTGCGACGGCTCCATGCTCATCATCACGCACAACACGCGCATTTTGGAGCACCTGGATGTCGACCGCGTCCACGTTATGGTCAAGGGCCACATCGTGCGCGAGGACGACGCCTCGCTCATCCCCTGGATCGACAAGAACGGCTTTGAGACCTTCGAGCGCGAGGCCGCCGAGCAGCGCGCCCAGGCCGAGTCTGCCGCTGCCGAGCAGCAGGCGTAAAGGGGCGACGCAATGACCAAGAACCGCACCGAGGTCGCGGACATCGACCGCAGCCTCTACGACTTCACCTATGGCGAGGAGGGATTCGAGCGCCTCGACGCCGGCATCACGCCCGACATCGTGCGCGAGATCAGCGCCAAAAAGGACGAGCCGCAGTGGATGCTCGACCTGCGCCTCAAGTCCCTCGAGATCTTCAACCGCTTCCCGGATCCGACGTGGGGCCCCTCCATCGAGGGCCTGGACATGGATAACATCGTCACCTACGTCAAGCCCAACACCGACCAAAAGCACGACTGGGAGTCGGTGCCCGACGACATCAAGAACACCTTTGAGCGCCTGGGCATCCCCGAGGCCGAGCGTAGCTACCTGGCAGGCGTCGGCGCGCAGTACGACTCCGAGCTCGTCTACCACAACATGCAGGACACGGCGTCCAAGATGGGCATCGTCTACTCCGGTATTGAGGAAGCCCTGCACGATCCGCAGTGGGAACCGCTCATCCACGAGAAGTTTATGACGCTCATCCCGCCCACCGACCACAAATTTGCGGCCCTGCACGGCGCCGTATGGTCGGGCGGCTCGTTTGTCTACGTGCCCAAGGGCACCAAGCTCGATTTCCCGCTGCAGAGCTACTTCCGCCTTAACGCCAAGGGCGCCGGCCAGTTTGAGCACACGCTCATCATCGTCGAGGACGATGCCGACCTGCACTTTATCGAGGGCTGCTCCGCGCCCAAGTACAACGTGGCCAACCTCCACGCCGGCGCTGTGGAGCTCTTTGTAGGCAAGCGCGCGCACCTGCGCTACTCAACCATCGAGAACTGGTCCAAGAACATGTACAACCTCAACACCAAGCGTGCGCGCGTGGACGAGGACGGCGACATCGAGTGGATCAGCGGCTCCTTCGGCAGCCACGTGGGCTACCTCTACCCCATGAGCGTGCTCAACGGCCGCCGCGCCCGGTCGAGCTTTACCGGCATCACCTTTGCCGGCGCCGGGCAGAACCTCGACACCGGCTGCAAGGTCGTGCTCAACGCGCCCGAGACCTCGGCAACCGTCGAGACCAAGGGCATCTCCAAGAGCGGCGGCATCCAGACCTTCCGCAGCTCTATCGTGGCCACGCCGAAGGCCGAGGGCTCCAAGGCAACCGTGAGCTGCCAGTCGCTGATGCTCGACGACCAGAGCCGCTCCGACACTATTCCGGCCATGGACATCCGCGCCAAAAACGTCGACATCGGCCACGAGGCCACCATCGGCCGCATCGGCGACGACAAGGTGTTCTACCTGATGAGCCGCGGTATCTCGGAGGAAGAGGCCCGCACTATGATCGTCAACGGCTTTGCCAACCCGGTCTCCAAGGAGCTGCCGCTGGAGTACGCCGTCGAGATGAACAACCTGATCAAGCTCGAGATGGAAGGAGCGATCGGATAATGAAACAGACCACGAACACCGCTGCAACCACGCTCGAGCAGGTCAACGCGATGCCGGCTGCAACTTGGGGCTGGCTGAAGATGAATCAGACCAAGCTCGAGCTCTCTGACGAGCTTGCCGCCGCTCCCACCGGGGCCGTTGAGGTCGAGGGCTTGGACGAGCAGTTTACCGGCGTGGCAGACGCGTTCGACGCCGCCATGGACGCCATGGCCGAGCGCTTCCCCGGGCGCCGCGCCTCCGCCCCCGGCGACGCCGCCGACCGCGCCCGCATCACGCCCGAGACCGAGCTCGACGTGCCCGCCACCTCCATCTACCAGGCCGGTGCCATCAAACTGGAGGAGGAGCTCTCCCCCGCCGAGGCCTTCGAAACCGGTATGGGCGAGGCTGCCTACGCCTACCTGGCCGAGCATGCCTCCAAGCGCATCGTTATCGATGTACCCGCATATAAGCACGCAACGGTCACCGTGCGCGTGAGCGGCGTCGACGCAGCGGCTGCGATTGCCGCTATCGACGTCATCGCCCGTCCGCAGGCAACGTTCGACCTGAACATTGCCCTGGACTCCCCCGTTGCCGGCGAGGGCGTTGTGGGCTCCGTGTTGCGCGTGTGCGCCCACGAGTACGCCACCGTCAACGTGACCTGTACGCAGACGCTCGACGATAGCTGGATCGCGCTCGACGATACCGGCCTGTTCCTGGACGAGGGCGCGCGCGTCAATGTGCAGCACACCGTCCTGGGTGCCGGCGCCAGCGCCACCGGCCTTGCCGGCGACCTGCTGGGCGACACCGCCAAGGTCACCATCGATACTGACTATCTGGGCGCCCGCGAGCAGGTGCGCGACTTTAACTACGAGCTGCGCCACCGCGGCCGCAAGACCGAGTGCGAGATCGACGCCAACGGCGTGCTGACCAGCACGTCCAAGAAGGTCTACCGCGGCACCATCGACCTCGTGCACGGCTGCAAGGGTGCAACCGGCACCGAGCGCGAGACGGTGCTTTTGGCCAACAAGGGCGTCGACAACAAGACCGTTCCCGTCATTCTCTGCGACGAGGACGACGTCGCCGGCAACCACGGCGCCACCATCGGTCACGTCCGCGACGAGCAGCTGTTCTACCTCGCCTGCCGCGGCCTTGACCAAAACGCCGCCGAGGACCTGTTCATCCGCGCCAAGCTGGAGGACGCCGCGCTTTCCGCCACCGACGAGCGCACCCGCGCCGCCGTCGTCCGCCTGGGCAACAACCTGATCGACAACTTTGAAGAGGAGCTCGCATGATCGACACCGAGCACGTTAAATGCGACACCTGTACTGCCCCCGAGCCCATGGAGCTCGACGCCAGCGACGAGGCTTCGCGCGGCTGGCCCACCGTGGACATCGAGACCAACCCCTACAAGGGCCAGTTCCCGCTGTTCCAGCAGCATCCCGAGATCGCCTTCCTCGATAGTGCCGCCACCGCGCAGCGCCCAGCCTGCGTACTCGACGCCGAGCGTGACTTCTACCAGCGCATGAACGCCAACCCGCTGCGCGGCCTGTACTCGCTGTCCGTCGAGGCCACCGACGCTATCGCCAAGGTCCGCCAGCAGATCGCCGACCTCATCGGCGCCTCCCAGGCCAACGAGGTCGTCTTCACCCGCAACACGAGCGAGTCGCTCAACCTGGTCGCCAAGAGCTTTGCGCCCACAGTGCTCGAACCGGGCGACGAGGTCGTCATCACCATCATGGAGCACCACTCCAACCTGATTCCGTGGCAGCAGGTCTGCCGCGAGACCGGCGCCAAGCTCGTCTACCTCTACCCCACCAAGACCGGCCAGCTCACCACCGAGGAGGTTCTGGCCAAGGTGGGACCCAAGACCAAGATCCTGGCCGTGGGTCAGGTCTCCAACGTGCTAGGAGTCGAGAACCCGGTCAAGAACCTCGGCAAGCTCGTGCACAAGTACGGCGGCTATCTGGTCGTCGACGGCGCGCAGTCGCTGCCGCACATGCCGGTCGATGTGGCCGACCTGGGCGCCGACTTCTTTGCCTTTAGCGCACACAAGGCCATGGGCCCCATGGGCATCGGCGTGCTGTGGGGCAAGATGGACCTGCTGAACGCCATGCCGCCCATGCTCACCGGTGGCGAGATGATCGACTCTGTCACCGAGCAGGACGCCGTCTGGGCGCCCGTCCCCGAGAAGTTCGAGGCCGGCACGCAGGACGCCGCCGGCATCTTCGCCACGGGCGCCGCCCTTGATTACCTGGTTAACACGGTGGGTTACGAGAACATCCAGGCCCGCGAGCAGGCACTCGTCCACTATCTGATGGGCGAACTCATGCAGCTCGACTTTGTCCAGATCATCGGCTCCATCTATTGGGACAACCACCACGGCGTTGTGAGCTTTAACGTCAAGGGAATTCACCCGCACGACGTCGCGAGCATCATGGACATGGACGGCGTCTGCATACGCGCCGGCCACCACTGCGCGCAGCCGCTGCTCACCTGGCTGGGCGTCGAGAACCTTGCCTGCTGCCGCGCCAGCGTGGCCTTCTACAACGACAAGGCCGACATCGACAAGTTCATCGCCGGCCTGCATCACGTTTGGAGCACGTTCAATGGGTAATCTGTACACCTCCACCACATTTATGGAGCACAACTCGCACCCCGACTATAAGTATGAGATGGATGCTCCCACGCACGAGCACGACGGCATCAACCCCAGCTGCGGCGACGAGCTCACCTTGCAGCTGCGCGTCGAGAACGGCGTGATCGAGGAGGCCTCCTTTACCGGCCACGGCTGCGCCATCAGTCAGGCCAGCGCCGACATCATGGCCGACCTCATCACCGGCGAGACCGTCGAGGAAGCTCGCCGCCTAGCAGAGCTCTTCCTTGCCATGATCCGCGGCGAGCAGCTCTCCGAGGAGGACCTGGAAGACCTGGACGAAGCCGCCCAGCTCCAGGACATCTCGCACATGCCCGCCCGCGTCAAATGCGCCGAGCTCGCCTGGCGCACCCTCGACGGCATGCTCACGGGACAAAATAATCAGTAGAACTTGTCCCAAATCTTAAGATTTTTGTTGGCCGAATCGCTTGACAAGAGTGGTTCGGCCATTTTCTATTCCGAGAGCTCAGCCTGTGCCTTCACCCGCGCATAAGCGCGCACGATACGAGATACGGTACTCTTGCTGATTCCCGTATACCGTTCGACCTCGCGCACCGTGTAGCCGCCATCGTGCAGAGCGAAAATGATTCTGTCTCGCCGCGAGGGCGCAACGGTCTTGAGTTCGTTGAGCGGAACCCCGAGGCTCTTCGCCATCTTGTCGGCAAAGGCGTGGCGTTCCCACTCCGTCTCTTTCATATCGCACAGCGCTGGCTCACTGCCGTCGGGCGTCGAAAGCGAATAGGCAATAAAGCCCTCGGCAGAGCCAAAAAGCTCAAGCACGCAAGAAGGATCAGAAAATCCCCTCGCGGCATCGGCCACATCACCGTCGTAAGCGCGTAGATGTTCCGGAAAGCTGCTCCAGGGATAACGCTCGATTAGGCTAACGCCCACCTCCTGCGGATCGGCGTGTACAGAGCGAATAGCCTCCATCACCTGCCAGTCGGTATCGAGCGAGCGCCGGTCAAAACGGTTTTGGAACAGATGGCCTGTGCGCCCCGTGCGCTTATTGAACCGCCGCGCGTACGTCAAAAGCAGCCGGTGCATTGCCGCGCTCATCCTGTCCTCGTAATCTGCAAGCACCAAATGCACGTGATTGCCCATAAGGCACCAGGCGATAACCGTCACGCCCTCCTCGCGACAGCACTCGCGCATCAGCTCCAAAAACTCCCACCGGTCGTCATCGCCCTCAAAGATGAGCCGCTTGCCCGTACCGCGGGCACAGACATGGTAAAAGCCGGTAACCGTTCTCCAAACGCGCTGCATGGCGCTCCCTTCACCGGGATTTGCTTGCCATCCAATACAGCACGATTGAAGCGTGCCATCAAAACATTCACGCAAAACAATACACTCGCGCGGCCAAAGGCAGTAATCAGGCGGCGAACGGCACCGTTGCAACAGGTCAACCCCTGCAACGCTTACAAGAGCTGACCAAAAGCTTGCCAAAGACGGACCCCCTTTACGGAAGTTCGCGACCACAGAACATAGCGTTAAACCGTTTCAATTAAAACTTCCGGACTTCTCGCTACGAAAACTGAGCCGTTCGCCGAATATTCCGTGCATTTCGCGGTATTATAGGGGCTGCATGTCATGTCCCTTTCGAAGGGTCGCCCGGCAATCGCCAGCCACGACCCCCAGACGGGACGCCAACACGATAGAGAGGAGAGGCATGCAGTACTCACAGGAAGTGGAGAACATGTGCCCCGTTGCCAAGGGTGCATACCACGGCCCCGCACCCATCCCCGAGGAGGGCAAGTGGGTCCAGGCTAAGGAGATTTCCGACATCTCCGGTCTTACGCACGGTGTGGGTTGGTGCGCACCTCAGCAGGGCGCCTGCAAGCTCACGCTGAACGTCAAGGACGGCATCATCGAGGAGGCCCTCGTTGAGACCATCGGCTGCTCGGGCATGACCCACTCTGCCGCCATGGCTTCCGAGATCCTTCCCGGTAAGACCATCCTCGAGGCCCTCAACACCGACCTCGTCTGCGACGCCATCAACGTTGCTATGCGCGAGATCTTCCTGCAGATCGTTTACGGCCGCAGCCAGACCGCGTTCTCCGAGGGCGGCCTGCCCGTGGGCGCCTCCCTCGACGACCTCGGCAAGGGCCTTCGCTCTCAGGTCGGCACCATGTTCGGCACCAAGGCCAAGGGCGCTCGTTACCTCGAGCTCGCTCAGGGCTACGTCACCCGCATGGCTCTCAACGACAAGAACGAGATCATCGCATTCGAGTTCCTGAACCTCGGCAAGTTCACCGACGCCGTCAAGGCCGGCAAGACCCCCGAGGAGGCCATCGCTGGCGCTATGGGCCACTATGGTCAGTGGGAGAACGCTGCCAAGTACATCGACCCGCGCACCGACGAGGAGACTCACTCCGTCGCCAGCGTGTTCCCGGTTCACGAGTAGAAAGGGAGGGAAATAACTATGACTGTTACGTTCGAAGGTTACGAGCGCCGCGCTGACAAGATCAACAAGTGCCTCGCCGACAACGGCATCGCCTCCCTCGAGGAAGCTCTGCAGATCTGCACCGACAAGGGCTTCAACCCGCGTGAGATCGTCAACAACACCCAGTCCATCGCCTTCCAGAACGCCGAGTGGGCCTACACCCTCGGCTGCGCTCTCGCTGTCAAGCGTGGCGCCAAGACTGCTTCTGAGGCTGCCGCCATCATCGGCGAGGGCATCCAGGCCTTCACCGTTCCCGGCTCCGTCGCCGAGGACCGCAAGGTCGGTCTGGGCCACGGCAACCTGGGCGCTATGCTGCTCTCCGACGACACCGAGTGCTTCGCCTTCCTGGCCGGCCACGAGTCCTTCGCTGCCGCTGAGGGTGCTATCGGCCTGGCTCTGAACGCCAACAAGGCTCGCAAGAAGCCGCTGCGCGTTATCCTGAACGGTCTGGGCAAGGACGCCGCCCAGATCATCGCCCGCATCAACGGCTTCACCTATGTGAAGACTCAGTTCGACTACTACACGGGCGAGCTCAAGGTCGTCGAGACCATCCCCTACTCCGATGGTCCCCGCGCTGCCGTTAACTGCTACGGCTCCGACGACGTCCGCGAGGGCGTTGCCATCATGTGGCACGAGAACGTCGACATCTCGATCACCGGCAACTCCACCAACCCCACGCGCTTCCAGCACCCCGTCGCTGGCACCTACAAGAAGGAGCGCATCGAGGCTGGCAAGAAGTACTTCTCCGTCGCTTCTGGTGGCGGCACTGGCCGCACCCTGCACCCGGACAACATGGGCGCCGGCCCTGCCTCTTACGGCATGACCGACACCATGGGCCGTATGCACTCCGACGCCCAGTTCGCCGGTTCTTCCTCCGTGCCTGCGCACGTCGACATGATGGGTCTCATCGGCATGGGCAACAACCCCATGGTTGGTGCCACCGTCGCCTGCGCTGTCGCCGTCGAGGAGGCCCTCAAGGCCTAATCGCGCCCGCGCGATGCTCATATAGTTGAGCTTTGGAGCCGCTACCTTTCGAGGTAGCGGCTCGTTTTGTTTGCCCCGTCTCAAATTGGTTACTCTTATTAAAGGGTCCGATGTATCAGTTGTGGTGAAATACGGACTGAATTGCATCCATACAGGCCAAAACAGTCCGTATTCCACCGCAACTTATCAAATGGGCCGACCGAAGTGGCCGAGTCCACCTGACGCCCACCTGCCATATTTGCCCTTTACCGATTTGCCGGGTCTTTGCGGCCCCATTGCCGATCACCCGTGCGACAATGCGCCGGACGAGAAAGGAATCCGATGGAATCGACTGATGTACTGGTAATTGGATCTGGCATTGCGGGCCTTTGTGCCGCCATCGAAGCGGCACGCACGGGCGCAACCGTCGCTGTGGCAAGCGCCGGCAAGACCATGAGTGGATCGAGCTTCTTCCCTGGAACCTGGGGCCTAGGGCTTATCGGACCCGTTAACGAAGACGACGAACAAGACCTCATCGACACCATCCAGACCGTCGGCGGCGGTGTCGCCGACCCCGAGCTTGTCCAGACGTTTGTCCACGGCATTCCCCAGGCAATTGAATGGCTCGAGCAAGACCTGGGCGTTGAGCTCAAGCGTCCGCAAAACGCTGAGAGCGCTCAGCAAAAGCAGTTTATCCCCTGCTTTGACCACAAGACGCGCATGTGGCGCGGCCTCACCCGCAAGCCCCTTGAGGACGCTCTGACAGCCCGGATCGAGTCGCTCGGCATTCGCCTGCTCCCCCGCCATGAGCTTATCGACCTTATTGAGGACACGAACGGCAGAATCACCGGAACCGTGCTCTACAACCTCACCGAAGATCGAATCGTGCCCTTTGCTACCAAAGCCACGATCATCGCAGCCGGTGGCACGGGTGGCCTGTTCGAGCGAAGCCTCACTTCCGCCGACGTGCTCAGCTCATCACAGGCCATCGCGCTGGCGCACGGCGCATCGCTTACTAATATAGAGTTCATGCAGATGATGCCCGGCTTCATCGAGCCCAAGCGCAACCTTGTCTTTAACGAGAAGACCTGGCGCTACGTACATGTAGACCAGCCGGCAGATATTGCCGACGACAAGCTGGACGACCTGCTCGAGCAGCGCTCTGGATATGGTCCCTTCACGTCACGCTTGGCCTCCCGCGCTATCGATCTCGTCATCGATCAGGCAGGTGTCGAAGGCCTGGCACTCCACTACGACTTCCCCCGCGAGGATGTCCCAGAGTTTGTGCAGACCTTTGCCACCTGGCTGCAAGACGAGCACGGCATCGCCCCGACTGACGAGATGCGCGTTGCGATGTATGCCCACGCCGCTAACGGCGGCATCAAGATCGATAAGACCGCGCACACGGGCGTTGAGGGCCTCTACGCTTGCGGCGAGGCGACAGGCGGCATGCACGGCGCCGACCGCATTGGTGGCTTGTCAAGCGCCAACGGCATCGTATTCGGACGTATCGCGGGCGCATCGGCAGCCCTCACAGCGCAGAAAGAGCCTGAGGCGGCCCTGAAGGCGGATATCACCCTCCCCCAGTACGGCATTGCCACAACAGATGCCGAACGCCTGACACACAGCCTTAGGCACACGATGAGCACCTTTTGCATGATCAACAGGACCGAAACAGGCCTATCCGAGGCCCTGCAACAGCTTGAAAGCCTGCAAGACAAGGCCATGGCGCTGAGCAAGCCGCATACCGATGACAGCGAGATCGCAGCCCTCGCCCGCCTACAGTCGCAGATTCGACTAGCACAGGAAATGGTCAAAGCCATGCGCAAGCGAACTGAAAGTCTCGGGTCGCACTATCGAGCGGATTAAACCGGACACCTATCTAAAGCAGAACACAACCAATCGATATCCATGGGCCCCGTGAGCTCGAAGCAGCACGGGCCCATTCGTGTCCGCACGGCAGCGTATCCTTATTCTGAATACAGAGTGGGCAAAGCCCGCATAGACAATAGACCAGCGAGGAGGAGATATGGACAGTAGAGATATCGAGAAGTGGCGTGTCGAACTTGATAGCTACGCCAATGTGGAAGACGGCGTTGAATATTGGCTCGCACGCGATTTAATGGAACCCATGGGGTACACTCGATGGGAGAACTTCGCCGAAGTTGTTAAGAGGGCAAAAGTCTCGTGCGAAACAAACAAAACTCCAGTTGATTCCCATTTTCGTGACACCACGAAAATGGTAACTGCCGGTGTCGCCGCTCGCGCGGTTAAAGACTACAAACTTACGCGCTACGCATGCTATTTAATCGCCCAAAACGGAGATCCAAACAAGCCGGAGATCGCGCTCGCGCAGGCATACTTTGCCGTCCAGACGCGCCGCCAAGAGCTCATAGAGCAGCGCTTCGCAGAGATTCAGCGCTTGCAGGCGCGCCACTCGCTATCCGATTCAAAGAAACAGCTCTCGGGTATTGCGTTCAAACGCGGCGTTGACTCCAAAGGATTCGCGATCATCAAGTCGAAGGGCGATGAAGCGTTATTCGGCGGCAGAAGCACGGCGGAAATGAAGCAGCAGCTCGGCGTACCCAAGAGCGCGGCATTGGCGGACAGGTTAGCCGATGTCCTCATCAAAGCAAAGGACCTTACGAACTCGATGACGGCCTTCAACGCCGAGGAACACGACCTGTACGGTCTGGACCAGATCAAGCAAGAGCACGTCGAGAACAACACAAGCGTGCGTGGCAGCCTCATCGACCGCGGAATTGTCCCCGAGAACCTACCGCCTGCCGAGGATACAAAAAAGCTCGAGCGTCGTGTGAAGGCAGACGAGAAGAAACTCAAGGAGGGTACTGACGGTTTTACCGATCCCCAGGGTAGGCTCGATCTGTGAAAGCAGCTGTGCCCTTTCGGGTTCGACCCCATGCGAGGTTAACAAAAAAACGACCAGCCTAAGCCAGTCGCTTTAACGATCTTTGGGTGGGCCGTCAGGGGGTCAGCCTGCTGCGCAGGCGGCCGCTGCGGCGCCAAGGCGCCTTGCGCGCTGCGCTGGTAAATGCTTACGCATTTCCTCAGCTCCGCGCCCTTTCGGGTTCGACCCCATGAAAGGTCAACAAAAAAAGACGGCCAACCGAAGTTGACCGTCTTAACTTGCATTGGTGGGCCGTCAGGGGGTCGAACCCTGGACCTTGGGATTAAGAGTCCCCTGCTCTACCAACTGAGCTAACGACCCGATATCAACACGAAGCAAGAACTGGGGTGGGTAAAGGGACTCGAACCCTCGACCTACGGGACCACAACCCGTCGCTCTAGCCAACTGAGCTACACCCACCGTGTCCTGTGCGCTTCGCGCTCGACTATTATTGCAAGGAACGCCACGCGATGCAAGCCCCAATTTTCAAGAATTTTGAAAAGAGTTTTTTGGATCCATTTCGGGCAAATCCTACCGGTTCCATAGGAGTAAACTTGCCCCACTGCAAATGCTCGAAAGGACCGGCATGAAAGAACTCTCCAACCGCACGGCAACGTTTACCGATTCCGTCATCCGCCGTATGACGCGCATCTCCAACAAGTACGGCGCCGTCAACCTGTCGCAGGGCTTCCCCGACTTCGATCCCCCGGCGCAGCTGCTCGATAGCCTCAGCGCCATCGCCAGCGACCCCAAGCCGCTCTATCACCAGTACTCCATCACCTGGGGCTCCCAGGCCATGCGCGAGGCGCTCGCCGCCAAACAGGAGCACTTTATGGGCATACCGGTGAACCCCAACGAGAATATCGTAGTCACCTGCGGCTCCACCGAGGCCATGATGGCCGCCATGATGACGGTCACCAACCCCGGCGACAAGGTCGTCATCTTCTCGCCGTTCTACGAGAACTACGGCGCCGACACGATCCTTTCGGGTGCCGAGCCCATCTACGTGCCGCTCAACCTGCCCACATTCGACTTTGACCGCGAGACACTCGAGGCGGCCTTCCGCGACAACGACCCCAAGGCCATCGTCCTGTGTAACCCTTCCAACCCCTGCGGCAAGGTCTTTACACGCGATGAGCTCACCTTTATCGCCGACCTCTGCAAAAAGTACGACGCCTACTGCATCACCGACGAGGTATACGAGCACATCGTCTACGCGCCCCACGAGCACGTCTATATGGCCACGCTGCCCGGCATGTTTGAGCGCACCATCAGCTGTAGCTCGCTGTCCAAGACCTACTCCATCACCGGCTGGCGTCTGGGCTACACTATCGCCCCTGCCGAAATCACCGAGCGCATCAAAAAGGTCCACGACTTCCTCACCGTGGGCGCCGCCGCTCCCCTGCAGGAAGCCGTCGTCACCGCCCTCAACTTCGACGACAGCTATTACGATGAGGTCCTTGACCTCTATGCCGCCAAACGCGACCTGTTCTGCCAGGGACTCGACAGCATCGGTCTTGAGCATAACGTGCCGCAGGGCGCCTACTACGTCATGATGGACATCTCTGAGTTTGGCTATGACAGCGACCTCGAATTCTGCGAGGACCTCGCGTCTAAGGTGGGCGTGGGCGCCGTGCCCGGCTCGAGCTTCTTCCGCGAGCCCGTCAACCACCTGATTCGTTTCCACTTTGCCAAGCGAGACGAGACGCTTAACGCGGCACTGGAGAACCTCAAGTCCCTGCGTGATAAAATCAAACCGCGCGGGTAAGGACGGCCCGGCAACTAAAGTAACTAAAGAAGCCCCGCACCGCCTGCCGCGTTGCGAGGCTTCATTTTATGGCGCTTTCTTAAATGGTTTAGAGCTCTATACTTTAGTCATGGAGCAACTCGTCCCAGTGAGAGGAATATTATGGAAGAGCAGCAACTTATCGGAGCGCTCGAGGCCGGCGGCACCAAGATGGTCTGCGCCACGGGCTATGCAGACGGCACGGTCCTGGAGCGTGAGCAGATCGTGACCACGACTCCGCAGGAGACCGTCGAGGCCGTCAACGCATGGTTTGCCGACAAGGGCATCGCCGCGCTGGGCATCGGCGCCTTTGGCCCCACCGCAGTCAACCCTGCCTCGCCCCAATACGGCAAGATCCTGGAGACGCCCAAAACGGCATGGCGCTACTTTGACCTGCTGGGCACCATCCAAAACGAGCTCAATATTCCCTGCGACTACGACACCGACGTCAACGTCGCCTGCTTGGGCGAGGTCACCTTTGGTTGCGCCCAGGGCCTCACTGACGTTGTGTATCTGACCATCGGTACCGGCGTGGGCGCCGGCGTGCTCTCGGGCGGCCAGCTCGTGCACGGCATGATGCATCCCGAGGCCGGCCACATCCTGGTCACGCGCGACCCGCGCGACACCATTGGCGAGCACAGCGCCTGCCCCTTCCACGACAACTGTCTCGAGGGCCTCATCGCCGGCCCCGGCGTTAAAAAGCGCTGGGATGGCAAGAGCGCCGGAGACATGGCCGATGACTCGGAGGCCATGGACCTGCTCGCCGGCTATCTGGCACAGGCACTCATGACCTACACGCTGTGCTACGCGCCGCAAAAGATCATCATCGGCGGCGGCGTGGCCGACCACACTCCCATCGTGCCGCTCGCACGCAAAAAGTGCGCCGAGATGCTCAACGGCTATATCGTCACGCCCGAGGTCAACGACATCGATAGCTACATCGTCAACAACAGCCTCGAGGGCAAGCAGGGCATCATGGGCTGCCTGGCCTTGGGCGCACAGGCGCTTCAGTAGCAGACGCACCCACGGGGCGTGGCACGCCCGGCAAATCCGACCTACGGAACGACGCCACCACGCCTCATATAAGCCCTCAAATAAAAAAGGCCGCCTAGGACCAAACAATACGTCCTAGGCGGCCTTTTTGGCGCACATCAGCGACCGTAAGAGATATCGGAGCACAACGCCCGTTGCCGCTCCACAGCAGTCGATCATCACATCGGTGATCATTCCAGCGCGTCCCGGCACAAAGAGCTGAATCGTCTCGTCGATCGAAGGAATCAGCAGCAGGAACACCGCCGTGGGCAGCAGCACGTCAAAGGTGCGCCGGCCCTCAAAATCAAAGGCGTGCGTTGCCAGGATGCCGAGCACCATATACTCGGTAAAATGCGCGCACTTGCGAACAACAAAGTTGGTCACCCATTCATATGGAAGTCCCACGCCGTGCAGGAAACCGCGGATAGCTTCCATGACCGTTAGACTCAGTGAGCCCGACCCCGAGCCGGGAACCAGCGAATTGCCCCAGATCAAGAGCGCCATCAGGCAGGTCACGACCGCCCATTTTCGATTGATCTTAACCATGCAGAAGTTATGCCTCCGCGCGGAGCGGCGCAAAGCTGGCGGTACCGCCCTCGATAACGCTCAGATAGGCACGGCCCGTACGCTTGGCGGTAGAGGACTGCAGGCGCTCGATCTCTTCCTCGAGGATCTGATTGACGCGCTCGTGACGACGATTTTCCATAATGCCGGCGGCAATAGCCTCGGCTCGCTCGATGCTCTCGCGCGAGATACGGGCAGTATCCTCGGGGAACACAGCACTGTGACGGCCGACATAGGCGGGGACAGCAGGCTGAGGGGCAGCGACGGGAGCGGGGGCCGTAACAGGAGCAGGCTCGTCAATCTCATCCAGGATCGCGGTGGCGGCGGCCCACATGTCCTCGTGGCCCGAGTAATCGGCCATGGGGACATCAACCTCGAGCGAGGCATCTGGAAGGTCGCCGGTGTTGATGCGATCTTGGGCATCAATCGATGCGGTGATGGCTGCAGGCTCATCGAGGTCATCGAGATCGATGTCCGCGGCACCGGAGATGATAGGCATGCTGGCGAGGTTTGCATTGTACGGCGCAGCCTCAGCCGCCTGCTGCTGGGCAGGAGCGCCCCACAACGAGCTTTCGGCGGCACGGCGGGCGGCAACGGCCTCCTCGTCCGCGGCCATGGCTTCATCAACGTACGAATTGTCGGCAGAAGCGTTCGCGTCCGCCGAGGTAGCGCTGTAGGCGTTATTGGCTGCCGCGTTGGCGACGAGTGCCACGAAAGCCGCCGTGCTGCCCGCAGGGGCGGCCTGGGAGCCAGACACGGCGCGTGCCGCGGCGGCGATGTCGTCGCGATTGAAGGAGCCGGTCTGCCCGCCGTTGGTGAGCTCGTCGATGGCGACTTGATAGACGTCGCGCGAGTGCGCAGGGTCGCAGCTCACCGGCGAATCGTCGTCGAGCATACTGTCGATCATGGACCAAGCCTCGGCCTCGTCCATGGCATCTGCGGCTCGAGCGATGGTAGGGACACCATCATCGGCATGACGGCGCTGGAACGCACCAGTCAGGCCGGAAAGGTATGCCGAGGTAGACTGCTCCGCCTGAGCCTGAGAAGCAGAAGCCGCAGCGTAAGGAGTCGCATCCTGCTGCTGAGCCGGAATCGAGGCGGTCTTGAACTCACTTTGATGTTGATTGAGATTGGCAGCACCGCCCATGGCATCGGGCTGGAACAGACGCTCTTCACGCTGCGCACGGTACTCGGAGATGCCCAGCGAGGCGGCATAGATACCCACGCCCGCCACCGCGCCCACGGCGAAGGGAACCGCACCCGCCACGACCGTCTCGTTCACCGACGAAAACGGCAGCGTCGCGGCATACATAACCACGGGGGCGGCCAGGCCGATCCCGCACGAAAGTCCGGCAAGGACTGCTCGTTGTGTTGCATCAGAAGAAGCCATGAGCTCTCCCCATCTTCCAGCACCCAAATCGCATCATTCAGTTGGCTGCGCGAGAGAAGATGAAGCGGGGCTATGCCCCAAAGCAACGGTATATGGTTCGTTTCATCTGCGTTTTCCGTCGCGAAGCTTAAAAGCTATTATGCGAAACCGCCCTGTCGATTGCAAGCGACGATGTCGGATTGAAACGGGAAACCTGCTGCTTGCCAGTCTTATGGTCGATAACTGGCGCCGAGTGGCGATATAAAAAGGGCCGAGGCGCAAGCCCCGACCCTTCATCGCGCCGGCAATAACGCCGCGTGCGGTTGACGACTTAGAACGTCTGCTCGTAGTCGCTATGCTTTTTGGCCGAACGCACCAGGAACTCCTGGTTGGTGTTGGTGCCCTTGAGGCCCTTGATAAACGATGCGGCCGCGCGCTCGGTATTGTTCATGCCGGCGAGGATGCGACGCAGACCAAAGACAAACGGGCGCATCTGCTCGTCGACCAGCAGGTCCTCGTTGCGCGTACCCGAGGCAACAGGGTCGATGGCCGGGAAAATGCGGCGATCGGCCAGGTCGCGGTCGAGCTTGAGCTCCATGTTGCCGGTACCCTTGAACTCCTCAAAGATGACCTCGTCCATCTTGGAACCGGTATCGATGAGTGCGGAGGCCAGGATGGTGAGCGAGCCACCGTTCTCGATATTGCGGGCTGCACCCAGAAAACGCTTGGGCGGATACAGTGCCGCCGAATCAACGCCGCCCGAAAGGATGCGGCCTGAGGCGGGCGCCGCCAAGTTGTAGGCGCGGGCAAGACGCGTGATGGAGTCGAGCACAACTACAACATCGCCGCCCAGTTCCACGATGCGCTTGGCGCGCTCGATGACGAGCTCTGCCACGCGAGTGTGGTTGTCGGCGGGCATATCGAAGGTCGACGCCACAACCTCGCCCTTGATGGAACGCTGCATATCGGTGACCTCTTCGGGGCGCTCGTCGACGAGCAGGCAGATGAGGTGCACCTCGGGGTTGTTAATCGAGATAGACTGGCAGATTTTCTTGAGGATCGTCGTCTTGCCGGCCTTAGGCGGGGACACAATCAGGCCACGCTGACCCTTGCCGATCGGCGACACGATGTCGATGGCACGACCGGTAATGGAATCCTTGCCATGCTCCATGCGCAGCGGCTCGTTGGGATAGACCGGGGTGAGGTCGCCGAACTTGGGGCGATTGCGAATCTGCTCAGGATCCATGCCGTTGACGGTCGTGATCTTGGCGAGGCCGGCGCGCTTGTCGCCGCCGCGCGAAGGACGCAGCGAGCCCTCGATGACATCGCCCGTGCGCAGACGCGCGGAACGGATGAGGTATGCGGGCACGAAGGCGTCGTCGTTGGACTTCATGTAGCCATGGGCGTGGATGATGCCGGAGCTGTCTGGGCGAATCTGCAGAATGCCCTTGATATCGCGGAAACCCTCGGCCTTTGCGGCGGTAGTGTAGATCTCCTCGACGAGCTCGGCCTTCTTCTTGCCGGTCGTCTCGATCTCGAACTCCTTGGCCTTCTCGCGCAGCTCGGCGACCTTCATGGCCGCGAGCTCCTCGCGCGAAAGCGTGGGCTCAGTCGGAGCGGCATTGCGCTCCTTATTGCGCTGCTTGCGGTCGCGCTGACGGTTGCGGCGATCGTTGTTACGCTCGTCCTTGCGCTCGTTGCGGTCATTACGCTCGTCGTTGCGCTTGTGCTGACGGCGGTTGGGGCGAGCGCTCTCTTCGGTCTCGACGGGGGCGGTGCCATCGGTTGCGGAGGCGTCTTCGTTAGCCGAAGCATCATCGCTGGCCTCGGCATTGGAATCGCCCTGCGGCTCGGCCTCGGCATGCTGCTCGACGGCCTTGGCCTTAGCGGACTTCTTGCGACCGCGCTTGGGCTTCTCGGACGCAGACTGTTCGACGTCTTGGGGCTCGGCGGCATCAGTCGATGCATCGGCGGTCGTCTCGGCGGAAACCTCGGACGCACCCTTCTTGGCAGCCTTGGCCTTGGACGTGCGCTTAGCAGCAGTACGATGGCTGCGACCAGGACGGACGTCGGCGGGCTCGACATCGGCAGAAACGGCCTCGGAAGTCGTAGCATCCTGGACGGGCGCGTCGGCAGCGGTTGCAGGCTCGGCGGTCGCCGCAGCATCCCGAGCGGCGGCGGCTGCGGCTGCGGCCTTCTCGGCCTCGACGAAAGCCTTGGGCTTGCGACCGCGACGGTGCGGGCGCAAAGCCGGATCGACAACGGGAACTTCGCTGGCCTCGACAGGCGCAGCGGGCTCAACAGGCGATGTGCCCTCCCCTGCCGCGGAACGGACCGAAGCCTCAGCGAGCTCGGGGGTTACCTGATCGGCAACCTGCTCGGCCTTAGCAGCCGTGCGACGGCGTGTGCGCGGTACCGGCTTCTCGGTTGGCTGGTCGGCGACAGGGGTCTCGGTGGCGGCAGGCGTCTCGGGCACAAACGGAGCTGCAAGCTCGGTCAGAGCCGCGGCCTCACGCTCGGCAGCACGACGGCGGGCGCGCACCACCTGAGCCTCGCTAATCTGCGCCAACGCACGTGCCTGCGCGACCTCATCGGAAATCGGCGCCGAGGAGTCAGCTGCAACGGTACGCTTGGCGCGCGTCGTGCGCGTGGTACGGCGCTTGGGCTTGGTGACCTCCTCGCCGTCATCGGCAGGCTTGGCCGCGCGGCGCGTACGCTTGGGCTTTGCCGGAGCAGCCTCCTCACCAGTTGCAGACACGGCCTTCTCAGCCGCTACAGGCGTAGGCGTCGAAGCAGCCTTAGGCGTCTCAGGAGCCGAGGCTTGCGCGGGCGCCGCGACCTGGTCCGACGCAACCGGTGCAGCGGGAGCGGCTTGCGTCGTCGTTATTTCGTTTTCTTGCTGTTGATCAGACACAGTGTTTGCTCAACTTTCTTTTCAAGCCCTGTGATCACATGCTCCCTGCATAAACCTTCAGGGCGGCTAAACAGTCTAGCTCCGTCAAATACCGACGGACATCATTGATCTGTATCGAGATATTTGCGTCATATACGCAGCGTTAGTGTAACACAACCGCAACCACCTGCAACTTAGTCATTGAGGACGTTCTTAAACGACTAGTCAAAAGGGACAATCTTTGGTTTACCGCCCACAAACCTGAATGCCTCCGCCAAAACTATGACGGTTTACTACGACGAATCGCTCAACCGCGACCACTCCGAAATTTGTTGAACTAAAACCGCAGGTAGATGCCTTGCACTTTTTTGCGAAAAGCCGGCGTGGTTGGAATTTCTCAATTCATCGTAGTAAACCGGCATAGTTTCGTATTTCCAGCAGTCCCAAATTCGTCAATACGACGGCGTTTGTGCAAAAAGCCCGACCTCCATATGGGAGATCGGGCTTTCAAGGCTCAGTTAAACCAAACTTGCGCGGTCAAATGACCCGTAGCTTACATCTGCTCGGGAGCGGAGACACCAACAAGGGTGAGCACCAGGGCGAGCGTCACGCGGACGGCGTCGCAAGCGGCCAGACGGGCACGCGAAAGCTCGGGGTCGACGGGACGGCCCTCGCTCGGCAGAACCTGGCAGGCAGCATAGAAGCTGTGGAAGTCGCCGGCGAGTTCCTCAGCAAAGTGCGTCAGACGGAACGGGGCGCGGTCGCGAGCGCAGCTGGCGATGAGGTCGGTGAGCTCGTTGAGCTTGCGCGAAAGGGCGAGCTCGGTCGGGTCGGTCAGCAGCGAGTAATCGACGTTCTCACCGATGGCCTTGGCGGCGACGGCCTTCATGCCCATCTCGTCAGCCTGCTCGGGCGTAACGTCAGCGGCACGGCGCAGGATGGAGCACACGCGGGCGTGAGCGTACTGCACGTAGTACACCGGGTTGGAGTTGTCGCGCTTCTTAACGGCCTCGATATCGAAGTCGACCATCTGGTTGGAGCTCTTGGAGATGAGCGTGTAGCGAGCGGCATCGGAGCCGACCTCGTCGACGAGCTCCTGCAGGGTCACCATGGTGCCCTTGCGCTTGGACATACGGACGGGCTTGCCGTTACGCAGCAGGTTGACGAGCTGGCCCAGCAGAACCTCAAACTTGCCGGGATAGCCAAGAGCGTCGCAGACGCAGCGGACGCGCTCGATGTAGCCGTGGTGGTCGGCGCCCCAGATGTCGATGACGTGGTCGACGCGCTGGAACTTATCCCAGTGATAGGCGACGTCGGAGGCGAAGTAGGTGTACTCGCCGTCGGACTTGATCAGAACGCGGTCCTTGTCATCGCCCAGGTCGGTGGAGCGGAACCACAGGGCGCCGTCCTTAGTGTAGAGGTAGCCCATCTTGTCGAGCTTCTCAAAAGCGCGGTCGACGGCGGAGGTGCCGGCGGTCTCGCCCTCGGTGTCCTTCACATACAGCGAGCGCTCGGAGAACCAACGATCGAAGTCGCAATTGACGGCGTGGCAGAGGTCGCGCATGTTGTCGACCATCTTTACATAGCCGCGCTCGCGGAAGCTCTCCATGCGCTTCTGCGGATCGGCGTTGACCCACTTATCGCCGTCGGTGCGCCAGAACTCGGCGGCCTCGTCGATGATGTAGTCGCCGCCGTAGGAGTCCTTGCCCAGAGTCTCGGCAAAGTTGTCCTGGTACGGATGGGTCTCGGGGTGCTCGTCGTTCTCGTCGGCAACAAAGGCGTCGCGGTCTGCGATCAGCAGCTTGTGAGCCTCGTCGATATCCACACCCTGCTTGGCGATGATGTCGGCAAGCTGCATATAGCGCGTGCTGATGGAGTTGCCGAAGGTGTTCATCTGAGAGCCGTGGTCGTTGATGTAGAACTCACGCTGGATGTCGTAACCGGCGTGGTCCATAACGCGGCAGAGCGAGTCGCCCAGCGCGGCCCAGCGGCCGTGGCCGATGTGCATGGGGCCGACTGGGTTGGCGGAAACGAACTCAACCTGGGTCTTCAGGCCACCACCGACGTTGGACTTAGCGAAGTCCATACCCTTCTCGCGAGCCTCGCCAAAGATGGCATTCTTGACGGCAACGGAGAGGTAGAAGTTGATGAAGCCGGGGCCTGCGATCTCGACCTTCTCGATCGCGGGGTCCTCGGGCATATGGGCAACGATGGCCTCGGCGATCTTGCGCGGGGCGCAGTGGGCCAGCTTGGCGGACTTCAGGGCCATGGTAGAGGTCCACTCGCCATGAGAAGTGTCAGCCGGTCGCTCGATAGCGCAATCGTCAAGTTCAAATGCGGAAAGGTCGCCGGCCTCCTGGGCCGCAGCAAGCGCAGCGCGTACCAGCTCTTCAATCTTCTCGGGCATAGATCCTCCTTGTGTTAAAGCCCCCGAGCTCTTGGTCACTCGTAGGGCAAAAGCCAGAGTTTGTAGCACTCTATCACAAGCGACGGGCACTGTCGCAGGGTAAAGCTAATAGATATTGCATATGCACAAAAATGACTACAGCTTGTATGGAGTCACTCAAAGATGCCAGTCTGCCTGCAGATTATGCAGGCGTTGAAAATGCATAAAGGTGTGAATGAGCTGCGTCTGTTATCGAATACTCTTACCTATCAGAGTTGTGTGCTTTTCCTGCATAAAGTAAGGGTCTGCGCACGTCAGCGTGTTATTCTAGACATACGTAAATTCGTATAAGTTGGAGGCAGCATGTTCTCAATCGGTCAACACGTCATTCATCCGGGCCAGGGAGTCTGCACCGTCGTCGGTTTTAGGGACGACACACCGCAGCCCATGCTGCTGCTCGAGACCAAGCAGGGACATGCGCAGACGATCCTCATGTACCCCGTGGCGCAGGCCGACCGTTTGCACGCCGCCATCTCGCAGCAAGATGCCGAGCACCTGCTGAGCCACTATGACGAGCTGGAGTGCGACACCTTTACCGAGCGCAACAGCTCGCTTGAGGAGACGCACTTTAAGCAGCAGCTCAAGCTGGGCGCGCCCGAGACGGTCCGCGTGGCAAAGACCATGATGTACCGCATTCGCCAGGCCGAGGAAGCTGATAAAAAGCCCAGCTCCTACTACATGCGCGTACTCAAGGAAGCCAAGCGCCGCTCCATCGAGGAGTTCGCCGTGGCCTTGGGCGTCACCGAGGAGGCCGCCGAAGCCCGCCTAGCCCAAGCCGCCCTCAACTAACCCAACCGCGCCAAAACCACCACAAAGGGGACAGGCACCTTTGTGGTGGTTTTCTTGTTCTAGTAGTATTCATTCTTATCGATACCCACGAGCACAAGGAGTCTCCTATGGCAGAGCCGCTTACCGCCGGAATCACCCGCGACCGCGCGTTCGAACTGCTCAACGAGCACAACAAGGACCCGTTCCATATCACCCATGGCGAGACGGTCGAGGGCACTATGCGCTACTTTGCGCGCGAGTTCGACCCCGAGAACGAGGAGTTTTGGGGCATCGTCGGTCTGCTGCACGACCTGGATTGGGAGGAGCATGAGGACGACCCCATGAACCACACCATCTATGCTGCCGAGATTCTTAAGGGCGAAGGTGCGTCTCCAGAGCTCATTCGCGCCATCCAGACGCACACGTCCGACTTCAACACCTCGCTGCCCAAGCCCGAGCTGCAGATGGAAAAGATCCTGTTTGCCTGCGATGAGCTCACCGGCCTGATCGGCGCTGCAGTCATCATGCGCCCGAGCAAGAGCGTTATGGACTTTACGACCAAGTCGCTCAAGAAGAAGTTCAAGGACAAGCGCTTTGCCGCCGGCTGCTCGCGCGACGTGATTTCGCAGGGCGCCGAGATGTTGGGCTGGGAGCTCCCCGAGCTCTTTGACCGCACCATCGCGGCCATGCAGTCCTTCGCCCCCGACCGCGATACCTTCCAGGCCTAACCGCCCACGCCACCTAAAACCACCACGAAGGGGACAGGCACCTTTGTGGTGGTTTTCGTTTACGAGGGGTTTAGGGGCGGACCTGGCCGGTGCCGCGGAGCTTGTATTTGTAGGTGGTGAGGGCCTCGGCGGCGAAGGGGCCACGGGCGTGGAGTTTTTGGGTCGAGATGCCGATCTCGGCGCCCAGGCCAAACTCGCCGCCGTCAGTGAAGCGCGTGCTGGCGTTGGCGTACACGGCCGAGGCATCGACCGCATCCAGGAAGCGCTCGCAAGCATCCGTGTCCTCGGCAACGATGGCCTCGGAGTGCATCGTGCCGTAGCGGTTGATGTGTGCGATGGCCTCGTCCTCGCTCGCCACGACCTTCACGCTCATCTCGAGAGCCAGGTACTCGCGACCCCAGTCCTCCTCAGTCGCGGCGACGTAGTTGTCGCCCTCGGCAAGCCCAGCGTCGGCGCATGCGGCGCACGTGGCCTCGTCGCCGTGAATCAGTACGCCATGGTCGTGCAGCACGGCAACGACCGCCGGCAAAAACGAATCTGCCACAGCACGGTCGACCAGCAGCGACTCGGCGGCATTGCACACGCCTACGCGCTGGGTCTTGGCATTGACGATAATGTTGAGCGCCTTATCAAAGTCGGCGGATTCATGCACGTAGATGTGGCAGTTGCCCGTGCCCGTCTCGATCACCGGCACAAGCGACTCGCGCACGCAGCGCTGGATCAAGCCTGCACCGCCGCGCGGAATGAGTACGTCGACGATACCGCGGAGCTTCATGAGCTCGCCGGTGGCCTCGCGGTCGGTGGACTCGATCATCGACACGGCCTCGCGCGGGAAGCCCTTGGCCTCGAGCGCATCGGCCAGCAGCTCGGCGATCATGGCACACGAGTGATAGGCCAGCGAGCCGCCGCGCAGAATGCAGGCGTTGCCGGTGCGGATGCAGATGCCCGCGGCGTCGGCCGTCACATTGGGGCGCGCCTCGTAGACCATGGCAACCAGACCCAACGGCACGCTCACGCGGGTCAGGTCCACACCGCTCGCAAGCACGCGGTGGTCGAGCACGCGGCCGACGGGATCGGGCAGCTCGGCGAGCTTTTCCAGGCCGGCGGCCATGCCCTCGACGCGCTCGGGCGTCAGCAGCAGGCGATCGAGCAGTCCGGCCGAGGTGCCCGCATCGCGCGCGGCGGACATATCGAGCTCGTTGGCGGCGACGATGGAGTCGACACCGTTGCGCAGTGCTGCGGCCATGGCGCGCACGGCCTCCTGGCGCTGCTCATCGCTCGCCGTGGCAAGCGAGGCCGACGCTGCCTTGGCGGCAACGGCAAGATCGTGGACATACGTGGCTATATCGACCGACATGGGCGGCCCTTTCTCCTAGAAGTTTGCAACCATGGTAGCCGATTTGCGCATGGCCTCGCCCGCGGCGGTAGAATTGGTCAACCCGAAACACCGCAACGAACGGAAGACTCACATGGCCCTCATCACTTCGTACCACGTCCCCGGCCTTTACGTCGAGGACCACAGCATCGACGTCCCCCTTGACTGGCGCGGCCTGGAGCCGATGCTCCTGGCCGTCGGCAGTACCATGCGCCGCGGCGCTATGCCGGCACCCATCGCCGGCGCGCCCGAGAGCATCAAGCTCTTCTACCGCGTGGTTTGCGCGCCCGACCGCATCAACGACGATCTGCCGCTGCTCCTGTTTTTGCAGGGCGGCCCCGGCGGCGAGAGCCCACGTCCGCTGTCGCCCACAAGCGACGGCTGGATCGAGGAGGCCGTCAAGCACTTCCGCGTGGTCCTTCCCGACCAGCGCGGCACCGGACGCAGTAGCTGCGTGGACGGACGCACGATCAAGGCACTGGGTGATCGCGCAACGGCCGCCGGCGCCGATACAGCACGCTCGCAGGCGGACTTCCTCAAGCGCCACCTCGCCAGCTCCATCGTGCGCGATTTTGAGTACCTGCGCCTAGTGGGCTTTGGCGGCAAGCCCTGGGTCACGCTCGGCCAAAGCTACGGCGGTTTTTTGACGCTGAGCTACCTGTCGCTCTTCCCCGAGGGCGTGGCGGCGAGCTTTACCTGCGGCGGCATCCCCCACGTACCGGCGGGCGCAAGCGAGATCTACGCGCACACCTTCCCGCGCATGGCCGCCAAGACGCAGCAGTATTATGACCGCTATCCCGCTGACGTCGAGCGCGTGGCAGCCCTGGCCGATGCGCTCGAGGCTCAGAAGCCCGTGCTGCCCGACGGCTCGCCGATGACGGTCGAGCGCCTACAGCTCATGGGCAGCGACTTTGGCATGAAGCCGAGCTTTGAGCGCATGCATTGGACTATCGATCACGCTTTTGTTACTGGCGACGGTACGCTGAGCTGCGGCTCCTCGGTATCCGACAGCTTTTTGATGCGCGCCTTCGAGCGCACCAACACACGCACGAACCCGCTGTACTGGACACTGCAGGAGTTTATCTACGCCGACGGCGACACCATGCCCATTCGCTGGGCCGCAGCAGAGGAGAAGGCCCATCGTGCCGAGTTCGACACACTCGCGCGCCCGCTCATGTTTACCGGCGAGGCCATGTTCCCGTGGATGTTCGAGCAGATGCCCGAGCTCAAGCCCTTCAAGCCCGCCATGGACCTGCTGATGGAAGACACCAGCTGGGACAAGATCTACGACCCGCAGCGACTGGCGTGCAACGAGGTGCCCCTGCAGGCCGCGGTGTATTTCGACGACATGTACGTGGATTCGGGCCTGCAGCTTGATACGCTCAGCCGCGTGGGCAACTCGCATGCCTGGGTGACCAACGAGTTCGAGCACGACGGCCTGCACGGCAGCGTGGTATTCAAGCACCTCTTCGACGAGGCCCTCAACCGCGGAGACCTGCGCCGGATCTTCTAGCAAAGGGGTGTCCCCACCTGCCGGCACAAAAAGAACGTCCCCAAGTGCCGAACAAGTGCCGGCAACGACAATGCCGCAGGTAGAGAACGGAAAGCGAAAACGCCCCTAAGCGAGCAAGGTGACGTGAAAGAGGAGGGCATTGACCTTTTGGTCATGCCCGACGATTGAACGTCAGATTGCCGCTTAGGGGCGTTTGCAGCGTCAATTGGTTATGCGAAGACGATTAAATTATCCCTGTGTATCGCCGGCTTCTCTGCCAGATCTGCGAGCAGGCGGTTGCTGGCGATCTGGTCCTGGCGGCGGCCGGCAGCAAGCTCCAGCACGTCCGAATCGGCCTCGGCGATACCGCGGGCGACGACCATACCGCTCGGATCGCACACATCGAGCACATCGCCCTCGGCAAACTGGCCATCGACCTCGCGAATACCCACCGCAAGCAAGGAAGAGCCACGGCTAACCAGCGCCTTCGCAGCACCATCATCAACCGTCACCGACCCATGTGCCTTGTCGCCCAGCGCGATCCACAGCTTGCGGGGCGCGATGTCCAGACGCTCCGCCGGCGGATCGAACAGCGTGCCCACGCTCTCGCCGCGGGCGAGGCGCACGAGCGCATCGGGCTCCTCGCCCGAGCAAATCACGCTCTGAATGCCCGCCGTCATCAGGATGCGGCTCGCGCGGATCTTGGTAATCATGCCGCCCGTGCCCACCGATGTGGAAGAATCGCCCGCCGAGGCAATAATCTTGGCATCGATCTTATGCACGACAGGAACAAACTCGGCCGTGGGGTCCTCGTGCGGATTGGCGGTATAGAGGCCATCGATGTCCGAGAGCGTCACGCACAGATCGGCAGAAACCAGGCAGCTCACAAGCGCCGCCAGCGTGTCGTTGTCGCCAAACTTGATCTCGTCGACGGTGACGGTATCGTTCTCGTTGACGACTGGCACCACGCCCAGCTCCACCAGGCGCAGCAGGGCGTCGCGCGCGTGCAGGTAGGACGTGCGGCGCGCCGTGTCGTGGCGCGTGAGCAGCACGAGCGAGGTGAGCAGATCGCGCGCATGGAACTCCTCGTCGTAGGCCGACGAGATGATGCACTGACCAGCCGAGGCGCAGGCCTGCAGGCTCGGCAGGTCGCCGACCGGCTTGCGGCCGAAGCCCAGCACGGGATAGCCGCAGGCGATAGCGCCCGAGCTCACCACGACCAGGCGCCAGCCGAGCTTGCGCAGGGCTGCGGCCTGATCGGCAAGCCCGCCGATAAAGGAGCGGTTGACCTTGCCGTCGGCGCCCACCACCGTGGACGAACCGATCTTTACCACCATCGTTTTATAAGAAGTCGTCATACGTCAAACCAATCAACTGTTCAGCGAACGGCCAAGCTGGCGGCCAAGGGAGCGTGACTCGCCCCTACCGCCCAAGGAATTAGTGAGCCCAGGGAAAGGCAGAAGCCGCGGCCATATTCTTGCGCACGAGTTCGTCGCGCACCTGTGCCAGGCCCTGCTCCATGCCCACCACATAAGTCTGCGGGTACAGGAAGCGCTTGAAAGCTGCGTCCAGATGATCGAGTGCCCAAGCACAGCGCTCGCGCGCGTCCTGGATGCTCTCACGCGGAGCCACCGCACTGCCGTCGCGCACGATCGGCACCAGCAGCTCGCGATACTCAAGTTCGGACACGTCGGTCACCAGGGCGGCATCATTCACGGCCACAAGGGTATTGCCGCGCGCGGCGCCCTCCCCCGCCAGATGGTCCTCGTCGTAGATCATGTCGCAGACCGGGCCGCCAAAGCCGTCGTAATAGCGGCGCACACGCTGCACGCCCGGGATCGTGCGCTTGTAGGGCTGCTCGGAGAGCTTGACCACCGGCGTCCATGGATCTGCCTCGCTCGCACGGCGGGCGGAAAGCTTGTACACGCCGCCCAGCGCCGGCTGGTCATAGCAGGTCGCGAGCTTGGTACCCACGCCAAAGCTGTCGATGGGCGCGCCCTGGTCGAGCAGCGACTGAATCGTATACTCGTCAAGATCGTTCGAAACCGAGATCCCCACATAGGGCAGGCCCTCGGCATCGAAACGACCGCGGACATACTTGGAGAGCTTGGCGAGGTCGCCCGAGTCAATGCGAATAGCCGACAGGCGCTCGCCCGCCGCCTCCATCTCCTTGGCAACCGTAATGGCATGCTCGCAGCCCTCGCGCACATCGTAGGTGTCGATGAGCAGCGTACAATTCTTGGGGCTCGACTTGGCAAAGGCGCGGAAGGCCTCGAGCTCGGAATCGAAGCTCATCACCCAGCTGTGCGCATGCGTGCCAAAGACGGGAATACCGTAACGGCGGCCGGCGAGTACATTGGACGTAGAGGAGCAGCCGGCAACGTAGCTCGCGCGCGCAACGGCTAGGCCGCCATCGGGACCCTGGGCGCGACGCAGGCCAAACTCCGCCACAGGGCGACCGTCGGCGGCGAGCACCACGCGCGCCGTCTTGGTGGCGACAAGCGTCTGGAACCCGACGATGTTGAGCAGCGCCGTCTCGAGCAGCTGGCACTCCAGCGCGGGGCCGGTGACGCGCACCATGGGCTCGCGCGGAAAGACGAGCTCGCCCTCGGGCACGGCGTCGATGTTTACATGCGCACGAAAATCGCGCAGGTAGTCGAGGAATCCAGACTTGAACATCGCACCGCCAGCAGGGGCCTGGAGCGAGGCGAGGTAGTCGATGTCCTCGGGCGTAAAGCGCAGATTCTCGACCAGCTCGGGCAGCTCGGCGGTGCCGCACATGACGGCATAGGCGCTGCCAAAGGGATGGTCGCGGTAAAACGCGGTAAAACAACCCTGCTCATTGGCCTTGCCGCTCTCCCACAGGCCCTGGGCCATAGTGAGCTCGTACAGATCAGTGAGCATTGCAATGTCGGTGGGATGCGAGATGTCGGTCAAAGCCATGGGGCGACCTTTCGGATGTGTGGTGCAGAATTTGAGGGTTGGACGAGAGCAGAGCATGCGGACATGATGCCCGATGCAAATCGGTTAGAGCAGGCCCATGCTAGTCAGGATCGTGTAGCCCATAAAGATGACAAACGCGATGAGGGCAAGGACAATGATGATTTTTTGAGCCGGCGCCATGCCAGGGATCTCGTTCTCGCCCGTAGGCTCCTTGGAGGTAACCATGCGCTGGGCAAAGGTCATCTCGTCACGGCTCGACTTGGGCTCGACGGACTTGGGACGAGCGGCCTTTTTAGGCTGAGGCTTGGGCGCGGCAGGTGCAGGCTTCGCGGCAGCGGGCTTGGGTGCGGGCGCGGGCTTGCGCTCGGATGCGGCGTTCGCGGCGACCTCCTCGGCCTTCGCACGCTCGGCACGCAGGGCAGCCAGCTCCTCACGCTCGCGACGGGCCTCTTCCCGAGCCTCGCGGCGGGCCTTCTCAGCGCGGAGCTCTTCCAACTCGGCGCGCTCCTCGGCAGACAGTGGTTGGGACTCAAGCTCGGCCATGGTATAGCCCTTTCTTTTAAAAAAAGCCGCCGACACAATGTCAGCGGCTTATCAAATCCAAGGGTGGAGACGAAGGGAGTCGAACCCTCGGCCTCTGCCATGCGACGGCAGCGCTCTCCCAACTGAGCTACGTCCCCAGGACAAGTCGATATTTTACCTACGGCTCGCCAACTGTCAACGCCCAATAACCAGTCTTTTTGGGGCGCGGCTATTTTGGCAACTTTTCGAACAGGCGATCCTCTCGATGATTTTTTATCCCCGTCCCAGAAAAATCATCGACGAACGCACTACTTTGCGCTGGTAAGAACACCGGTGGTGTCGAAGGCCGGGGTGAAGCTCTCGTCTACCGCGCCGCCCTCTTGCCAGAACATCGTCGTAAAACCCAGGTCGTCGGCATGGTCGAGCACCTGCTCGTACTCCTCACGCGTCACGGCGCGCGCCAACTCGCCGCCCTGCTCGCGCATGAGCGCATTGGGCGTGTACTGGTTCATAACCGAGATCGGCACGTCGCCCACCGTCTGCCACACCAGGTCCAGCACGCGACACGAATCGTCTGCATGCCCCGGAAGCACCAGGTGACGCACGATCATGCCACGCTTCATAAGCCCGTCCTCGTCCACCAACTCTCCCCCGCGGCGCTCGATCTCGCGCGCCATCTGGGCCAGACCCGACACGGCCACACGCGGGTAATCCTTTATATGGGAGAGCGACTGCGCAAGCCCGGCATCGGCATATTTAAAGTCGGTGAGCCACACATCGACCAGGTCGCCCAGCGCCGCCACGGCACTCGCGCGCTCGTAACCACTCGTGTTGTAGACGATTGGGATAACCAGTCCGCGCGCCCGTGCCGCGGCAATCGCGGCAGGCAACAGGTGCGCATAGTGCGTCGCCGTCACCAAATTGATGTTGTTGGCACCCTGGTCCTGCAGTTCCAGCATAATCTCGACCAGGCGCTCAGGCGAAATCTCAAGGCCAAAATTGCCGGTCGAGATCTCGTGGTTCTGGCAGTAGATACATTTGAGCGAGCAGCCGCTAAAGAAGATCGTGCCCGAACCGGCCTCGCCCGAGATAGGCGGCTCCTCCCACATATGAAGCGCGGCGCGGGCCACCTTGAGCGTGTCGTTAGCACCGCAGACGCCGTGCGCGCCCTCATCGCGCGCCGCACCGCAACGGCGCGGACACAAATGGCAGGCGGGCGAAAAAAGTTCGGTCAACGACGTCGGCATAAAACCATGCTCCAAAACAACGATTCAGCAGCTCAAACGTAAAGGGATCAACCCCACAGACGGCTCGAGCCCAAGGCGCCGTAATCGTCCGACACGATTTTTGTAATGTCAAGACTGGAATCGATAAAGTGCCGCTTTATGATGTAGGTATTCCGCCCCCCGCGGAGCAACTGGGTGAACCGTCGCGTTTATTTAGGGAGCCCACACAGTCGTACCTAGTACAGGTATCCTTCGTTGTTAAGGACGCTGGAACAGTCGATGAGGGCACCCACCTGTTTTAGGTGGGTTCATTTTCGTAACGTGGGGGGTGGTTTTCTTTTGCCGAAAATCACCATACAGTCCATATGGATCCCCGCCGGCATCCCGACAAGCCATCGACAACATCCCAATATCTGGTAAGCGCGTGATTATCGCTGCGTGCAATTACATGCACCCCCCTTGGTCGAGTATTATGGTTCGGCTATGCCCTTTGCGCATGGCGTTCTTCTGACCTTTTCCTTCGACGCTTGGCGGTTTTTAGATTCATGGCTTCATCCCCGAGCTACATACCGTACCTATGCGTGGCAGCGGCGGCCTTTATCACGACCTTCCTCGCGGTGCCCCTGGTCAAGCGCTTGGCAATTAAGCTCGATGCCGTCGACTATCCTTCTAAGCGCCGCATCAACACCAAGCCCATCCCACGTTTGGGCGGAGCGGCGGTGTTTTTGGGCCTGGTCGTTGCCTGCATTGTGCAAATCCTAGGCACCTGGTACCTAGGCTGGCCACCCGTCCTGGTGCCGCACCCGCGCCTTCACATTAGCTATCCCATGCTGGCGCTCTCCTTTACCGTCATCTTTGCGACCGGCGCTATCGACGACGTCTTCCAGCTCATGCCCAAGCAAAAGCTGGCCGGACAGGTCCTCGCCGCGCTTATCGCCTGCATGGGCGGCCTAAAAATCGGCGTCATCGTCAACCCGTTTGCTCCCGGCGAGATCATGCTCGGATGGCTCGCCTACCCCATTACCGTGATCTATCTGGTGGCATTCACTAACATCATTAACCTCATCGACGGCCTCGACGGCTTGGCCACGGGCATCTGCGGCATCGCGTCGTTCACCATGTTTTCGATGGCCGTTCTCTCGGGCCGCATCGACGCCGCCGCGCTCTCCATTGCGCTCTTTGGCGCCTGTCTGGCCTTTTTGCGCTACAACTTCAACCCCGCAAGCATCTTCTTGGGCGACTCGGGGTCGCTGCTTCTGGGCTTTGCGCTGGGCTCCATCTCGCTGCTCAACGTGAGCCGCACCGCCGCACTCACCTCGCTTATCATTCCGCTCATCGTTGCCGGCGTGCCCATCATCGACACGTTCAGCTCCATCGTGCGCCGCAAGCGCGCCCACATTAGCATCGGACAGGCCGACAAGGGCCACATCCACCACCGCCTGATCCAAGAAGGCTACAACCAAAAACAGGCCGTGCTGCTCATCTATGCCTGGTGCATCATGCTTTCGGCCGGCGCCGCCGCCATCAATCAGGTCGAGGTGCCCATGCGCGTGCTCATTTTTACCGTGCTCGCCATTGGCTCGGCTGCCTTCGCCAAGCATCTGCATCTGTTTGAGCCCGTGCTGCGCCACCATTACAACAAGCGCACGCACGAGGACGAGCTCGTCACCCCCGACGACCCCGCCTTTAAGCAGGAGGAGCAGGCAGCTGAGGAACGTAAGGAAGAGCGCCACCACAAGCTCTAGGGCAAGCTGCCGAGGATGTGCCAAGGCACCGTTGGTCAAGCGCGGCCGCGCCGCACCCATCGCACAAGCCACCCCTCTCCCGCCCCTCGCCTCCTTACGCCCCACCCCTCTAATAAACGCGTTATCATCTTGACCCATGAACATACGTTAGGAGCAATCATGCCAAACGAGAACAGCTACGAAGTCGCGCTGCAAAAGAGCAACGCCATTCGCGAGGGCCTGGCCAATACGCCCGAGAAGTTCACCATGCTCACCGGTGATCGCCCCACCGGCCGTCTGCACCTGGGCCACTACTTCGGTACCCTCAAGGGCCGTGTTGAACTGCAGAACATGGGCGCCAAGACCAACGTGCTCATCGCCGACTACCAGGTCATCACCGACCGCGACACCACCGAGCATATCCAGGACAACGTGTACAACATGGTCATGGACTACCTTGCCTGCGGTATCGACCCCGACAAGACCATGATCTACGCGCACTCCGCCGTGCCCGCCGC
Source organism: Collinsella sp. (assembly GCA_048362915.1). GTDB lineage: Bacteria > Actinomycetota > Coriobacteriia > Coriobacteriales > Coriobacteriaceae > Collinsella. Next base: position 53,194 of record DBFPAR010000031.1, read on the forward strand.
AAACCAGCTCATGCTGCCGTTCCTGTCGCTGGTGTCCGAGGCCGAGCTAGCGCGCAACCCCACGGTCAAGGCCGAGATGGAGGCCTCGGGCCACGAGCTCACCGGCCTTCTGCTCACCTACCCGGTGCACCAGGCCTGCGACATCCTGTTCTGCAAGGGCAATGTGGTGCCCGTCGGTCGCGACCAGCTGCCGCACATCGAGCTCACCCGCACCATCGCACGCCGCTTTAACAACCGCTACGGCAAGGTATTCCCCGAGGTCGACGCGCTGCTGTCCGAGACCCCGCTGCTGCCCGGCCTTGACGGTCGCAAGATGAGCAAGAGCTACGGCAACGCCATCAATATTTCGATGACCGCTGAGGAGACGGCTAAGCGCATCAAGAAGAGCCAGACCGACTCTGAGCGCATGATCACGTTCGATCCCGAGAACCGCCCCGGCGTGTCCGGTTTGCTTTCGACGGCCGCCATCTGCACCGGTCGCTCCGAGGTCGAAATTGCCGAGGAGATCGGCATGGGCGGCTCCGGCCAGCTCAAGAAGTACGTGACCGAGGCCGTCAACGAGTACTTCGCACCGATCCGCGAGCGTCGCCAGCGCTACGAGAACGATCTGGACTATGTGAAGGACGTCCTACACGAGGGCAACCGTCGTGCTAACGAGATCGCCGAGCAGACCCTGGCAGAGGTTCAGGATGCCATGGGCATGGTGTACTAGACCGATCTGCTGGCTTGAGCTTTCGATTGCTATAGGGCGGGCGCTACGGCGTCCGCCTTTTTTTGGAGCCGAACCGCTTCGGCTCCGCCCATCGCACTCCCCCGACAAACAGGAACAGGCCCGCCGGCAGTTAGTTGCCAGCGGGCCTGTTCCCGAAGTACACCGTTGAATCGCACAGAGGGGAGGAATGCGAATCAAACTCAACAGGGCAGGCTTTTTCATCGCCTATTGCCTGCTCCGTTGCTGAAACCAATATAGTTCACCGTGGTTTACTTTCTAGCATCAATATGCGCCGTCATAGCTTCTCCATAAGTTAGCTCCGGTAAACCTGCAACGGAAAACCACCACAAAGGGGACAGGCACCTTTGTGGTGGTTTTGACCACGGCAGAGCCGCTAGAGTCCGGCAGGCCAGCGACAGGCGGCCAAGTCGACGTGTACATCGTCCTTAAACGCCACACCCTCCCCTAGCAAAAGCTCACGTTGAGCATCGGGACCGCCAAAAGCGAAGCCCTCGCATATGTGCCCGTCGGCAAACACCACGCGGTGACAGGGAATCTCGCCGGGGCGCGGATTACTATGCAGGGCATACCCCACGTACCGCGCACTTCGTGGACGACCGGCAAGCAGCGCCACCTGGCCATACGTGGCGACCATCCCCTCGGGGATCTGCTCGACCACCTCGTACACCCGTTCAAAAAAGCCCTCAGACGCCATTGCTCGCTCCCTTCCACCCGGAAAAGCATAAACCACCACAAAGGGCCTGTCCCCTTTGTGGTGGTTTATGGCAGGTCGGTTAGTTGACGGGCTGGAAGAAGGCTACGGCGACGGCGCCGGGGCCTACGTGGGTGCCGATGGTGGCGCCAATGGTGTGAACGGGCAGTTCGCCCTCGGTGTGGCCAGCCCACAGTGCCGCGCTGTCCTCGACATACTTCTTGAGCACCGCATCCGAAAGGCCCGTATAGCCCAGCGCCAGCGGCATGGAAAAGTCGATGCCGCCTGACTTTTCGACCTTTTGGTTCAGCAGGTTGCGGCCGTTCTTGGAACCGCGCGCCTTGCCCAGCTGCACGATCAGACCGTCCTCGACAGCCACCACGGGCTTCACATTGAGCAGCGTGCCCACAGCGCCGGCCGCAGCAGACAGACGACCGCCGCGCACCAGATACTCCAGCGTCTCGAGCAGGCCGATGACGACCACGCGGTCACGGACGGCCTCGACGGCCGCCGCGATCTGGGCCGCACTACGGCCCTCGTCCACCAGGCGCAGGGCATACTCGACCAGAACGCGCTCACCCAGGGTGACGTTGTTGCTGTCTACCACGTACACGTCGCCGCCCGGCGCCTCGGCAAGTGCGGTACGGGCACTCTGATTGGTGCCTGATAGCTTAGCGCCCACGGTAATAATCACAGCCTCATCGCCGGCTTCACGCGCCTCGGCAATCGCCTGCGAAAACGCGTACGGGTTGACCTGGCCGGTCTTGGGCAGCTCATCGCGCTCCACGAGCATCTCGTAAAAGCGCTGGTGATCGATGTCGACGCCATCCATGTACACATCGGTGCCAAAGGTGACGGACAGCGGCAGAACACGCAGAGCGGGGTGCTCAGCCGGCGACATATCGCTCGCGGAATCGGTAATAATACGAATGGACATAGCGAATCCTTTCTTGCGCAGGTCCCGCGCAGGGAATTTTGACAGCAATGCCCCGGCACGGCATACGCGCTCAAACGGGACTATGCAGTTGTTAATTGGAAGCAAATGCCTTGGCGGCCTTAGATCTCGCGCAGGGTGTTGAGAATCGTGCGCAGCGACGCATACATCTGCTCGCGCTGCTCCACACCCATAGCCTTACCGGTGGTATCGAGCACCTCGCGAATGATGCGGTCCGCCTCGCTCATGCTCTCGCCGCCCAGAGCGGTCAGGCGCACCGGAGCACGATACTTAACGGCGGCATCGCCAGAATCATCGACCTCGACGTAGCCACCCTCCTCCAGATGCGCGAGCGTACGCGAGACGGCGGCGCGGGTCACGCCTGCCATGCGAGCCAGGTCGGCGCCAGTCAGGCCGTCCTTGCTGCGCTCAAGATAGTACAGGCACATAACGTCGGAGCCCTTGAGACCCAGCCTTGCGCCCTCAGACGTCTTAATGCGCTGGATCTCCTTGTAGAGTCCGCTGATCAGTCCGACAAAGTCCTCGAAACGTGTCTCGTCGCTCTGCTGCATGGGAGACGACCGCCTTTCGCTTGCATAATGCTAACGGGTAAACATCTTAGCCGTACTTAACGGCCGGCAGCCCTGCACGCCCTATTTGTTAACCCATCAACATAAAAACCACCACAAAGAGGACAGGCACCTTTGTGGTGGTTTGGGCCGGCGAACATGATCCGCAGGCGTCGCTACAGCTCCACGCAGGGATTGTCGCGGGTCACAAGCGTCTTAACGACAACCGTAGCGCCCAGATAACGCTCGAGCAACTCGGCGAGACGATCAACGGCAGCCTGGCAATCCCCCATTCGCTCGGGCTCTACGCACTCAATCGCCAGGAACGCATCGGCCGAATCATCGGACAGCGCCGTGCGAACGCCGTCGCGCCAGTTCCAGCAGCGGCACACGGCGCCCGCATCATCGATGTAGGCGAGCTCGCCGGGCAGCGTCGGATCGTCCGCCTCCTCGCCAAGCGGCAAGAACGCATCGCCACCGTCGGTCACCTTCAGGCGAAGGTCTCCCTCGATCGCATGCAGATCCTCGCCTCCCACGGGCAGCGCGCAGGTCAGCGACACCGTGTTGTAAATATCCACCGCGGGCGTAATGTGGCCCACCGGCTTGCCTTTGAGCACACGTTTGAGCAAGTTCTCGATCGAGCAGCGCGCGCCTTTCTTGGTCTTGAACAGACGATAGGCCTCGCGCCATGCCATGACCGGTGCGTTCTCGCTGATAGTGTCGCTGGTCAGATGACGCTCCGCATCGATATTGGCGCGGTCGAGCAACGCCGCAATCGCATCCACGTCCTCTTGAGGAATCTGAGCCGTGGGCTTCATGCCCTCCACGACCACAACACCGACCGCTGCCTGCGGAAACAGCTCCCAGAATGAATCCTCGGCAATAAAGCTCTTCATACGCTCTCCCTTCATTGTGCGCGCCCGAGCGAGGGCACCTAAAAAGCGCCCTTACGACGGCCACCTTCAAAGTCCTACGGTGCCGCCACAAGAGCGCTTACGCTGCCCCCATCCGGAGAAGGGGGCGATATGTCAGGCGTATTGTAACCTGAGTCATCCGCGCGAGCAAAACCACCACAAAGGTGCCTGTCCCCTTTGTGGTGGTTTTGGGTCTGAGGCGACGCTAGTGGCGGAGCCCCAGCAAGCCGCGGCCGCGATGGCGGGCGTCGGCGGACACCTGGGCGTGCGGACCGGCAGCCTTGACGGACTCGGGCAGGTGCGAGTACTTCTTCTCGAAGTTCTCCTCGAACATCACCGCCAGGTTGTGCGCCGCCTCGTCGTAGCGCGCGGTGCTCTGCCAGTACTGGCGCGGCACCAGGATGCCATCGGGCACACCGTGGCACGTAGTGGGAATGTCGACATTAAAGATATCGTCGTGCACAAACTCGCTGTCCTCGATGGTGCCGTCGAGGGCGCGAGCGACCAGTGAGCGCGTGTAGGCCAGCTCGATGCGATGACCCACGCCGTAGCCGCCGCCAATCCAGCCGGTGTTGACCAGATAGACGCGCGTGCGGCCGTCGGCGATACGCTCACCGAGCATCTTGGCGTAGACCATAGGATCGAGCGGCATAAACGGCTCACCAAACAGCGAGGAGAACGTGGGCGTGGGCTCGGTGACGCCGACCTCGGTGCCAGGGATCTTGGCGGTGAAGCCCGTCACAAAGTGATACATGGCGGCGTCGGCCGTCAGGCGCGAGATGGGCGGCAGCACGCCAAAGGCATCGCAGGTCAAAAACAGCACGACGCTCGGGGTGGTGCCCATGCCCTTGGTCCACGCGTTGGGAATGTGCTCCACAGGGTAGGCCACGCGCGTATTGTGCGCGATCGAGACGTCGTCGTAGTTGGGCTTGCGATTCTCGTCGAGCACCACGTTTTCGCAGATGGCGCCAAAGCGGACGGCGTTGAAGATCTCGGGCTCGTGGAACACGTCCAGGCCCTCGCACTTGGCGTAGCAGCCGCCCTCGACGTTAAAGATGCCCATGTCGGACCAACCGTGCTCGTCGTCGCCGATCAGCAGGCGCGTGGGGTTGGCCGAAAGCGTGGTCTTGCCGGTGCCCGACAGGCCAAAGAAAATCGCGGTCTCGTGCGTGACGGGATCCATGCTGGCCGAGCAATGCATGGGCAGTACGTCATCCTCGACGGGCAGCAGGTAATTCATGACGCTGAAGATGGACTTTTTGATCTCACCGGAGTAGCCGGTGCCCGCGACCAGAATCACGCGCTCCTGGAAGTTGATGACCACCGCGGCGCTGGAGTTGAGGCCCTTGATGGCGGGGTCACACTGGTAACCTGGCGCGGCAAGGACGCAGAAGTCCGGCTCGCCGGTGCGCGCGATTTCGCGGGCAAGCGGGCGGGCGAGCATCTGCTTAATAAAGAGCGCCTGGCTGGCACGCTCGCAGGCGACAAGCAGGCGACGCGTATGGTTACGATCGGCGCCGGCCATACCGCGCGTGACGAACACATCGCGCTCGTTGAGATAGTCGACGATGCCGGCTTTGATGACCTCGTAGCTTTCGACGGACAGCGGGCGGTTGACGGCACCCCAGGCAATCTTGTCGTGAACATCGGGGGTGTCAACGATAAAGCGATCGTTGGGAGAACGACCAGTGCGCTCCCCCGTCTCAATCACCAGCGCGCCGTTGGATGCCATGCGGCCTTCTTCGCGGCGGATAGCGTGCTCGACGAGCTCCGCGGCGGGTAGATCGACCAGCAGACGGGGCTGATTCTCGGCGGGGTCTTCAACGAGCGTAATACCAAAGTTGGACAAAACTTCTGCAGGGGTAACACCAGGCATGGGGCCTCCTTTAAAAACGCGACACTTGGACGCGGCGCGCACTTTACTCACGTAAAGCCCGTTGTACCCGATATGCAAAAACGTTTTTGCGGCAAGGGTGGCAAGCCCGCCCAACGGTCAAAAATCGCAGGCAAGCGGCCTAGTCAATGGACGTTTTTAAACAACTAGTCATTGGGGACACTCTTGAACAGGCAACATTCAAGGAATGTCCCCGGATGCCGGCACTTAGGGACGTTCCCAAAGTGCCGGCACATAAGGAACGTCCCTAAGTGCCGACTACAGCGGCAGGCCTTGGCCGAGCATGGCTATGGCGCTCATCAGGACCAGCATGCCGGCAGCGTAGGGCAGCACCGCGCCCAGGAGTTCGGCATCCTTACCGCGCACGTGCACGGCGGCAAGACCAATGGCGAGGGTCTGCGGCGAGATCATCTTACCAGCGGCGACGCCCAGGGCGTTCAATGCGACCATCCAGTAGTCGCTCACACCCAGCGCAGTGGCGGCCTGGCTCTGAATGGGACCAAACAGCATGCCCGAGGACGTGCCCGAGCCGGTCACGAACGCACCGACTGCGCCGATCCACGGAGCCAGAATCGGGTAGAGACCGCCGGCGACCGCAATGCAAAACGCACTGATCGACGAAATCATGCCGGCATAGCCCATCACCTTGGCGCAGCCCAGTACCGAAAGCATCGTGATCACCGTCGGCGTCATCTGCTTCACAGTCGCGGCCAGCACCTCGCCCATCATGCGCGGCGAAGCGCCCTGAATGGCACCGCCGACAAACGCCGCCAGGAAAATCCAGACGCCTGGCGTGTTGATCCACGAAAACGTAAGCATACCGGGATTCTCACCGCAATACACCTGCACATGGCTCGCAAACGGCGCGAGCGCAGCATGTACAGCGGGCACCAGATTAGACGTGCCCAGCAGCAACACAAAGATCAGGATGAAGCACGACCAGGCCGAAAGCGCCGACTTAACGGTGAGCTTCTCCCCCGCCTCGATATTCATGTGAAAGCGTGCGTCCAGATGCCCCGACTTCTCGGCACGCATGGCAAGTGCAGCTGTCAGCGCGAGCGAAACGATGGATCCTACGACCACGGCCAGCTCGGGGCCCACAAACATGGCAACGACCAGAGCCGCGCCGACAAACGACACGCCGGAGAGCAACGCCACGCCGGCAACACCGTGCAGACGCTCGCCCACACTCGCGGCATTGCCCTGGTCATCGGCAACACGGCCCGCAACCAGCACAATAAATAGCGGCATCACCACAAAGAACGGTGCGAGCTGCACCAGCTGAACGGTCGCTAGGTGAAGGGAATCCAAACCCACCAGGTCGGCAACGGACACCGTGGGGATGCCGATGGAGCCGTAGGGCGTGGGCACGCCGTTGGCCAGCAGGCAGATGAGCACGGCAGGCACGGCCTCAAAGCCCAGGCCCGCGAGCATGCCGGCGGGAATGGCGACAGCGGTACCGAAGCCGGCCATGCCCTCCATAAAGCCACCGAAGCACCAAGCCACGAGCAGCGCCAGCAGACGGCGGTCGCTGCTGATGGAGGTGATCATGCTGCCGATCACGTCCATGGCGCCCGTACGAACGCACAGGTTATACGTGAACACCGCGGCGATGATCACCAGGACGATGGGCCACAGAGCCATCAAAAAACCTTCGAGCGAGGCGGTCGCGATCTGCGCTGCCGGCAGGTGCCACCATGCGAAGGCAAGCAAGCACGAAAGGACAAACGATCCGATAGCGGCCTTCCAAGCTGGCCATTTAAAGCACAGCAGCATCACGACCAGCCAAATAATCGGCACAAGAGCCAGTAAGAATGCGGCGACGTCCATAGGTAGAAGCTCCTTGGTACCGCGTGGGCGGCATCGGGGGTGTCACAAAACTTCAACAGGATACCGCACGTTTACCGACAAATTACAGCCGCCCGCCGAAATTATTGAACAATCCGTTCAAAAACACGAACGAACACCGTCGCGTCTATACTAAAGCGCAGCAATAGAAAGGACTCCGCTTTGAGCATCACGCCCCTCGATAGCATTCGCCGCGCCATCGCTCGCCGCAACGGCGTCTCCAACCCCGCTGCATCGAGAGACGGCGCCGCGAAGGCCCAGGGCGGCCGCATCGAGAACGGCCTCTTCCCTGCCTCGCACACTGCCGAGGAACTCGCACGCATCCAAGAGCTGAGTCAGCGCAACGCCGGCGGGCCCGATAGCAGCCAAGCCACACGTCGCCGGCGCGAACGCGATCGCAAGCCCGGCCCCGTCCGCCGCATGGTCAACGCTTGGTGGAACCGTCTGCTCGGTGCCGTCTACGGCGGCGGCTTCTCCATGCAGGAAGCGGAATACGAGGAGCACGCCACCCGCCGCGATTACCTTTGGAACGCTCTCGGCACCGCCGTGTGGGGCTTGGCGTTTCCGCTGCTCACCATCGTGTCCACACAGCTCGTGGGCGCCGAAGAAGCCGGCAAGTTCTCCATCGCCTTTGTCACCGGCACGCTCATCATGATCGCATGCAACTACGGCGTGCGCAATTTCCAGGTCTCGGACATCGACGAAAAGACGTCCTTCGCCTCCTACCAACTCAATCGTTGGATCTGCGGAGCGCTCGCCCTAGGCTGCGGCCTCATGTATAGCAGCGCCCGCGGCTATGACGCGCAGATGGCGACGATCGGCCTGGGCGTCTACCTGTATAAGGTCATCGACGGCGTCGCCGACGTGTACGAAGGCCGCCTGCAGCAGGCCGACAAGCTCTACTTGGCTGGAATGAGTCAAACGCTACGCTCCGTCGGCGTCATCGCGGTCTTCAGCGTGGCGCTGTTCTTCACGCGTAGCATGCCCATCGCGGCCATGGCCATGGGCATCGCCGCGATCGCCTCGCTCGTGCTGGTCACCGCGCCGCTCGCCCTGCTCGAGACCGAAAAATCGCGCCGCGTAAGCCTGCGCGAGGTCGGCCACCTGTTTGTCCAGTGCGCCCCACTCTTTGGCGCGCTATTCCTGTTCAATCTTATCGAGAGCATGCCCAAGTTTGTGATGGAAGGAACACTGGCCTACAAATACCAGTTGTACTTTAATGCCCTGTTTTTTCCAGCTCAGGCTATTCTGTTGAGCATTGGATTTGTCTATAAACCGCAGCTCCTGCGCTTGTCGAGCATTTGGGCTAATCCTCGCAAGCGTCGTCGCTTTGACCTGATTATTGTTGCCGTTATGGCGCTGATCGTGGTCATCACCGGCGTGTGCGCCGCATTTATGGCAGGTCCCGGTATTCCCCTCATGAGCTATATGTACGGCCTCAACTTTGAGCGCTACCGCACATTGGCGCTGCTGATGGTCGTCGCCGGCGGCGTCACCGCGGCCATCGACTTTATCTACGCCATCATCACGGTGCTGCGCCATGCCGGCGACGTCACCAAGATCTACCTGATCTGCTTTGCCGTGAGCGTGGTGCTCCCGGTGATTCTGATCAATCTGCTCGGCCTGATGGGCGCCGTCGTGAGCTACCTGACCATCATGGCCCTACTGCTGGTACTGTTGATTATCGAGTACGCCCACATCCGCCAACGCATAGAGAGGGACCGGAATCCGTACGGCGCCTAATTGCGGCGATGGGAGAAGCTAATTTGCGGTGGAATCACCCCGGCTGGAGTCTCGTTGCGGACACGTAAAACTAAGTGAGTAGATTTTTACCGAATCCCCGACCACACCGACAGAGCACAAGTCTGTGACCTGCGGTTTTATTGAGGCAAATATGTTGGGTGCTCGGCATTTCCAAAAAAGTCTACTCACTTAGCCGGCGGGCAGCCAAATGATTATTTAATCCCGTCCCAGAGAAATCAATTTGCGGGCAGAAGGGCAAAAGTAGTCAAAAAACCCTTCCCATATTAGCTACCCCTTGCACCGATTATTCGCCCGGGTTGATGTTCGCGTAGAACTCCGCCCCATCATCGAGCCGCAGGATGCCCACGCGACCGAACTCGGAGCCGGTGGCGGCAGCGCAGTCGATGTCGATGCGATCGGGCACACCGGCGGCATCCTCGCCGCCCAGGCGCACGATCTGCCCGCGGCCCGACTCCTCGTCGAGCCCCGCAAGACCACCGACCTCGCAATAACGCCCGAGCGACACCGTTGGCGTGTGACCGCTCACAACGACCGGGCCCTTACCCTCGGTAGAAAGCAGCCCGGTCGGCACATCCCAATAGCCGTGACGAATCCACAGCAGGTCATCGGACGACTGTACCGCGAGCATCTGCTGCAGCAGCTCGCGATCGGCACCCACCGCTCCAACGCCATCGGCACAATCGACGCCATGCTCAAGCAAAAACGCGCGCGCCGCCTTCATCTCGATTCCAGCATGTACCAGCAGATACGGGCGCTCCTCGGTCTCGACCACCGCGTAGAGCGGCAGCGCGGCCATCCATCGCACGAGCTCCTCGTATGCCTCAAATTCCATGTCGTTGAGCTGCTCGCGCGTCGTCCAGCCACCGTTGATATCCCAGGTCTCGGCATCGAGCGGATCCTGACCAATGATGGCATCGAGCATGATCTGCTCGTGATTACCCTTGAGCACGTGGGCGTTGGGCAGCGAGCGCACGAGCTTAATAACGCCGACCGGATCGGGCCCGCGATCGATCATGTCGCCCAGCACGTACAGCGTGTCGTCGGACGTCAACGAGATCTTAGACAGGGCCTCGTCAAGCGCACGCACGTGCCCGTGAGCATCAGATGTCACATAGATCGCCATGGTACGCCTCTCCTTGCATTGCGGCCGAAGCCCGGTGCCGCAACTAAAACTTCAAGTTGAACTTAAACGTTACCCATTGTACTCCGTTGCAATAAAGCTGGAAAGGGTTTCCGAGCAGAGGCAAAGACGGCAGCCGTCTATGACGATATCGCGCACGCCCGCAATCCAACCCCATAAACCCACCATCTTTGGGTACAAATAACCACAGACAACTGACCGTGCCACGCCAACCACCCAGGAGCGGACACTATCCATGAACCAGATCCTTCTTTTTATCGGCCTCGTCATCATTTTGTGCCTGACCATCAAACCCGTCGGCAAAAAGCTCCCCTTCCCCACCCTGCTCATCTTTATCGCGCTCGGCATGCTGTTGGGCGTCAACGGCCCGGCGCACATCGACTTTAGCGACTACGCACTCACCGAAACCGTCTGCAGCACGGCGCTGCTGTTCATCATGTTCTACGGCGGCTTTAACACCAATATCGACCGCGCCAAGCCCGTCGCTGCGCCGGCGGTGCTGCTGAGCACGCTCGGCGTCGTCATCACCGCAGGCATCACCGGCGTGTTCGCCCACTTTGTGCTGGGCTTCGACTGGATCGGCGGCCTGCTGCTGGGCTCGGTCGTGGCATCCACCGACGCGGCCAGCGTCTTTAGTGTTCTGCGCGAGCACAGTCTGTCGCTGAGGGGCGGCACCGACTCGCTGCTCGAGGTCGAATCGGGCTCCAACGATCCCGTCGCCTACATGCTCACCGCCGTGCTCGCCACACTCGCGGCCGGCGGCGACATTAACATCCCCGTGCTGCTGGCCAAGCAGATTATCCTGGGCGTGGGCCTGGGCCTCGCCATCGGCTGGGCGGCGGGCCGCCTGATTGAACGCGCGCACGCAACGGCCGAGGGCGCGCAGACCATCTATTTGTTCGCCGTGGCCATCGTCGCCTACGCGCTGCCGAGTTACCTGGGCGGCAACGGCTTTTTAGCCGTGTACCTGGCAGGCATTGTGCTGGGTGCGAGCGACATCACCGGCAAGGTCGAGATGGCGCACTTCTTTGACACCCTCACCGAGATGGCAGAGATGACCATCTTCTTCTTGCTCGGCCTGCTCGTAACGCCCGCGCGCCTGCCGCAGATGCTGCTGCCGGGCCTGGCGCTCATGGCGTTTATGCTCTTTGCGAGCCGCCCCATCGCTGTCGGTCTGCTGTTGGCGCCCTTTAAGACAAACCCCCGCCAGGTCGCGCTCGTAACCTGGGCGGGCCTGCGCGGAGCAGCTTCGGTCGTCTTTAGTCTCTTTGCCGTGGTGGCCGGCGTTCCCGGCGGACACGACCTATTTGACCTGGTGTTTGTGATTGCCGTGTCGAGCATTGTGGTGCAGGGCTCGCTGCTGCCGGCGGTGGCGAAGAAGCTCGATATGATCGATGCGACCGGTGACGTGCGCCGCACCTTTAACGACTACCGCGACGAGGACGGCATGTCGTTTGTAAAGCTCAAGGTGGGCGCTGGACATCCGTTTGCCGGACGCTCGCTCGCGGACATTGGCAGCGCCACAGACATGCTCGTGGTCCTGGTGCTGCGCGACGGGGCGCACCCGGTGCTGCCCAACGGCGATACCGTCATCGAGGAAGGTGACCTGCTGGTGATGGCCGCGCCGACGTTTGAAGAGCGTGCCGAGGTTACGCTGCGCGAGGTCACCGTAACCCCCCACGGTCGCCTGGCCGGCCAGCGCCTGCGCGATGTGCCGCAGGGCAAGCATCCGTTTATTGTGGTGATGCTCAAGCGCGACGGCCAGACGATCATCCCCGACGGAAACACCCTCATATACGCCGGCGACGAAGCCGTCATCGCCACGCTGGCGTCGTAGTGACTAGGAGGTAGCTACTTTAGGACGAAGAGATCAAGCGCCTAGAGAACCTCATGTCTTCGCTCGCAGATTTGGATTTGCCTGAGGAGTAAGGTCACCCCTCCCCCATGTAACCATCCTGTAAATCATAGCGGCGCAGTAGAGTTTTACCGTGATGTGGTCGCGCCTGGCGCTCCACTGTGCTAAAGTATCCCGAACGTTCAAACGACTACGAGGGAGACTAGAAGATGGCACGTGTGCACAACTTCTCAGCTGGCCCGGCCGCACTGCCTACCAGCGTGCTCGCCGAGATCGCCGACGAGATGATGGGCTACCGCGGTTGCGGCATGTCCGTGCTCGAGATGAGCCATCGATCTAGCATGTACCAGCAGATTATCGACGACGCCGAAGCAACCCTGCGCCGTCTACTGAGCATCCCGGACAACTACCGCGTCCTGTTTTTGCAGGGCGGTGCCACGCTGCAGTTTGCGGGCATCCCCATGAACCTCATGCGCCGCGGCCGCGCCGGCTACATCGTGACCGGCAACTTTGCCAACAAGGCATACAAAGAAGCCGCCAAGTACGGCGAGGCCGTGCAGCTCGCGAGCTCCGAGGAATCCAACTTCGACCGCATTCCCAACATGGCCGACATCAACGCGCGCATTGCCGACGAGGCCGCGGGCGACGGGCTCGACTACGTCTACATCTGCCAGAACAACACTATCTTTGGCACCATGTACCACGAGCTGCCCAACTGCGGCAACGTACCGCTAGTCGCCGATGTCTCGAGCTGCTTTCTGTCGCAGCCGCTCGACGTTGAGCGCTACGGCCTCATCTACGCCGGCGCTCAGAAAAACGCCGGCGCCGCGGGTGTGACCGTGGTCATCGTGCGCAACGACCTCATCGCAGATGGCCCCGCCTTTGCGCAGACGCCGCAGTACATGGACCTCAAGGCCCAGGCCGCCAAGGGCTCCATGCTCAACACGCCCAACACCTTTGGTATCTACGTATGCGGCAAGGTGTTCCGTTGGGCTGAGAAAACCGGCGGACTTGCCGCCATGGCCGAGCGCAACTGGGCCAAGGCCAATCTGCTCTATGACCTGCTCGAGCACAGCGAGCTGTTCCATAGCACTACGCAGGCCGACAGCCGCTCCATCGCCAACGTCACCTTCCGCACCGGCGACGCCGAACTCGACGCGGCCTTTGTCGCAGGCGCGGCCGGGCACCAGATTCAAAACGTCAAGGGCCATCGCCTGGTGGGCGGTATGCGCGCCAGCGTCTACAACGCCGTAACCATGGAAGACGTGCAGGCACTGGCCTCGTACATGAAGGACTTCGAAGCGCAGCATAGTTTGAGCCCGCGATCTAACTAGCCCGCAACGCGCGGGCCGACCAGCCATCTCAAACCACCCTGTTTCATTTAAACCTGCTAAGGAGTTTTCCATGCGCAAGATCAAAACCATCGACGACATTACCAAAGACGGCAAAGTCGAGTTTGGCGAGGGCTACGAGTTTGTGGGCACCGCCGAGGAGGCCGACGCCATCCTGATGCGCTCCACCGACCTGCACGGCTACGAGCTGCCCGAGGGCATTCGCGCTATCGCCCGCTGCGGCGCCGGCGTCAACAACATCCCCGTCGAGGAGTACGCCAAGAAGGGCGTCGTCGTCTTTAACTCCCCCGGCGCCAACAGCAACGCCGTCAAGGAGCTCGTCCTGGGCATGCTGGTGCTCTCGAGCCGCGGCGTGGTGCAGTCGATGAACTGGGTGCGCGACAACGCCGACGATCCCGAAATTCAGGTCGACGCCGAGAAGGCCAAGAAGGCCTTTGTGGGCCGCGAGCTCAAGGGCAAGCGCATCGGCGTCATCGGCCTGGGCAACGTAGGCTCCAAGGTCGCCAACGCCTGCGTTGACCTGGGCATGGATGTCTACGGCTACGACCCGTTCATTTCCGTTGAGCACGCGTGGGTGCTGAGCCGCGAGGTGCAGCGCGTGGGCACGCTCGAAGATCTCTGCCGCGGCTGTGATTACCTCACGGTGCACGTGCCCAGCAAGGCCGACACCGTCGGCATGATCAGCACCGAGCAGATCAACCTGCTGGCACCCGACGCCGTGCTCATCAACTACGCACGTGAGACCATCATTGACGAGGACGCCGTTGACGCCGCCCTGCGCGAGGGCAAGCTCAGCTGGTTTAGCTGCGACTTCGCCACGCCCAAGACCGTCAAGATGCCCAATACGTTTATCACCACGCACTCGGGCGCCGGCACTGGCGAGGCCGAGGCCAACTGCGCCGACATGGCCATCAGCGAGCTTAAGGATTACCTGGAGAACGGCAACATCGCGCACAGCGTCAACTACCCCGCCTGCAGCATGGGCAAGGCGCGCGCCGCGAGCCGCATCGCCTGCCTGCACGCCAACGTGCCCAACATGATCGGCCAGATCACAGCAATCCTGGCCAAGGACAACGCCAACGTGCAGCGTATGACCAACGAGTCCGCCGGCGAGAACGCCTACACCATGTTCGACACCGACGAGCACCTGGATAGCAGCACCATCGAGGCACTCAAGCAGATTCCGTCGATGTATCGCGTGCGCGTGATCAAATAGCGCCGGCTGATCTGACGGGCAGTTCCCCATGTGGCCTGCCCGTCACTGACATTGAATGCCCACGGGGGCGCCTTTCGCACGAGAGGCGCCCCCGTTTTTGTGAGCGCTCCATTAAATGCACCGAGCCGCTTCTTGGCATACAATCTGTATGTTGACCTAACTATCTGTGAGGTGCCTATGGTTGATACAGATTTTGCTTGGCGGCTTACGCAAGGGCTCGTGCGGATCGACAGCTCAGACCCGGGCGCGTATGAGGATGAGATTGAACGCTATATCAAAGCGTTGGTTGAGGAACGGTTGGCGCAGCTGAGCCATCCGGTACTCGATGCCGTGCAGATTGCAGAGCTCGAAGTACTCCCCGGGCGCCGCAACCTCATGGTCACCGTGCCGGGCGTGAGCGACGAGGCGCGACTCGTCTACATCTGCCACATGGATACCGTCACCCTGGGAGATGACTGGGGCGCGGACACGCCGCCGCTCGGGGCGACCATGCGGGACGATAAGCTCTATGGTCGCGGTGCCTGCGACATGAAGGGCGGTCTGGCCTGCGCCATTGCCGCACTGGTCCATACGCTCGAGCGCGTGGCGGCGGATGGCGCGCTGCCCCGCCGCGGCTTTTCGCTCATCTGCTCGGTCGACGAGGAAGACTTTATGCGAGGCTCCGAGGCAGCCATCGATGCCGGCTGGGTCGGTTCGCGCGAATGGGTGCTGGACACCGAGCCCACCGACGGACAGATCCAGGTGGCGCACAAGGGGCGTACGTGGTTCGAGATTGAAATGGCCGGCGTGACGGCGCATGCGAGCCAGCCGTGGAAGGGCGCGGATGCCGTCGCCGCCATGGCCGAGGTCGTGTGTTCGCTCCGTCGCGCGTTTGTGGCGCTGCCCGCGCACGATGAGCTGGGGTCTTCGACCATCACGTTTGGCCAAATCGAGGGCGGATATCGCCCCTATGTCGTGCCCGACCGCGCCAAGGTCTGGGTCGATATGCGCCTGACTCCGCCGACCGATACGGCCGTCGCGAAGCGCATGGTAGAGCAGGCCATCGCCGGCGCCGAAGCCGCGGTCCCCGGCTGCCATGGAAGCTATACCGTGACAGGCGACCGCCCCGCTATCGAGCGCGATCCGACCTCTCCCCTTCTAGCAGCGCTCAAGCGTGCCGCCGATGACGTGACGGACGCGGACACGACCGTCGGCTTCTTTACCGGCTACACCGACACCGCCGTCATTGCCGGCAAGACAGGTAACCGCAATTGCATGAGCTACGGTCCCGGGTCGCTCGCGCTCGCGCACAAGCCCAACGAATATGTGCCCCACGCCGATATCGTTCGTTGTCAGCAGGTGCTAATCGCGCTCGCCGATAACGTGCTCTGGGACGCGAGCGGCCAAGTTGGGGCATAATAAGCCGCGAACAAACCGACTCGCGCGTTAGGACCGCCCATGAAAGCACTTCCGTTTCCCTGCATCCGCCCGGCTCAGGACCGCGTGCTCGAGGCGCTGCCTGCAATGGGCAGTATTCTGAGTGACAACGAAGCCCTGCGCGAAGCCATTGCCGATGGTCTGATGCTCAAGGACCCGGGTGCGGCGTATTACGTGTACGAATGCTCGGGCGAGCCGGGACGCGTGACGGGTGTCGTGGCGATCTGCCCGGTTGGTGCGCTGGCGGGCGGCGACGCGGTTGCCGCCGATTCGACCGCCGCTGCGCGCGCAATCGCCGACCTCAAGGTACAGCCGCGCCCCGTGTCGCTCGCCTACGAGACGTCGCCCGTCATGGACATCATCCTGGGCGCTGCCAAAGAGGGCGCCTCGCTCTACGCCGTCACCGACCCCGCGGGCATTACGCACCGCGTGTGGGAGGTCAAGCGCGAGGACGCCGTCGGCGCCATCCATGCCATGCTCGACCAGGCGCCGGAGCCGGCACTGGCCGACGACCCTGCCTACGCTGCCGCACTAGTCGAGGCATCACAGCTCCTGGCCGACGATGCCCATGCTGCCGGCACCTACACGGGCAAAGAGCCGTTCAACTTTGCTGTAGCCGCACTGTTCCCCGCCGCGCAGATCGCCGGCGCCGCGCCGCAGGTTCCGACGGGTCTGCTCACGCACCAAGTCGCGCGGTTCTAGCAAGACCAGACCGCGCAGCACAAAAATCGGCAGCTCAACAAACAGGGGGCGGAGATGCAGCAGGTACATGCATCTCCGCCCCTTTTGCTTCGAGAAGTTATGCCGGCGACCCGAGCCGCCACGCTCGCGTTATCCGCGCTGCGGACCTGCAGTAGCCACAAGCGGTTCAAGGCCCAGCTCGCATGCGTAATCCTCCTGCGTAAAAATCTCAATCAGCTCAAACGTGTCGGATTCGTCGTCAAACGCAAAGTGCAGCACCGAGCAGTTGCCTGGCACACGGTCGCGCTCGTCTGCCGCCGCGCCCTTCACGTGATCCATAAACTCCTTGATAGCCGAGCCATGACTTACCGCGAGCACGCACGCATGGTCCGGACGCTGCATAAGCTCGGTCAGCGTCGCCACCATGCGCTCGCGCACCTGCATCTGGCCCTCGCCGCCAAACTGACAATAGAAGTCGCGCCACGGGCGCTCGGGCATGAGTATCACGCGCTCGGCCTCAAAGTCGCCAAAGAACCACTCACGCAGGCCGTCCAGGCGCTCGTACGCCAAGCCCGGCCACAAGTTGGCGATAGTCTGCTCGGTGCGATGAAGTGTGGAGGTGCAGGCATGATCGGGTTCAATGCCACGCGCACGTAAGAACATGCCGGCACGCGCCGCCTGGTCGCATCCCAGCTGCGTGAGCGGCGAGTCACTCCAACCCTGAATAATGCGCTTAAGGTTGAATATTGTCTGCCCATGACGAACCAGATACAGGTCTTTATTCATAGGGGTCCTTTCGTTCGTTACCAATCAAGGAGCGAAAACGCACCGTCGCAATAGCCAAAATGAAGCACGGCACCGTTGTCGGGTAGCTCTCCCCTGCCAGTCACATACTCAAGAAACTCCTGGCAGGAAGAGCCGTGGGAGACTGCCAGCACACAGTCGTGCTGCGGCCTGGCCATGATGTGGGACAGCGCCGCGACCATGCGCGACTGGAGCTCGCCTTCAGACTCGCCACCAAAGGCCACCGGATAATCACCCCAGGGCTGCGGCGGCATCTCGCGATTTGATGTACCCTCCAGCGAGCCCAAATGCCACTCGCGCAGGTCATCGACCAGCTCTATCGAGCGGCCCTCACCAGCAATTAGCTCAGCCGTACGCCGCGCCCGGCCCAACGGGGAGGAATACACACGGTCAAAGGTCACGCCACGCGCCTCAAACGCCGCGCGCGTCGCCAGCGCCTGCTCGCGCCCGCGCGCCGTAAGCGGCGAATCGTGCCCACCCTGCAAAATGTTCTGCACATTGAGCTCAGTCTGCCCATGCCGCACCAAATACAAATCTGCCACACGTCCTCCCCTCGCACCACCGCAAAGGGGACAGGTACCTTTGTGGTGGTTTACCGCCGGATCACACCGCGGTGACGCTCAACTACACCAGTACGTCGACAAGCGAGCGCTTGGGTACGTGGTGCACCTGCGCCTCGTCGCGCCAATAATTGATGGAGCCGTCGGGGTTGGAATCGATCGCATCGATCACCTGTGTCTCGGCCGGAACGCCAAACGCCATGATCAGCTTGAGCTCATACTTGTCGTTATCGAGCCCCATGGCATCGATCGCGTGGGGCGTAAAGGCCTTGAACATGCAGGCTGCCACCTCGGGCGTGGCGCTGCGGGCGGCGAGCATCATCGTCTGCGCGGCAATGCCCGTGTCGACCTCGGTAATGGGAGCGGCTGGCTTGCCCGGAACGGAGCGCTCAGCAAGAATCGCGATGTAGCCGGTCGGGCGCTCGCCCTCGGCAGGACCCGACCAGTCCTTAAGCGCGCCGGCCCATGCAAGCTCGTCAAACACGCGAGCGCAGTCCTCGGAACCGCTTACCACATGAAAACGCAGACGCTGAGCATTGGCGCCGCAGGGAGCCAGGTGCGCCAGTTCCGCCAGCTCGAGCAAAAACTCGCGCGGCACGCGCATGGACTCGTCAAAGCGACGGCACGTACGGGCGCGGCGGACCAGCGCGTCAAACGTGTCCAGGCCGAGCTTTTCGCAACCTTGCTTTGCCATCGACTCCGCGCTAGACGGCGCCGCGGGAACTGTTTCGTTCATAGGGACCCCCAATTTCGAGCAATTGTTCTTAGGAAAATCTAACCTAAAACGTAGGCAATAACGAACAGGGCCGCAATGTTCTACACCTGTTGAATAGAAAATCGCGACGTGGGGAACAACGGAAACAATTCGGGGCCTTTGGGTTACGTTTCACCCTCCCCGACCCATACGTCAGCGCCTTTAGGCGATACTGGTCGTAACGATCAAGGCTTACGCCGCACGGAAAGGAGACATTATGGGCATCTTTAAGAATGATGACCAAAAATCGAGCCAGTTTGGATTTGACGAGAAAAGCATGGCAGGCAAGGCCGTCAAGGCCGTGCGCTGGATTTACGCCATCACGGGCGTCTTGGCGCTCGTCGCCGGCATCGCACTGCTGTTTGCGCCCGCCAAGTCCCTCGTCTTCTTAACGACCGTCTTGGGCTTCTACTTTGTGATCACGGCCGCGATCAGGCTGTTTACCGCTGTTTTCGAGCCACTGCTGCCCACCGGCTGGCGCGTGACGAGCATCATCTCCAACCTACTCATTATCTTGGGCGGCGTCATAATCCTGCGCAACCAGGCCTTCTCGACCGCGACGCTCACCACGATGGTGGTTATCGTGGCCGGCTTTGGCTGGATCGTCGAAGGTGTCATGTCCATTCTGGAGTCCGAGCTTTCGTCCAACCGTGCCCTCGCCATCCTGAGCGGCGCGCTCTCCATCATCGCCGGCATGTTCGTGTTTATCTATCCGCTGTGGTCGGCCAAGATGCTCGTCATCTTTAGCGGCGCCGCACTGCTGGTGTTTGGCGTAACGCTGATTGTTCGCGCTATTCAATTTGGCAAACTGGTGCACTAGATGCCGCGAACGCTCTTTATTGATGCAGACGCCTGCCCGGTCACGCGCGAGTCGATTGACTGCGCGCGGCGGGCGGGCGTCGCCGTCGTTATCGCCGGCAACAGCACACAGAACCTGGAACGCCACATTCGCCGCGACGATCCGCGCGACGTCGAGCATGCGCGACGCGGATTTTGGGTCACAACGCTCGATGTGAGCGTGGGCGCCGACAGCGCCGACTTTGCCATTGTCGAACGCCTGCAGGCGGGCGACGTAGTCGTGACGCAGGACATTGGCTTGGCGAGCATGGTGCTCGGGCGCGATGCCGCCGCCATCGGCGTGCGCGGGCGCGTCTACGATAAGGCGACCATCGACATGCAACTGTTTATTCGCCACGAGGAAAAGAAGGTGCGCCGCGCCGGCGGTCGCACTCGCGGTCCGGCGGCATTTACCAGCGAAGACCGGGCCCGCTTTAAGCGCAACCTCACCGAGCTGCTGCGCTAACCAAGGTAGATTTTCGGGACATGCCCGGAAATCTACCTTTTTGTTTTGAGCGGTGTGAGCGCTCGGAATCCATGGCTCAACAAAAAACGGGCTTCAAAATGCCATGCGTCGCCGCATTGCGCAGGCGCCGAGCATGGCTATTTGAAGCCCATTTTTTAGGCCTACTTAGAGGCCGAAGGCGGATAGGATAAGGCCCCAGCCGGCGCCGATGACGTACATCATGACCAGGAACACGGCGTTTTCACGAGCGCTGCGGTTGGTGCGGAACAGGACAAGATAGCCCACGCCGGCGGAAATGAGCGTGCCGGCGAGCATCGGCGCCAGCTGTAGCGCGCCCTCCAGGTACAGCTGCGTAATGACCACGCTGGCCGAGCAGTTGGGGATCAGGCCGACGAGTGCCGAGCCCAAGACGGCGAGCGTCTCGTTGCCACGCAGGAACTGCTCGATCGCGGACTCTCCGAAGGTCTCGAGCACGGCAACTAGAATCAGCGTCACCAGGAAAATAAAAACCGAAACCTGCACGGTGTGCGAGATCGCGCTGCGGATAATCGACAGGACGGGCGCACCTTCGTGGGAGTGACCGTGGTCGTGCCCATGGCCGTGGTGGTGCTCATGCTCGCCTGCGTGACCGTGGTCATGGCTGTGTCCGTGGTCGCGCTCGTGTTCATCTTCATCATCATCGCAACCGCAATGGTCGCGCTCGCACAACTCGTGGATGTGGTCGGCGCTCACGCCCGCCTCGGCCACTTCATCAATGATGTCGCCCCCGGTATGGTCGTCGTGCGCGCAGTTCACATGAGCCGGATTGGCAGCGGTCCCCAGCACGGTACGGCGAATCGCCGCATGCGCGCGGGCATTACGACGAAGGCCGCGGATAGCCGCGTCCACGATAAAGCCCGTGACCAGCGCGATCAGTGCCTTCGAAGCCAAAAGCATCGCCATGGTCTGCACGGGCACCTGCTCGGCGAGCAACAGCGGCAGCATCTCATCGGAGGTCGAGAGGAACACGGCGACCAGCGTGCCCAGCGTCACGACACGGCCGGCGTACAGCGTTGCTGCCATGGCCGAAAATCCGCACTGCGGCACAATGCCCAGCAGCGAGCCAGCCACAGGACCCGCAGCGCCGGCGCGCTTGATAGCGCCGTTGACGCGGTCGCCCGCAACGTGCTCAAGTGTCTCGAGAGCAAGATACGTCACCAACAAAAACGGCGCCAGCGAGAGCGTGTCCTTGCCGGCGTCGAGCAGAATATCAATCAGCAAATCCATGACGGATGGAACCTTTCATGTCTTTCGGCAGCATTGTAAAAGTCCTAGCGGTCAACTAGGGTATTGTAGTTGTCCTAGGCGCGATGCCAATAGTTGCCCATGGTAAACTATCATCTCGCCACATCTCAATGAACCCGAGCCGCGCGGTGCGGCCCGTCCAAGGAGCAGTTATATGAACGTTTCACAAGCACTCGAATACGAGCGTCAGCCGTTTATCCCCATGTTTATCTATGGCGATCACGGCGCCATGGAGTCCGAGCGCCAGAAGGGCGAGGAGGCCCTTAAGGTGCTCGAAACCGAGTACTTTACCGCCGAGGGCGACCCCAGCTTCGACTTTGCCACCGTGCGCGACCTGGCTGACCGCAACCGCGACCTGTGCGACCAGATTGGCGAGGCGCGCCTGCGCAACGTGACGCCCGCGACGCTTTCGCGCGGCCTGTCCGATGCCGACACCTGCGCCGCCATCGGTAAGATGCAAAAGCGCACCGCCGCGTCGGTCATGCGCGAGATCCGCGGCGACCGCGACGCGCTCGGCGTGGCCTACGCCCGCAAGCCCATCCAGGGCACCGTGCTCGGTATCGACATCGAGACCACCGGCCGTGCACCCGAGCGCGGTTATATCATCAATGTGGGTTGGGAAATCATGGAGCTCACCAGCGACGCCGTCCCGCACGACGCCGAGGCACACTACTGCGGCCTGCCCGATATCTACCGCGGCGAGGATGTGCCGTTGTCGAATATCCACCACATCACCTGGGACGACATCGACGGCAAAAAGCCGTTCCGCGAGAACAAGGAACTGCAGAAGCAGCTGCTCAAGCTTATGAAGAAGTACCCGTACATGGCGCACAACGCCGCCTTTGAGGACAGTTGGTTCAAGATCCACCTGGACGGTTACGCCGAGGCACGCCGCGCCGGCAAGGTCATCGTCATCGACTCGCGCCAGATCTGCCGCAGCCTGGATGCCGACGTCCGCTCGCTCCCCCGCGAATCCGCGCCCGCCGCGCTCGAGAACTGGGCGCGCCGCCGTGGAACCCTCGCCGCCGACGCCAACGAGCAGCATCTGGGCCTCGACGACACCGACCTCATGCTCCGCACCGTCCAAGCCGAGTTCAACCTCAAGAACCTATTCGCCAAGTAGAAACGCCTGCGACAAACCCCGGCGTAGATCACGAGCGGTCTCGCAGCGGGAAACCCCGCAGTGGGGCCGCCCTACGTTCCACAGATAGATTTGCCATCACAAATTCTGAACACTCATTGCGAACGATTTCGGCCAATTCCCGACACGTAATTCGTTGTCGGATGGTGATGCGTCGATATCAAATGTGCGGCAATTGAGTATTTATATGCTATAGCTAAGCTGCGAAAACTTTTATTTAGGGCATACCAACTCATAATTGCGTCAAGCTTTTGGACAGCATTTGGTTAGACCTCTAAAACGGCTTTTCCACTCAGCGCCGTCAACACGGCATTAGCTGACACGATATATATCATGAGTATCGTATTGTCACATACCACTGCAAAAGCGGTCTACCAGGCCGCGCATTCGGTGTCTGCGAAAGGCATCGAGTCCTGTAGCCCTGCCGCGATTTACGGATCATGTCCCACCGGAACGTTCCTTGACGCAGCCGCAGAATGGCTCACCAAACATGATGTTTCCCTCGACACAAATGATTCCCTCGAGGTGATGGTGTTTGATCGCAGGAATGCGCGCTATGCAATGAACTGTCAATGCCACGTTTCTTCAAAACGATTCTCGAACTCACGCTTTATAGAGCTCAAAGATGGCATCTTCATTGTTGGCGTTGAGCTTTGCGCACTTCAGGCCGCCACCTATCTTTCTTTTCGCGAACTAGTGGAGTACTACTTTGAACTGTGCGGCGCTTATTCCCTTGGAACCGACTCTTCCACCTCCTATACCGAGCGTTTCGCGCTCACCTCGACCGAGAGGTTAAAGCAGTTCTTTAATTCCATTACCAGATGCGACGGTCTGGCCCTTGCCCGAAAGGCGATCCAATGTGTGCGCGACGGATGCCGGTCTCCTATGGAAACAGCCTTTGTCATGATGTTAACGCTGCCCAAAAGCGAAGGAGGGCTTGGTATTAAGGGAATTGAGACCGATTACGAGGTGCAGGTCACCACTGCCGCAAAGAATCTCACGAGACGCAAAAAGTTCTTTATGGATGCGTATCTAAAGAAATCTCGCACAGACATTGAATACAACGGTTTTTATCATGACGCGGAAGAAGACCGCACCATCGATGAGGAGCGCAAGAATGCACTTGCGTCCATGGGGTACGGAATCATCACCGTCAGCCGTTATTCCTTTATGCATGCCAGCTCTTTTGTTAGGGTCATGGAAGCAATCCAGCGGAAAGAGGGCGTACGCCCCTCGCGTCTGCCAAAAGACTTTCAAATCATGCAAGAGGACCTGAGACAGTTTGTGCTCAGAAGGTTTATAGAAGAGAAAAAGCGAATTCAGAAGCAGCTTCGCCAGGATTCCGAAGAGTGTCAACGAATCGACCTCGAAAAAGCAACGCTCGAAGGCATCACGCTGGATGACCCGACAATTAATGAAGTTCCGGCAATCGATGACATGCAGACTGTCGAATCCGACAGCCCATCATTTGCCCAAACAAGCAGCCTCGCGCCCGAGGGCAGGGTCTTCGGGGCCGGAGACTAGGCCGGCTAACAAGGTGGGTACCCTAGCGACGTGCAAAATTGCGAGTATTCAGCAGGGTCGGGTGTCTATCACCCTCGAGTGGATCCAAATGTGAAGCGAAATCACTCTTGCGTGAGAGCGTTAGGCAACATTTGAGGAAGAACTCATCGGATTAACACCCTAAGATAACTCTTGAACTGCATTATATGACCTGCAATAAATTAGCGGACCCCTATAGTTGCAGAATACTCCATTTTTTGCACGGCACGAGGGTACCCACCTTGGCATCGACTATCAAAAAACGCTCAGTCCGGGATCTCGTCCACTATTCCCCATCATTTTGTACAACGAATTACCTGAACGTCATTGACATATGAACATGCACTCATATAATCGAAAGTAAATTATATGAGCGCATGTTCATATGAAAGGATATTGCAATGAGCATCCGCGTTGATGAAACGAAACTCGACATCGAGGCCACCGAACCCGCGATCCCGACCACCTGCTCGCCCGAGGACCTTCCCGACGAGGAGCTTCTCTACGACCTCGCCGACCTGTTCAAGGTCTTCAGCGACACCACGCGCATCAAGATCCTTTACGCCCTCATGGGCCGCGAGCTCTGCGTGGCAGACATCGCCGAAGCGACCGAAACCTCGCAGTCCGCGGTGTCGCACCAGCTGCGCACACTCAAGCAGTCGCACCTGGTTAAATTCCGGCGCGACGGGCGCAATATCCTATACTCGCTCGCCGACGACCACGTCTACACCATGCTCAACCAGGGCATGAGCCATATCTGCGAATAGCAACCAACCACGGTACCAGCGCGGCCTGCACCCAAGCCGCAAAAACGGGAAAGGAACCCACCATGAAAAAGCAGTACAAGCTCGATGAGATCGATTGCGCCAACTGTGCGCGCGAGCTTCAGGACGAGCTGGCCAAGCTCGAGGGCGTCAAATCCGTGTCCGTCAACTTTATGACCCAGAAGCTGACGCTCGAGGCCGATGATGCTGAGTTCGACGAGGTGCTCAACCGCGTTGTTGAGTTTACGGCCGACGCCGAGCCGGACTGCGAGATCATTCTCTAGCCAAGGTTTACGCCAACCCGCAAGACCGCGCTTGCCGCGGCCTTTGCTCGCGAAATTATATGAACGAGTGTTCATTCATTCAAATGGGAGGATACGAGTCATGGCCACCGCCGACCCCAAAAAGAAAAAGAAGAAGCGCAAGAAAAAAGAATCACTCGAGCATAAGCGCAACCGCATCCTGGTAGCGCTGGGCATTTTTGCCGTGGTGTACGCCCTCGATGAGCTCGGCACCCTCACTGCCGCATTCGGCACCCCGGGCGACATCTACGCCAGCTTTGTGCTGTTCCTCGTGCCGTTTTTGATTGCCGGCTACGACGTACTGCAAAAGGCATTCAATAACATCCGCCGCGGCAAGGCCTTCGACGAGAGTTTCCTTATGGCAGTCGCAACCATCGGCGCGTTTGCCATGGTGTTCTTCCCCGATACCGACCCGCACATGGCCGAAGGCGCCGCCGTCATGCTGTTCTACCAGGTCGGCGAGCTGTTCCAGGCATACGCCGTGGGCAAGAGCCGCAAGTCGATCAGCGCCATGATGGACATCGCGCCCGACTACGCTAACGTCGAGCAGCCCGACGGCACGCTCGAACAGGTCTTTCCCGATGACATCGCCGTGGGCACCGTGATCGTGGTCAAGCCCGGCGAGCGCGTGCCTATCGACGGCGTCATCGTCGAGGGCGAAACCCAGCTCGACACCGCCGCGCTCACGGGCGAGTCAGTCCCCCGCCCCGCCAAGTCCGGCGACGATATCATCAGCGGTTGCATCAACATGACGGGCCTCATCCACGTGCGCACCACCAAGTCCTTTGGCGAGTCCACCGTCGCGCGCGTCTTGGAGCTCGTAGAAAACGCCAGCGAAAAGAAGGCGCGCACCGAGAACTTCATCACGCGCTTCGCCCGCATCTACACGCCCGCCGTCACCGGCGCTGCCGCGGTACTCGCGCTCGGCGGCGGCTTGGTCACCGGCGCCTGGTCCGACTGGATCCTGCGCGGTCTGACCTTCCTGGTCGTCAGCTGCCCGTGCGCGTTGGTGATCAGCGTGCCGCTCAGTTTCTTTGGCGGCATCGGCGGCGCCTCCAAGCTGGGCGTTCTCATCAAGGGCTCCAACTACCTCGAAACGCTCGCCGACGTTGACACCGTCGTCTTTGACAAGACCGGCACGCTCACCAACGGCACGTTTTCGGTCGTGGCGGTACACCCCGAGGCAGGCTATACCGAGCAATCGCTGCTTGAAGTCGCAGCCCTCGCCGAGTCATTCTCCGACCATCCCATCGCGCAGTCGGTGCGCGCCGCCTACCAGGGCGAGCTCGACCCCAAGCGCGTGAGCGACTCCGCTAATGACGCGGGCCACGGCGTGACGGCGACCATCGACGGCAAGCACGTCGTCGTCGGCAACGCCAAAATGCTTGCTGCGGCCGGTATCGACGTTCCCAATTGTGAGGTTGTCGGCACGATCCTCCACGTGCTCGTTGACGGCGTTTACGCCGGCCACATCGTGATTGCAGACACCGTTAAGGCCGACGCCGAGCAGACGATCCGCGACCTGCACGCCGCCGGCGTCAAGCGCACCGTTATGCTCACGGGCGACCGCGAGGAGGTTGCGGCGTCTGTGGCCAAGCAACTCAGTCTCGACGAGTTCCACGCGCAGCTGCTGCCGGGCGATAAGGTCGAGCGTGTTGAGGCGTTGCTCGCGGCCGAAAGCGGCAAGGGCAAGCTCGCCTTTGTCGGCGACGGTATCAACGACGCACCTGTGCTTACGCGCGCCGATGTGGGCATTGCCATGGGCGCTATGGGTTCCGACGCCGCGATTGAGGCCGCCGACGTGGTGCTCATGGATGACAAGCCGTCCAACATTTCCCGCGCGATCCGCGTGGCGCGCAAGACCATGGCGATTGTTTGGCAGAACATCATCTTTGCGCTGGGCATTAAGCTGCTGATTCTAGTGCTGGCAGCACTCGGCATTGCCAACATGTGGCTTGCTGTGTTCGGCGACGTAGGCGTGGCGATCATCGCCATCCTGAACGCCATGCGCGCGATGGGTGTCAAGAACCTGTAGCGTTCGTGGGCTGTCCGGCCGGGACCGGGCTTGGTTTTGAAAACGTCCTCGCGCATGAGGCCCGCCTTTCCTGCTCCTACGGAGCAACGGAAAGGCGGGCCTCGCGCTGCGGAGTGTTTTCAAAACCAAGCCCGGTCCCGGCCTGCGGTAACATCGCAGGCGGTTCTTGAGCATCGCTTGCTGGCAGGGTTCCTTTGCTGAAATGGACTTGGCCGAAAGAGCCGCTGGTCCCAGTCGCTGGTTCGCGCTTTGCGTGAACTCCGCGCTACTGTGGGACAGTTAGGCTTCTGTTGTTGGACCCGCTACATCTTCCCGTCCCAACATCGCCCGTAGCTTCTCAAAGCTTTCCTCGCTCAGGCAGTGCTCCATGTGGCAGCCCTCTTGCGACGCGACCTCAGCCGAAACACCCGCATCCTCCAGCAGCCCCACGAAAAAGCAGTGACGCTCCCACATTTGACGAGCGACCTCCAGCCCTCGCTCTGTCAGATGAACGTCGCGCTTGCCCATTTCGACATAGCCGTTGCTTTCCAGCGTCGCCATGGCCTTGGAAACGCTCGCCTTGGTTACGCCGAGGTACTCCGCAACGTCGATCGAGCGCACGATGCCCTGACGTTCCGACAGAACGTAGATCGATTCGAGATAGTCTTCTCCGGATTCACGTAGGGCCATGGGCCGCCTTTCGGGATGATTGCTAGTTAGCCTTTGGATACTTTCCACGACTAACTTTACCGCAGAAGTTGCCCATGTCTTACTACTTTGTCTAAAAGTTAGCCGTGTTTCACAAAACGTGCGGGACGAAAACAAAATAGGGACGCCCCGCAAGGAGTGTCCCCAGACGCCGGGTGCCGCCCCGCAGTTACATCAATCCAAAGTGCTTCGCGGCGTTGTAGATGCCATCGTCGTCCACGGCTGTCGTCACATAGGTCGCCGCAGCTTTCACCGTGTCCTGTGCGTTGCCCATGGCCACGCTCGTGCCCACGGCGGCAAACATCGACAGGTCGTTCTCGCCGTCGCCAAAGGCAATCGCCTCGCTCGCGTCGACACCAAGCCGCTCGAGCGTCGCCGCCACGCCCAGGTCCTTGCCGCCGTTAGCGGGAATAATGTCGCAGAACAGGTCGCACCAGCGCGTGGTGAGCGAATGCGACACGGCGTCGGTCACGATATGCTCGTCAACTGGGTCAACAAAGGCACAGAACTGATAGACCGGCGCGTCAAAGGCATGCTCAAACGGCTCCTCGTGGTAGACGATTCCCGCGTTGCTGCCAGCCGTCACCACGCGCTCGGACAGGCGGTTCACAAACGAGTTCTCGCCCTGCATGCACAGTGAGTCGTAGCGCCCCTGCGCCACCTGGTCCACAATCACCGCAACGTCGTCCGGATCGATCGGGCAGCTGCGGTAGACGCCCTTGGCATCAAAACAGTGCTGGCCCGAAAGCGTAATGTACGCATCCCAGCCCAGGTCGAACAGCCAGTCCGGCATCTGGTAGGTCGGACGGCCCGTGGCGATCACGCACGCAATCCCCTGCTCGCGAAAGCTGTCGAGCACCTGCTGCGCCGACGCCGGAATCCGGTGCGTCTTAAAGCTCAGCAGCGTGCCGTCGATATCGAAAAACGCAGCCTTGATCATCCTCGTCTACTCCTCGCCCTCGAGCTTCTCGCTCGCCTCGAGCCACGCCATCTCCAACTCGTCCATGGCGGCGTGGGCCTCGTCGATCTTTGCCTGCTGCTCGCCGAGCGCGGTGTAGTTGGTCGGATCGACCTGGGCCATGGCGGCCTCGGCCTCCTCCACGCGGGCGCGCTGCGTCTCCATCTTGCGCTCGAGCGAGCTCACCTCACGGCGAAGCTTCTGGCGCTCGGCATTGGAAAGGCCGTTGGGCTGACCGCTCGACTTGGGCTTTTCGGCCGCAGCCGCCGCGGCACCGGTGTCGAACGTGCCGGTCTTGGCGCTCGGCGCGCCCACGGGCTCGCCCTCGGCCGTGGCGTTGCACAGGCGCAGGTACTGGTCGACGCCGCCGGGCATATGCGTCAGATGGCCATCGAGCAGTGCCCACTGCTGGTCGGTCACGCGCTCCATGAGGAAACGGTCGTGCGTCACCAGAATCAGCGTGCCGGGCCAGCCGTCGAGCAGATCCTCGACAATCGCGAGCATGTCGGTATCCAGGTCGTTGCCGGGCTCGTCCAGGATGAGTACGTTGGGCTCGTCCAGGATCGTCAGCAGCAGAGACAGGCGACGGCGCTGGCCGCCCGAAAGATCGCCGATGCGGCTCCAGAGCTGCTGCGTCGTAAAGCCCAGACGCTCGCAGAGCTTCTCGGGCGAAGTCTCCTTGCCGTCGATGACGTAGTACTTCTTATAGTGGCTGAGCACCTCGCGGATCGTGTCGCCCATGTAGGGCTCGAGCTCCTCGAGCTGCTGCGACAGCACGCCAAAGCGCACCGTCTGGCCGATCTTCACGCGGCCGCGCAGGGGCGCGATCTTGCCCTGAATCACGTCGAGTAGCGTCGACTTGCCGGCACCGTTCTCACCCAAAAGACCATAGCGGTCGCCCGCACCGATGAGCCAGGTCACGTCGGAGAGCACCTGCTTGGGCGCGCCGTCGGTATCCGTATAGCCGGCGTCCACGTCGACCACGTCGATAACCTGCTTGCCCAGGCGGCTCACGGCCAGGCGCTTGAGCTCCAGCTCGTCACGCACGGGCGGCACGTCGGCAATCAGCTCGCGGGCGGCCTCCACGCGAAACTTAGGCTTGGTGGAACGGGCCTGGGCGCCGCGGCTCAGCCACGCGAGCTCCTTGCGCGCCATGTTGCGACGGCGCTCCTCGGTGACGGCGGCCATGCGGTCGCGCTCCACGCGCTGCAGGATGTAGGCCGAGTAACCACCCTCGAAGGGGTCGACCTGGCCGTCGTGGACCTCCCACATGCTGGTGCAGACCTCGTCCAAGAACCAGCGGTCGTGCGTGACCACGAGCATCGCGCCCTGACCGCGCTGCCAGCGGGCCTTTAAGTGACGCGCGAGCCAGTTGATGGTGCGCATGTCCAGGTGGTTGGTGGGCTCGTCGAGCATGAGCACGTCGTAGTCGCCGATCAACAGGCGCGCGAGGTCCACACGACGGCGCTGGCCGCCCGAAAGCTCGCCCACCGTGCCCTCCCAGGGCACATCGCTGATGAGGCCGGCGAGGATCTGGCGTGTGCGGGGGCTCGACGCCCACTCGTACTCGGGCGTGTCGCCCACGACGGCATGATGCACGGTATCGGTGTCGACAAGCTGGTCCTTTTGGCCGAGCAGACCGATCGTCGTGCCGCGGCGGTGCGTCACGCGGCCATCGTCGGGCTCCAGCGTGCCGGCGAGCACGCTCAGCAGCGTCGACTTGCCGTCGCCGTTTTTACCGACAATACCAATGCGGTCGCCCTCGCCCACGCCGAGCGTCACGCTATCGAAAATATGCTTGGTGGGAAACTCTAGGCTGATGGAATCGCATCCCAAAAGAATCGCCATATGCCCTGCTCCTTCGTAGAAATTCAACGTTGTCCATGATAGCAGCGAGCCCCACCCCAAACCACCACGAAGGTGCCTGTCCCCTTTGTGGCGGTCGTTTCGGTCGCAGAGTAAAAAGGCGGGCCATCTCGCAAAAGAGATGACCCGCCTCTCCAATCAGTCCCGTGGCGACCGTGGCCACCGCGGGCCTCAAGCATGTCCCGGACTAGGAGAACATGCCGGTGAGGTAATCATTCAGCCGCTTATCCTTGGGCCGTTGGAAAATCTCGTCAGTCTCGTCGTACTCGACCATATCGCCCATGTAGAAGAACGCCGTGCGGTTGGACACGCGTGACGCCTGCTCCATGTTGTGCGTCACGATAACGATGGCGCGGTCGGCCACGATCGATGACATGAGGTCCTCGATCGCCAGCGTCGAGATGGGGTCGAGCGCCGAGCAAGGCTCGTCAAACAGGATTACGTCGGGGTTGAGCGCCAGCGTGCGCGCGATGCACAGGCGCTGCTGCTGTCCGCCCGAAAGCGCATAGGCGCTCTTGTCGAGCTTGTCCTTGACCTCGTCCCACAGCGCCGCGCCGCGCAGACTCTCCTCGACCATGCGGTCGAGCTCGTCGCGGTCGGTGATGCCGTGGCGCTTGGGCGCAAACGTGATGTTGTCGCGAATGGACTTGCGAAAGGGGTTGGGCTGCTGGAACACCATGCCGATGGAGCGACGCAGCTCGTACGTGTTCTCGGTCTTGGTGTTCACGTTGCGCCCGCGGTAGTTGATCTCGCCCTCCACGCGGCAGCCGCGAATCTCGCGATTCATAAGGTTGAGGCTGCGCAAAAAGGTCGACTTACCGCAGCCCGAAGGCCCGATGAGCGCCGTGATCTCACCCTTGTGGAAGTCGAGCGACGTATCGTGCAGCGCATGGTGGTCGCCATAGTACACGTTGACGTCCTTGGTGGAGAGCACGACCTCGTCGCTCACGGCCTTGCCGCTCACACGCACGCGCTTCTCACTCTCCCCCACGCTCGACAAAAAGTCCTGGGTCTCGGACGTGGCCGCCTCTGTTGCGGGCGTTTCATCTATCTCGCTCATTCGGCCGTCATCCTCCTTGCCAGTTGCTTGCCCACGATACGGGCGACTACGTTAAACAGCAGCACGCAGATCATCAGCAGCGCCGCGGTGCCCCAAACGATCTGCTGAGCCTCAGGGCTGCCCTCGCCGTAAATCTTATAGATGTGCACGGCGAGCGACTCGCCGGGGCGGAACACGTTCCAGGCGCAGGTGGGGCTCGACAGGTTAAAGCTCAAGAAGTTCAGGCGAACCGGCGAGCTCATGCCCGAAGTAAAGAGCAGCGCCGCGGCCTCGCCAAACACGCGGCCGGCCGAAAGCACGATGCCGGTCACGATGGCAGGCATGGCCTCGGGGATCAGGATGTGCAGCGTGGCCTCCCAGCGGGTAAGGCCCATGGCCAGGCACGCATCGCGCTGGGCCTGCGGCACGTCCTCGAGCGCCTGCTGAATCACGCGCACCAGAATGGGGATGTTGAACATGGTGAGCGCGACGGCACCGGAGATGATGGAGTACTTCCAGCCCAGCTGCACCGAGAACACCAGAAAGCCGAACATGCCGACGACGATCGAAGGCAGCGAGGACAGCGTCTCGATGGCGGTGGAAGCGATGTCGCGGATAGGGCCGTTCGGCGCGTACTCAACCAGGAAGACCGCTCCGCCCAGGCTGATGGGTACCGAGATGACCAGAGTGATCAGCAACAGGTAGAACGAGTCGAACAGCTGGTAGAGCACGCCGCCCTGGGTTCCATTGGCGCGCGCGGGCTGCGTGAGAAATCCCGGCTGGAACAGCGTCGAGATGCCCTCGAACAAGATGTAGGCCACCATGGAGACGACGATGAGCATGACGATGGCGACGATTGCCGTCAGCACGCCCGTGGCGATGCGGTCCTGCTTTTGGACACGCCCGAGTCTCGCCTCGTCGATATGGATGCGCGTGCTAGCCACGAGCCTTCGCCCCCTTGCGGCCAATGAGATGGATGATCAGGATGAAGATGAGGCTCATGCCCATCAGCAGCAGACCGAGCGCCCACAGAACATCGTCCTGGGCCGAGCCCTCGGCATAGACTGCCATAGACGTGGTGAGCGTGGTGGTGATGGTGGACGCCGGCGACAGCAGCGACGTCGGCATGGCCTCGATGCCGCCGATAACCATGCGCACGGCGAGCGTCTCGCCAAAGGCGCGGGTCATGCCAAGGATGACCGCGGTCATGAGCGACGGCATGGCGGACTTGAGCACCACGTGCCAGATGGTCTGCCAGCGGGTGTAGCCCAGCGCGAGCGAGCCCTGACGGTAGCTGTCGGGCACGGCGCGCAGACCATCGACCGAAAGCGTCGTCATCGTCGGCAGAATCATGACAGCCAGCACGATGGCGCCGGGCAAGATACCCAGGCCCGTGCTCACGTGGAAAACGCTCTTCATAAGACCGACGACCACGTGAAAGCCGATCAGGCCAAAGACGACCGAGGGAATGCCGGTCAAAAGCTCAATAAGCGGCTGAAAGACCTTGGAACCAAACCTAGGGCTAATCTCGACCGCAAAGATAGCAGAGCCGATGGCGATGGGCAGCGCGATGAGCGTGGAGAGCACCATGACCGCAAACGAGGTGACGATCAGGGGCAGGGCGCCGGTGTAAGGCAGACCGTTTTCGGCTGTGTTGGCCAGGTCCCACTTGACGCCGGTGAAGAACTCGGCAACCGAGACGCCGTCCTTGAGAAAAGCCGAGAGGCCCTTTTGGGCGACCATGAAGATGAGCGCAGCAACGACAAGCGTCACGAGCGCTACGCACGCGCCCGTGACGCCCAGGCCCACGTTCTCAAGGTCGCGCTTTGGCAGCTGTTTTGCCATTGCAAACCTTTCCGGGGCGATTACCTATTTAGCGGAGACCTTGCCGCTGGCGTCCTTGACGACCTTCATGGCAGAGACAGGGATAAAGCCCTGCTCCTCGACAAGCTTGCCCTGGACGTCGTCGGAAAGCATAAAGTCCAGGAAGGCCTTGGTGGCCTCGTCGGCGTCCTTGGCGCAGTACATGTGCTCGGTCGCCCAGATCTTGAAGGAGTCGTCGGTGACGTTCTTGCTCTTGGGCTCGACACCCTCGACCTTGACGGCGTTGAACTTGGAATCGTCAAAGTGCGAGAAGTCGAGGTAGGAAATGGCGTTGTCGGTACTGGCCATCTGGGTCTGGACGTCGCCGGACTTGTCGAGCTCGGCGTCGCCCTTAAAGTCGACGGCCTCGTCGCCAAAGACGGCGGCCTCGAAGGTGGCGCGGGTACCGGAGCCGGCCTTGCGGTTGAGGACAACGATCTTGGCGTCGTCGCCGCCGACCTCCTTCCAGTTGGTGATCTGGCCGGAGAAGATGCCCTTGAGCTGCTCGAGGGACAAATCGTCGACCGTCACGTTCTTAGAGACGACGGGGCCCATGCCCACAACGGCGACCTCGTGGTCGACGAGGTTCTTGACCTGGTCGGCCTCGAGCTTGGTCTCGGCGAAGACGTCGGAGTTACCAATGGTGACGGTGCCGGCGGCGACAGCGGTCAGACCCTTGCCCGAACCGTTGCCCGAGCCGGAGACGGAGACGTCGGGGTTGGCGTCCATGAACTTCTCGGCAGCAGCCTCGACGAGAGCCTGGAACGAGGAGGCGCCGTCGTAGGTCACCTCGCCGGAGACGGACTCGGCAGCAGCGGCGCTACCCTTGTCGGCGGCGTCGGATGCGCCGGAGCCGCCGCAACCAACGAGGCCGAGACCGACGATGCTGGCGAGACCACCAGCGAGGCCGAGGAACTGACGACGAGAATAAGCCTGATCGAGCATGATCTTCCTTTCATACATGCGAATCGCGGGCACCCTGCCCGCTTTGCTGTTTGGAAAGATACGGCCTCGATCGGGCGACGACCGCCTTATCTGCGGTTTCTTACGGTCATTTGATAGACCCTTACCGCAAGCGCGGCCCAGCCTTTACAAACGGATAACAATCCAGCGCCGAACATGGCGCACCTTTTACACCAATAAAAACAAAGTTGCGGTGAAACAGTTCCTGCTTGGCCATCAAATGGCCCATTCTAGGAACTATTCCACCGCAACTTAGATTGGGAAACCGCGAAACCCTAAAGCTCTAATTCATTCAAACGGAGGATCGCAACAATATAGATCTTGAGTGCTTGCTTGAGCTGCTCTTCGTTGGCGCACTCGTTGGGACCGTGCATCTGGCCGCCCCATGTGGGCAGTTCCAGGCCGGTCTCCTCGGGGCCAAACGACACGGCGCGGGCAAAGTTGCGCGCGTACGTGCCGCCGCCCATGGCAAAAGGCTCGGCGTGCTTGCCCGTAAACTCGTTATAGGTATTGATAAGCGCCTTCACGGCCGGATCGTCGGCAGACACCGAGAACGGCACCTTTGCATGACCCAGGCGACACGTCACGTCAAAGCGCCCCACGAGCGGCTCGAGCTGCTCGCGGATGGTATCGGCGCTCGTGCTATCAGGGAAACGCACGTCGATGACCTGCTCGATATGGCCATCCACCACGCGGATGACGCCGGGGTTGCAGGTGAGCGGGCCAAACGCCGGGCTCGTCGCGTCGATACCCAGGCCGCGACCATAGGCGTCCGCATGCACAAAGGCCAAAAACTTGACAAACTCGTGCTCGGCAGGCGTCAGCAGGCGCTCGCCGCGGGCACCAAACGCGTCCTCGGCCTCGCGCAGATACGACACGATCAGGCCGACGGCATTGATCGTCCCCTCGGGCATCGAGGCGTGACCGCCAATACCGTGGGCGAAAATCTGCACATGACCATTGTCGAGAGCCGTGATCTCCAGGCGGTCAGCATTCTCGACCGGCGCCGGCAGCTCATCGGCGGCAATCGCGAGCTCGCAGATGGACTGCGACGGAATGGCATTGCTCGCCTCGGCGCCGCTCCACGACACGATGCGCCCGCCGTCGATCTTGGGACTCACGAACGTCGCCCCAAACTGGCCCTTCTCGGCATTGCAGACCGGGAACTCGGCATCGGGCGTAAACAAAAAGTCGGGGTCTGCGTGGTTCTCCAGATAATGGTGAACGTCGGACATGCCCACTTCCTCATCGCAGCCCAGCAGCGCGCGGAAGGTGTAGCGCGGAACAATGCCGTGCTTGAACAGGTACGCGCCGGCATAAAGCGACAGCACTGCCGGGCCCTTGTCGTCGATCACGCCGCGACCGAGCAACCAGCCCTCGCGACGCTCCATCGCGAACGGATCGGTGTTCCAGCCAGGGCCGGCGGGAACCACGTCCACGTGGCAGATAGTCGCGAGCTGCTTGTCGCCGCGGCCCGGGATATCGGCGATTCCCACATAGCCCTCGTCGTCGCTCGTCTGATAGCCGAGCTTCTGCGCGATGCCGAGCGCGCAATCGAGCGCGTCACGGACCGGGCGGCCAAACGGCGCGCCGGGCTCCGCATCGGCAGAAACTGCCACGGAAGGATAACTCGCCAGCTGCTCGATATCAGCGACGACATCCTCCCAGACCTCGTCGACATACTCAGCGACGCTCTGCTCCACCTGATTCATGGACGACCTCCTCACCAATGAGTGACGGGTACGCCCGCCCCTCACATTACGTCTATTAGATAGCGAAAAGTTTAGCAAGCTCGGCCACCGAGTGCACCACTGCATCGGCACCCGCCGCCTCGTGCTCGCCCGGCGCTGCCGCGCCCGAATAGATGCCGATGCACGGCACGCCCATCGCGTGCGCGCCCTCGACGTCGTTAAAGCGATCGCCGATCATCACGGCATCGCCCGCCGTCGCGCCGAGCGCCGCCAGGGCATCGCGAACCGAATCGGCCTTGGTCTCGCGTCCCTGCGGCGGATTCATGCCAACCACCGCCTCAAACTGCGAAAGCCCCAGCTCGCCCACCATGTCAATGCACTTTGCCTCCATGCGTGACGTCGCCACGACCAAGCGATGCCCCTGCGCGACAAGGCCATCGAGCAGCTCGGGGATTCCATCGAACACGGGATACTCTTCCGGTCCCAGCTCATCAAAAAAGGCACGGTACTCGTCAGCCACCACAAGCGACTCCTCGCGGGAGAAGCCATAAAAGTCGTGAAAGCTCTTCCACAGGGGCGGCCCGATCATGCGGCGCAGGTCACCCATCTGCGCCTCCGAAAACCCGCGCGCGGCCAACGTCTTGCGCGTCGAGCTCATCACCGCCCGGCCCGTATCGGCCACCGTGCCGTCAAAATCGAACAGCACAACCGGCCGCCTGTATATCTCCAACGCCTCCATCGGCATTCCTCTTCCCCAGTTGATGATTTCCACACCGACACTTCAAACTGTTGACTATTCAACAATTGAACCTAGAAATGTGGAACGACTCCACTATACTTGTCGCACTTTGCTCTCAGAAGGCGGCGCGCAAGCGCCCCAATGAAAGGTGCAATTATGTCTTTTGCCATCATAACCGACTCCACGTCGGACATCTCCCCCGCCCGTGCTCAAGAGCTTGGCATTTACGTCATTCCACTGCATGTGATTATCGAGGGCGAGGACCTGCTCGACCAGGTACAGATCACCGCCGAGGAGTACGTCGCCCGCATGGCCGGCTCCGAGCAGCTGCCGCACACCTCGCAGCCGAGTGCCGGCGAGTTCAAGGCACTCTTTGACCGCGTGCGTGCTGACGGCCACGACAGCGCGATCTTTATCTCGCTGTGCAGCGAATGGTCCGCCTGCTATTCCAACGCATGCCTGGTCGCCGAGACCCACGAGCTCGACGTGCGCTGCATCGATTCGCGCACCGGCTCGGGTGCCGAGGGCCTGCTGGTGGAGTACGCGCTCGCCATGCGCGAGGACGGCCGCAGCCTGGACGAGACCGAGGCACAGATCCGCGCGACCCTGCCCGACGCGCACCTGCTGCTGATTCCCCGCACGCTCGAGAACCTCGTTAAGAACGGCCGCGCGCCCAAGCTCGCCGGCCAGCTCACGCAGATGCTCAATATTCGCCTGGCCGTTTCGCCGGAGTGGCAGTCGGGCGAGATCAAGGCCATCAAGAAGGGCCGCGGCGCCAAGCGCATCGTCGCCAACACCATGGCAGACTGCCTCGCGTTTTTGGCCGAGCATCCGGGCTCCAGCGTGCGCGTGCTCACGACCGGTGCCGCCGAGGAGCAGGAGCTTGTCGACGAGGCACTCGCAGGCCAGGACTACGTAGACGCCGGCACCGGCCCCATCGGCTGCACCATCGCCACCCATGTAGGCGTCGACGCCATCGCCATCAGCTACTGCCCCCGCTACCAGCCAACTCGCTAGGGACGCCCACATCAGTTATGGTGAAATGGGGACTGTTTTTGGCTTATTAGCCGCCAATCAATCCCTATTCCACCGCAACTTAGAAGCAGTTCGTTTGGGACGGGGCTAAAAAGACTGGTATCAAACGTTTCAGACCAGTCTTTTTAGCCCCGTCCCATTTTAGCTACTCTACATCAGCCCGCTCAGGGCGATGTCGACGGCCTCGTTGAGGTCGTCAGTAATGTGTACCAGATCCGGATCGAGCGGGCTGATCATACCGGCGCTCATCACCGGGCCGTTGGGCCAGTCGAACAGACCCCCTCGCGGTACCCACTGGACAAAAATGGCAAATATGAGTACTGCCACCAAATTAGTAGCAGCAAAATCTCGCCGGAATCGATCGTTTCGATTAATTTCACGCCTTGCCAAGGCTCAAAATGCCGTGTTTGGTGGGTTAGATATATAGAATAATGTCGAATTGGTATTCTATTCTTGCCAAATGTTATGAGACTACATTAACAGCAGTACTCACATTTGACGTTATTTGACCACGGGGTCATTCGAAAACCCCTCCCCACGCCGCCAACCCGCCCCATAGCCGTCAAAAACCTTTAACAACAGCCGCCGCACGTTTTGGCACCGGCTGATTGCCACTCACGGATCGGTACCCCACTATTACCGAACCAAAATCGAAGTCGCGTATCTCATAAAGCTGAAATGACGTACCCTCATCCCAATGAACGCTGATAAGAATGGCTTTCAAATGAGCAACGGCACGCATCAATACGCCCTTTTCGGGAGCGCCCTATTCAAATTCAATAAAACGGTCGTCCACGCTTCGGATCCGCGCAAGCAAATCGTTATCTGCAGCAGCGGTCCAGACATCCGTTATACAACGCTGGAAGAATGGGAGAAAGCTGGCGATTCTTTCGATAGACGGGCGCAGATCGAAGATATCGTCACCAGCGCAAGCCCAGCGCGCGACAAACTCGAGCTCTTCCGCAATCTCTTTACTGGTCGCAAAGATGTCTACGCTCATGGGTACCGCAGAAAAGACGGAGGAATTGGCTATACGCCCGCCTGCGCAAATGAGTGGAAGTCAGGCATTTGCCCCAAAGCAAGCCACCAGAGAGTCAAATGCACGGAATGCAGCAGCCGCGTCTTCCCCGAGTTGAGCGATGCCGCGATCATCGCCCATTTCAGAGGCAATGACGATAGGCTTCGAGACGTTATAGGCCAATATGTGCTCGATAAAGACAGTAACACGAAAGTCCTGGTCATCGATTTTGACGGAGCCGATTGGAAAGAAGCGACGAAAGCCATTCGACATGTCGCAAAAAGCCACGGAATCGATGTCGCAGTTGAGCGATCGAGATCGGGCGACGGCGCACATGTCTGGTTTTTCTTCCTAGAGCTCGTCAGCGCAAAGACCGCACGAGATTTTGGAAGCAGCCTTATCACCGAAGCGGCGATACTGAACAAGACAATCACCTTCAAAGCATTTGACCGAATGCTGCCCGCGCAGTCCACCATTCCTGAGGGCGGCTTTGGAAATCTCATAGCGCTGCCTTTTCAAGGAAAAGCGCAGCGAAAAGGGAACAGCGTATTTGTTGACGAGCAATTTGAGCCCTTTCCCGATCAATGGCTTTACCTTTCGCAAATCCAGTTAATCCCGCGCGTGACGGTGCAAAATCTGATCGAGAGCATCGAAAATAGGTCACATGGAATAGCAGCTGTTGCGGCGGCAAACACCGGTGTGCCACATTCCCAGAGACTGCGAAAGCGGCTTCCGCTCACACCGCGGGACTTCCCGTCATCGCTGTCCGTCACGCAGACCGATATGCTCTATATCCCCGAAAAATCTCTGAGTCCCGCAGCTCAAATGGAAGTCCGCAGGCTTGCAACATTTGCCAACCCAGAATTCTTCCGCGCACAATCTATGCATCAATCGGTATTCGGCAAACCGCGGTTCATAGACCTCAGCGAACTTAGAGATGGCTACGTCGCGATTCCCAGAGGCTGCAAGGTTCAACTTGAGCGGCTGCTTCAAGAAGCCGGCGTTTCTGCCCACTATTCAGACAAACGCAAGTCGAGCCATCCAATTGCGATGGCATTTAAAGGGACTCTTCGCCCTGAACAGCAAATTGTCGCTGAACAGATGCTCAGCTATGAAGACGGGATCATGTCCGCACCGACGGGGTTCGGCAAAACCGTCATCGGAGCTTATCTTATTGCTGCCATTGGTCTTCCAACGCTCGTCATCGTTCCTAAAACTGCGCTCATTGCCCAATGGAAATCCCAACTCGAACGATTTCTCGACATCACGGACAACAGAGAGCCCGTCCGAACCCCAAAGGGACGAATCAGCAAAAGACAGCCTCCGCTCATTGGGCAAATCGGAGGAGGCAAGACCGCCATAAGCCGTCTCATCGACATTGCTTCATTCCAGTCGCTATCCGGCAAGGATCCCCAAACCGGCGAGTCATTAGCCAAGGAGTTCGTTCGCGATTACAGTCTCATCATCTGTGACGAATGCCACCATGCGGCCGCGCCACAGCTTGAGCTTGTCCTCAAGTCCGCTCCTGCCAAATATGTATATGGCCTTTCCGCAACGCCCGAGCGTTCGGACGGACTCACGCGGGCACTCTCGATGCTCTGCGGCCCGGTTCGCTATGTCGTCGATCCAAAAACGCAAGCAATCCAACAGGGGATTCAGCGCATTGTTAGACCGCGTTTCACCGGAATTCGATTACCCACCTACGGACCAGGAGCATCCTTTAACCAAATTCTCGATCTCCTGTGTGTACACGCCGCGAGAAACGAAGCAATTATCGAGGACGCCCTCGAGGCCGCATCAAACGGCCGGCATCCGCTTGTGCTATCTAAAAGAAAAAAGCATGCCGAAGAGCTATGCAGGCTACTTCAAAGCCGTGGACACGAACCCATACTCTTAACCGGAGAAATCGACGCCAAAGAAAGAAAAGCAATACTGAAGAGTCTTCCCAGCTTTGAGCATGATCATCGAATCATCGTCGCAACTGAAAGTCTTCTGGGCGAGGGCTTCGACCTGTCTTACCTTGACACTTTGCTCATTGCCACTCCAATATCTTGGGACGGCAGCATAACGCAGCAGGCAGGTAGGCTACACAGAAGCCACGAGGGCAAACAGCGGGTTGAGATATTCGACTATGTTGACCTGTCGATACCCATGTTCGCGCGCATGTACCAAAAGAGGCTCAAGACCTACGCCAAGCTGGGGTATGAAGTCTTTGCGGCAAACGACAACAGACAGGACGATCGAAACATCCTCGTTAGGTCGGCAAGAGCCGTGGAGGCTTTAGTGAATGACATCGAGAACGCATCGAAAAGCATTTTTATTGCCGCACCCTACGCGTCCGCCGCATGCCTTGAAAAGCTCGCCGCTGCACTCGCGGATGCCGCTACCCGTGGAATTGCCCTTGAGATTTCTATTGCTTCAACTCCACGCGATGACGTGAAAGCGATTTTTGCCGAGATGAACGTCAACTATCTCATCAAAGCCGAAGGACGCCTGTGCGCATCAGTGATTGACGAGGAAACTGTCTGGTACGGAGCTATTCCGTTGCTGGCTTTCCCAAAGAAAGAAGACTGCAGCATTCGTTTCAAAAGCAGCGAAGTCGCAGCCGAGCTTTTGAGCGAAATTCAGCGAAAAGTGGAACCGGAGGCCGCGGCGACGAACGGGGTACCCCCAGCAGTTGCGGTGAAATAGGGACTGTTTTTGACTTATTAGCCGTCAACCAATCCCTATTCCACCGCAACTTAGAAATCGGCAATCAGCCCTGCGGGCCCTGGAACAGCTCCTCATGCGAGCCCATTCTGACCAGCCGGATCACAGGATTAGTCTTATGCGGTAAGTAGAGAACGACCACGTCGACCAAGCCATCGGATAGGTGGAAATCGATGTGGCCGTTGTAGTTTCCGCCCGGGTTTGAAAGCTCATGGGCGCCATATTCCGCGGGAAGCGAGCCGTGAGCTGCAAGCTCTGCGACTGCCGCCTTAAACTCACTCTTTAGCTGCGGATGCATGCGCATCGTTCGTTTGTAGTCCGCCCTAAATTGAGCCTCGACTTTAATCTCGAACATCGCTATTCCTCATCGAGGAATGACATAAGCTCATCAGCGTTGTTGAATGACGGGCTATCGTCCGGCAAAATCCCCAACTCATGAGCCTCGGCGATCACCATGGCACGCCTCGTCGCCTCGTTGGGCACCTCCGCCCTTCCTACAATCTCAAAAGGAATCTTTCGCTGATTTACAAGCTGCCGAACGGCAAGATTGAGATAGGAATTGAGGCTGAGGCCGACCGAATCCAAGAACTCAGTCGCCTGTTCCTTGAGCCCCTCTTCGATGCGAACCGTCGTAGGCTTAACCGTTGCAGTAGACATACGCGACCTCCTCGCCTCGTCTTTTGCATCAGTATACCCCGTTTTGATGGCATACTGATGTTAAATAGCATCAGTATGCCGTTCACATTACTATAACAACAGTCACAGCGCCCTACATCAGCCCGCTCAGGGCGATGTCGACGGCCTCGTTGAGGTCGTCGGTGATGTGGACGAGGTCTGGATCGAGTGGGCTAATCATGCCGGCATCCATCACCGGGCCGTTGAGCCAGTCGAACAGGCCCTGCCAGTACTCGCTGCCCACCAGTACGAGCGGCATGCGCTTGACCTTGTGCGTCTGCACCAACGTGAGTACCTCGAACATCTCGTCGAGCGTGCCAAAACCGCCGGGGAACACGATGGCACCCGAGCTGTACTTAACGAACATGGTCTTGCGCACAAAGAAGTAGCGGAAGTCCATACCCAGGTTCACGTATTTGTTGAGCCCCTGCTCGTGCGGAAGCTCGATACCCAAGCCGACCGACTTGCCGTTGGCGCTCGCCGCTCCCCTGTTGGCCGCCTCCATGATGCCAGGGCCGCCGCCGGTGATAACAGCCACGCCGCGCTGGGCGATCTTGCGGCCGACCGTGCGCGCCGCCTTGTAGAGCGGATCGGTCTTGGGCGTGCGGGCACTGCCGAAGATGGTCACCGCGGGCCCGAGCTCGGCAAGTGCGCCGAAGCCATCGACGAATTCGGCCTGTATGCGCAGCACGCGCCAGGGATCGGCATGCAGCCAGTCGGTCGAGTCCTCGGGCGCCAGCAGGTTGGCGTAGGTGTTGTCCTTAGGAATCATAGGGCCGCGCATGACCACGGGGCCGCGGCGGTACGTCTCATCGTAGGCCGGCTCGCCCTCGACGTTCTCATTCTTAATCATGGGTACTCCTATCGAGAAAAAGAAAACGGGCGGGGTCGACGCCATGCGCCAAACACCCGCCCGAACATCAACTATTCGGTATGGTACCCACGATGCATCAAGTGCTTGCAAGGCATCGGTCAGCGGTCGCGCAGCCGGCGTCAGCGAATGTGACGAGCGGCTGCCGCTAAACCTTTGCCGTTGCCCACGCTCTGCAAGCGTGCCTGTCGCCCTTAGTAATCCACCGCAGCAGGACTGTTCATCCAGTCGCTCACGAATGCACCGTAACGGCCCTCGATAATGGCCTGGCGGGCACGCTGCATAAGGTTGAGCAGGTAGTAGATGTTGTGCATCGACAGCAGAATGCCGCCGAGCATCTCCTTCTGCGTGACCATGTGGCGAATGAGCGCGCGGCTGTAGCCGCCCGTGCACACCGGGCAGGTGCAGGTGGGATCGATGGGGCCGTCGTCGTGCGCAAAACGCGCGTTGCGGAAGTTGAGGCGACCCTCGCTGGAGAACGCCGTGCCCATGCGGCCGGTGCGCGTCGGCAGCACGCAGTCGAACATGTCGATGCCCACGCCCACACCGCGCACGAGGGTGGTGGGGTTGCCGACGCCCATCAGGTAGCGTGGCTTGTGCTTGGGCATGTACTCGCTTACGAGCGGTGCCAGGGTCTCGAACATGGTCTCGTGGTCCTCGCCCACCGAGTAGCCGCCGATGCCGTAACCGGGGAAGTCGCCGCACTCCTCCAAATGGCGCAGCGAGCGCAGGCGCAGAT
Organism: Collinsella sp.; assembly: GCA_048362915.1. GTDB lineage: Bacteria > Actinomycetota > Coriobacteriia > Coriobacteriales > Coriobacteriaceae > Collinsella. Next base: position 97,544 of record DBFPAR010000031.1, read on the forward strand.
CTAGGTGCATGCCGCCCTGAACAATGCCAAAGAGCGCCTGGTCGTCGCGGGTATGCGCCTTATAGCAGCGCTCGGCCCACATACTCGACAGCTCAACGGCGCGCTCAACGTAGGCGCGCGTGGCGGGATAGCCCGGGCACTGGTCCAGCTGCATGCAGATGTCGGAGCCGAGTTTCATGGCGATTTCCATGTTGTCCTCGGGCGTCCAGAACACGTGGCGGCCGTCGTAATCGTTGACGATAAAGCGCACGCCCTCATCGGTGAGCTTGACCGCGTCGTTGTGGCTGAACACCTGGAAACCGCCCGAGTCGGTGAGGATAGGACCGTGCCAGTTCATAAACTTGTGCAGGCCGCCCAGCTCGGCGATGGTATCCTCGCCGGGACGCATGGACAGGTGATAGGTATTGGCAAGCACGATCTGGGCGCCGAGCTGTTTGACGGTCTCGGTAGGAATACCCTTGACGTTTGCCTTGGTGCCCACGGGCATGAAGATCGGCGTCTCGATGTCGCCGTGCGGGGTGTGAAGCACGCCGGCACGCGCATGCGTCGTCGGATCCTCGGCGATCAGATCGAATTTAAAAAGGCTCTGGTCCATAAACTGGAACTCCTTGGTTGCGGTTCATACGCAACCCATTATACGGGCAACCCGCAAGAAGCACCGACTCGACAGAAACTGGCGCAAAGGGGTCATAGTCATTGGAATCATTTCCAACAGCCAAGGCAACGCCGATGCTCTGGCAATGCCAGCGAGCGGTCGCCAGGGCGAACAAATTGGCATGAAAAGAGGGCGGCATAGACCTTCTGGTCATGCCGCCCTCTTTGAATGACAAGTTGTCGCCCTGGCGGCCGCGCAGCGTCGGCCCGTTACGGCGTTTGGAAAAACCGCGTAACCCCTAAGGACGCTGGCCCATTCCACCCTCGAGGGTGACGGTCTCGCCGTTCATGTACTTAAAGTCGGGACCGCAGAGCTGAACGACAACGCGGCCGATTTCCTTCTCGACGTCGCCGTAGTGACCCGCCGGCGGCATGTGGACGTTGGCCTTGAACGCCTCGGGATAGGCATCTTGGAAGTTCTCGAGCGCAGCGGTCCAAGCAAGCGGACAAACGATATTGACGTTGATACCGTCCTTGCCCCACTCGTTGGCGGCAACGCGAGTCAGACCACGGATGCCCTCCTTGGCGGCGGCATAGCTGCACTGACCATAGTTGCCAAACAGGCCGGCGCCCGAGGCAAAGTTGACCACGGAGCCCTTGGTCTCCTTCAGGTGCGGATAGGCCTTCTGCATGTACAGATAGGTGGCATACAGACCGGAATAAATGGCCAGGTTAAACTGATCCATGGTGTGGTCGGCGATGGTCACACCCGAGGCGCTGGCCTGAGCATTGTTGACGACGGCGTCGATGCGGCCGAACTCCTCAATGGCCTTGTCGATAACGTTCTGGACGACAGCCTCGTTGTCCTGACCAGCCGAAACATCGGCCTGAACAGGCAGAACCTTGACACCGTACTCGGCCTCGAGGGACTCCTTGGCGGCCTCGAGCTTGGCGACGTTGCGGCCGGTGATAACGAGGTTCGCGCCCTCCTTGGCAAAAGCGATATCGATGCCGTAACCGATGGAGCCAGCGGAGCCGTCCTTAAGCGTGGCCTTGCCGCCGCCGGTGACGATCACGGTCTTACCAGTGAAAAGTCCCATATAAAGTCCTTTCAAATCGCGACGGGCGCACCCGCCGACTGCGCGCATCCAAATAAACGCGTCAAAAGCTGAAATGCAACTTTAACGGGTTCAAGTGAAAAATAAAGCCCATGGCAGGCGAACGGCGCAACGTCTTTCGGCGAAGGGAATGTCAAGTAAAAATTGGATAGAGTGGCCGAGTTTTTGCTATCGTCGCGAGCCATCGAACACGTTTTGAAACTTTGCTGCGGCGCGCGGGAAGTCGGCGCGAGACTTTATCATAGGGTGACAAACAACGATGAGGAGCACATACCTATGACAGACGAGCTGGACCCCCAGACTCAACAGCATATTGATGATTCCGCAGACGTCACCGCAGATACTGACGCTGTGACCTGCGATAGTACCGACGTCGACGGCCCCATCTTGGACGAAAGCGCTACGGCGGAAACCCCTGGCGCCAAAGATGCAGGCGAGCAAAACGACGATGCGCCCGCTCAGGACGACGACCCCGTACAGGATGCCGCTCCGCAAGCTGCGGGCCCTATCGAGGTGTCTTCGGAAGAAGAGCTCGATGCCGTCATGGACTCCATGATGGATGCCGTCAAAGCGATGAAAGACGCCGTGGCCGATGCCGATATTGATGCCGAGGAAGAGGAGGCCGCCGAGGCGGCCTCGACCTTTGTGCCCGGCGAGACCCCCGTTGCCGACCAGGGCAGCACCATGCCCTCGTTTCTGCAGCTCGAGCACCCCACGATTGGCGCCGATGCGGTCGATCCGCACGCAGCGGGCTTTTCTGTGGTCGAGGGCGGTACCGGCAATATCGCCGCGCCGCAGGCTGCCGATGCGGACGCTGTCGACACCGCTCGCCCGATCGCCCCGCACTCCCCCGACGCGAGCCGCGATCTGGGGACCGCTGTCTCGAACACCGCGAACGCCGTGGGCACCTTTATTGCCCAGGGCGCCTCGGCCATGCGCGAGATGAACGCCGCGAAAAAGGCACTTGCCGATGCCCGCGCCCACCTGGCCGAACTTGAGCAGCGCATTGTCGATCAGGCCGAGGAGCTCGAGACGCGCCAGGATATCGCAGGCCGCTACGACCAGATCGTCGCCGACCAGCGTCAGGCGATCGCCACAGCGCAAAAGACCGCTGCGGCAGCCGAGATTGACCGTGATGCCCACGCCGCCAAAGCGACAGAGCTCAAGAGTCAGCTCGAACAAATGAAGACAGAGGATGACGCGACTGAGCTCCGCCTGAAGGCCGCGCTCGACGCCGTGGAGGCCCGCGAGGCAAGCTCGCGCGAGACCGGCAACCGCCTCGTTCGACGTCTTGAGGATTCCAAGCGCATCCGCGACAAGGTGCAGGCCGAGCGAGACGCCGGCATTGCCGCCGCACAACAAACCGTCGACGCCACGCGCGCCCAGCTCGAGACGCTGCGTCATGAGTATGCCGAGCTGCAACGCAATCCCTCGGCAAATCCCGCCAACTATACGGTGCGCACCAGCGAGCTCTCGATGCAGATCTCCGACACGGCAGATGCCCTGCGTAAAGCCGAAGAAGATGTCCCGTGCATCACCGCCGACCTTGAGCACTCGCTTGCCGCAGCCGAGCAGGCCGTCGAGCAGGCTCAAGCCCCTATCGCCGACGCCAAACGCGCGCACCAAGCCGTGACGACTGAGGCCGATGCCGCGCGCGACGAGCTGCAGACGGCGAAAACTGCCGCCACGACGCGCCAGCGCGAACTGCGCGAGAAGATCGCCGCCGAGGACAAGGCACGCCGCGACCAAGAGCAAAGCATCGCCAACGCCCAAGCAGATGCCGCACATGCACAGTCGATCATCGAGCAGGCGACCGAGGTACATGACCATCCAGAGATCACTGAGTCGCTTGCAGGATCCTTGGCCCGAGACAAAGCCGAATACGCCGAGACTGAGCGAGAAGTCGCCCAGCTCGAGGCCACCGAGGACGCGGTGCGCGAGCGTACCCGCGACTCACGCATCAAATTCACCGGCGCCATCGTCTGCATCATCGCCGCAATCCTGGTGATTATCGCAATCTGGCTGTTCGCGAGCAAGTAAACCAGCTTCCAAAAACGCCCCAACGCAGTTGCGGTGAGATAGTTCCTATTTAGCCTTCAAAAAGGCAAATTCAAGAACTATCTCACCGCAACTTATTTAGATTGGCACAAGGCAATCTACCCCTCTTGCACCAATCTCTTGACATAAGGAGTGTCCCCAGGTGCCGGCACAAAAGGGACGTCCCCAAGTTTCAAGTGCCGTAAGAGTGTCCCCTTTGACTAGTCATTTAAGAACGTCCCCAATGACTACCCAATGACTACAGCGGCGACCACGGCAACGCCGGTGTTTTGGCAACGACAGCGAGCGGGCCGCATTTGAGACAAGGTGACGTGAAACGAAAGGGCGCTGACCTTCTGGTCGCGCCCTTGAAGTTGAACGTCAGATTGTCCAAATGCGGCCCGCGCAGTGTCGAGTAGTTACGCGGTTCGTAGAACCGCGTAACTAACAAATGAGCATCGCGTCGCCAAAGCTGAAGAAGCGGTAGCGCTCCTCGATGGCAGCGGCGTAGGCATCCATGATCTGGTCGCGGGTAGCAAGCGCGCTTACGAGCATCATGAGCGTGGAGCGAGGCACATGGAAGTTCGTGATCAGCGCGTCGACCACGTGATAGGTCGAGCCGGGCATGAGGTAGAGCTGCGTTGTCGCGTTCTCGCGCACCACGATGTCGCCGCGGCCGAGCGTGTCAGCCCCGTCCTTACGGCCCTCAAAATAGCGCGCCGTCACGGCCGGGTCGGACACCGGCGCGTCCGCGTCAAACGCGCTCTCGAGCGAGCGCACCGCGGTGGTGCCGACGGCGATCACGCGGTGCCCCTCGGCCTTCGCCTTATGCACAGCGTCGACAACCTCCTGCGACACGTGGTAGCGCTCGGTGTGCATCACGTGCTGTGTAGGGTCGTCCTCCTCCACCAGACGGAAGGTATCGATACCCACCTCGAGCTCGACGGCGGCAAACTTCGCACCCTTGGCCTCGATAGCGGCCATGAGCTCGGGAGTAAAGTGCAGACCCGCCGTAGGAGCGGCAGCCGAGTGCTCCTCCTTCATGGCGTAGACGGTCTGGTACTTCTCGGGATCGCCCTCGTAATCGGTAATGTAGGGCGGCAGCGGCACGTGGCCGGCAGCGTGGATGGCCTCGTCGAGCGTGCGCGGGTCGCCGGCGGCATTGCAACCGGCCGGCTCAAAGCGCACCAGACGGCCACCGCGGCTATCGTTAACAAAGTCGACGACCTCGGCCGTCAGCACCACGGGCGCGCCCTCGGGCGCATGGGCGCCGCCCGCACGATACTCAATCTGAGCACCGGGCTTCAGGCGCTTACCCGGCTTGACCAGGCACTCCCAAACGTGACCCAGCGGATCCACATCCTCGCGGCGCTTGAGCAGCAGCGTCTCGACCACGCCGCCCGAGCCGGCCTTGCGACCGATCAGGCGGGCCGGCATCACGCGCGTCTTGTTGATGACGAGCACGTCGCCCGGCTCGATATAGTCGATGATGTCGCGGAAGATGCGGTGCTCAACGGTACCGCCGTGCTCCAACGGCGTTCCCGCCCGGGAGCCCTTGCGATCCACCACCAACAGGCGGCAGGAGTCGCGCGGCTCGGCAGGAGCCTGTGCAATCAGTTCCTCGGGAAGGTTGTAGTCAAAATCATCGGTACGCATAGACACGTCGGATACTCCTTATATAGCTAAAGTCCGCTCTACATCCTAGCAGGCTGACGTCCCAAATGAACTACTTTTTGGCGGCTTTGCGCTCGTCGCGGATGCGGGCGCGGTCCATGGCCGCCTCGACAGCCGAGAAGCGGCAGCCGCAGTAGTTCTGCCGATACATGCCAAGCTCGCGCGAACGGCGTGTCGCTTCGGGGTAATACGGGCGAAAATCGCGAATCACCGGAGTGAGCCCACGTGCCGCCGCCAGGCGCTTGAGCACGTCATTGCAGGTATCGAACAGCTGATACGGCGAGACGGCGAGCGTCGTGCCCACAAACTCAAACCCGCGCTCCTGGGCCACGCGGCACGCCTCGGCCAAGCGCAGGGCATAGCACGCGCGACAGCGACGAGGCCGATCGGCACCCAGCGGTGCCACGCCGGTCTCCCAGTGATCGCGGTCCTCCCCTGCCTCGATGAGCTCGATGTCGCCATCGACACACCACCGGCGCAGCTCGTCCAAGCGGCGCTGCCATTCATCGCGCGGTTGAATATTGGGGTTGGTCCAGCAGATTGTGGGCTCAAACCCCTCCTCGCGCAGCAGGCGAACCGGCTCAAGCGAGCATGGTGCACAGCACGCATGCAGCAACAACGACTTCATCGACATCTCCTCACCCAAAAAAGCGCACGCCAAAGGACGTATCCTCGCAGGCGACAATGCGGCGGTCGCGCAAAATGGTCCGCACGTAATACCAGTCGCCTACACAGCCCGACAAATGCAAGCCGGCAGCCAGATAGCACAGCAGCGGATAGCCCGAAAACGCAAACCCCAGGGCAAGCGTTGTCGTCACAACAACCGTCGGCGCCAGGCAAACCACCATGTACCGCCGGCGCGAATACACAACGCCCTCGGCGCAGGCATAGATCATCGCCGTCTCGCGATTCGCCCCAAAGGTCACCTGCGCGCCCGCAGGCGCCAGCAGCTTAAAAAACACACCGTGCACCAGCTCGTGCACGGCGAACGACGCCATTGAGATCGCAGCCAAGCCGACTATCCATCCCAAGACGGCCATCCAGCCGCCCGCGTCAGCCGCATCCAAGTCCGCAGGCCCGCCCAGCAGCATAAACACCGGCACCAGACACACGGCAAATGCGCCAAGCACGGCCATCCCCCACACAAAGCAGGCGTACAGAAAATCCTCGTCTTCAAACGCATGTATGTTGGAAATCTCATTCATAGCATCTTAGGATAGCGCCCCTGCCACGTACCCGTCCGCATGTGCGATAATGTCGAACGATATGCACGAATTGACCACCGCGTCGCCAGGCCTTGTGCCCGGCCGCGCTCTCACCATATGCGAAGGAGTCCCATGGCATCCAAATACTCCATGAACGACCGTCCCAGCTGGCCTCGCCGCGCCATCGTTACCGCCGGCGAGCCCTACGGCAACAAGGGCCTTCACTTTGGCCACGTCGGTGGCGTCTTTGTCCCGGCCGACTTCTTCGCCCGCTTCCTGCGCGACCGTCTGGGCCGCGAGAACGTCATCTTCACCTCGGGCACCGACTGCTATGGCTCGCCCATCATGGAGAGCTACCGCAAGCTCAAGGAGAACGAGGGCTACGACAAGTCCATCGCCGAGTATGTCGAGTCCAATCACTCCCGCCAGGCCGCGACCCTCAACAACTACAACATCAGCTGCGATATCTACGGCGGCTCGGGCCTTGAGCCGGCCGCGCAGATTCACAACGAGGTGACCGCCGAGATTATCAAGCGCCTGCACGAGCAGGGCACCATCTCCAAGCGCTCCACGCTGCAGTTCTACGATGCCAAGGCCGGCACGTTCCTCAACGGCCGTCAGGTAATCGGCCGCTGCCCCATCCAGGGCTGCAAGTCCGAGAAGGCTTATGCCGACGAGTGCGACCTGGGTCACCAGTTTGAGCCCGAGGAGCTCATCGCGCCCAAAAGCCAGCTCACCGGCGAGGTGCCCGAGCTGCGCCCGGTCGACAACCTCTACTTCGACCTGCCGGCCTACCTCGACTTTATGAAGACCTATACCGCCAAGCTCGCCCAGAACCCGCAGGTTCGTTCCGTGGTCTCCAAGACTATGGAGGAGTGGCTGCTGCCGGCTCAGCTCTATATCCAGAACAAGTTCCGCGAGGCCTTCGATGCCGTCGAGGATCAGCTTCCCGAGCACACCGTGCTGGAGCCCGAGGGCAACAAGAGCAGCTTTACCGTCACCTTCCCCAGCTGGAAGGAGCGCGACGACGCCCACGCGGTGCTCGCCAACGGCGGCGTGCGCTTCCGCAGCGGCAAGGCGCTCGTGCCCTTCCGCATCACCGGTAACATCGGCTGGGGCGTTCCGGTGCCCGAGGTCGATGGCGTCTCCGACGTCACCTGCTGGTGCTGGCCCGAGAGCCTGTGGGCGCCCATCAGCTATACGCGTACCGTGCTCGCGCGCGATGCCAAGGCCGCCGGCGTGACCGAGGGTGTCGCCGCCCAGGATGCCGCCCTCATGGGCGAGCCCGCTGCCGACTCCACGCAGGTCCCCGCGCCCACCTACCAGCACAGCTCGCTCGACTGGCGCGACTGGTGGTGCTCGGACGACGCACAGATCTACCAGTTCATCGGTCAGGACAACATCTATTTCTACTGCATCGCTCAGACAGCCATGTGGGAGGCCCTGGGTTGGGACCTTACGCAGAGCACCGTCAGCGCCTGCTATCACCTGCTCTACATGGGCAAAAAAGCCAGCTCGTCCTCGCAGACGCCTCCCCCGCCGGCAGACGACCTGCTCAACCACTACACCTGCGAGCAGATGCGCGCGCACTGGCTGTCGCTCGGCCTGTCCGAGAAGCCGGTAAGCTTTAGCCCCAAGGCATATGACACGCGCGTGACCGGCAAGGACAAGGACGGCAACGAGGTACGCGCCTGCGACGACAAGCGCGTTATCGACCCGGCCCTCAAGGAGAGCGCGCTGCTGACCGGCGTGTTCAACCGCCTGGCCCGCAGCTGCTTCTACGGCGTCGCCGTCAAGGAGGGCGACGAGAGCCCCTATCGTAGCGGTTGCATCCCCGCCGGTGCCGCCTCCGCTACCGTGGTCGAAGCCGCCGAGCAGGCAGCTCTCGCCTTTGAACAGGCCATGTACAAGTTCGAGACGCACCGCGCGCTCGCCGTGTGCGACGACTACCTGCGTGCCGCCAACAAGCGCTGGAGCGACGCCTCCAAGGCCGCCAACAAGCTCGAGGGCGAGCCGGCCAACGCCGCGATGACGCAGGCCCTTGTCGACGCCTTTACCGAGCTGCGCGTGGCGACCGTCCTGATGCACGGCATCGTCCCGGCCGGCTGCGAGCTCATCTGCGAGTACTTCGACGTCGATCCGGTCGCCTTCTTTAGCTGGGACAACATCTTTGCCTCCACGGACGAGTTTGTGGAGAGCCTGGGCGAGAAGCCCGGCGAGCACCGCGTGAAGCCGCTGCCCCCGCGCTTCGACTTCTTTAGCAAGCACGAGAGCCAGTACTAGGCAACCGCAACGCGCCCGGGAATGATTATTCTGGGACGGGGATTAAAAAATCATTCCCGGGCGCCACAGTACAGTCTTTTTGTGACGGGGATCATTAAATGATTTTTTAATCCCCGTCCCAGAATAATCATTTCGGTGGAAGGAAAGACGGATGTCCAAGTCGCGTCGTCGTAAGCAGAAAAAGCAGGTTAAGCCCGAGCTCAAGCTTAGGCAGTTTGCCTCCACCGAGCTTTCCGACCAGCTTGCCGCCCTTCCCTGCGCCGCCGACCTGCCGCGCTTTATGGTCGACACGGTCGCCGGCGCCTATGCGCCCGCCGATGCCGAGCGCATGATCGAGGGCTTTGGAGCCGCGGCCACACGCCCGGTCACACTGCGCGCCAACACGCTCAAGGCAACCGCCGAGGACATCGCCGCCGCGCTCGATGCCGCCGGCATCGCGCACCAAACCGTTACCTGGTATCCGGACGCCTTTATCCTGCCCGAGGCCCAGGTTTCCGATCTGTGGGATCTCGACATCTACCGCGACGGCAAAATCTATCTGCAGAGCCTGTCGTCCATGATGCCGCCGTTGGTCCTGGGCGCTCAGGCCGGCGAGGACATCCTGGACATGTGCGCAGCCCCCGGCGGCAAGACGACGCAGATCGCTGCCCTCACCCAGGGCCAGGCACACCTCACGGCCTGTGAGATGAGCATTCCCCGCGCCGAAAAGCTTGAGTCCAACCTCCACCGTCAAGGTGCCAAAAACGTGCCCGTCATGCGCATCGACGCACGCGAGCTCGACGAGTTCTTCCGCTTTGATCGCATCCTGCTCGACGCTCCCTGCACCGGCACGGGCACCGTCATCAGCGACAACGAGAAAAGCCTGCGCGGCCTGACCGAGCAGTTGCTGAGCAAGTGCGCCCGCTCGCAGCGAGCACTTCTGGACCGCGCCATGGGCGCCCTCAAACCGGGCGGCACGCTCGTCTATTCGACCTGTTCGATCTTGCCGCAGGAAAACGAGGACGCCCTGCAAGAGGCCCTCGACAAGCATATGGACTGCGAGCTCATCCCCCTCGACGGCACGCCGAGCGAAAGCGAAGCGCGTCGCGCCCAGGATGCCGGCGAGGAGCCGCATATCGAGTGCAATGCCCTCACTGAGGCCATCGCTGCCGGCCATGTCTCGGCCGTCGCCAACGGTATGCCCGGTACGCTGACCATTCCGCCTAGCCGCGACTTTGAGGGCTTCTACATTGCCCTGATCCGAAAACGCAGCTAGCGCACGGATCCAAAACTCAACAAGCTATTTCTGTGCGCGTTTGCCCTGCTGGTCGCGATGCTGTTTAAGCATCGCGCGCTCCTTGCGCTCGGCCCTTTTGCCCTTGATGGCCGTGACCACAAAGTAGATGACCGCGGCGGCAACGATTGCGCCCACACACAGGCCAATCGAGCCCAACATTGCCGAAAATTCCATACCGCGTCACCTCTCTTTTAAACGGGACTTTCAAGATAGCACCTCGATCCCCGCCACCACAGCTCCTTCACGTTCGCCTGCCCTTCGGTCTAACGGATGGCGCGGCGGGGAAAAATCAACTCGTCAAACGATTTAGCATTCGCAATTCCGGCTGCATCGTGCCGGCCGTCGTCACACAGAATCGAGTCTCCATGGACACCCTCAACGACCTAAACGAGCGCGTCGACGCCTTTGTCGGCACCAGCTCCTTCGACACGCCTGCCGCGGCAAACGACCAAGCTCCCATCGATGTGCCCGCCGAGGTTCACGAGGACATCGTCGCCTCGGTCGATTTCTCCGAGGTCGAGCTCGCAAACGAGTTCACCGAGCCCCAGGTAGCCGTGACTCCCAACGGACTGCTCCCCATGGAGCCGCTGCCCATCGACGGGCGTTTGCGCAAGGCGGCCCTCCGCATGCCCGACGAGATCGAGGAGGCCAGCGGCTTTACGCTCTTCGGCCGTCGTATCAAATCGCTCATCTACACCACCGATGTCGCGGTTATCCGCAACTCCAACGCCGACGCCGTCTTTGCGGTCTACCCTTTCACGCCGCAGCCCGCCATTACGCAAGCGCTGCTGACCGTCGCCGAGTGCCCGGTCTTCGTAGGCGTGGGCGGCGGAACTACGACCGGTAAGCGCTCCGTGCAGATGGCAGCCGTCTCCGAGATGCAGGGCGCGGCGGGCTGCGTGGTCAACTCCCCCGCTACTGCCGAGATGGTCGAGCACATCACCAACATCGCCGACATCCCCGTCATCGCCACGGTCGTTCGCTGCGACGACGATGCCCACGCCAAGGTGCGCGCTGGAGCCAAGATCCTCAACATCGCAGCCGGCAAGAACACGCCCCAGGTCCTACGCGAGCTGCGCGAGCACTATCCCAACCTGCCGCTTATCGCGCCGGGCGGCAAGACGCCCGAGAGCATCCGCGAAACCATCGCCGCCGGCGCCAACGCCATCATCTGGACGCCGCCTTCGGCCCAGCAGCTACAGGCCGACATGATGCAGCGTTATCGCAAGATGAAGGAAGACGCCACACCTGTCATCTCGCGCGACGATGTGCCCATTATCGACCAGGTCGCCGCCGCCGAAGTCAGCCAGGTCGAGAACATGAATCCCGACGTGCCGATTCCCGACGAAGTCATCGAGCGCGTCGCTTCGATCCACGAGCGCGTCGAGGAACATCGCACCGACCGCGGCCTCAAGCCGTCACTGCACGGCTTTTTCTTCCGCGGAAAGAAACGCTAATCGTAACAGCAAGGCCCGCCCCACAAACGTGAGGCGGGCCGTTTTCGTTTGAGCAATCATGCAGCGACGTGATGGGGCAAATTAATCCACGCGCTTGTCGCCCATAAAGAAGAGCGCCACCGTACCAGGTCCGGTATGCGAGCCAATCAGAGTACCGATGTCATTGATCTCAATCTTGCCTTTAAGCTGCGGAACCTGTTCCTCAATCAGCGCCGCGACCGCCTCGGCATCCTCGCGGCACGCCGACTGCGACATGATGCACTTACCCGAATAATCCGCACCGTCCTGTACGTGTGCCATCATGGTCTTAACCATCTCGGAAATCGCGCGCTTCTTAGTGCGAATCTTCTCACGTGGCGACAGCTTACCTTCGCAATCGACCGTCATAAGCGGGCAAATCTTAAGCGCCGTGCCGATGATCGCGCTCGCGGCCGAAATGCGACCGCCGCGCAGGTAGCTCGACAGATCGGTCGAGAAGAACCAGTGGTGCAGGTTGAGCTTGTGCTCCTCGATCCAGGCAGCCGTCTCGTCGAGTGAAGCCCCGCTATCGCGCACATCGGCGGCATATTCCAACAACAGGCCAAAGCCCGAAGACGCCGCCAGCGAATCGATGACGCGCACCTTGCCGCCCTCGGGATAGCGATCCGCAAGCATCTGCGCCGCGACGCAGGCCGATCCATACGTGCCCGAAATACCCGACGACAACGTCAGGTGCAGCACGTCTTTACCCTCGGCAACAAACGGCTCCCAAAACTCCTCGTACTCACCCACGCTCACCTGAGACGTCTTGGGCATGGCGCCCGCGGCAATCTGGGCAAAAAACTCGTCCGGTGTAATCGACTGATACAGATCGTCCGTATAGACAACATCGTCGATCTCGTAATGAAAACACACGACAGGGATATTGCGCGACGCAAAGAACTCACGGGTTCGATCGGCGGCGGATTCACAGGTCAGGACAAAATCACTCATATGAGGCTCCTTACTCATTGCTGCGCAAATTATCGCACAGTGAGCCTACATGCGGTACATATGTCCACTATTTACCAAATCGAACCAAAAATAGTGAACATCTTTACCACCATCGTCTCCACCGACCCCACGCATAAATATCTGAGAAAACACCCTCTGTCGTCTCCATCCAACCGACACATCTACCTTCACTAAATCGATTTACCAAACCGTTCAGCCGACAATTCAGCCGCTGGCGCAAAATCGAAACAAAAGCGGCGCATACTGGTAAACGTTTGACGCTGTTTATCAGTTTTACCAGCCCCATCGGAAGGTGTTTCATGGTCGCATTCGATCGCAACCCGCAAGACTTCAAGTATCTGCGCCTGCTTTCGAGACAGTTCCCCACCGAACAATCCGCGTTTACCGAGATCATCAATCTCTCGGCCATTCTCAACCTGCCCAAAGGCACTGAGCATTTTATGAGTGACGTGCACGGCGAGTACGAAGCCTTTATGCACATCCTCAACAACTGCTCGGGCGTCGTGCGCGAGCATGTCGACGAAATCTTTGGCGACACGCTCTCCTTTGACGAAAAGGGCGAGCTGTGTACGCTCATCTACTACCCGCGCGAGAAGATCGACCTGGTCCGCAGCCGGCGCGAGGACTCGCCAACCTGGTACAAGACGATGCTTGACCAGCTCATCATGGTCGCTCGCTCACTTTCGAGCCGCTACACGCGCTCCAAGGTGCGTAAGGCCATCCCGCGCGACTACGCCTACATCATCGACGAGTTGTTGCACACGCACCCGGACGAGAACAACTATCGCGTGCGCTATCACGAGCGCATCGTGGAGTCCATCCTGGAGACCGCCATCGCCGACGACTTTATCGAGTCGCTCGCTTCGCTCATCAAGCGCCTGGCCGTCGACCACCTGCACCTGGTGGGCGATATCTTCGACCGAGGCGGCGGCGCGGCCAAGATTATGGACCGCCTGCTCACCTACCATTCGCTCGACATCCAGTGGGGCAACCACGACCTGCTGTGGATGGGCGCTGCGGCCGGTGAGCCCGCCTGCATCGCCACGGTATTGCGCAACAACTTACGCTACGACAACTACGAGATCCTCGAGAACGACTACGGCATCTCGCTGCGTGAGCTTGTTGCCTTTGCCGATGCCACCTACACCGCCGGTGAGTCCATCACCCCGCTGATCAAGGCCATCAACGTGCTGCTCTTTAAGCTCGAGGGCCAGATTATCCAGCGCCACCCCGAGTTCGACATGACCGACCGCCTGTTACTCGACAAGATCGAACACGACACCGGCACGGTCACGCTCGCCGACGGCAGCGTGTGGCCGCTCACGACCAACGACTTCCCCACCGTCGATCCGGCGGACCCCTATACGCTCACGCCCCAGGAGCAGCACATCATCGACAAGCTCGTGTCCGAGTTTGTCACCGCCGATCACCTGCATCGCCATATCGATTTCCTCTATTCCCACGGCTCGATGTACAAGGTCGCCAACGGCAACCTGCTCTTCCACGGCTGCGTTCCGCTCAACGAAGACGGCACCTTTAGCAGCATGAACTGTCTGGGCACCTGGCACGCCGGGCGCGATTATCTTGATTTTTGCGACCACATCGCCCGCCGCGCCTGGCGCGTGGGCGACCGCGACGCCCTCGACTGGATGTGGTACCTGTGGATTGGCTTTAACTCGCCCGCCAGCGGACGCCTGGTGCGTACCTTTGAGCGCGCCTATATCGCCGATAAGAGCACCTGGGTCGAGCCGATGGACCCGTACTTTACGCTTACCAAGTCGCCCTCGGTCTGCGATGACATCATGCGCGAGTTTGGCGTCGCGCCCATGGCATGCTCGCCGACCGGCCACATCATCAACGGCCACACGCCCGTTAAAACCACCAAGGGTGAGCAGCCCATCCGCGCCGAGGGCAAGCTGCTGGTCATCGATGGCGGCTTCTGCCGCGCTTACCATCCCAAGACGGGTATCGCCGGCTATACGCTCATCTCGAGCTCGCGCGGCTGCCGCCTCAAGTCGCACCGGGCCTTTACGACGGTTGCCGAGGCACTCACGCGCAACGTGGACATCGAAAGCGAGACCAACCGTTTTGACCAAGCAGACCGTCGCCGCATGGTGAGCGACACCGATACTGGCGCCAAGATCCGCAGCCAAATCCAGGACCTGCGTCAGCTGCTCGATGCATATAGAAACGGTGCTATCGAGGAGCGCGCCTAGCACCACCCGCGGGGATTGGCTAAACTTGCTAAGTTTGTCATCCCCGCGGCGCTTCGGCGCCAGCTTAAGGCAGGTACCATGCAAAAGCTCCTTGCGCAGATCATGAAATTTGGCGTCGTCGGTGTCATTGCCACGGTTATCGACTTTGGCATTATGAATCTGCTCCACTACGGTCTGGGCCTCAACATCCTTATCGCCAACACCAGCGGCTTTATCGTCTCGCTCATCTTTAATTACGTCGCCAGCATGAAGTACGTGTTTGCGCACAAGGAAGGCATGAGCCGCCGCCGCGAGTTCATCATCTTTGTCGTGCTGTCCGTGATCGGTTTGGTGCTCAACGACGGCATCGTGCTGGCGCTCAACGCCGGCCTGGGACTCGAGGCCAATATCGCCAAGATCTGCGCCACCGCGCTTGTCATGGTCTACAACTTTGTGACCCGAAAAATCTTCCTGGAGGGCGACGAGACCAAGTAACTCGCAACCTTACAGCCTTACGATGCCCACGGACAATGCGCGCTCAGTACAGTATCGCCCGTGGGCATCGTTCGTTTACGGGCAAATTTTCAACGTTTGCGGATTAGCTCTTGAAAATTTGGCGAGTTCGTATAGTTCTTGGCAAAGACCTTACGTTTCCCTTGCAAAAGCTCTAAAGTATCCTCTGCTCGATTCATCAACGCATTGGACGTGATTACGTGCGCAAGGCGCTGGCACAACCTCATACCAAGCAGTTCCTCAAGTTTGCCGTCGTGGGTCTTATCTCCTTTGGCATCGACTGGGGCATGCTCATTGCGCTCGTCGAGCTGTTCCACCTCGACTTTTTGATGAGCACCACGGTTTCGTTTATCACGTCCGTCGTGGTCAACTACTGGCTCAGCATGAAGTACGTGTTCGACCATCGCGAAGGCATGAGCCGCAAGCGCGAGTTTACGATCTTCACCATCCTGTCGGTGATCGGTCTGGGTCTCAACGACCTGTACATGTTTGTGGGCGTCACGTTTTTGAGCATCGGCTACCAGGCCATGAAGGCCATCGCCACGTTCCTCGTCACCTGGTACAACTACTTTAGCCGTCGCTTCTTCCTCGAGGGCGCACGGTCGTAGTCGATTCGCTATTTGCTTGAATGTATAACCGGTTGGAATTCCCATTCCAACCGGTTTTTTGTTTGCAGAGAGACCCGGCGACCCAGTCCCATTCGCATGAAAAACGGGCGGTCCGGATGTTGGTCCGAACCGCCCGTCTGGCGCGCTATGTCGAGGCCTCTAGCCCGTTACGTAATACCAAACGACGTTGTCGCCATTGGAGAGAACGTAGTTGCTGCAGGCCGTCATGGGCGTTGTGCCGTTGACGGAGTACATCCAGCCGCTCGTGCCGCCGTGCTGTTTCTCGGCCAAACCACCAATCGCGGAAACATACGTGCCGTACGACGAGCCATGTGCGTTGACAGAAAGGCCCAGCGCGCACAGGGCATCGTAAACGGTAGCGCCTTCGTTAAAGGTAAAGGTGCCACCAGAGGACACAGGATTGCCTACAGCGCTCGATGTGACCGAAACCGTCACCGTGACGTAGCTAGGCTGCTGCGAGCCGCCCTGGCCGTCCGAGGAAGCGCTTCCGCCATTAGAGGGTGAGGCTCCATCAGACGACTGACCGCCGCCCGAAGAAGCACCGCCAGACACATTGGAAGTATCACCGGCTCCCGTATTTTGGGCAGCGGATTTATCGCCAGACCTCTTGCTGTCCTGACCATCGGACTTCTTGCTATCCGAGTTTTTGTCCGATTCCTTGTTTGAAGACTCGGAATCGTCCTTGGCGTCGTTCGAACCCTTGGGCTCGTCTTTTGCATCATTCGAAGATTTGGAATCCTTGGAACTAGCCTCGCCCGAAGCGGCAGACGAGCCAGACCCCTTGGTGTCCTTGGCGACGACGCTCTCCCCCGTCACGGTCTGAACGATCCAGTCAATGGACCAGGCGCCGCTCTCGGAAGGATGGACGAAGCCCAGCGAGACGACGATCAGAATGGTGCACGCGGCAGCAAGAACGCCAAGGAGCGCCTTGCGACGAGAGGCGGACGCCGCCGAAGCGGCGCCCTGTTGCTTTGCATCGTCGAACTGAATGAACGAGGAATCTGGTTGCTTGGGGTCAGCGTCCTTGGATTTATTGGACACAGCCCTCACCTACCGACGTTTGGTGAACACGAACACGCCGACGATGGCGAGTCCGATGACGCCGGCGGCAACGCCAACAATGGCGAGCGGGTTGGTGCCAGTCTCCTGCTCGGAAGCACTAGAGGACTTCTTAGCAGTGGTCGTAGAAGCAGCACCCGTATCGGACTTGGAATCGGACTTCTTGTCGGACTTCTTGTCGGACTTGCTGTCCTTCTTGTCAGACTTCTTCTCGTCCTTCTTATCGGACTTATCGGAGTCCTTCTTGTCGGACTTGTTGTCCTTGGTCTCGGTCTTGGTCGACACCGTCGTCTTGGTCGTCGGCTTATGACCCGGGGCGACAGCGCCGCCCTTCGAGCCGGAGCCGGAATCCGTGCCAGTGCCAGTGCCAGAACCAGTACCGGTACCAGAACCGCCGCCGCCATTCGAACCAGCGCCGCCATTACCGCCAGGGTTAACGGCATTCTTGGTCCACTTGGCATACAGCGTCAGATCGGCCGTCACCGGCGTGCTAAAGTCATACGCCTGCGTGCAAGCCTCATCGGTATACCAACCGCCGAAAGTGTAGCCATCGCGCGTCGGATCGGCCGGCTTGACCAGCTTGCCATCGGCCGTAGCAACAAACTTAGTGTCGCAAGCAGACCCGCCGTTGGAGTTAAAGGCAACCGTCCAAGACTCGACAGCTCCAAGTTTAAACAGCGTGCCCGAATCATTAATGTAGTAGAGATTGCCAGAAGCATCGGCAATGACCGGAGAGTCACAGTACTGGTAATGGCCAGCCGCATCATAAATCTGCGTCGCCTCTGCATCGCCGAGCGTATAGCGATACACGCCACCACCAGCAGAGTAGTTGACGTAATCCTTGCTATCCGCGCTGTTAACGGTGAAGTACACATAGGTCTTGCCGCCCTGAACACTCACCAGCGGAGTAGCAGCAATACCGTTGAGGCCAGCCGGCAGCGCCTTGCCGTCGGCAGCAGCGACCATCGTGGTCTTACCCGTCTTCAGGTTATAGAGAACCAGAGCAGAGCCAGTAGCCGTCTGTCCGCCGACAATCAGATTGTCACCAGACACCGCAGGGGCGCTCAGATTATTCGTAAGGCCCAGATCAACCGTCTTCTGTTCACTCAGCACGCCCTTCGCCGAAAGCGAAATCACATGGAGCTTTCCGTCGTGCGTCATCTGATAGAAGGTCGAGCCATTGGACGGATCGGCAATGCAATCGGCATTTGCGACAGCGCCGAGCTTCATGGTCGAAACGACATCGCCCGTCGTCTTATCAATGCACTTAAGCGTACCCGCGCTCGTAGGAACGATGGCATACTTATCCGTCAAAGCCGCACCAGTCCAGTAATAGCCCTCGGCAGGGTCGATGTTCTGCCAAGAAACTTCGCCCGTGGCAATCTTAATGCGCGCAAAGGAGCCGTTGCCGTAGGTCGCATTGTAATTCTCGTCATACGAAATATCGACCGAGCCTACATAGACGTACTCGCCGTCCGAAACGACGGTGCAGGAGCTCTGCGTCAAGTCCGTCAAACCAGGCGTCAGCCACTTGCAGATCAGCTTGTCTGCAGTAATCGCCTGGACCGCACCGCCGTTGAGCGGAACGATGATAAGGCCATTGGTATAGATCGGACGAGAGGTATAGCTCACCTTGGAGGCAAGCGGCGCAGAGGCAACCTTTTTGCCCGTGGACGAATCGATCTTAATGAGCTCGTTCTCGGTCGCGATGTACACAAAGCCGTTAGCAATGACAGGCTCGCTGCAGTTGGCATACTGCTGACCAGACTCGGCCTTCCAATCGAAGGCCCACTTAAGACCGGCGGCCTGCGCAGGCGTCTTGGCATCCGTTACGGTCGAACCGTTGCCACTGTTGCCGTAGCCGGCCCACTCGGCATCCCAATCAGGAGTCGTCGCACCCGGGTCCACGACAATCTTGTCGGGATCGGGCATGGCCGAATCGTCGGTGGTATAGGCAAGTGTGACCTTATCGCCGCTCTTGAGCGTAATCTGATTAGCGCAGAGTAAGGAGGGCTCTCCATTGATATACAGGTGCCAATATTTGTTGGTCGCACCATCATAGCCGTACGTCTCGTCTTCGAATGGCGAGTTGATGGAATTGAGGAACCAGTACTCACTACTCTGGGAGCCGTTGTACGTAACGCCCTTGGCCTTCAGAACCGTCTCAATAAGGTTCTGGGCAGTAGAGCCTTCGGGCAGAGAAACGTTGCTTGCCGAGCCCCAGCGAGCATTGTTGCCGTTGACATCGGGACCGATAACATCGACAGACCCAAGAACCTGGCCAGGAAGGGCATCGGCGTCAGCACCATACATAAAGGTGACGGCATCGCCCTCATGGAGCTCGTAGGCACCGGCGCCAACGTCGGCGAACTTGCCATTTACGTAGAAGCGCCAATAGCTATTGGTCGCAGCATCCCAGCCATAGGACTTACCATCGAACGGCGAATAAATGCCGTTGAGGAACCAGCCCCAAGACGATTCGCTAGCATCGAGCTTAAGGCCGGTCTGCTCAAGGAGATCCTTGGCAGTGGAGCCTGCCTTGAGACTCGTCTGGCCCGTCGAAGCCCAAACCTGCTGCTTGCCGTCCTTGTCCTTACCGAGAACCTGAACAGAAGCATGGACAGAATCGGAGGGCAGCTGGTCGCCCCAGCCACCGTAGAACCACGTAACGGTATCGCCGGCATGGATGGTGACATTGTCCGCCGTATAGTCACTCGACTTGCCGTTGATGAACAGCTGCCAATAGGTCGAATAATCTTGGGGCGTACCCAGCTCAACACCGTTGTACTTAAGGCTCAGAATGAAGGAGCCCGCAGCAACGGCGTCAATGTCGTTCGCCTCGAGTGCGACCTTCGTAAGATCAAGCGCGCTCGAGCCGGACGTCACCACATACTGCGCGTTATCGACCCAAGCCTGAGTCTTGCCCTGGGCATCGCGACCAATGACGGTCACATTTGCGGCAACCTGGTCCTTAACGACAGGGGACGCGCTACCAGCCGTATAGGCAAACTCAACCTTCTGCCCCTGGGTGAGCTTAACGCTGCTCGCGCCAACCGAGGAAGACGCACCGTCGACGAACAGCTGCCAGAAGGCATAAGTCGTCGGATCGAAGGCAAGCGTACGGCCATCGCTCGGGGATGTGATGCTTTTGAGGTAGAAACCGTATGCCGTGTTCGGATCGTAGTCTGCCTTGAAGCCCGTCTTCTGCTGCAGCTTAACGAAGGCATCCGCAGCCGTCGCGCCCTCGTCGAGCTTGAGCCGCGTGGGTGCCACCCAGGTCTGAGCCTTGCCGTCGGCATCGGTGCCGATAATCGAGAACGAGACCTCGACTTGCTTCTTGGCGACATCGCCAGTTTCTGTCGGGTTCTCTGTCTGGACGGCAGTCGCGGCGGCAGATCCTGCTTGGCCAGTGGATGCCGTCGAAGACTGCTCGCTCGTGGCAGGGCTCTCCCCCGTCGCCGAGCCTTCGTCGCCAGTTGCTGCCTCTGTTGTGGCGGCACTAGCTGCAGGCGCGCCCTCGGAATCCGAGACCTCGGTGCCGCTCTGCTCAGCGGCACCGCCCGCAAGCGCTGCGTCCTCGCCCGGCGTCGCAGCCTGAGCCACAGCCTCGGCAATGCTCTCGGCGCCCTCGGCCCACAGCTGAGCCGGCGTGGTGCTGAAGGCCATCGCGAAGGCCAGGAATGCCACCAGGCAGCGCTTTGCCACGCCGCGCGCGATTACGCCACGGCGACGAAGCGAGGCACGCTGGCACTCGTCCTCAAACATATCCATTTGTCTCCTACTGTCTGTACTTGGAGCGTTGCCTTGAAGCTGCCCCACGTCATCGCGCATGTTGCGCCCGAGTTCCCCCATCGGGGTCCCCCTTCCCTCCAGAGCCCTATGCACACCGGCGGCATACGCCGCAGCCGCATGCAAGATGGGAGGCGATCCGACTTAACCTTAACGGCTCAGGCGCGCCGTCCGATCTGCGACGCGAACATCCCGAGCCAAGAGGAATTACGGTTACTGGTACAGCCGGGGACTTGCACCCCGATTCTCCCAAACGCGCAGGAAAACCGCGCATTCGTGCGTCTCCGCACCACCATCTAGGCCATCGATTAAAACCGTCAATATGCTATCACGCAAAAGGGCCTCGCACGCAGGCGAAGCCCAAGGTAAAAGCTATTGTTTGCGAAAGGAAAATGCGGTGACGGTCGCAGCCTCTAGTGCTTGCCGCCGTGGCTGTTGAGCCAGATATTGCGGCCCAGCATAAGCGCCAGCACCAGCGCGCTCACGTAGCCCATAAAGCCAATGACCGGGATACCAAACACAACCGGCTCGATGCGCGCGTAGTACACCACCGACGAACCGATAAACAAGCCGGCGATAACAATAGCCATCGACATGCGGTCGATAATCCCACCTAGTTGTCGCAGCGCCTTATCGCTGCTCATGATCTGCGTGTTCACCTTAAGCTGGCCGCGTGTGAGCATGCGCGAAGCCAAGCCCAGATACTCGGCCGCCTCGAGCGAGCCCTTCGCCGCGCGATAACTGCTCGCTGCAAAGTCGCGGCTCATCTCGCGCATGCGGGCGTAGGTGCTCTTCTCGTTTTTGATGTGCGTCTGGATGATCTGGATCATGTTGACGTTGGGCATGTACTCGGTCAACAGGCCCTCGAGCGTCACCATGCCGCGGGCGAACATCGTCACCACGCTCGGCAGCTCAACGTCATTTTTGCGCGCGAGGTTTAACAGCGAAGTCAAAAACTCGCCGATATCCAGGTCTTTAAGGTCGAGCCCGGCAAAGTCGGCAACAATAAAGTCCAAGTCGGACAAAAAGGCCGAATGGTCAAGCTCGGCCGAATCGCCGCGCGTCACGGCAAAGCGCATGAGCGAATCCTTGAGCTTGGGCACGTCACCCTCGGCCACGGCGAAAATCATGTCTTTGACGATACCGCGGTCATGGCTCGACATACGTCCGACCATACCCAAGTCGATAAAGTAGACAATACCGTCCTTGAGGATGATGTTTCCCGCATGCGGGTCGGCATGGAAAAAGCCGTCGTCGAGCACCTGCGTCGAGTAGTCCTCGACAATCGCGGCACTGATCTTTTCCAAGTCATAGCCCTCGGCCACTAAGCGTTCAGGATCGGCGATCGAAATGCCGTCGACGTAGTCCATAACCACCACGTGTTCGGTGCACAGGTCCAGATAGGATTTAGGGCACGTCACGCCATGAACGCTCTTATGGAACTCGTAAAAGTCATTGAGGTTTTTGGCCTCGGCCAAAAAGTTGGTCTCCTCGCGAAACGAGGTCCACAGCTCCTCGACCACGCCGTGCAGGTCAACGAATTGATCGGTGTTGACGAACTTGGAAACGATACGCACCACCGAGCGGATGATATCGATGTCCTGCGCCATAACCTGCTGCGCACCGGGGCGCTGCACCTTGACGGCCACGTCCTCGCCCGTCACCAGACGAGCGCGGTGCACCTGCGCGAGCGATGCGCTACCAAGCGGATTGGGGTCGATCGCATCGAACATCTCCCCCAGGCGCAAGCCGTATTCTTCCTCCAGACAGCGAAGCACTACCTCGTACGGCACCGGCTCCACGTCGGAGCGCAGACGACGCAGCTCGTCGCAAAAGCGTTGCGGCAGAATCTCGGACCGGTTGGCCAGAATCTGTCCCATCTTGACGAACATGGGGCCGAGTTCCTCGAGCAGGCGGCGCAAACGAACCGGCGTGAGGTTATCCCACACGCGGTACTTTTTGACCAGGCGAACAATCTGCCCGATGCGTTCGCGACGACCCGCCGGCGTGAGCTGGTATTCCTCGTCCGGCGCCATCGCGTCGGGCTCCTCGGGCACTATATCGACAGCGCGCGGCTTCTTGCGAGCGCCCGAGACGACGGCGTCGACCTCATCGACAACCGCCGCCTCGTCACCCAAGGGATCTAGATTGTTGTAATCGGTGGTGGAATCTGCCATCTGCGCTGCTACTCAGCCTCTTCGGTATCCTTCGCATCGTCGGGCTCAACGGACTCGACGGGCACCGAGGTCACGTTGTCCTCGACCGAATCGACGATGTCGCGCACATGGGCCAGGAAGGCCGTGCGCTCGGGGGCGGTCATGACGCGGACCCGGGCAAGGATGAGCTCGTCAAGCACGCGCTGGGCCGCGGTCTCGCCCTGCATGCCCAAGCGCTCGGTCAGGTCGGAGATGGTGCCGCCGGCCTGCTCGAACATGTCGGACACACTGCGGGCGATATCGGGAGTGGCGGTGTCCTTGCGGACCTGCTCGCCTTTGGTGTTAAGGTCGTCGAGGACCTTCTTGCCGCCTTCGACAGCAACGGCGGCAGCGCCAAAGCCCACGTTAATGGCGCCGTTAACAAGCTGATCGAGTTTCATAACCATGGTTATCTCCAATCACAAACAACTGCATTGGCGTTCTTGTACCCAAGATTGAGCGAAAGCGACAAAGCGTTTTAGCGCTATTCGATCGACGGGAAATCCCTACCTCACGTTGTCGTTCATCGCGAAAGAGTTCTTCATGGCGCAGCTCGTGGTGTAGAGCACCTTGCCCAGCAGGGCATCGGTCTCCACGCGAACACGCTCGGCAAAGGCCTCGTTGGCGCGTGCAAGCTCGGCAGGCACCTCGGCCTCGGGCAGAGCGGCTACGGCAGCGTCGACGTCATGGATCTGCTTGTGGCCCATGCCACCAACCTTCTCCTGATAATCCTCGACCGCGCGGCCGCACTCATGGAAACGGACGTCAGCCAGGGCGCCGATCAGGCGGTTGGCCCAGTAGAAGTTTTCGGACGTTACGCGAGCCTGCGTGTCGGCATAGTACTCGGGCATGGTCTCGACGTTGGCGTACAGCGGAACCAGCGCGTTAAACGAGTTGGAACCAAAGGCCATCCACTGCACGGCGCGATACGCCGGCTGCGCATAGGGGCGCAACTGCAGCACGGCGAGCTGGCTGTTGCGGTTGATGCCGATGGGACGATAGGCGCCGCGCGTGGCGGGCGTGCCCTTGCTGCCGTAGCAGTCGTACTCCGTACCCTGGTAGTGGCTCGAGAGTACGTACTTGATGTCCTCGATGGCCACCTTGCGCTCGGGCACGCGGCTCCAGGGGATATCGTCGCTCTCGGGCGTGTAGTCGGCGTCGGGGCCATCCCACACGTCGCTGGGGTTGAGGCAGCGCTGCATGTACCAGGCGCGCGGCGTGTTGTAGACGTGGTCGCTGTCGCTGTGCGAGCCAAAGGCCTCGCGCGGGTTAAAGACCGCAGCCGGGCCGTAGCCCTCGACGCCCAGCGTCAGGTCCAGATGCCACTCGGCCATCCAGGAGCGCAGGTCGGCGGAACACATGTGGTCGGCCTGGGCGCCCTCGGCGTCATCCAGGTCAAAACTGTCGATGCCCAGCTGGTTGGGCATGGTTACATAGGCGTCGTCGGGCACGCGCTTGGCGATCCAGTGGTGGCCGCCGATGGTCTCGAGCCACCAGATCTCGTCCACATCACTAAAGGCGATGCCGTTGTTCTCGTAGGTGCCGTAGCGCTCGAGCAGGTCGCCCAGGATACGAACGCCGTCGCGGGCGGACTTGGCGTAGGGCAGGACCAGGGTCACCATATCCTCCTCGCCCAGGCCACCAGGCTGCGCCGGCACATAGCCGTCCTCGCCCTCGTTGCCCTTGGCGGGCACGTAGTCCACAAGCGGGTCGGCGCCGCGGACGCGCTCGTTGGTGGTGAGCGTCTCGGTTGCGGACATGCCCACATTGAGCTCGTTGAAACCGGCCTCGGCCCAGATGCCGTGGCCCGGGACAACATCGGGGACGCTCGTGTAGCGCATGGGGTTATCGGGCAGTTCAACGGTCAGGTGACTCAGGACGCTCGTGTAGACGCGCGGCTGCTCGTCGGGATGCACTACGCGCATGCGCTTGGGCTCAAACACCCCGTTGGACGAGTCCTCGTTACGCGCGACAAGCGTCGACCCGTCGTAGCTCGCGTTCTTACCAACCAAAATCGTTGTGCACGGCATGCGCATCCTCCTTGAGCGAAGAAATCAAACGGCAACAGTGTATCGCTTCGACGCAAAAAGGGCGAAACCACGGCCTCGGCAGCCCCCGTGGTCAAAAAATGCCAAATATGAGTACTGTCACCAATTTAGTGGCAGCAAATTTCCCTGTAACGAGTGCCGAAAATCCCCATTTGCCCAAAAGCAAGACAACGTTATTCCCCATAAGTTCAATAAAATAGGCTTCCTAACGATAATGGATACCGTTAGGAAGCCAAAAAGACGTAAGACATATGTGACTATCTTGGCAACAGTACTCATATTTGGCATTGTTTGACCACGTGGTATATAGCTAACCCCCTCAAACAGCCCAAAACGCCTATTTCGATGCGCGCTCCGCCGCCTCAATCACGTGTTTGGCGAGAATCGCCGTTGTCACGGCGCCCACGCCGCCCGGCACGGGGGTGATGGCACCAACAACCGGCTCCACAGCATCAAAATCGACGTCCCCGACCAGCTTGCCAGCGTCCTCATCCCAGTTAATGCCCACATCAATGATCGTCTGGTCCTCGCGAACGGCATCCACGCCAATCGTACGCGCGCGTCCAACGGCGGCAACCACAATGTCGGCAGCACGGCACTCGGCAGCAAGGTCGCGCGTATGCGTATGGCACGTCGTCACGGTCGCATTGCGCGCCGTAAGCATGGCGGCAACAGGACGCCCGATCACCAGCGAACGCCCGGCCACAGCAACCTTAGCTCCATCCAGCTCAACACCGTAATGGTCCAGCAACGCTAACACTGCCTCGGCCGTGCAGGGAGCAAAACCCTCGCCGCGCCCCGAAAGCGTGGTAAGCAGCGAAGACGGCGTCATGGAGTCAACGTCCTTGGCGGGATCGAGCGCTGCGGCGACGGCGTTCTCGTCAAGGCCGGCGGGCAGCGGGCGGAACATCAGACAGCCATGAACAGCCGAATCAGTATTGATGTCCTCGATGGCCGCCAGCAGCTCGTCCTGCGAAACATCGGCAGGAAGCAAAACGCGGCGAGCCTCAATGCCAACCTTCTCGCAGCGCTTGAGGGCACCGCGCTCGTAGGACAGGTCGTCCTCGCGTTCGCCCACACGAACAATGGCCAGCGTCGGCACAACGCCGCGTTCGCGCAAAGCAACGCAGCGAGCAACGAGCTCCTCGGTCAAAGCACGGGCAACGGGAGCACCCTTAAGCAGCTCGGCCATGGCTATCCCCTCTTCCTGGCTGCATCGGCGGCGCGGCGCGCCAGCGCATCGGCGCGCGGCAGCCACGTATCCAGCATCTCATCGCACGCCGCCTCGAGCTCCTCGGCACGCACCCGGTCTTTCATAGATGTGGTGTTGGCAAAGAGCGTCAGGCTCGCGCCTTGCATGGCGGCGCGGCAGAACACGGCGCCGCACGCCACATCGGACAGCAGTTGACGCGAACCCTTGTCGGCCATGTCCTCGAGCAGCGCCAGCGCACGCCCGCAGGCATCCATAATGCGATACGGCGGCATAGCGGCCACATGCAGCGCATCCTGAATCGCGGTCGCTCGAGCCGGATCGTCACGCGGAATACCGTACGCCGCGGACACCTGCCCGTAGGCACGAACGTCCTCGGCAACCAACTCGACAAGCTCCTGGGACAGCTCATCAGCCTGAGCAAACGCGCGCGCCAGGTCATCCGCACGATCAGCAAGCGCGGGATTGGTCGCACCGTAGCGGGCAACCATTCCGCACAGCGAGGCGCCCAGCGCGCCCACAAAGGCGCTCGCGCTGCCACCGCCGGGAACCGGCTCGCGCGCGGCAAGCGCCTCGGCAAACCCGCGGCAGGTCTTGTCCATCATCTCTTGGCTCATACGCATGCACCTTCAAGTCATATACATCGGTCGGGCGGCAACCGCCGTCCGACCGCATCAATCACATAATGGTGCTAAGTCTAGCCCATAAGTACATGAGCGTCAGCGCACCTGGCCATCGCGGATTTCTATGACGAACGATAGGCGTCGGCACCGCAAACATGGGACACATGGCCCACCTTTCGAGACTTCCGGACGTCAAAAACTGAGGCATATCTATAAACAAGGAACCTGTTGGGGCAACGCCCACGCACGCGCGCCCCATTAAATCAACGGGCACCTCACCCCGGGGAGGGCCGACAGCATCGGCCCTCCCCTCTTTTGCGACCGCACATATTGCCACTTGTCGGCGCAATTCCAGCCCCCAGAATGGGACACATGGCCCACCCTAGCGAGCCGTCCACGCGTACAGTAAAGGCAGGTAATCCGTGGGCGGTTACAGATCGAGGAGGACACGACCATGAAAAAGAAGGCCTTTGCGATTCTCACCCTCTGCATAAGCCTCTTTGCCGCAGTTGCCCTGGTGGGCTGCGGTGGCAGCGGCGGCGCTACCGGAAGTGGCGGTGGCGGTGGAGCAGAAAAGCCAGCCGTGGATATGAGGACCGACTTCATTTGGTTTAAGGTCGAGGTCCCCGAGGGCGTCGAGATCACCGACGTCGCAGGCGACGCCGCCGACAGGGCCCAGTTTAAGTTCACCGAGAGCGAGCACGCCAGCGATCGCTTCATCCCCGTCTTCGACTCTGACAAGAACGCCGATGAACTGTTCGACTACGAGGCAAAGTGGAAGGCCAACTCCGGATGGACCGAGAGCGATCCCGTTAAGTACAACGGCAAGACCTGGCGCAACGCCTACTTTACGCACTCGGGCGGCGTGACGACCGAGTACTTCACCGACGTTGACGGTGGCAGCGTGTATGTGCGCATCGACAACGTCGAGGAGCACAAGGACGCCGTCGAGACCATGATGAAGTCCCTGGAATTTGCCGATGACATCGCCGAGGCCAAGACCGAAGCCATGGACGTCAAGCTCGACGATATCGAGATCAAGCGTTAAGCGACTGGCGAGCGCAGCGGGAAACACGGGCGCAGTGCAAACAAGCGACGGTACCCCAGCGCTTCGTACCCAGGGAGGGCCGGTAAACCGACCCTCCCTTTCTTATGCCGGTAGCCAACGAACGCGAGGATGCCGGACGCCGGAACCGCTCCAAATGTAGCAACAGTACGAAAACGACAAGCACCCCAACACGTCCGCCCGCCGATTTATTGCGCCGCGCAGATAATTAAACCAGCATCTTTAAACATCTGAGCAGTATAGTGACCAAAACTATCGCATAACCGCACTCTACGAATGGAGAAGTTATGACCGAACACCACGCCATCAGCCGCCGAGCATTTACGTTGGGCCTTGGACTCGCGGCGTTGTCGCCACTTGCAAGCCTGCCCGAAACCGCGGCATTGGGCATTGGCCCACGAGCGGCATTTGCAGACGACACTGCCACAGCGTCGGTCAGCCTCGACAATTTCGTCATTCGCCTTCGCCCCGCGGGCTATTTTCGTACCGCAAGCGTTAACGAAGACGGCAACGTCATCGGCAACGTCTGCCATCTGTTTAATGACGGCACGTCCAGCAAGCTCATCCTTGAGAACGTAACGACCAAGAATGGCGATACAAACTGGTATGCTATCCGCACCTTGCTCAATTTCGAAGAGCATAAAAAGACGGGCTACAGCATTTGGTCGGTCGATGGCGACTCGGACAAAGACGGAAAGGTCATCCACGTATGGAGTGGCGAGCATGACGGCAAGCCCAGTCGCTCTTTTGCGTTCGAGCGTCAATCAAACGGAACCTATATCATCCGAGACCGCACGGTCGAGAAAGAAACCGAGAAAAAAGACATTAAGTACCTGGCAATAGAATCGAACGGCGAAGACCAGGACAACAATAAGATCTGCCATAAGAGTAAGAGCATTCCGTGGGAGCTCGAACTTATCGGTTACGACATGAAAAAGAACGATGCCACGGTTAGCAGCCTCGACTGGATCACGTACAGCAGCTACGTCGATGGGCCATGTTGGATGAAATACGTCGACGACAACAAGTTCCTCGACGAGCTGAGCATCCCGGGCACGCACGATTCGGGCACCTGCAGCGTGGACAACGACACTGAGCCCCAATCCTCGCAAGTAAAATGCCAGCAGGATTACATTCCCACGCAGCTGCTCGAAGGCATTCGCTATTTTGATATCCGTCTCGGAAAGGGCGACAACCCTGGCATCGACCATGGGATGTACTACCTGCTCAAAAAAGACGCGTACTTTTTGCATCTTTCCGATGTCATAGGCTACTTCAAAACGTTTTTGAACGAAAACCCGACAGAAGCGCTCATCATGCTTGTATCACGAGACAACGACGAGGCTACCGACGAAAGTGTTACGACGGCTTTCGCCAAGGTTTTGGACGACAACCCCAAACTGTTCTATACGTCGAGCCGCGTTCCCACACTGGGCGAGGTGCGCGGAAAGATCGTTCTGCTGCGTCGATTTAGGCTCGCCGGCAACAGTGTAAGCGGCCACACGTGGGGCCTCGACCTTACCGAATGGGATGACAAGATCAAGGCTCACTCCGACAGCGCCACTATGTGTCTCGTCCAAGACGCGCGGGGCTTTGAAGCCGCGGGGGAAACAGGCGACAAAGAGCCCTATTGCACCAAGGTATACGCCCAGGACAAGTACAAACTCACGGGAACCGACAAGCTCAGCTGGGTCGATAATGCGCTGAAGGAAACGACCGGGCGCACGCGCAACGAGGTAGATGTCGAGGACGATAACGGGGCCAAGGAGAAAGTCCTGGAGCGTTGCTGGTCTATCAACTACACCAGCTGCACGGGCTTGTCGCACGGAGGCAATCCTTTTACCTCGGCACGAGTAGTCAACGAGCATCTGTATAAGAGCCCGTACATCAATCCCAGCGGCATCGAGGATACAAAGTCAGATTACCTCAAGCACATTGGCATCATCGCATCCGACTTTGTTGATGCGGCGCTGGCCCGGAGCATCTACCAGCGCAATTACGATACGGAGCACAAGCAGACGGCTTCGTACTATCTCCCGTACTATCTCCCGACCCGCATGCGCATGACGTACGGCGACTCGCTGAGCGATGCCTCATTCCAGGACGGCAAGACCGTTGGCGAGGGTCATTTCCGCCTCGTCGACAGCAGCAACGTACTCAACGTGGCAGCTTCGGGCCATGCGTTTGCCATCGAATATGTGGATGTCGACGCCTTGGGCAACGAGACCGTTACGGAGCTGCGGGGCTCCGTGCCCATCGATATCGATCCACGCGCGCTGACGCCCCATTTTGAGGGACTCGAAGGCCTTAAGGCCGGCGAAGACGTGCGCGCCAAGATTGCGGCATCACTCGAGGGCAAGCTCGAAACCGATGCCTGCACGGCCCAGCTCGAGTTTGTGCACGACGCGAACGGCGCTCCGGGAACGGCGATGGCCGAGGGCGAGGCATTTACCGCGGGAACGTACTGGGTGCGCGTGAACGGTCTCTTGGGCGACGCGGCGCAGAGCTACACGCTCGCCAGCGATGGAGCCGCAAGCTTTACCGTAGCGGCCTCGGGCAGTGCAGGCGGCACCGGTAGCGGCACGGGTTCCAACGCAGACGGCGCCGACAAGAACGGCGGCGGCAACAAGAGCAAGGGCTCGACCGGAAAACTCGCCGACACGGGCGACGGCTCTGGCGTTGCCGCCGGGCTCGCTGCTGCCGCCGTGGCGACAACGGTCGCCGGCGCGGCGATGCTTGCCAATGACCGCGAAAACGTTGGGGACGACAGCGAATAGGCAAGCCCGCCTTTTAGACACATCGACTCAATTGGGGGGAGCGCAGAATACCGTTCTGCGCCCCGATTTTTACCTTAGCCCGAACACCGTTATCGGCTACATCACCATGTTCAGCGCATTCACGAACTCCTGAGCTTGGGAGCGGCTGCTCAGACTAAAGACACAGGCAGTCAACAGCCTGTTACGTAGGAAAACGTCGCGGCCCTTGATCCTGCTGACCCCCGTAATGTCCTTAAGATAAACAATCTCGGTGTGCTTGCCACCAAAAGTGCCCTTCTTGAGCACCTCGATGCGGTTAAGGTAGATCTTGACGTCTTTAAACCTACCCGAACCTTTGTCCTGGAACAGCAGCGTGTTGTTGTCCATACGCGTCACTCCCGCGGGGTTCGCTAAAACTGCCTCTATGGTCACATTTTAACCACCGCAAGGCTCCCATGCGAAGGTGCCAGACAGCACAGTAATGCGAGTCCGCGCGAGGCTTTAAACTAAATGCGATAAAGATGCATTCCACAAGAGGAAAGTAGGGCGACAGTGATGGGCGAACTGGTAAACCGTGGAGAATCGGCAATCGTGCCCGAAGGTTTTTACAAGCAGGTCTCCTCGATTCTCAACGCCGCTCGCGACAAGGCCTATACCGCCGTTAACTTTGCGATGGTTGAAGCATATTGGGAGATCGGCAAGAGTATTGTTGATGAACAGGGCGGAGAGGAGCGCGCAGCATATGGGGAGGCATTGATTGCAGGCCTCTCCAGAAGGCTTACCACGGATTTCGGAAGAGGCTTTGGCATCGCAAACCTTCGCAATATGCGTCAGTTCTTTCTTGCGTTTCCAATTCGCGACGCACTGCGTAGCGAATTGAGCTGGACTCATTACCGCAGGTTGATGCGCATTCCCGACCCTGATGCTCGCACCTGGTACATGAACGAATGCGCCGATTCTCGTTGGAGCACGCGTCAGCTAGAGCGCCAGATCAACACCGTGTTCCGCGAGCGCCTACTTGCCAGCAAGGACAAAGAGGCCGTCACCCAGGAAATCCAAAAGAGCGCCCCAGCTCGTCGCCCCGAGGATATCATCCGCGACCCATATGTACTGGAGTTTTTAGGTTTCTCGGACGATACTACGTTTCGCGAGAGCGATTTAGAGCAGGCGCTCATCACGCATCTTCAGAAGTTCCTGCTGGAGCTTGGCCGTGGCTTCGTTTTCGAGGCGCGCCAAAAGCGCATCACCTTTGATGGGCGCCATTTCTATATTGACCTTGTTTTTTACAACTATCTGATGCGCTGCTTCGTGCTCATCGACCTTAAGACGGACGACCTTACGCATCAGGACCTGGGCCAGATGCAAATGTATGTGAACTACTACACGCGTGAGCTCATGAACGAAGGCGACAATCCGCCCATAGGCATCGTGCTCTGCGCGGACAAAAGCGATTCGATCGTCGAGTACACGCTGCCCGAAGACAACGACCAAGTGTTTGCCGCCAAATACCTGCCGTATCTTCCAAGCAAGGAAGAGCTGGCGCGCGAACTAAGCGCCGAGTACCGCGCCATCAACGAAGCGACTAATGGCGAAACGCAAGAGTAGCAGCACGTTGCGACCGAAGCCACCGCAGCCGTCGCAGGCGCACTCGCGGTTGCGACGCACGCTACGAAACAATACCGGTCATGGACGCCGGCAACGACATTCTAGCCGTGGCTGGCGAGCGTGACCTGACAGGCAAAGACGCGGCCTTCGTCTGATGTGGGTCCATTGGCTGCCACAGAAAAGGGCCGGTTGCAGCCGGCCCTAGACGATAATACCTGCGTTGCCCGCGCTTCCGAAGTGTGACTAGCTGAAGAGCGGGTTCCGCGGCACAATCTGATTTTACCCAGTGAGGAGGCTCTTTTGCAGCCGCTCCACTGTTTATTTACATCTGGCACCCTCAAACAATCAGACGGCAGCCCGCACTCCTGAGAGCTGCCCCGCACCCCCGGCCATCACCTTACGGCAACAACCGGTGCTACTCCCCTACTTCCCAAATAGCGCACCCAGCAGACCGCGGCGTTTGGGCTTCTCCTCTCGGTAGGAACCCTCGACGGCGGCTGCAACCTGGCGCGGTTGCTCGCCGCCTCCACGGCGCACGATCTGGTACAGGAAGGGCGATTTAACGTATTTGACCTCGACGGGCGTGGCGTGTACGGTGCTCTCACCGGACAGATGCAGGCTCGGGCTGAGCGGTGCCACGATATGCGTTTCGCGCTTGTCGCTAAACACCACCGCGGCCGCGCGGCCCGTCTGGCCGTTTACGGCAATGCACACCTGCTCGCCATCGCGGCCGTCTGTCGCCGGACGATCGACAAAGTAGACCGGCACCATCACCAGGCCGTCCTTATGCTTGCGGGCCTTGCGCGCCCAGGTGCGGATGCTCTTTTTATTGAGCCCCAGTACAGCCTCGGCGTCGTTGCCCGCAACATCGAGCGCCAACTTATCAATGACCACCTGGTCCTTGGTAGACGCATCGACGGAGACAACGCGGAAGTCGCCTTCCTGCATGGCGGGATCGAAAGGCCCAACCTTGGCAAAGTCCCACGGCTCCAAAATGCCCATGAGGCGAACGTCC
Organism: Collinsella sp.; assembly: GCA_048362915.1. Taxonomy (GTDB): domain Bacteria; phylum Actinomycetota; class Coriobacteriia; order Coriobacteriales; family Coriobacteriaceae; genus Collinsella. Next base: position 130,884 of record DBFPAR010000031.1, read on the forward strand.
AGGTAGTTTGCCCTGGGGTATGCCCAGTCGAGCACCTCGTAGTACACCAGGGTTTCCTTGCTCAGGCCCTTGCCCGGGAAGCTCGCCATCATGCGCAAGTCCGCCAGCGCCATGGGGAAATAGAAGAGCATCATGTCGTTTTGGATCGCGTCTTCCACGTCGTGCCCGGCAAAGGCATCCGGATACTGGCGCACCAGCTGCAGCGCGTTGGCACGTGCCTGCTGCGGCGAGATTTCGCAGGGAATACCCTGCTCCGGCACATACTCTGCACCCACGCCCATGGTCAGACGCTTGCTGAAGGTACCGGGCTTGAGCAGGTCGGCAATGCCGATCTTGTTGCCGCAGGACGGGCACTCAAACACACGCTGCGTTGACTCGCCCTCAAAGGACGCTCCGCAGAAGGGACAAGGAATGCTCACGTGCGTCGCTTCTTGGAACTCCTGCGCCGTGCCGCGGTCCTCCCACAGCAGATGTTCCAGGACCGACTGATTGCGCCAGTGCGAATTGAAGAAATACCAGTCCGGGTCCTCCGAGCGCTCGAGTTGCGACACATGCGTGAGCTTGAGCAGTCCATCCACTACCGTCAACGGCGTATGGCGAATGCCCAAAGCGCTCTTGGGCTCTCCGGCGTCCGCCTGCCACGGAATGACCGCACCGCAATAAGCGCACTCAAAGCTGCGCTTAGCTTGGTGCGAGTACATAGGGCCGCCGCAGTTTTGACATTTAATGGCAAACATCTCGTCCATGGAAACGTCCTCCTTTGCACAGGGGCTGTCGACATTAAGTATGTCGAGCAAACAGGCACATGCCCATACCCATGTGGCCCAAAATGGACCACCCAGGCAGACGAGAAGGCTCGCTCGTTAGCACCGGCAGACTATTGCTGCATTTTCTGAGCATCGGTGCACGGCGCCCCCGCGCGAGCTACACTATCCCCTTAAACATGATTGTGAGGACGACCGCTATGCTATTTGTAAATCGGCTGGTACATACGCTTGTTCCCGGCAGCGAGAGCGAGCCGGTCGATGCATCTTGCCGCACCAACGCGGGCTTTTCCGCAAGCCTCGTCTGCATTGGCCTCAACATCACCCTGTGCTTGGCCAAGGGCATCGCGGGCCTGCTCGCCGGCTCCGTCTCCCTCATCGCCGACGCTTTCAACAACCTCTCCGATGCCTCGAGCAACATTGTGAGCCTGCTCGGTTTCCGCCTTGCCAGCCGCCCGGCAGACGAAGGCCACCCCTATGGTCACGGCCGCTACGAGTACCTAGCCGGCCTGTTCGTCGCCGTCCTGGTTTGCGCCGTCGGCATCAACCTGATTCTCGAGTCGGTCACTAAGATCATCAAGCCCTCGCCCACCGCTTACACGTTTATTTCCCTTGCGGCACTGGCTACGTCCATGCTCGTTAAGCTCTGGATGGCAGCGTTCAACCGCACGCTGGGCAACCGCATCGATTCCGAGACGCTCATCGCCACGGCGCAGGACTCCAAAAACGACGTCATCACCTCGGGCTCGGTCTTGGTGGCGGCGCTTATTTCGCAGACGACCGGCTTTGATCTCGATGGCTGGGCAGGCCTGGGTGTGGGCGTCTTCATCTGCATCAGCGGTCTGGGCCTGGTGCGCGACGCCATCAGCCCGTTGCTGGGGCAAGCGCCCGACCCCAAGCTCGTCCAGGCAATCCGCGACAAGATCATGTCCTATCCGCAGGTCTTGGGCACACACGACCTCATGGTGCACGACTACGGCCCCGGTCGTCAGTTTGCCAGCGCCCACGTGGAGATGCCCGGCGAGGGCGACGCGTTTGAGCACCACGAGATTCTGGACACCATCGAGCACGACATCAAGCGCCAGATGGGCATTGGTATCACGCTGCACTGCGACCCCATCGCGACAACCGGCGATGACTTGCGCGGCTGGGTCAAGCGCGGCGTCATGCAGATCGATCCCGCGCTCTCCATCCACGATCTGCACGAGCACGACGGGTTCGTTTCGTTTGACCTGGTGCGTCCCGACGGCTTTGACATATCCGACGAGGAGCTGCTGGAGCTCGTCACGCGCATCGTGCACGAGCGCCGGCCCGATGTCTCATGCGTCGTCACGTTTGATTCGGGCTTCAGCTCGCCCGAGCGTCCGGCCGAGCAGCTGTAGCCCCGCTCCGCTCGTCCGCTAGTTTCCCTGCGCGCCCGAGATGCCGTTTTGCAGGGCGTTCCAGGCATCCGTCGCCATGCCGCCCAAGTTCTGCGCGGTATCGCCCAGGTTCTGAGCGGTGTCGCCCAGCTCCTGCGCCTTGTCTCCCAACTCCTGCGCCTTGTTGCTCAAGTCCTCCAGCGTATTGGAGCTCGAGCTGTCGGTACCGCTTTGGCCGTCGGACGAGTTGCCCGAACTGTTCTTGTGCGTGAGTTGAATTTCGAGGTTGCCGTTGTCGTTATAGTAGGCAGAAGTAACGACCCAGTTGGCATCGACGACGGGCGTTGAGCCATCATCAGTCAGGACCACGGCATTCGAAAGATCGGCGCCGCGCGACTTGAGGATCTTCTTGGCGTTGGACCAGTACTGCCCCGGGATATCACTCAAATCGACGGTGCTAGACGAGGCGGACTCGGTTTGCTCGGCAGTGGTATCGGCCGTTGAACTCCCTCGCTTGTTGAGCATGCCCGACACGATGGCAAACACAACCGACAGCGCAAAGAAGATCGCCAGCACGATGAGGATCTTCTTAATCACGCTCGACGAACGCGACGGCGTCTCTTCCTCGTCCTCGCCATATTGCGGAATCGACTTGGGGTACTCGCGATACGGCTCGCGCGACTCGTAGCGAGGCTGCGCCGTGCGAGGCATATACGTCGTCTGCTGAGGCTGCGAAATGGGATTCTGCGGCAGGTCATCATAGGGATTCGGCGTCGAGGCGGCATAAGAATCCTGCGGCGCGTAATCAAACGGGTCTGCCGCCGCGTTGCCATAGGGGCTTTGCAAAGATGCAGCGTAAGGGTCCTGCGCCGCGTCGCCATAGCCCATAACTCGTGTGGGCTCGGCAGAAGGCTGCGTCGCGGCGGGGTCGACATAACCGGGGTTGGGAACAACGCGGGTCGCATCGGCGCTATCGCCAGCCTGCGCGGAACCGCAGCCGCCCATCACGGTTGTCTTGTCCTGATCCATGCAACGATTCCTTTCCGTCGCCTGTAAGCATCAAGTTATCCATGCATTCTACCAGCGCAAAAGCCTATGATGGGCAGAGTCCGTCGGTATCTACAAGACATGCGCGGGCCTAAGGATCAAAAAGCCCCGCCGGGCCTTGGTAGGCGCGACGGGGCGGGCAAGCGGCTATGAGCAGCGAGCTTAGAACAGGCCGGTGATGTTGCCGTCGTTGTCGACGTCGATGTTCTCGGCCGCAGGGACCTTGGGCAGGCCCGGCATGGTCAGAACACTGCCAGTCAGTGCGACCACAAAGTGGGCGCCGGCGGAAACCTTGAGCTCACGCACCGTGATGCGGAAGTTCTCGGGAGCGCCCAGGGCCTTGGCGTTGTCGCTAAAGCTGTACTGCGTCTTGGCGACGCACACCGGCAGGTTGCCAAAGCCATTCTCGCGCAGCTCGGCGAGCTGGCGCTTGGCGGCCGGCGTAAATTCAACGCCGTCGGCGCGGTAGACCTTGGTGGCAACGGCCTCGAGGGCATCAGCGACATCAGCGCCGTCCTCATAGGCAAACTTGAGCTCGCTCGGCTGCTCAATCAGACGCATGACCTCATCGGCCAGCTCGAGCGCGCCCTCGCCGCCCTTGGCCCAGACCTCGGAAAGCTTAACGTTGACGCCGAGCTTCTGGCACTCGGACTCGATGAGTGCAAGCTCAGCCTCGGTGTCCGTCGGGAAGCGGTTGATGGCGACCACGCAGGGCAGACCATAAACGTTCTGGATGTTGTCGACATGACGCAGCAAGTTGGGCATGCCAGCCTTGAGTGCCTCGAGGTTCTCCTCGTTGAGGTCGGCCTTGGCAACGCCACCGTTGTACTTAAGCGCACGAGCGGTCGCGACGACCACGACGGCGCTGGGGCGAACGCCCGTCATGCGGCACTTGATGTCGAGGAACTTCTCGGCACCCAGATCGGCACCGAAGCCGGCCTCGGTAATGGCAACATCGCCAAAGCGCATCGCCATACGCGTGGCCATAATAGAGTTGCAGCCGTGGGCAATGTTGGCGAAGGGACCGCCGTGGACAAACGCGGGCGTGCCCTCGAGCGTTTGCACCAGGTTGGGCTTAAGCGCGTCCTTAAGCAACGCGGCCATGGCACCCTGGGCCTTGAGGTCGCGGGCACGGACGGGCTCGCCGGCAAAGCTATAGCCGACGACAATCTCACCCAAGCGTTCCTTGAGGTCGTTGATGCTCGTAGACAGGCACAAGATTGCCATGACCTCGGAGGCAACGGTGATGTCGAAGCCGTCCTCGCGCGGCACACCTTGGGCCTTACCGCCAATGCCATCGATAACATGGCGCAGCTGACGGTCGTTCATGTCGACGACGCGCTTCCAGGTGATGCGCTTAACGTCAATACCGAGCTGATTGCCCTGCTGGATGTGGTTATCGAGCATGGCGGCCAGCAGGTTGTTGGCAGCACCGATGGCATGGAAGTCGCCGGTAAAGTGCAGGTTGATGTCCTCCATGGGAATGACCTGGGCCCAACCGCCGCCAGCGGCACCGCCCTTGACGCCAAAGACGGGACCGAGCGAAGGCTCACGCAGGGCCACGGCGCTCTTGATACCGCGACGACGCAGGCCATCGGCCAGACCGATGGTCGTGGTGGTCTTGCCCTCGCCCGCGGGCGTTGGGTTGATAGCGGTCACGAGGACGAGCTTGGCCTGGTGATCAGTCGGCTCGTTGAGCAGTGAATAGTCGACCTTAGCCTTGTCGAAGCCGTACGGAATAAGGTGCTTAACGTCGACGCCGGCGTTCTTGGCCACCTCGGTAATAGGCAGCGGCGTGACAGAACGTGCGATTTCGATGTCAGTAGGCATGGGCGGTCCTTTCGTTACCGAATGAGAAAAAGACCAATTCAGCATAGCACGGGCGCGCAATAGTAAAACGCCCATAACCGATGAACGGCGATATGTTTACCCGATGCCCAGCGATAGTCCAACAGCCCGCCAAAACAAAACGCCCTAAACGGTAGGTTCAATCCCCAGGTGCTCAAAGGTGCGGAGGGTTGCCTGACGGCCCTGCGGCGTACGAATCATCAATCCGCACTGCAGCAAATAGGGCTCATAGACATCCTCGAGCGTGCCCGGGTCCTCGCCCACCGCGCTGGCAAGGGTCGTAAGTCCCACGGCACGACCGGAGAACGTCTTGGCAAGCGTCTCCAAGATACGAATATCCATCCAGTCCAGACCGAGCTCGTCGATCTCGAAGAACTCGAGCGCCTGACGGCAGATATCGAGCTCAATGGGACCGTTGCCGCGCACCTGTGCATAGTCGCGCACGCGCTTGAGCAGGCGGTTGGCAAGACGTGGCGTACCGCGCGAACGCGAGCCGATCTCGAGTGCACTGGGATGATCGATCGTCACGCCCAGGATAGTCGCCGAGCGCGTCACAATCTGCGCGAGCTCCTCGACCGTGTAGTAATCCAGGCGATATGAAATGCCAAAGCGGTCGCGCAACGGGCCGGTCAACATGCCTGAGCGGGTCGTTGCCGCCACCAGCGTAAACTTGGGGATATCCAGGCGAATCGAGCGCGCCGCCGGACCCTTGCCAATCACGATATCGAGGGCAAAGTCCTCCATCGCGGGGTACAGGACCTCCTCGACCGAACGGTTGAGGCGGTGGATCTCGTCGATAAACAGCACATCGCCCGGCTGCAAGTTAGTAAGGATGGCCGCCAGGTCGCCCGTGCGCGCGATGGCAGGGCCACTCGTGGTCTTGATCTGAGCGCCCAGCTCGTTGGCGATAACGGTGGCCAGCGTGGTCTTGCCCAGGCCCGGAGGACCCGAGAAAATCACGTGGTCGAGCGTCTCGCCACGGCTCTGCGCCGCTTCGATCAACACGCGCAGGCTCTGCTTGATGTGCTCCTGGCCGCAGTAATCGTCCAGGCGCTGAGGGCGCAAAGTGCGGTCGACATCGAGATCCTCGGCCGTCAGCTCCGAGCCCACCATGCGCTCGCCGTGCGCCATGGATGCCGCCGGCGAGTTACCGGGCGTCGCCCACAAGTCCTGAGAGTCATCGGCTTCCCACATCACGCATCCATTCCGAGTCGCTTAAGCGCCGCGCCGAGCAGATCCTCGACACGCATATTCTGCCCATCATACCCGCTCAGGGCAACATCGGTCTCCTGCGGGCTAAAGCCCATGGAAAGGAGCGCCGCACGGGCATCATCGATCACCGAGGGAGCGGCAGCGGGCACGGGCATCGCAACCTGTCCGGGAATCACGTCGACCGGCACAAAGCCCTTATCCTTGGCAAAGGTGCTCTTGAGTTCCAGGATCAGGCGCTGAGCTGTCTTTTTGCCCACACCGGGTACCTTGGCCATGCCCTTGTCGTCCTCGGCCATCACCAGCGAATACAGCTGCCCCACGGTATAGGTGGAAAGCACGGCAAGCGCCAGGCGCGGGCCAACGCCCGAAACGGACACGAGCCGGTCGAACATCATGCGCTCATCCTTTGAGGAAAAACCGAAAAGTGTCATGGCGTCCTCGCGCACCTGCATACGCGTGTAGAGGCAGACCTCGCCACCGGGCGTCGGCAACGTGGCCGCAGTGCTGCCCGAGATGCCGAGCTCAAAGCCAACGCCCGACACATCGACGACAGCAGAGCTCATCGTGGCCTCGACAAGCGTTCCGTGGAGCTGGGAGATCATCAGTATCCGGTTCCTCTCTGTTGATAGAACTCACCACCGGTGAGGGCGCGGGTGCGGCTGAGGTTTACGTGGCAGATGGCGCAGGCCAGGGCATCGGCGGCATGGTCGGGATGCGGGTCGTGGTCGAGCTGTGTTAGAGTGCGTACCATGTAGGCGACCTGCCGCTTGTCCGCGGCGCCGGTGCCCACCACAGCCTGTTTGATCTGCATGGGCGTGTACTCGCCAATCTCGAGCGCGCATTCCGAAAGCGCTACGAGTGCAGCACCGCGGGCATGCGCCGTGGGGATGGCCGAACGAACGTTGGCGCCAAAGTAGATACTCTCGACAGCAGCCGTGTCGGGTCGATAACGCTCGACGACATCCTTAAGGTCACGGGCGATATGCGACAGGCGCACCGCGAGCGGACTTCCGGCACTGGTCTCGATGCAGCCATAGGCACGGCAGCGAACCTCGCCGCGCCGCTCCTCGATAATCCCCCAACCCGTATGGGCCAAACCGGGGTCGATGCCCAAGATAACCATGCCAACCTCCCCTCGCCACAAGCACAGCGCAAGACAAGGCCCCGCACATCATTCACGAACGTCTGTTCTAGAATAACACAACAGCGACCGCATCTAGCAAGCAAGGTTGAACCATAGGTTGAGCATAAGTCAGCGAGCGAGTCCCTGCCGTGGCAAGGTGTCGCGAAAGAGGAGCGCCGCGTACTTTTGTACGCAAGCGACGGTTTGAGCGGCAGATTGCCCGGCAGGGGCTCGCGCAGCGTCGACTCGTTACGCGGTTTGGTGAAACCGCGTAACCTTGGCCCTATCCCCAGTTTAGTTCTGCGAGAAAAAGGGGAACTGCCTCGGATCAACCGGCGGATGCGGCATCGGGCCACCCTGGGGACTACCTTGCGAGCCGCCCTGACCGCCCATCATCTTATCGATGGCGTCCTGAACCTCGCCCTCGAACTTTTTCATTCCCTCGTGCAAACGACGCTGACCGTCCTCAGAGCGCAGCTCCTCCATTTGCTCGGGCGAAATACCCAGTAGCTCGCCCAGCACGCCCATCATCTCGTTTCGCACGCGCTCGCTCGTATCCTCGTCAGCAAAGCGGCGCACCTCGGCGCGCGCCAGCGAATCGACCGTCATACGCTCCTTGCCGTTAAGCCCCAGGTCGGACCACGCGAGCATATACGGCCAGGCACGCTCGGCAAACGAACGGGCCGAGACGATCGGCGCCATCGGCAACATGCGGCGGGCAGCCTCACCCTGTCGAACGAGCATCAGCAGCAGCGAGCAAGCCTCAGGCTTGCCAGCGGCCATCGGAATGTCGTCGAAAGATCGATTGCGGTCCACGTGCGCCTCGAGCGCGCCATCGACCTCACCCGGCTCAAGCCCGCCAAGCAGCTGTGCCGCGCGGTCGAGCATATCGACCGGACCGTCGAGCGTCGAGAGCGCCTGCGCCAGCACGCGCTCCATACAATCTTCCACCGCGTTGAGCGTCACGAGCTCTTGGGGCACCACGGCAGACGTGCGGTTGCGCACACGCGCCACAAACTCAAGCGTCGACAGGTACACATCGCCAAAGGGCGCAAAGTCGCCCTGGTAGCCGCCGCAAAGCGCCGGCGCCGCCAGCGCATACTCGGTTTTGGACAGCGGGCTCAGCGCCATCGCACCCAGCTCGAGCGCCGTGTCCTCCAGCATGAGGCCCAGCGTGCGCGAGCGCAGACGCTCGGCATCGCCCGCCGACACGTCGCGATCGAGCACACGCGCCGCATCCGGTGCATCGCGCTCGACAGTGCGAATGTGCAGACGCTCGGCAATGGCGCGGACGGCGGCACAGCGGGCAGCCTCGGCCTCTTCCTGCGCCGGCGTAAAGATACGGTTGCGCCCCAGCACCAGGCCAATCACATTGCGCGGGCCCAGAGCGTCGACGGCCAGCGCCGTCAGCAAAGACGACGGCAAGTCACCCTCGAGTGCCACCACAGCACGCGAAGCACCGTGGGCTCGGGCGTTGTCGCGCACGGCGAGCACCAGCGCCTGCCACAGCCACTCCTCGGAACGGAACTCGGGCAGTTCGTGATCTTCCAGGGCATCGAGCATCACGCCACGCTGAATCTCCTGAACCAGCAGGCTCTCCTCAAAACACGGTGCCTGGGCCACCACGCGACCGCAGTCGTCGAGCACAAACGAACCGCCGGTATACACCGACTCGTCATAGACACCGACCGGCGCCATGCAGGCAAACCACACGCTGCGCTTGGATGCGATCTTGCGGTAGGTGCCGCTGCGAACGGCGGCAATGGCGGCAGTCTCGCGGTCGGTCATGTCAAACGCGTTGAATTGGAAATACGCAATGAGGTCAACACCAGTCGGCAGCATCTCGAGTTCGCGGTCCAAGTCAAAAATCACGGCGATGCGCACGCCGTCCACGTCGAACACCGGCGGCGCCCAACGTGTGTCGTTGTTCTCGCCGCGCTGCAGGGCAATGCTCGAACGCGCCGGCACCACATGACCGTCCTTGAGCATCATGTAGTCGAGCAGCGGCTGGCCCTCAAACGAAACCGCCGCGGGCACGATGCAGATCATGTCAAGCTCCTGGATACGCTCGGCGACGCCAGTCAAGCCGGCAAGCATGTCGTGCTCAAAGTCGGCAGCGCCCACCAGGCCACCGGGCATGGCGCCCATAAAGAGCGGAGCCGGAACGCACAGCACGCGCGCCCCGCGCTCGCGGGCCAGACGAGCCTGGTCCTCGATGCGGCCGCAAATGCCCTCAATATCACCCAGGCGCATATCGATCTGTGCAAGCGCGAGCTTCATGGCTCAGCCCTTTCCGTCGTAAACCATCGAAATCGCAGTAAAAGCGCCGGCCGCATAATGCAGTCGGCGCTTGCATGTGCATATGCTAACTATGATACCCCGAGCGGGGGCGCGCTCCTAGAATGTCGCGGACCACAGCCCGTGCAGGTTGCAGTAGGCATAGACGGTACCGGTCTTGGAGCCGCCCGCGAAAAACGTCGCGGGTTTCATGCCGGGCTCAAGGTAATGGACCTCCAAGCGGCCCTCGGCCTCAAGGGCGATCCACTCAATGTAGTGCTCGGGCAGGCTGGGGTGCTCGACCGAGCCAACGCGTGCGCGAATCACGTGACCGTCACGCTCGGTCTCGACAACAGGAACGTGCTTCTCGTGCGCCGCGTCCTCAGTGTTTGCAGTCAGTTCCGTGCAACCGGCAGGGGTCGCAACGTCGTCGCCAAGGGCAGCGATGAGCTTGCCGTCGGGGTCCTTAAAGAATTTCGCCATGATGTTCTCCTTTGCTGATGTGCCAATGTTCTTGATGGTTCTTATGCCCAAAGGCAGACAAACCATCCACGGCATTGCAAATGAACACATAACGGATCAGGCAAGCGGTCGGGCCAAAATGCGTCGACCGTCCTGCCCGCTCCAGCAGTCCCACCCCGTGCGCGGCTAGCGACCGTCGCCGCCCAGCAGCGCCAGAACATCCTCGCGCGTGAACAGCGCCGACGAGATGCCGTCGCCGCCGAGCACGCTGTTGACCAGGTCGCGTTTGGACTCCTGCATCTGCATAATGCGTTCCTCAATCGTGTCCTTGGCGATGAGCTTGTACACGGTCACGGTATGTTGCTGACCAATACGGTGTGCACGATCAGTTGCTTGGTCCTGCGCCGCCACGTTCCACCACGGGTCGTAGTGGATGACCACGTCGGCAGCCGTCAGGTTAAGGCCCACGCCGCCCGCCTTGAGCGAAATCAAAAAGACCGGAACCTCGCCCGCTTGGAACTGCGCGACCATCTTGGCGCGGCTCTCCTTAGACGAAGCGCCCGTGAGCTTAAGGAAGGCGATGTCCTCCTTGGCCAGGCGCTTACCGATAATATCGAGCATACCCGTAAACTGGCTGAACAACAGGATGCGATGCCCGCCGTCGAGTGCGCCGTGCACGAGCTCCATGCACGTATCGAGTTTGGCGCTCCCCGCCTTGTAATCCTCGTAGTGCAGACACGGGTCGCAGCAGATCTGGCGCAGCTTGGTGAGCTCGGCGAGCACCTTGAGCTTGTCTTTCTTAAACTCGGATGACTCGCGGTGCTGCACCTGTTGGGCGATGCGGTCCTGGTTGGCCAGGTAGAGCTTGCGCTGTTCGCCGGTGAGCTGCGCCATGACCGTATCCTCGATCTTCTCGGGCAGGTCGGCCACCACGTCTTCCTTGACACGGCGCAGCACAAACGGCGACACGAGCGCTTGCAGGCGAGCGGCACTGTCGCCCTCGGCATGCTCGACCGGGCTTTCGAAGCGATTGGCAAACGACTCGCGCGTGCCAAGCAGGCCCGGCATTAAAAAATCGAAGATGCTCCAGAGCTCGGATAGGCGATTTTCGATGGGCGTGCCCGTCAGGGCAAAGCGCACGCCGGCAGGCAGGCGCTTTGCGGCGCGCGCCACCTGGGTGAGCGGGTTTTTAATGTACTGGGCCTCATCGAGCACCACACGGGCAAAGTCCTGCTCGACGTACTCGTCGATATCGCGCCGCATAAGGTCATACGACGTCACGACCACGTTATGCTCGGCCGCGCCGGCGATTTGCACGCGACGCTGGGCCTTGGCGCCCACGATGGCGCACACATCGAGCGACGGGGCGAAGCGCTCCAGCTCGGCAGTCCAGTTGTACACGAGCGACGCAGGGCACACCACAAGCGTGGGCTTAATGTCCCCCGCTTCCACGCGCGCCAGGATATGCGCGATCATCTGCAGCGTTTTGCCCAGGCCCATGTCGTCGGCCAAGATGCCGCCAAGGCCCAGGTGTTCGAGCGAGCCGAGCCACTGGTATCCGTCGACCTGGTAGCCGCGCATCGTTGCCTTGAGCGATGCCGGCACCGTAAAGTCCATCTTGCCGAGCGTGTCCAGACGCTCGACGGTACGGCGGAACGCAGCGTCGCGATCGGCCTCGAGCGCCGGCGCGCGCGCGAGCATGCTATCGACGAACAGGGTGCTCGACACGGGAAGCGACACGCCGTCGAGCAGGTCAACAGCATCGACCCCCAGATCCTCGGCGAGACCAAACGCGGCTCGGGCGCCCTCGTCCAGACGAACGATGTCGCCGGACGTAAGGCGCGCAAACGTTTGATGGCGCTTGTACGAATCGAGATAGACGGCAAGGTCCGCGGCCGAAAGCCCGCTCGCGCCCAGCTCGACATCGAGCAGATTGCTCTTGACGGTCGCACGAACCGAGAGCTTGGGCGCGGGGCGGACCGAAATCTGGCGCAGACGGTCGCTGAGCATGACCTCGCCCAGCTCGGACAGAGCAGACAGGCCCTCGGTCAGCAAGCGGAACAGGCTCTCGTCATCGCGCTCCTCAAACGCCAGACCGCCCTCGTAGAAATCGAAGTACAGGGCCGCCGTATCCATAACGCGATACTCCGCCACCTCGTCGCGGGGCGGCACGCCCGGGCGTTGCTCTTCGAAGAGACTGCTCGGAGCGCCCAGGCCAAAGAGGTCTGCCGACCAGTCGCCGTAGGTAACCGTAATTTTGCAGGTCACAAGCCCATCGTCGACGCCGATCGCCATAGCAAAGCTCGGCTCGGGCGCCACGGTATCGAGCGCGGCGGGCGCGGTAAGGTCGGTGTAGTCGTGCAAAATGGGCAGCGCCATACGACAGAACTCCCCCACCTGGTCGACAGCGATATGGATCGGCGTGCGACAGGGCAGTAAGCGCGATAGGAACGGCGCCGCATGCTGGGCAAACGCTACATCGGCGCGGCGCGCACGGCGGGTGTCGACCAGGTAGGCAGCATCGCCCGAAGCAAAGCAGTATGCATCGGCCGGCAGGCGCAGATCGTAGCTGCCGCCAGCCGCCGGCGCGATTTTGGCGGCAAGGAGCGGTGGGCGCTTAGACAGAGCCTCGTCCTCCCCTTCCGGAGGCATCTCAACCGCCACGTCATAGGTGCGATGCGTCGTCGTCCCCCGCGACCAGGCGGGCTCAAAAGAGATGGTCTGACCGCGCAACAGGTCCAGCACATATACGATGCTATGCTCGGACAGCGGCAACTGACGCTCGGCGACAAAACCGCTGCGGGCAAAGTCGTACGACGCCGAACGCGAGCTTGTGATGTCATCGAGATAAGCAACTGTCGTCACGACAAGGTTGAGCAGCTTTGTCGACACGTCTTCGAAGGCTTCGGGCGTATGGACAAACGTGAGCTTCTTGCCGTACGAGAAGGTGCCGCCGCGCACGTAGGCATCGGCCATGCCGTCGATGTCCTTGACCACGTAGGAGACCGATCCACAGCGAATGCGAAGCTCGAGCGCCCAGCTAAAGCGGTCGGCAAACAGTGGATTGTAGTACGGCACCAGCGAGGGCTCCAACACCGCCTTGGGGACATCGGGATCCACACTGCTGGCGAGCTTGCGGCGCATGCTCGCCAGCTCATCCATGCGCGCGTCCGAAAGATCGGAGAGCGCTGCCATGAGGCTGGGACTCGTGGGAACGGGCGCCGGAAAGGGAAAGTTGGGATTGACAGCCGGCGCTTTGGGCGCGGTGCGCGCAGGCTGTTTCGGCTGCGCCGTAAACGTGCGGACCGGCGTGCGCAAACCTTCGACGGGCTCGGCGCCGCTGGCATCCAAATACGCCAGAGCTGTGGCAATAGCGTGCTTGCACATACCGGGGTAACGATAGGCGGCGGGGCAATCGCAGTCGTAGTCGATCACCTCGCGCTCGTCCATGTCGAGCGCGACGTGCGTCTTGTACAGGTCGCCGCGCGAACCGCGCACCGAGCCCTCAACCGTCACGTTTTTGGAGAAGCGCGAGCCGCTGTCCTCGATCGACAGCACGGCGCCGTTGAGCATGAGCGAACGCCCCTTCATAAAGGTGCCGCTCAACGCCGCCTCTTTGCGAAGCGCCTGCACAAACGTCCCCTGCGCCATCACTTCCTCCAATCTCACCCGGGGTAGCTTAGATAACCGTCACGCGGCCTTGGTTGCCGACGATGGCCTTTGCCTCTGCCAGCAGCGGAATCGAGCGTGCATTGACCTTGGCCGGCACCTCGGCACGCAGCACGCGCCCGTCGACTTGCTCAATAAAGATCTCCACGCGGTCGCCGCCCGGGTTGGTGGTGAGCACCGTGGCCAGGCGCGCCATATTGCCCTGGCTAAATCGGCTGTTGGGCACCATGACCTCAAAGACCTTGGGCTTGTTGTTCTCCTCGCTAAGCTCCAGCGGCACAATCTCCTGCGCGATGATCTGGTCGCCGCGGTCCGAGCGCTCGAGCTTGCCCTTAATGCGCACAAACGCGTCGGACAGCTGCGCGCCGGTCTCGGGATCGACCTCGCCGTACAGGTACCCCTCGGCCTCCTTGTAGGTCTTGGGGAACACCACGACCGTGGCCTCACCTTCCATGTCCTCGAGCTGCACGATGCCCATGGGGTCACCGTTTTTGGTCACGCGCTTGGACACGCTCGAGACCATACCGGCCCACCACAGCGCCTTGCCCTCGGGAATCTCCTGGTTGATGGTACCGCCCGTGGGGTTTTGCACCTCGTAACCGGTGTCGATCTGCGAGAACGAGAAGTCGCGCGCCTTGGCTAGCGCATACTCAAACGGGCGCAACGGGTGGTCCGAGACATAGATGCCCAGAACCTCCTTCTCCTGGCTCAGCTTAAGGTGGCGGTCCCACTCCTGGCCGTCCGGATCGGGCACGCTCACCTCAAAGCCCGAGCCCTCAACGTCGCCGAACATATCGAAGAACGACGTCTGGCCGCTCGCGCGATCCTTTTGGCGCTTCACGGCGGCATCGATGATGTTCTCGGGGTTGTTCTTATCCACAAAGTGCATCATCTGGCGACGCGGATACCCCGTGGAGTCGAAGGCGCCTGCCTTGATGAGCGATTCGATCACGCGACGGTTGGCCTGGCTCGAGTCCACGCGCTCGACAAAGTCGTGCAGCGTCTTAAACGGGCCGCCCGCCTCGCGCTCGGCGATAATCGCCTGCGCCACGCCAGTGCCCACGCCGCGGATGCCGGCCAGACCAAAGCGCACGCCCTCCTTGGTAGCCGTGAACTCGGTACCGGACTCGTTGACATCTGGCGACAGCACGGGGATGCCGTCGTGGCGGCACGCCGAGACGTAATGAACGATCTTGTCGGTCTTGCCCGTGTAGGACGTCAGAACGGCCGCCATGTACTCGTGCGGATAGTGCGCCTTGAGCCACGCCGTCTGCATAACCAGGATGGCGTAGCCGGCGGAGTGCGACTTGTTAAAGGCGTAAGACGCGAACTCGAGAACATCGTCCCAAATCTTCTGGGCGACCTCGCGCGTGTAGTTGTTCTTGATAGCGCCGTTCATCCAGTGGTCGTAGGTGGTCTCGTCCGAGCCATCCTCCCAGTGGAGCACCGTCGACGTGAGCAGCTTGATCTTCTTCTTAGCCACGGGTTTACGGATACGCGAGTCCGATTCGCCCTTGGAGAAGCCGCACATCTCGACGGAGATGAGCATAACCTGCTCCTGGTAGACCATGGTGCCGTAGGTTTCGCCCAGGATGTCGTCCAGACGGTCGTCGTAGGAGACGGCCGGCTCCTTGCCGTTCATACGGTTGATGTAAGACGAGACCATGCCGGCGCCCAGCGGGCCCGGGCGGTATAGAGCGATCAATGCCACGACGTGCTTGTACTCGGTAGGCTTCATGTTCTTGATCGTGGCCGTCATGCCGGCGGACTCGACCTGGAAGACGCCGGCGGTGTGACCGGAGCCCATGAGCTTAAAGATCTCGGGGTCGTCAAAGGGAATCTCTTCCTCTTTGATGTCGATGCCGAAGTTCTTCTTGATATTTGCCTTGGCCTTGGAGATAACCGTCAGCGTGCGCAGGCCCAGGAAGTCCATCTTGAGCAGGCCCATGTCGGCAACGGTATGGCCCTCGTACTGGGTAATCTCGACGCCGCCCTTGGTGTCGAGCTTGGTGGGCACGTGCTCGTTGACGGGGTCGCGGCAGATCAGAACGGCGCACGCGTGCACGCCCTCGCCACGGGTGAGACCCTCAATCGAGAGCGCCGTGTCGATGATGCGGCGGGCGTCGTCATCCTTTTTATAGGCCTCGGCAAAGTCGGGGTTAAACAGATCCTCTTTGCCGGGTTGTTTTTCGAGTACCTGCTTGAGCTTGACCTTGGGGTCGCTCGAGACCATCTTGGACAGGCGCTGGCCCATGTAGACCGGGTAGTCCAGAACGCGCGCGGCATCGTTGATGGCCTGCTTGGCCTTGATGGTCGAGTAGGTGATAACGTGGGTGACCTTCTCGGGGCCGTAAAGCTGGCGAACGTGCTCCACGACCTCGAGGCGCCGCTCATCGTCGAAGTCCATATCGATATCGGGCATCTCGGTACGCTGCGGGGACAGGAACCTCTCGAACATCAGGCCGTTCTCGAGCGGGTCGAACGCGGTGATGTTCATGGCGTAGGCGACGATAGCGCCGGCGGCCGAGCCACGGCCGGGGCCGACGCCGATGCCGTTGTCCTTGGCCCATTGCACGTACTCGGCGACGATCAAAAAGTAGGCGGCAAAGCCCTTGTCGCAAATGACCTTGTATTCGTACTCAAAGCGCTCTTTGATGTTGACGCCACCGATCTCGCGCGTGGCCCAGTCGTCACCATAGTGCTGGCGCAGGCCCTTCTCGCACTCGCGGCGGAACTGGCTCTCGTGCGTCTCGCCGGGATCGAGCAACGGGAAGCGCGGCAGGATGATGGAGTCCCAGTCCAGCTCGACGTAGCACTTGTCGGCGATCTCGAGCGTGTTGTCGCAGGCCTCGGGGCAATACGGGAACATCGCCCGCATCTCCTCCTCGGTCTTCATGTAAAACTCCGAGCCGGTCATGCGCATGCGGTTGGGGTCGTCGACCTTGGCGTTCATGCCGATGCACATGATGACGTCCTGCACGGGCGCGTCCTCGCGGCGCAGGTAGTGGAAGTCGTTGGTGGCGATGACCTTGACGCCCACTTGCTTGGCAATATCGATGAGCGTGCGGTCCATCTGCTCGTCGGTCAGGCCGTTGTCGGTGGTAATGCCGTGTTCCTGGATCTCGATATAAAAGTCGCCGGGATCGAAGGTGTCGCGGAAGGTCTCGGCCCACTTGATGGCGCCTTCCATGTCACCGCGGTCGATGTACTTGGGAATAATGCCCGCGATGCAGGCGCTCGTGCAGATCATGCCCTTGGCATGGCGGCGCAGGTTGTCGAGCGTTACACGCGGCTTGTAGTAAAAGCCCTGCACGGCGGCCTCGGAAACCGTCTGCATCAGGTTGACGTAGCCCTCCTGGTCCTTGGCCAGAAGGATCATGTGGTAGAGCTCGGGCTTGTGGTCGCGGGCAAGGGTCTCGTCCGGCGTAAAGTAGACCTCGCAGCCAAAGATGGGTTTGATGACCAGGGGCGGCTTGAGCTCGTCGATGTTGCCCTTCTCGTCCCACATGGCCATGTCCTTCACATACTGGGCATGCTCGCGCGGGTTTTCCTCGGGATCGGGCTCCACCAGCTCGTCACGACGGTCCTTTTCCAAGAAGGCCTTGTCGTGGCTCCAGGTTTTGTACTCGGGCGTGTTGTGGTTGACGGCGTCGCAGGCCAGCGCCAGGTCGGGCACGCCATACATGTAGCCGTGGTCGGTAATGGCCACGGCGGGCATGCCCAGCTCAACGGCACGGTTGACCATATCCTGGATACGGGTTGCGCCGTCGAGCATGGAAAAGACAGTGTGGTTGTGCAGATGGACGAATGCCATGTGATGAGCTCCGATGCGGGTTCGTGTTCTGACTGAACGATTTTACCGCACGGCGCGGACGGCACCCGAACCTAGCCAAACCCACACGGCTCCTCTTGCAGTTGCGGTGGAATAGTTCCCGCTTGGGCCACCTGGGCCGCAATGCAGGAACTATTCCACCGCAAGTTATCTGAGGACTAGAAGTTGTAGGTGACTACTTGGGGCTCGGCGGGTTCGACGAAGATGGTTGGATCCGGCTGCTCCACGCGGACGAACTTGACGGCCACGGCCTCAAAGCCCGCCTTGTGCAGAACATCAGCGTAGACGCGCGCCTGCAGGGCGTGCTTCTCGAGCAGCTGGTCGGGCGTCTCATCCGGCGTGCCGCCCGTCTTGTAGTCGATGACCAGTGCGCGTGACGGATCGGCCGGGTTCGTCGCCAAAGCGTCGATGGCGCCTTCGGCATATGCACCGTAGCGAGCGATGTCCTCGTCCTCGCAGCCCAGCGAAAAGAACGGCACCTCGGCACGAACGCACGGCCACGCGAGCAGGTCAGCACGAACAGCCGACTTGAGCCAGCGATTCAGGGCGACATCGAAGCGCTCGCGCTGCTCCGGCGTCAGGCGCCACAGGCGCGCCAGCGCATCGGCGCGCGCAGCGGGCAGCGCATCGGCACCCATCTCGATGAGCCACTGGCAAGCGGCGTGGAACGCCGAGCCCAGCGCCATGGGGTTGCCGGCGGGCTCAACGGCGGCCACGTCTGCATCCGTCATCTCCGAGCCATCCGACTCCGCATCATCGCCGGCCTCGTCCATGGGCACGTGTGCCTCGGCGGCACGATCTTCCGTCTCGGCATGAAGCGCCGCGGCGATTGACGAGTAGCTATACGAATCACGCATCGGATACGGACAGATGCCCATGCGCACGCCCACTGCCTGGGGATACACAAGCTCAAACGAATCGGGCTTGGGGTCGGCAGGACCGGGGACGATTGTACTGGCCGAATCGTCGGCAGCATCTGTATCGGCATCGCCACGAACAAGCCTGCCCTCGGCATCCAACGAAGCGTTGGCCTCAAACGCCTGCTCGCCAAAGGTAAAGCCCGCGAGCGAAATGAGCTCGTAGTCGCCCGGCTGGGAGTTGTCGAACACCAGGCGGTCGGCATCGAGCTGCGGCATGTCCAGAGCGTCGGTCGGCAAAATACGGCGCAGCACATCGTAGGTCAGATCGGTCTCAACGTCGAAGGTCGGCGCCGTCACCTTGCCACGGCTCACGCCGGTATCCATCGCCAAGATCACCAGCTCGCGCGCACGCGTCATGGCAACATAGAGCAAGCGGGCCCGCTCCTCGAGCGAAAGCTGCAGGTCGTCGTTGCGCAGGCGAGCAAATGCCTCGGCGGGAGAACCCGTCGCACAGACGTCCTCCATGAGCTCCGGCGGCAGCCACAGCGACGTGCCCTTGCCCTTAAACGCATGCTCAAACTGCTTTTTGACGTCGTCGCCCTTCACAAAGGTACCGTCGGCGAGCTTAACGCCGTCGAAGCGCGCCGGCAGTGCCACGACCTGTGCTCCGCCCTCGACGCGGCCCATCTGTGCCGCACCCGAGGACTTACGCACGCCAAAGCACTCGGCGACCGCCACGACCGGATATTCCAGACCCTTGGAGGCATGCACCGTCATGATGCGCACCGCGCCGTCGCCTTCCTCGTTGAGGGCACCCGGGGCTTCCTTGCCCGCCAAGAAGCGGTCGAAGGCCAGCGCGATGGAACGCGGCGAGTTGCCGAACTCGGCCTCAGCCTCAGCCACGGCGTCGAGCGCCTTGAGCACGTTGGCGGCAATGGCCTTGCCTTCGGGACCACGCTGTGCCAGACGTACAAACCAGCCGGAGGCGTTGACCACGTCGCGCACGATGGCGGCGAACGAATCGCGGCCCACGCGACGAAGCGCATACCGCAGCACCTCGCGGGCGCGCGTCACCAGCGGCAAGTCTTGCAAACCCGGCACATCGGAATCGCTCATGATGCCCGCATCGATGTTGCGGCGCGACGTCTCGCCCGTCTGCTCGTCGAGTTTGGTCGCCAGCGCCAGGAACTCCTGGGCGCCGAGTGCAAACATCGGCGAGGCGAGCAGCGGCATAAGGCCCTGCGCCGTATCGGCCGGATTGGCGAGCGCACAAACCAGGGCGCGCACCGTCTG
The DNA here is from genome assembly GCA_048362915.1 of Collinsella sp. Taxonomy (GTDB): domain Bacteria; phylum Actinomycetota; class Coriobacteriia; order Coriobacteriales; family Coriobacteriaceae; genus Collinsella. The sequence continues at coordinate 150,632 of DBFPAR010000031.1, forward strand.
CACCTCGGCTGCTTGGGCAAAGACCGAGCCGCCCGCGATGACGCAGTCGAGCCCCTGGCCGCGGAAGGCCTGGGCGTAGACGTCGGCGTTGGTCATGCGGCCCAGCAGCAGCACCATGCCGCCCTGGGGCTGGCCGGCATCGGCAAGCGCGCGGAATCGCTCGGCGATCGCACGGGCCTTGGCCTGTGTGCGTTCCTGCGTACTGCCGCCGGCAACAAAGAGGGCCTGGCGACGCGAGGCGTCTGCCACCAGCGTGTCCTTGCGGCCGTCGCTCGCCTCAAGATCCAAAAAGCCCTGCATCAGGCCGCCGTCATCGCCGTCGAAGACGCGTGCCACGTAACGCAGTACCTCGTCGTGGCTGCGGAAGTTGCGCACGAGTTTGACGAGTTCGCCGGCAGGGGCGTCGACCACGGCAGTCGCCTCGGGCGCGGCAGACGAGCCCACCTTGCGCTCCTGACGGCGGAACACCTCGACCTCGGCGCCACGGAAGCGATAGATGGACTGCTGCGCATCGCCTACGGTGCACAACGCGCGCTCCCCCGCGCCCGTCAGATAGCGAATCAAATCGACCTGCATCTGGTCGGTATCCTGGAACTCATCGATCATGACCATCTTAAAGCGGCCCTCGTATGCCGCTCGGATGGCCGGGTAATCGCACAGGGCCTCGTAGGCCATGCGCAGCAGGTCGTTGTTGTCGAGGGCAGACTGGCCGGCCTTGAGCGCGCGATACTCAGCCTCCACGGAACGGGCCAGGCCCACCAGCGCATCGAGCGCCGGGCCACCGCAGGCAAGCACGATATTGATAAACGCATCGGCGGCCTCGGCCTTGAGCAGCTCGACCTGCTCCTTAGGGAATGCCTTGCTCGCGCGCGGCATGGTGCACGACATCATGAGTCGCGCTGCATCGGCCATGGTCTTGCCGCTCGCCTCGAACGCGTCAATGGCGTCGAGTGCCATCTGCGCCTTCTCGGTCGCGGCCTTGCTTGCGCCCAGCGCTGCGCGATAGGCATCGGCGAGTGCCGAGGTATCGGCCTGGCCGCGCGCCACGCACACGTCGTCCATACCGCCCGGCAACTGGCTCGACAGCTCCAGCAGGTCGCGCACCAGGCCCTTGATGGTCGTGCCGGTGCCAAAGGAACCGCCCTCGCCCGCCATGGGATACCAGGCATAGAGGGCCTTGAGCGATGCCGCGAGCTCGGGGGCGGCATCGGGCGCCGTCGCGCGGGCCAGCACATGCTCAACAGCCTGGTCCATAAGCTCGTCGGTATCGGTGAGCACCGTGAACTCGGGGTCGATGCCCAGCTCCAGCGCATGCGCGCGCAGGATACGCGAGCACATGCCGTGAATGGTCGAAATCCACGCGTCGTCGACGGTCAGTGCTTCCTCGTCCATGCCCTCGTCGATAAGCGCACGGCGCACGCGGTCGCGAATCTCGGCCGCGGCATCCTTGGTAAAGGTGATGGCGAGCACCTGGTCCAGATGCTCGACGAACGGACCGGATTCGGGCGAGAGCGCGTAGACGATGCGGCGCGTGAGGGTAAAGGTCTTGCCCGAACCGGCGCCCGCCGAGACAAACAGCGGACGGTCGAGCGTCTTGACGATCTGCAGCTGTTGCGGCATCAAAGTCGAAAGATCCATGGTCTACACGCCCCTCCTTACAAACGTTCCTTGGTGGTTATACGAACAGCGCGCATGCGCGGCTTGCGCCGATGTCGGGTCGACAGCGGCGACGTCACCTGCCTCGAGCTCGCGCAGGCGCTCGGCAATGCCGGTCTCCACGCGGTCGAGCAGGGCATCGAAGTCCATGCTGCCGCCCTCGCCCGGGAAACCCTTCTTGAGGCCCGGGATGCGACCGTCACCACGCTCTTCCTCGAGCAACTCGGCACTCGCCGCGCCGCGCAGCGCGGGCTTGCCGCCCTTGGTCGAGAAATAGAGCGCAGCACGGGTATCTAGGCCCAGCGCCCGACGCATGGCCTGGGCGTAGATGAGCGTTTGGGTATGTGGTGGCAACCAGCGCGGATCGTCGATGGGCGCCGTGCCCGATTCCTCGTCGCGCACCGTGGGGTCGGCGAGCTTAAACTCCTCAACGCCCGTGCGATGCTTGTAGTCGATCACCACGGCACGATTCTCGGCGTCCACGTCCACGCGGTCGATGCGCCCGCCAAGCGGCCAACCGGCATACTCGACCTTGAGCTCGTTGAAGGCGAACTCCAGGTAGCGCGGGGCAAAGGGGGCAAGTGCCTCGGACTCGTAGGCAAGCACACCCTCCAGCTGCGGCAAGATCTCGGCCACCTGGCGTTCCTCCACCGCAGAGAGCGGCACCAGCGGGCCCTCCGTGCCGCGCTTGCCGGCGTGCTCGGCCAACGTCTCGTCAAAGACCTCGTGCAGCAGCTCCTGTGCGCGCGGCAGATTCTCGGGCGTCACGCGCTCCATGCCCTCTTGGGGCAGACGGGCATGCAGATGCTCCAGCACGTCGTGGACAAAGTTGCCCTTTTCCATGTTGCCAAAGCCCGCGTCGATCGACTGGGGCTTCACGCGGTACGAGACGAACCAGCATAGCGGGCAGGTCGAATAGGCCTCGATCTGCGAGGCGGACGTCAGACGCGGCACGAGCGGCGCGTCCTCACCCTCGCCATCGCGACGGCGCAGGACCAAATACGGCACGGCCTCGGCACTCAGATGCTGAGGGGCTTCACAGGTCACGCGCTCGCGCTTGAGGCCTTCACCTGCCGCGGGATCAAAGTCGGCGATGATATCGCCCTCGCCCACGCGCATGGGCTTGGCAGCGCCAGCGGCCTCGGCATGTGCCCACAGCTCGGTCCATACGGCTGCCGGGTAGCACTCGCGTGCCTGGCGATCGTGCGTCACACGGGCGAGCGCGACCGGACCGCTCGCCGCCTGCATCGCACGGCCAAAGCGCACGCGCAGCAGGGCAGCGGGCTCCAAAGACACGCCGTCGCGGCGCAGCTCGGCTGTCAACGTGGCAAGCGGGCCCTCTTCGTGCGAAAGCGGATAGCTGTCCAGGTCGACATCGGCAAACAGCACGGCATCGTAGCTGCCAGGGCGAAGAACCGACTCATCGGCAAGCGACGCGAAGCGCACTTGTGCTCGTGGTGTGCGATCGACCTCATAGGTCTCGTAATCGTAGGCGGTACTGCGCTTGTCCACCTTGGTTCGAACGCCGTCGAGAACCGGCACGGTCGCGGCCTGCGACACGTCGAGCGCGCGAGCATCGTTCATAAGGATGTCGATGGCATGGCGCAGCAAAGCCGTCTCTGCCTGGCGACGGGCCTGGCCGTCAAGGCCGCCTAGAGCGCGATCGGGCAGCGCCTCGGCAACGGCGAGCATGGCCTTGAGCGCCGTCACGGGTTTGTCGCGCCACAGCGCCTGAAACACGTCCGAGACCACGCACGGCACATTCTTAAACCAGTTATCGTCGCTGGCGGCCTTGCGGGCACCCCTCACCTGGCCCTGCACGCTCTGCAGCAGGCTCTTGACGCCCGCAGCGGTCTTGCTGCGCGACAGGCGCATGTTCTTGTCGAAGCCGCGGGCGCTCGCGGCGTCGGCACCCGAAAGCGGACTATAAATCCAGTCGGCAAGCTCTGGAGCGGGCCACCACTCGGTCTTGGAAGCGGTGCCCTCGTCGGCGGCTTTCATACGCTCGATCAGGTTGGCGAGCGCCGTAAACTGCCTGCCCGCGACGGACTGGGAAAACGCCGTGAACTCAGTCGTCTCGGCCGCAATGTGACGCGCCGCCAGACGGGCAGCGAGTTCGCCGAACAGCTGGGGCGCCCGGGCGGAAACTACGAGCACGCGCGCGGGGTCGGCGTTCGTCGCGGCGCCGTCGCGTGACACAGACTCCTCACATGCCGCGACCAGGTTCTCAAGAGCATCCACATAAGCGCGGGCGCGGGCATGGGGGCCGGCCACCTCTATAAAAATAGGCTGGGCAGCAGGCGCAGAAGCGGTCTCGGACGCGCCGGCGTCCTCTCCCAACGGGGCGACCTCAAACAGCACACCGCGGGCATCAAAAGCTGCGGCCAAGTCTTCGCGCATCGCCGCCTGCTCGCGGGCAAGCAGCACGACGACCTCTCCCCCATTGTTCGCCACGGCCGACAACAGCTCGAGCAGGCTATGCGTAAACGACGTGACACCACGCACGCAGACGGCGCGGGCGCACCCCGGCAGGTTGTTCGCCAGGGCTTCTGCCATCATATCGGCGGCTTCGCAGGGCTCGACCATGTCTCGACGGTCCAAGCCGCTCGCATAGGCGCGCAACAGCTCGAACACACGGGCCTCGGCGTCGCTTTTGGGCTCGGGCTGAGCGGCGGCATCGCGACAGCGTTCGTCGCCCGTCCCCGCCACGCCTGGCAACACGCCGCGGGCCATGCGAGCAAGCATGCGTACCGTGCCTTGGCTGCGCGAGAGCGGCTGCAGAGCAGCGTCGTCGCGGCGGTCGACCATGTCCGAGAACAGCATCTGGCGCTGAAGGTTATCCACAAAGCTGCGGCCATCGCCCATAAGCTCCCACAGCGAGCGGAGCCACGATGTGGGCGTCTTGTAATCGATACCCAGTGAAACCCCGGCTTCTGCCGCATCATGACGGCACAGGTCGAGCTCGGCAAATGTTGGCGCCAGCAACACGGCGCGCCCGTGGCGGGCAACCAGGTCGGCCAGCAGCGCCGCCTCGGCATCGCTCAAATCCGTGCCGGCATTGGTGGTATAGATTCGAACAGGCATGGTCCTCCACTCAAACTGTTCGCAATATTCAACGCATCTATCCTACCCGCCCGCGCGGACAACCTGACCCCAATGCACCAGATCCCCTCGATGATCCGTTTTCCTCCGTCCCCAAGGGATCAATTATCGACACACAAAAACCGCCCCCGAAGGGGCGGCTCCAGCTGATCCGTTTGTTGCCGTTGACCTACTCGCCATCCTCCAGCTTGATGAGGATCTTGCGATAGCCACCGTACTCGCCGTTGAGCGCCTTGGAAACACGGCTCACCGTGGTGGACGAAGCGCCCGTGCGGGCCTGAACCTCAACATAGGGCTCGCCCTCATCCAGATAACGCGCGACCTGCAAGCGCTGCGAAAGATCGCAAATCTCGCGCGGTGTGCAGATATCGGTTAAAAACGCCTGGATATCCTTCTCGTCATCCAAAAGACTAAATGCGTGGACTAGCTGCTTGACATCAGGCTTGTCAAACATGTTCTCGATGTTCATCGATCACCGCCAAACCCGCCAAAAGGCATCGAAGTTGATACTGACATCGGGCATCGTTCACCCGTAATATGCAATAAAACTATGCATGGGCCATTTGCCCGTAGCAGTGTAGCACACCACCAAACTAAAGCGACAAGACTCTCTGCCAGCGGCACGTTTTTTAGGACGAACGCCGTTTTGAAACCGAATGCGCACGTAAGCTCCACGAATATCTGAGACAATGGGCGGCCGAACAAGGCGGCATACCCGCGCGGCCGTCCAAGCTGCCGCAGCAAGCCGCTTCGCGCGATGTCAATACATCCTGCGCAAGAAAGGATTCACACCATGCGCTTTATGCTTAACTGGCTCTTTACCTCGATCGCCATCGCGATTGCCACGTTCCTCGTTCCCGGCATCCAGCCCTTCGGTTTTGCCGAGGCCTGGGTCTGTTTCGCCTTCGTGGGACTGTTCCTGAACATCGTCGATTCGTTCGTCAAGCCGTTCCTGACGGTCATCTCGCTGCCGCTCACGATCATTACGCTGGGCATTTTCCAGCTTGTCGTCAACAGCTTTATGCTTGAGCTCGCGAGCTACCTGTCGGTCAACCTGCTGGGCGTCGGCATCTCCATCGCAGGCTTTGGCTCGGCCTTTATGGGTAGCATCCTGGTATCCATCATGCGTAGCATTCTCGACAGCATCGCCAAGGACTAAAACGGCCATTCCGGCCGTGCCCGTCTCAACAGCCCAAAACGAAGGCCACCCATCGCAAAAATGGGCGGCCTTCTTATTTGTCAAGTCTTAAAGGGCGAGAGCATCTACCATTTCTGCCCCGTCCCCACATGACAGGTGGGATTAGATGACGTAGTCGTAGCCACGGTTGGGAGCGATAAGTTGATCGAGCGTCACACCGTCGAGGTAGTCGTTGATGAGCTTGTCCAGGTTCTTCCACACGTCGAGCGTGGGGCACTCATCCGAACGCGAACAGCCCTTGCAGTCGCCATCCAGGCAGGCGACAGGCGCCAGACTGCCCTCGGTCAGGCGTAAGATCTCGCCCACCGTGTACTGCTCGGGCGGGCGCGTGAGCACGTAGCCGCCGCCCTTGCCACGCATGCCCGAAAGCATGTTGGCGCGCACGAGCGTAGCCAAGATGTTCTCGAGATATTTCTCGGAAATCCCCTGTCGCGCCGCGATCTCTTTGAGCGGGATGCGACCGGCCGCCTGGTGCTCGGCCAGATCGACCATAACGCGCAGGGCATATCTGCCCTTAGTAGAAACCAACATGTATCGTGCTGCCTTTCGGTCATTTAGTCCGTAGAAATTCTAGCCGAAAAATTGGTTTTGAAAATACCCGTTCCGGTCAAGATGGTTAATCAGCTCGTAATAATCTTCTATTTCCTATTGCATTACTAGGCTTTACTGTCTACTATGCTTGCCAACAGCAAAACGAACAACCCATAAGGTTTGTGGGTTTCGCTGCTACACACACCGTAAAACCACACGGTATCCAGTCATTTGAACACTTTGGAGGTTCACCATGAGCAATGTTTACACGTCCATCGATCAGCTTATCGGCCACACTCCGCTTCTGGAGCTCACTCACTTTGAGGCCGATGAGGACCTCAAGGCCCGCGTGCTCGTCAAGCTGGAATACTTCAACCCCGCCGGCTCCGTCAAAGACCGCGTCGCCAAGAACATGATCGACGAGGCCGAGAAGGCCGGCAAGCTCGTGCGCGGCGGCGACTACACCATCATCGAGCCCACGAGTGGCAACACCGGCGTCGGCATCGCCTCGGTGGCGGCGGCTCGCGGCTACAAGGTGATCATCACCATGCCCGAGACTATGTCCGTCGAACGCCGCAAGCTTATGCAGGCATATGGCGCACAGCTCGTGCTCACCGACGGTTCCAAGGGCATGAAGGGCGCCATCGCCAAGGCCGAGGAACTGCAGAAGGAGACGCCAAACAGCATCATCGCCGGCCAGTTTGTGAACCCCGCCAACCCCGCCATCCACAAGGCCACAACCGGCCCCGAGATCTGGGATGACACCGACGGCGAGGTCGACATCTTCGTCGCCGGCGTTGGAACCGGCGGCACCGTGACCGGCGTGGGTGAGTTCCTTAAGGAGCAGAACCCCGAAATCAAGGTCGTCGCCGTCGAGCCCGCCACTTCCCCGGTGCTCTCCAAGGGCCAAGCCGGCCCGCACAAGATCCAGGGTATCGGCGCCGGTTTTGTGCCCGACGTCCTCGACACCCAGGTCTATGACGAGATCATCCCCGTCGAGAACGACGACGCCTTTGCGACCGGCCGCGCCGTGGGCCACAAGGAGGGCGTGCTCGTGGGCATTTCGTCCGGCGCCGCCGTGTGGGCCGCGCTGCAGCTGGCCAAGCGCCCCGAGAACGAGGGCAAGACCATCGTGGCCCTGCTTGCCGACACCGGCGAGCGCTACCTGTCCACGGCGCTCTTCCAGGACTAGGGCCTGTCGCCCATAGGTTGAGCCCACGGACGAGCCGGTCTCCTCTCTCCCGGCAGTCTGAGCCCATCCAATCAGGGTGTCCCACGAGACGCCCGAACTTGCTACAATGTCTGCGGCGCGGAACCAGCCTCCCGCGCCGCTTTTCTTTTTTGGCCACATGCCACCAAGGAGAACCTCCCCATGCACAACAAGCGCGTGCTCGTCGCCATGAGCGGCGGCGTCGATTCCAGCGTGACCGCGTACCTGCTCAAAAGCCAGGGCTACGAATGCGTCGGCGCCACCATGCGCCTCACCTGCCCCGCGCCCGATCCCGCCACGGGCATGAGTAAGGTCGACCGCGACATCGCCGATGCGAAGGCCGTCGCCGAGCGTCTGGGGATACCCCACCATGTGCTCGACTTGCAGCAGACCTTCGACCACAGCGTTATCGAGCGCTTTGTGAACGCCTACCAGGAGGGGCTGACGCCCAACCCGTGCATCATCTGCAACCGCCATATTAAGTTTGGCGCGCTGCTCGATGCGGCACTCGATATGGGCTGCGACTACATCGCCACAGGCCACTACGCCAAAACGAGTCAGGCGCCCGACGGCACCTGGCAGCTGCACCGCGGCGAGGACTCCAAAAAGGACCAGAGCTACTTTTTGTATTCGCTCACGCAAGAGCGGCTGTCGCGCACGATCTTTCCGCTGGCTGGGTTGGACAAAGAGCGCGACGTGCGCCGCATTGCCGCCGAGCAGGGCTTCATAAACGCCAAGAAGGCCGAGAGCGAAGACATCTGCTTTATTCCAGACGGCGACTACGCGGGCTATATCGAGCGCCGCTGCGGACATCTCTCTGCACCGGGCGACATTGTGTGGCGCGACGGCAGCGTGGTCGGACGCCATAACGGCGCGCTGCGCTATACCATAGGCCAGCGCAAGGGTCTGGGCGTCGCGATGGCGCACCCCGTGTACGTAACGGGCGTCGACGCCGTCAACAACACCGTGCATCTGGGCGAGGCAGAGGACCTGACCGCCGCGGCGCTCACGGCCAATGACTGGATCTGGAGCGCCCCTGCCGATCGCATGGAGGCAGAGCTCGATGACGGCGGCATTCGCGTGGGCGCCAAGTACCGCTACCGTCAGAAAGACCAGGCAGCGACCCTTACGCGCGGCGCAGACAGGCAAATGCTGCTAACTTTTAACGAGCCGCAGCGAGCCATCGCCCCCGGCCAGGCCGTTGTAGTCTACCACGGCGACATCGTCCTCGGCGGCGGCACGGTGACCGGCGCACTTAAGTAGCCCCATCCCCTTCATAAATTGCGGTGAAATAGGGACTGTTTAAGCGTTTAAAACCGCCAAACAGTCCCTATTTCACCGCAACTTAGAGAGGACGGCCTCGGTCGGTACTGCCGTATCAGCCGAGGCCGCTGCATCGCTAGCGCTGTACGTAGGCGCGGACGAGCTCGAAGGTGTTGCGCACGCCGTCCATGTGGCTACGCTCGTAGTTGTGGCTCGCATACACGCCGGGGCCGATCAGACCATGGCGAATGTCGTAGCCGGCAGAGAGCGTGGCTTCGACGTCCGAACCGTAATGCGGATACACGTCGATAGCGTAATCGAGCTCAAGCTCGCGCGCGATATTGGACAGCGCCGTCACCAGGTCGTAGTTGTACGGACCGCCCGAATCCTTGGCGCAGATCGACACCATGTGCTCGGTGCAGCCTAGGTCGTCGCCCACGCAGCCCATGTCAACGCTGATCATCTCGCGCGTGTCGGCCGGCACGAAGGCGCCGCCGTGGCCCACCTCCTCGTACACGGTAAAGAGCAGCGAAACCTTACGCGAAAGCGTCACCTCGCCAGCGGCGACGGCACGCGCCAAGCCCAACAAAATGGCGGCCGATAGCTTGTCATCCAGGAAGCGGCTCTTAATGTAGCCGCTCTCCGTCACCGTCGTGCGAGGATCCATAGCGATGATGTCGCCGGTCTGAATACCCAGCTCGAGCACATCGTCCTTGCTGTCGACGTTCTCGTCGAGCAAGATCTCCATGTTCTTCTCGATGGTCTTGACCGGCTCGTCGGCCACGTGCGCCGAAGGCTCGGTGTTAAGAACCACGCCCGTGTAGACATTGCCGTCGCGCGTGTAGACGGTGCAGTTCTCGCCATCGGCCGTAGACCACTGATGCCCACCGAGCGTCGTGGGGCGCAGGCGGCCATTGTCCTTAATGGAACGCACCATGGCGCCTAGGGTATCGACATGGCTCGCCAGTACGAGCGGCTCGCCCTCGCCGCCAAGCTCAACGAGCACGTTACCCTTATTAGAACGCTCAGGCCCAAACCCCATATCGCGCAGGGTCTCCATCAGATAATCAGTCGCCGCACGGGTATAGCCGGTAGGGGAGGCAATAGAAGTCAGCGTCTTAAGCTGTCCTGCGATATAGGAGAGCGTCTCCTCTAGAGAAGCATCAATATTAGAAGTCATATGCATCCTTCCAAGTAAAACTAAGACCGAGTCCCGATTTTAACCGTTCTGCACGTGCAATGCCCCAGGAGCCGAGCCGCCTCCAGACGTCCCCGCACCGGTTTTGTGCACGTGCACGGTTTACAATCTCAATCTTGCATAAATCCTATTGGTATTTGCATAGAAAAGAGGCATCTTTTTGCTTCGTCTCAGGGTGCCCCACCTTGGACCGTGCAAAAAACGGAGTATTCAGCACCGTGGGCCCCAACGGCCCCATCACGAACGACAAAACGACGCGGTTACAGCAGTGTTGCAGGTCGTCGCAAAGCAGAAACTCAGTAACAACCCCCTCCACTCATCGATAGCCCGCCCACAATGGCTGTCGATGGGCGCCTGCGGGTCACTACCGCCCATTCACAACGTTATGCATTTTTAAGAGCTTGTTGAATACTCCCAAAAATGCACGCAGGGAAGTGCACCACCTATCCGCAGCGGACAGTAAGCCTTGGTTTTGTCCGTCTCAGGGCATCGACGCAGCACAAAAAGCCCCGCCGTGCGTAGCACGGCGGGGCCAGCGGCAAGTCAAAAGACCATACACCTACGGACGAAGGGCCACCAAACTGAGTTAGGCAGCCGGGCAGATCTTCTTGAAGAGCTCGATGACGTCGTCGAGCGTCGCCTCGCGCGGGTTACCCGGGAAGCAGGCGTCGGCCATGGCGTCCTTGGCCAGGACCTCGATCTCGTCGGCCTTCATGGCCTCGCAGACGTGCGGAATGTTCACGTCGGCGGAAAGCTGCTTGACGGCGGCGATAGCGGCGTCGGCAGCCTCGTCGGTGCTCATGCCCGTGGTGTCAACACCCATGGCGACGGCAACCTTGGCCAGGCGCTCAGCGCAAACCGGCTTGTTGAACTCCATGGCGATCGGCAGCAGCATGGCGCAGGCGACGCCGTGCGGGGTGTCGTAGTGAGCGGACAGGGTGTGAGCCATGGCGTGATCGATGCCCAGGCCAACATTGGAGAAGCCCATGCCGGCGACATACTGACCAAGGGCCATGCCCTCACGGCCGGAGCCGGGCTGGCCGGACTTGGCCTCGGCAACGGAGTCGCGCAGGTTCTCGCTGATCAGCTTAATGGCCTCAAAGTGGAACATGTCGGAGAGCTCCCAAGCGCCCTTGGTGGTGTAGCCCTCGATGGCGTGGGTCAGAGCGTCCATGCCAGTGGAAGCGGTCAGGCCGGCGGGCATGGAAGCCATCATGTCGGGGTCGACGACGGCGACCTCGGGGGCGTCGTTGGTATCGACGCACACGAACTTGCGGACCTTCTCGGGGTCGGTGATGACGTAGTTGATGGTCACCTCGGCGGCGGTACCGGCGGTCGTCGGCACGGCGATGGTGAACACGGCGTGGTTCTTAGTGGGAGCAACGCCCTCGAGGCTGCGGACATCAGCGAACTCGGGGTTGTTGATGATGATGCCGATGGCCTTGGCAGTGTCCATGGAGGAGCCGCCACCGATGGTCACGATAGCGTCAGCCTCGGCGGCCTTGAAGGCCTCGACGCCGTCCTTGACGTTCTGGATAGTGGGGTTGGGCTTAATCTCGGAGTAGAGGCTCCAAGCGATGCCGGCAGCGTCGAGCTCGTCGGTCACCTTAGCGGTAACGCCAAACTTGACCAGATCGGGATCGGAGCAGACGAAAATCTTCTTGTAGCCGCGACGCTGGAGCTCGCCGGGGATCTCCTTGATGGCGCCGGAACCATGATAAGAGATGGTATTGAGAACGAAACGATTAGCCATTGATAGCCTCCCATCGTGTGCGGGGCACCCATTACGCCCCACGCTATGAGTCCCATCCTAACGCTTTTGAAACGAAAAACACGTGAGAACGTCAAATTTGTTAAAGCGTTTCAACAGATGATGAAAAATATTGCGGCAAAGGGACAGCCCCTTTGCCGCATTCGGTTACTTTCGACAGCCCTCTTTCCAAGCCTCGGCCGCAACCTTCCAGCGTAAGCGCAAGTCGCGCTCGCGGTCGATGAACATGATGGCAAACGCGACAAACAGCAGCAAGCTCGCCACGACGATGGCGTGCAGGCCCATGCGCTCAATACACCAGTTGCCCAACACGGCGCCAAACACAAAGGTAAAGATCACGCCAAAGTACAGCAGGCCGTTTTCCAAAAAGCCGCGCCTGTGGGTGATGATGTAATCGTCCACGTTTTGCAGCGCGTTGCGCAAGTTGCCGATGCACATGGTCGTAGCGATGCCGTGACCGTGGATCTTACGGAAGCTCTCGACCTGCATGCCGCAGGCAAACGAGGTGAGGCAGTTGGCGAGCAGGTTGAAATTGCCGCCCGGGATAAAGCTCACACCCAGCAAGATGACGGCTTCAAAGAACACCGTCACTTGGCGCCAGTGAATCACGCTGCCAAACCGTTCGTGTACCAGGTCGGCAAGCATAATGCCCACGGCAAACGACACCACAGGGAAGAAGTAGCGCCCCGCAAGTGTCCAATTGCCCTCCGAGATGCTCACGCCCACAAGCAGGATGTTGCCCGTCTGCGCGTTTGCGAAAACATGGTCGCGCCCAATGTACGAATACACATCCATAAAGCCGCCGGCGAGCGCCAGGATAATGCCCAGTTCGATGGACTCCGATATCTGTTTGGCACGCTGCATCGTCGTGCATCCTCCTTGTTGACGACCCTCTCGTGCGTTGGCGGAAACATAGCCGCCGTTCATACTGTAACCCATTGACAACATGGCGTGCGCGCGAGACGGCTCCTTCGACACGGGGATACACAGTCTGGAAACAAACGGCGCCCGCATCGGCACGCCGATCCGCCAGCCCATGTACTCCACCAGTCTTTTTAGCCCCGTCCCAAAAAGACTGGTTACAATTACGTGCAGCATACAAACACCGGAGGGATCGTGGCAAAAAAGCCTCAGCACGCTCAGAATAACCAGCGCAGTCAGCAGAGCAAACAGGGCCAGCAGCAAAAGCGCGGCGGCAAGGCCCAGGGCGGCCACGCCGCTCATACCCCGGCAGCGCCCGCCCGTCCCTGGCGCCCGGGCCGCGATAAGTTCCTCCCCGTCAGCCGCGCCGATATGGACGCGCGCGGTTGGGACCAGTGTGACTTTGTCTACATCTGCGGCGACGCCTACGTGGACCACCCCAGCTTTGGTATGGCCATCATCAGCCGCGTACTCGACGCGCACGGCTACAAAGTGGGCATCATCTGCCAACCCGACTGGACCGATCCCGCCAGCATCAGCGTGCTCGGTGAGCCGCGCCTGGGCTTTTTGGTCAGTGCCGGCAACATGGACTCCATGGTCAACCACTATTCGGTGACCAAGCACCGCCGCCACACCGACGCCTATACCCCCGGTGGCGAGGAGGGGCACCGCCCCAATCGTGCCGTCACGGTCTACGGCAACCTCATCCGCCAGACGTTCAAGGACGCCCCCATCATTATCGGCGGCATCGAGGCGAGCCTGCGCCGCCTGGCCCACTACGACTACTGGCAAGACAAGCTCAAGCGCTCGGTGCTGCTCGACTCGGGCGCCGACATCCTCATCTACGGCATGGGCGAGCACGCGATCGTCGAGATCGCCGACGCGCTCGACGCCGGACTGCCCGTCGATCAGATCACCTATATCAACGGCACCGTCTACCGCACCAGCTCGCTCGACGAGGTCTATGACTACGACCTGCTTCCCAGCTGGGACGACCTTGCCGCCGACAAGCTCAACTACGCGCGCAGCTTTAACGTGCAGCAGCAGAACATGGACCCCATCACCGGGCATCGTCTGGTAGAGCCCTACCCCAACAGCGTCTATGTGGTGCAGAACCCACCGTCGGCCACGCTCACCACCGACGAGATGGACGAGGTGGCCGAACTCCCCTACGCACGCGATTGGCATCCCGATTACGACGCGGCGGGCGGCGTGCCGGCCTTTGCCGAGATCAAGTTTTCCATTAGCTCCAACCGCGGGTGCTTTGGTGAGTGCTCATTTTGCGCGCTGACCTTCCACCAGGGCCGCGTGCTGCAGATGCGCAGCCACGACTCGATCATGCGCGAGGCCGAGCTGCTCACGCGCGACCCCGAGTTTAAGGGCTATATCAACGACGTGGGTGGACCGACGGCAAACTTTAGCCGCCCTGCCTGCGACAAACAGCTCAAACACGGCGTGTGCAAGAACAAGCGCTGCCTATGGCCGAGTGTGTGCAAGAACATGGTGGTCGACGAGAGCGGCTACACGCAGCTGCTGCGCGACCTGCGCCAGCTGCCGGGCGTCAAGAAGGTCTTTGTCCGCAGCGGCATCCGTTTTGACTACACCATGGCCGATGCCTCGGACGAGTTTTTGCGCGAGCTGCTGGAGCACCATGTCTCGGGCCAGCTACGCGTGGCACCCGAGCACGTGAGCGACGCGGTGCTGTCCGTGATGGGCAAACCGAGCCGCGCCGTCTACGATGCGTTCTGTCGCAAATTTGAGCGTTTGAACCGCGAATACGGTCTTAAGCAATACGTGGTGCCGTATCTGATCTCGAGCCACCCCGGATCGACGATGAAGGAGGCCGTGGACCTCGCCGAGGCCGTGCGCGACATGGGCTACATGCCCGAGCAGGTGCAGGACTTCTACCCCACGCCGTCCACCATGTCGACCTGCATGTACTACACCGGCGTGGACCCGCGCACCATGGAGCCGATCTATGTGGCGCGCGACCCGCACGAGAAGGCCATGCAGCGCGCGCTCATTCAGTACCGCAAGCCCGAGAACTACAAGCTCGTGCGCGAGGCGCTGGAGAAGGCCGGGCGTCGTGACCTGATCGGCTACACCAAGCATTGCCTGATCCGTCCCGTGCCGCCACGCCCGGGCGAGACGTCTGCTGGCGGTGGACATGGCACCGGCAAGAAGGGCGGCAAGCCGCACGGTGGTGCCGCCGGCAAGGGGCCCAAGGGCAGCAAGGGCCACAGCGGCATGTCGCGCGCGCAAAACACTGCCGGGCGCAACCGTGCAGCTCAGGGACGTCAGGGTGCCAACGGAGGCGGACGCCGCAATTAGTGCGGGAATGCGGTAGATGTGGTCGCAGCGCTCTGTTGGCACGCTTGGCGCAGCGAGCACATTGCCTCCACCAGGATCACGCCGGCGATCGCGACCGTAATTATCACGTCGAGCGGCGTGTTCACAAACCAGAGCAACGTCATGAGATACGACCCGGCATTAAAGGCAAAATGCAACAGGATCGTGTAGCGGAGCTTTCCGGTGGTCACGAGCACCCAGCCAAAGACCAGACCGGCGGCGCCGGCGTAGCAGCCCTGCACCCAGTTCATATGCATAAAGCCAAAGATGGCCGCCTGCAGCACAATCGCCGCGGCGATGCCTCGCTTGTCCGGCGCCGCCCAGGGCACTATGGCGACGTCTTGCGCCCACGCGCGACGCCGGCGCTTCCAGAGCGGACGGCACTGCGGGTTAAATGCTCGGAGCGAAAACTCAAAAATGATACCGCGCACCAGCAGCTCCTCGCAAAACGGAGCGCCGAGCACCGTAGTCAGGACGGCCAGATAGCTCGTGTCGCCCATGCCCGTCTCCTCGACAAGTTCGCTGTAATCGGCCGCCGCCTCGGGCAACAGCGACAGCACGGCGTCGGTCACGTAGCCAACGACCACCTGCAGGGCAAGGCCGATCACGATCACGCAGGCGATGCGCCTCCACGCTTTGCCTGCTCCCCCGCCAAGCGGGCGCTCGCCTTGCCAGCGCGCCATAAACGAGCGCGGCCACAGATAACGCCACCACAGCAGCGCCATCAAAAAAGACGCCGTCTGAGCGGCAGCCTGGAACCATTGAATATCGAGGTTGTCGATCGGGAAACCCGTCAGCACCGACACGGCATCGAGAACTGAAAACAGAACCACGCTCAGGGCTATATCGGCAGCGACAACGCCAAAACAGGCAAGCGCCCACGCCATCGCATTGAGCATGCCAACCTCCTCAAAACCCGGCACTTAGGGACGTTCCTTAACTGCCGGCTGAAAAGGAACGTCCCCAAGTGCCGGCAGTTTGGGACAGTCATTGTTGATGAGAATCGGGCGCAGCGCCAAAAGCCCCGCTCGGCGAGATGTCGAACGGGAAGGTGCCGCAGCGATTGAAAGCGGCGATGAACATGCGGATGGCGTTGGACGGTGTGGTGCCCACGAGCTGGGTTGCCGCCGCGAAGGCCGCCTTTTCCTCGGGCAAAACCTTCGCGACAACCGGGGTCATGTGTTCTGCCATGGCGCTTCCTTCTTGAAACGACGGTGGTGCGGATGGATGCGGGCCACGCGGCTGGGCGACGGGCTGTGAAGGCAACCCGATTGGCCCGCATCTGGAGTTTGTTCTACGGCGTTGGTATTACTTGGTAATCCTAAGTATTACCCCGTAGATAGAATACCATACCCGACCCCATGGAGACAGAAGAAAACGAATCATTTTATTGTTGAGTTAGCGCCTGAAATGGCTTTTAGAGCGTGATGATATCCGAGATATCGAGGGCCCGAGCGTCAGCGGCATCGTGCGTGGCAAGCAACAGCATGCGGCCGTCGAGCAAGTCGAGCACGACCTCGGCGCATGCGTCGCGCGCAGCGATGTCTAGACCGGTAAAGGGCTCGTCCAGAATCACTGCGCCGCCCGGGCACAGCAGGGCTCGGGCAATCTCGACGCGACGACGCTGCCCACCCGAGAGCTCAGCCACGCGTGCATGCACATCGATCCCCGGTACCAGCAGGCGCAACAGGGCTGCGGCACTCGAGGCATCCACGCGCGCGTCGGCGCACACCAGCACATTATCCAAGGCAGAAGCGTCCTCGACCAGGCGCACATCCTGAAACACCATGGAGCACGGTGCGCACTCCCCCGCCGCCAGCGCAAGCAACGTCGACTTGCCCACGCCCGAAGCGCCCATCACACAGGTGCGTCCACCGGCGGGCACATGAAGCACCAGCCCGTCGAGCGCCGGCGCCCAAGGCGCGCGATCGCCCACGGCAAGCGCAAGCTCCGCTGCAGCACCATCGCTCGCAGCCCCTGTACGCCCGCGCAGTCCATGCCCATGCGCCCGCACGGCAGTTCGCCACGCCACGGGCCCCGAAGCCCGCAGCAACCACACCAGCACGCGCTCGCATGCCCACGATGCCGCCACGACCAGCACGGTCCACGCCAGCAGGTCAGCCGTCTCGATGAGCAGCTTCGCCTGATAGATGCGCTCGCCCACGGTGCCCGTCGCCATGCCGATGAGCTCCGCCGCCACGCCGGCCTTCCAGCTCATGCCGATCACGGCACGCGCGCACGAAAGCACAAACGGCAGGACCTCGCGCCAGGTATGGGCGCAAAACAGACGCCAACCCCGCACGCCATGCAGATGAAACATCTGCTCCAGCGACTGATCAACCTGCGTCAAACCCTCGACCAGCGAAAAATACACGCCCGGCAGCGCCATCAAAAAGACCGCGGCGATGCTCACGCGCGCCGACCCCAACCAAATGAGCAGCAGGACCACCACGCAGGCAACCGGTGTCGCCTTAACAAACGAAAGCGCAGGCGCCACCAAGCGGGCAAACGTCAGCGACCGCACCGAGGCTCCCGCCATCACGACGCCGCACACCGCGGCAAGCGCCAGCCCGCCCAAGATACGCGCACCCGAGCCTGCCAGAATCGCCCATGTGCCGGCATCGCATACCAGTCGTAGCAACGCCACCACGACAGCGCCCGGCCCCGGCAAAATCAACGGCTGCGCCACGAGACCCGCCACCAGCACCCACACGGCAAGCCAAAAGGCGGCAACGGCACCTGCTGCCGCCACCGCCTTCATACGCTCTGCCATTTGTCGAGCAAACGCACGCACGGGCTACTCCATGTAGTAGAAATCGTCAGCCGGGAGCTTGCCACCCACGGCGCTCGCGTCCGCATCGGCCAGCACCTGCAGGTACCCACCGAGCGCCGCCTTCATATCCTTCCCCGTCCGGCACACGAGCATGCACCCGGGAATCGCCTTTTCGGCAATCGTGGCGTTATCCACGATGTCCGCATCGACCACGGCCTGAGCCCAGTCCGCCGGCGCCGCATTGACGGCCTTCACGCTCGCCTCATGGCAGCGCAAGAACTCCGCCACGGCCTCGGGATGCTCCTCGGCAAAGGCCCGACGCACCACGGTCACGCCCGTCAGCAAACGGGAGCCCGTGTCACCTGCCAGCTCGTCCCACACATCGGTCAGGCTCACCGGCGCCGACAGCCTGCCTTCGCTCTTGGCGATGGCAGCGGTCTTGAACGGCTCCGGCAGCACGCCCACGGCGGACGGATCGGCAAGCAGGGCCGACAGCACCTCGGTGGGCTCGCTCTTAAACTCGAGCGCCACCTGACCGGTCAGGCCCGCGCGCTCCAACAGGTAGTTCATGACGTACTCCGGCGTGGTGCCCTTGCCCGTCATGTAGACGGTATGGCCCGCCAGATCGCCAAACGAAGTAACGTCCGCGTTACCCGTCACCACGTTCAGCACGCCCAGCGTGTTGATGTCGATGACCTGCACCGCGCCCTCGGTCTTGTTGTAGAGCACGCTCGCCACGTTGGCCGGCACCAGGGCAATGTCGATATCGCCTTGAATGACCTTGGGCACAATCTCGTCGGCGGCGGTGTTGATCGCAAAGTCGAACTCATTGTCCGTCTCGCCATCGGCAGCCTGGTCCATAAACTGCACCAGGCCAATCGAGGTCGGCCCCTTGAGCGAGGCGGCGTGCACCTCGACCGACTCGGCAGCAGAACTGCCCGCAGCAGACCCGGCAGCCGAGTCCGCGGCGGACCCGGCACCGGCGGCCCCGCCGCCACAGCCCGCGAGCGCAAGCGACAGTGCACCCGCGGCAAGCGCCGAGGCAAACCCCCGGCGCGACACCTCAACATCAAACGCGTGCATCGCTAGCACGTCCCCTCGTTAGGCATCGTCCAAGCGTGATGGTCGGTATGCAGCAACTCCTCGGCCAGCGGCGAGAGCGGCTCGCCCAAGAACTCGCGGTAGCACGCCTGGACATCGGGATTCTCGTGCGAGAAGCGAATGTCCGCAGCGGCATCCAGGCCCCACAGCACCTGACCGCGCTCGGCTGCCAGCTCGCAGCCGTCGTGGATGGGCTGACCGCCGCCGCCGACGCAGCCGCCCGGGCACGCCATGACCTCAACGAAGTCATAGTTCACGCGGCCGTCGCGAATCGCGTCGAGCAGGCGGGCGGCGTTGCCCAGCCCGTGTGCCACGGCGACGCGCACCTTGGTGCCATCGATATCGGCCACGGCCTCCTTCCAGCCGTCCAGGCCGCGCACATCGGTAAAGAAGTCCGCGTCGGGGTTCTTGCCCGTCACCAGGTAATAGGCCGAGCGCACGGCGGCCTCCATCACACCGCCCGTGGCGCCAAAGATCACACCCGCACCCGTGCCAAAGCCCAGCGGCGTATCGAGCGGCTCCTCGACCAGCGTATCCACGCTCACGTGGCTCGCGCGGATCATGCGCACCATCTCGCGCACCGTCAGCGCAACGTCCACGTCGGGCGTGCCGTCCTCGCCCACCATGCTCGGCAGCGCGCACTCGGCCTTCTTGGCCGTGCACGGCATAACGGACACCACAAACAGGCGCTCGGGCTCCACGCCCAGCACCTTGGCGTAGTAGGTCTTGGCGATGGCGCCGAACATCTGCTGCGGCGACTTTGACGTGGAGAGCCTGTCGACAAACTCGGGGTAACGTGCCTTCACAAAGCGTACCCAGCCCGGGCAGCAGCTCGTGAACATGGGCCAGCCGCGGCTGTCACCCTCGCCCTTGGCGGCCTTACCCAGGCGCTCGAGCAGCTCGGAGCCCTCCTCCATAATGGTGAGATCGGCCGAGAAGTCGGTGTCGAACACGTACTCAAAGCCCACGCGGCGCAGCGCACAGGCCAGGCGCTCGACGGTGGCCTCCTCGCGCAGAATGCCGAGCTCCTCGCCCCAGGCGCTACGCACGGCCGGCGCAATCTGCACCAGCACGATCTTGTCGGGATCGGCGATGGCATCGAACACGGTCTCGGTATCGTCACGCTCGCGCAGGGCGCCCGTCGGGCAATGCGTGATGCACTGGCCGCACGCGACGCAATCGGTCTTGCCGATCGGCGCACGCCCGCGGGTGCCCACGGCGGTATGCGTGGCGCGGTTGGTCAGATCCCAAATCCCTAAGCCCTGCACGCTCTCGCACACCTTGATGCAACGCATGCATTTAATGCACTTGTCGTTTTCGCGGATGATGGGAAAATCGAAATCCCAGCCCTCGCCCGCCAAATGCCTTTGATACGGCAGATAAAAAATACCCAGGTCGTTGGCGATGGTCTGTAGGTTGCAGTTGCCGCTGCGCACGCAGCTCGTGCACTGCGAATCGTGCTGGGACAGCAGCAGCTGCACGTTGGTGCGACGGGCCTCGCGAGCCTTGGGGCTGTTGGTGTGGACCACCATGCCGTCGAGCACGTAGTTGTTGCAGGCGGCAACCAGCTGATCGCAGCCCTCGACTTCGACCACGCACACGCGGCAGCCGCCGATCTCGTTTAGATCGCGCAGGTAGCACAGGGTGGGAATCTGGATACCGACGGACTTGGCCGCGTCCAGGATCGTGGTGTGCTCGGGTACCACGACCTCGCAATTATCGATAGTGAGCTTGACCATATTGAGTGCTCCGCTTTCGGTGTTGTCGCTGACAGTGGGGTTGTTGAGCTCTACCATTCCAGGCTCCTCCCTCCGCGGAACGCGCCAAAGCCAAAGTGGTCGCAACGCAGGCAGCGGCTTGCCTCCTGGCGCGCCTCCTCCTCGGTAAGGCCCTGCTCGACCAGATTCCAATCGTGAATACGCTCGCCGGCCTCGCGCTCACCCAGCTCGCAGCGGCCGCACTCGTGCTTGCCCTTAAACTGCACGGTCGGCAGCTCCACGTCGAGCTTGATCTTGTGGTCGAAGCCCAGGTAGCGGTCGATATTTGCCGAAGCCACGCGGCCAGCGTTGATGGCACGGATGACGGTGGCGGGACCGGTCTGGCAGTCGCCGCCGCTAAAGAGGCCGTCGAAGTTGGGCACGGCACCGTCCGAATCGGTGACCACGCAGCCCCACTTGCAGGCAATGCCCACCTCCTCAAACGGTTTGGAATCGATGTCTTGGCCAATGGCGACGAACACACGCTCGCAGGGGATGACGCGCTCGGGCGTGGCGGCGGCACGCGGAGCCGGACGACCGCGACGGGGCTCGCCGATAATCTGCGGCTGCACGCGCAGGCCGCTCACGCGACCGTCCTCGCCCGTCTCGATGGCGAGCGGGGCCGTCAGCTCCAGCACCTCACAGCCCTCGGCCTGGGCACCGGCAATCTCGGCGTCCTGGGCCGTCATATCGCAGATGCGACGGCGGTAGACGATGCTTACCTTTTCGGCACCGCAGCGCACGGCGGAGCGTGCCACGTCCATGGCAACGTTGCCGCCGCCGATGACGCACACGCGCTGGCCGCTCAGGTCGGGCAGCTCGTCATCGCCGATGGCGCGCAGCATCTTGACGGCCGATTCCACGCCGGGCGCCTCTTCACCCGGAAGGCCGAGCTTCTTGTCACTGTGGGCACCGATGGCCAGGTAGACGGCATCGAACTCGTCGCGCAGACGGGCGAGCTCCTCGCCGCTCACGGAGTGGTCGAGCTCCACGTCGATGCCGGCGCTCAAGATCCAGTCGATCTCGGCCTGCAGGCGCTCGCGCGGCAGACGATAGCTGGGGATGCCGTAGCGCAGCATGCCGCCCAAGTGGTGGCGCTGCTCAAAAATGGTCACCTTGTGGCCCATCACGGCCAGGTAGTAGGCACAGGAAAGGCCGGCCGGGCCGCCGCCGATCACGGCGACGCGCTTACCGGTGTTGTCCACTACATATGGCTTGTGGTCGTTGAGGTCGCTATGCTCAACGGCAAAACGCTTGAGGGCGAGGATGTTCATGGGGTCGTCGACCATGCCACGGCGGCAATGCATCTCGCAGGGATGCTCGCACACCAGGCCACAGACGAGCGGTAGCGGGTTGTTCTTGCGGATGACCTTGACGGCGTCGGCATAACGGCCTGCCTCGACGAGCGAGATGTAACCAGGAATGTCGACGTGCGCCGGGCAGCCCGAGACACACGGGACGCGAGCCTCGCGGTCAAAGCCGCAGGAGTGCTCGCGGATGTGGTGCTCAAAATCGTCGCGGAAGCCGCGAATGGCCGTGAGTGCCATGGCGCCAGCTTCGTAGCCGATGGCGCAGTCGCTCGAAAGGTAGATGGTGCGGGCCGTGCGCTCAATCAAGTTGAGCGTGGACTCGTCGGCGCGGCCCTCGAGCACATCGGCGAGCAGGTCGCTCAGCGCGCTCAGGCCCACGCGGCAGGGCGTGCACTTGCCGCAGCTCTGGGTGGAGCACAGGTTGACGAGCGCCGCCGTAAACTCGACGGGGCACGGGGCGAGTGAACTCACCGCCAGACGACGTCCGAGTGCATCGTGCAGGTCGTCCATGACGGCCTGAGCGTGGCTGCGTTCCATTACGTGCAGTCGAGCCATAAGATCCCCTCTCACATGGCAGCCCGGAGGCGAGGCCGGGCGAAATTGCTACACGCACAACACTGACCTAAAAAGTTGTTAGGTCTCCACGCAGTTCGGCAGGCGGTATGAAATGTCACCATCAGCGGTGAAAATGAACATTATCGCAGATAAATGCCATATTTGATAAAACGCGTTACCAAACGACAATGCCCCGCCCACGCAATCACGTGGGCGGGGCATTGCTTCAGGCATGCGGCCAGCGACCCTGTTGCTTTTACTTAAGCTCGGGCCAGTAACCCTTGTTGGCCTCGATCATGTCGTCGAGAACCTCCTTGGCGACCTTCATCGACGGCACGGTCTTGTTGAGCGTAAAGGCCTTAAGCGCCTTCTCGTACGAACCCTCGATCGTAGCCTCGACAATGAGCTTCTCGGAGTTCAGCTGCTGCATCATGAGGCCCTGCTGGAACAGCGGAATGTTGTCGCGGCTGATGACCTCGGGGCCGTTCTTGCCAATGTAGGCAGGCAGCTCGACCATAGCGTCGTAGGGCATGTTGGGGATGGCGCCCTTGTTCTCGCAAATGACCAGGAAGCGCTGCTTGGTGTCGTTCTTCAGAGCGATAGCCAGATCGGCTATCCAGTCGCCGTGGCTGCCCGCATAGAACGTGCTCTCGTCGATCTCGCCCGTCTTCTCGTAATGGTCGATACCATCAAAGAGGTTCTTCTCACGCGTCTCCTCAACCTCGTTAGCACGGGTGCGCTCGGGGTTGGAGTGCTCGACGAACTCCTTCTGCTGCAGGTAGTAGTTCAGATACGTGTTGGGCAGGTACTCCGGGAAGCACTCCATGATCTCGTACTCGCCCTTCCAGACGTAGTACCAGCTGCCCTTGGTGTGGCGGTTCTGCTCGGGGTGCTCGTCGACGGCCTCCTCGGGCTTCTTTGCCATGAGCGAGCCCATGCCCTTGAGGTAAGAGTCGGGCAGCAGAATCTCATGCTCCTTGATGTACTCGCGCAGCTGCGGGAGCACCTCCTCGCCCTTGTGGCGGATCGAGGTGAACCAACCAAAGTGGTTGAGGCCAAAGTAATCGTACTCGACATCCTTCTTGTCGATATCGAGCGCGGCGCAAACCACGTCGATGATCGCGATCGGCATGTCGCAGATGTTGATGATACGAGCGTTGGGACGCAGCACGCGGCAGCCCTCGGAGACGATGGCGGCAGGGTTGGAGTAGTTGAGAATCCAGTAGTCCTTCTTGGCGTACTTCTCAACGTCATCGATCAGCTCGACCATGGGGAAGATGGTGCGCATGCCGTAGGCAAGGCCGCCGCAACCGCAAGTCTCCTGACCCACGCAGCCGTGACGCAGCGGAATCTTCTCGTCCTGCTCGCGCATGGCGTAGCCGCCCACGCGCATCTGGGCAAACACGAAGCTCGCGTCGGTAAAAGCCGTCTTTTTGTCGGTGGTCACCGTGAGCTTGATGTCCAGGCCGAGGTCCTCGTGCAAAATCCAGTCCACGAGCACGCCGATCTTGCGCTGGCGCTCCTCGTTGATGTCGTACAGACGAATCTCGTCAACGTCGAGCTCGTCCTTGCGCAGGGCGATGGACTTGACGATGCCGGGGGTAAAGGTGGATCCGCCACCACACAGAGTAATGATCATTGTTTACTGCTCCTTCTCAATTGCGTTTTCGACCTTGTCGCGCATCTCGGCGACCTTCATGCCAAAGATGATCTGGATATTATTGCCGTTGCGGTTGATGCCGCTGTTGGGCACGTGGTTGATGAGGTCCTCATTGATGAGGTCCGGGTTCTTAACGTTCACGCGGAGACGCGTAAAGCAGTTCTCGAGCTCCTCGATGTTGTCCTTGCCACCAAGACCTGCGACCAGGTCGGCAATACCTGCATCGACGCCCTCTGCGGGAGCCGCGGCAACAGCGCCCTGCTTCACCGCGACAGACGCGGCGGCCTCGCCCTCGGCAACGGACTCGGCAAGCTCGGACTCTTCCTCGCGACCAGGCGTGTGGAGGTTGAGCTTCTTGATAAGGAAGGTGAAGAGGAAGAAGTACAGAGCGGCGTTGACGACTCCAAGCAC
The DNA here is from genome assembly GCA_048362915.1 of Collinsella sp. Lineage (GTDB taxonomy): Bacteria > Actinomycetota > Coriobacteriia > Coriobacteriales > Coriobacteriaceae > Collinsella. The sequence goes on from DBFPAR010000031.1 coordinate 175,398, forward strand.
CAGCATAACCGGCCAGTTGGTCTTATCGACACCGAGGACCAGGTTGGAAACCACGATGTTGATGATGCCGCCTGCAGTCGAAGCGGGCACGGAGAGGACCTTGAGCAGGACCAGGAAGATGCCGGAAAGAGCCGAGTGAACGACAAAGAGCACGGGAGCGGCAAAGACAAAGAGGAAGTCCATGGGCTCGGTCACGCAGGAGAGCACGGCGGTGATGATCAGCGGGATAATAACGGCCTTGGTCTTATCCTTGTTCCCCTTGTAAGCGGTGACGATAAAGGCGAGACCGATACCGATGTAGGGCCACAGGTTGTTGAAGGTGTAGCTGTTGAAATACGTACTATCGGAGAAGGGCTGACCCGTCATTGCCATCTCGGCAACACGGATGGGATAGGCGCCGGCAATAACCTGATCACCCAGCGTCAGGGTGCCACCCACATCGGAGAACTGGAACGGGGTGTAGATGAGGTGGTGCAGACCGGTGGGAACGAGCAGCTTGTTGAGCATGCCGTAGATAAACAGACCGATGTTGCCCGACTCCTTAATGATGCCGGCAACGGAGGAGATGGCACCCTGAACCGGAGGCCAAACGATGCAGAAGCCAGCGCCCATGATCCAGGAAATGATGATCATGATCAGGAACGGGAAGCGAACGCCCGAGAACATCGAAAGGGCAATGGGGAACTGCTTATTCGAGTACTTGTTGAACACGGCACCGGTGATGCAACCGAGAATAATGCCGCCGAACACGCCGGTATCGAGCACCTGAATGCCCATAACGGTGGCCTGGCCGGTTCCGGTAAGACCGAGCATGCCGCTCGCATCGGCAAGAGAGCCGGTGGCGTTGAGCACGATGTTGTTAGCCTGCAGGAACAGGAAGAACGACATCAGGGCAATCAGCGAAGCATGGCCCTTGTTCTTCTTTGCCATGGCGCCGGCGATGCCCACGCAGAACAGAATCGAGAGGTTGTTGATGATAAACATCAGCGACTGATAGACAACAGCGCCCACAAGCTGGAACGGACCGGAGCCCAGTACGGGGACCAAAGCGCAGATGGTCTTGTTGGTCAGAATGATGCCCACGATGAGCAGGATGCCGGCAACCGAGAGATACATCATCGGCTGAACGATCGACTTCGCGAACACCTCCAACGGCGCTTTGAAATTGAACTTCTTTTTTGCGGTCATAGCGGTACTCCCCTTCCTTTTCCGCAAATTAAGACAGATGTGCCCTGGACAAGACCGTGAGCCTTGCCTTATATCAATCGATGTGTGGGCACGTTATGCCTAGAGACCAGGTTCTCCAAGCAGGTTAACAATGTGATATGCGAGATAACTCTTCTCAGCATCGGTAACGACAACGTTATAGGTAGACGACAAGTGGGCGGCTATGGCGTCCGCGCACGAGAATGCGCAGGGATACGCCGTTTCATCGATTCGGAACAGCGCGTCTCCGTTGATTTGCCCTGCCGTAGGATCGAGCGCTCGCTGTGCGAAAAACTGCAGGTGACGAACGAAACGTTCGTAAGGCAGCGAGGTGTCATCGAGGGTCGTAGCATAGCGCTTGGAAACAATCGCGAGCACGTCGCGAACAAGCTGGACCGAAACAATCAAACGATCGGAGCGTTGCGGCATGGTGGCGTTGACGATATGCAGCGTAATGAAACCCTGCTCTTCTTCGCTCATCTGAATGCCCATATACTCCTTGATAATCTGCAGCGCACGGCCCGCAAGCGCATACTCCTTGCGATAGAACTGCTGGATCTCGAGCAGCAACGGGTTCTCGCAGGGAACGCCTTTGCGCTCACGCTCCAAAGCAAGGCTGATATGGTCTGCGAGAGCAATGAGGATCTTATCGTTGATGTCGGCATTGAGCTCTCGGCGAAGCATCTGAACAATTTCCTCGGAAATCACGAGGTTGACGGTGGGGATGGACTCCAAAAGATGTGCCAAGCGGTCAATCGTACGCGAGTCCTGAGAAGTTCCCTCCTGCAACGCGTAGGTCTTTTCGACTGACGCCTCGTCGATGGCATCGCCGGCATGACGGCCAAAGCAGAGGCCTCGACCGATGACGATGAGCTCGGAGCCATCGTCCGAAGTGACCATTGCGACGTTGTTGTTAAAAACTCGCTTGATAACCACGGTACCCACCACAAGAATTTACTCGGAAAGCCAGACGACAGGCTCTTTAACAGCAACAGGGCCGGAAGCATGCTCACGAAGAGTCGAGTTCTCCGAACGCTCGCACACGATAACGAAGACCGTGGGATCAAAGCCGGCAGCGCGAACCACGTCGAAATCGACCTCGACGAGGGGCTGGCCCGCGTCGACATGGTCACCCTGGGCAACAAGCGCATGGAAGCCCTTGCCCTCAAGCTTAACAGTGTCGATTCCGATGTGCAGCATCACCTGAGCAGAGCTGTCGTCGGACATGATGCCCAGCGCGTGCTCAGTCGGAAACAGCGCCGCAACGGTACCGGAAACAGGAGCGCACACCGTTCCCTCTTGGGGAACCACGGCAACGCCATCGCCCACTGCACGACTGCTAAAAGCGGGGTCATTGATTTTTTCTAGATTAACAAGCTCGCCGGAAACAGGGGCGAGGATTTCGAACTCGGAAGCTGCAGTCGTCTGCTTATCCGAGCCGCCCATAAGGCGAGAAAAGAAACCCATGATGGCATGTCCCTTCATAAATATAGCCCAACCAAAATCAATCGAATGCGCCCGTTGAGACGCTCGCGATCAAAGACTTTGGTTAGGCCCACGTCCGAGGAGACTCGGTAACCTTCCGCATTTCTTTTTACGGGGGTTATTGTAGGCAACAACAAAGCCAGAATAGTCATTATGACCGGTGAGCGGTATTTTTTCTTCGATAAACGGTTTTTAAGCGGCACTTAGGGACGTTCCTTTTCTGCCGGCACTCGGGGACACTCCTCACTCTGGTGCATTGGGGACAGGTTTGTTTGCACCAATCATGAGTTGCGGTGAAATAGGGACTGCAAAGCCGCTCAAAAGGCCAAAACAGTCCGTATTCCACCGCAACTTCAAGACGTTGATGCAGATTAACCTGGCCCCATTGCACCAATTTCGTATGCGCTAGATAAAGAGCTCGCATTCCTTCCGCACGACGCAAACCTTGCTCAGCATCTGGGAAACAGCGGATAGCTTGTTGGGATCAAGCTTACGAGCGCCTCGCGGACATACGGCAATGCAGCGCATGCAGGAGATGCACGCCTCGCCAGCTGCTCGTTTGGGGTCACCCTTGTCGATAGCACAAACGGGGCACGCCGCGGCGCATGCACCGCAGGAGACGCAATCCTCTGTTGCCTCGGGTGCCATGCGGTGACCCCCAGCTTGTTTATAAGGACGATTGCCGGGGATAGAGGGCTCGGACGCATCCTCAGCCAACAGCTTTTGCTGAATTTGCTGCGCAAACTCTGCGAGCTGCGCCGCATCCTGCGCATCCGGACGACCGGCAGCAAACTGTCGCGCAATGGAATGTTCTGCAATGGCTGCAACTGCCGCGATCACCCGGAATCCCGCATGCTTCGCAACGTCCTCCAGCTCTACGAGCGTGTCCTCAAACGCGCGGTTTCCGTAGACGCACACCAGAACGGCCCGCGCTCCGTTGCCGTGAACCATGTTCAGTCGGTCGACCGCCACGGCAGGGACTCTGCCGGCATACGCTGGCACGGAGATAACAGCCACGTCGTCCTTCGTCATCGAGACCTCGTGGAAATCCAACCCGCTATCGGTCAGATCGACGGTAACGGTATTCTTGTCCAGCGCTCCAGCCACAAGGCAAGACACCTTCTCCGTTCCACCCGTCGGACTAAACACAATTTCGAATACGCTCATCTAGACACCCTCCCCCTACGCTCAGCAACGCGTCAAGCCGTTTTCACATCCAGCCAGAGTATACGGCACGTGGGATCCCCGTTTTGGTGTACCAAGCACCCCAATGCACCCACCCTACGCTGTCTGCCTCTTCGTTTTGTATAAATTACGGTACAGATTGTATATATTTACGGGATACCGCCGTATTCTCCCGAGGTACCCCATCCTGGCCCGTGCAAAAAACGGAGTATTCTGCAACGTGACCGCGCCAGCACCGCCGCGGATGGGCAAAACTGTAGGGCGCCGTATCCTTTTAGGTCCCGACATGGCGAGAAGGACGCGCCCCTGCTCCGGAAAACGACGAAATCTGACTCGGAACGCTCGCCAGGGATATCCGAAGGCCACCGTTGGCGACGTCGAATCATATGCAGACAACTCGAACTGCAGAATACTCCAAAAAATGCACGGCGCACCCCATGGGACCCATTGCCGCATGGCAGGAAACAGGTCCACGGCATCCTCTAGATGCATTCCCGAGGAAATCACATTTGAACTAGCGATCGGATACGGCAAACAAAAAAGGGCCCCGAGTGTAGTTGCTCGGGGCCCAAACTCGTCTCGCCTTACCGCGCGACGAGCATGTTACTTGCGCTTGCCGCCGCCGTCGCCGGGGCGACGGGAGCTGCCACCGCGCTTGCCGCCACGGCTGTTGCCGTAGCTGCCACGGTTATCGCGACCGCCGGCACGGCCGCCACGGGAGCCGGCCTGGTTGCCGCCACGACCACCACGATAGCCGCCGCGACGCTCTTCGCGGGTATCGTCGTAGTTGCGCCAGTCATCGCGACGATCGCGGCTGGCACGCGGGTCACGACGATCACGCGACTCGTTAGAACGACCAGCGCCGCCGCGGCCGCCATTGCCGCGAGCACCCTCGCGACGCTCGCCGCCGCGGCTACCGCGCTCTTCAAAGCGCTTGCCGCCACGGGACTCACCGCCACGGGCAGTACGCTCACCGCGACCCTCGCCGCCGCGACGCTCATCACGGCCGCCGCGCTCGTCATCACGACCGGAACGCCGGCGGTCGCCCGCACCGCGCTTGCCACCGCGCGAACCGCGGCCCTCGTCCTCGCGCTCGACACGACGACGACCGCCGCGGTCCTCGTCCTCACGACGACGGCGGTGTGCCTCGCCCTGGAACTGCTTGGCACGACGCTCGGCACGGTTGCCGCGCGCAGGCTGCTCAGCGGCACCAGCACCGCCGCGCTCCTCGGCAGCTACCTCGCGAGCCACGCTCTCAACAGCCTCGTCCACGCGAGCCTGAACGCCCTCGCGCACGCGGGTCTTGCCGCCGCGCTTGGGACGGCTCGGACGCTCGCCGTCGCCGCGGCGCTCGTCGCGACCGCGGTTGGAACGACCGGCAACATCGCCGTAATCGTCGCCGTTGCGCTTGCCGTCGCGACGCGCCTGCTCAAGCTTCTTCTTGCTCTTGGACTTGCCGCGCTTAGTCTTCTTCTTCACCTTAAAGGCCGCAGGGTCGCGCTCGGGATCAACCGCAGGCGGGTTGGGACCCACATGCAGGTCGCCGGCTTCGTAAATATCGGCCGTCTTGTCCATGAGCTTCTCGATCTCGTAGAACTCATCGACGTCCTGCTCGGTCACAAACGTAATGGCCCAGCCCAGCTCGCCAGCGCGGCCCGTACGGCCAATGCGGTGGATATAGTCGGTCGGCTCGGCCGGCACGTCAAAGTTCACGACGTAGCGCACGTCGCTAATGTCGATGCCGCGGGCGAGAACATCGGTTGCCACCAGCACGTCGACGGTGCCGTCGCGGAAGGCAGAAAGCGCGCGCTCGCGCTGGGCCTGGCTGCGGTTGCCATGAATCGCGGCGGCCTTGATGCCCTTACGCTCCAGACGACGGCAGCAGCTGTCGGCGCGATGCTTGGTGCGCATAAAGACGATGGTGCGCTCCGGGCCCTCCTTCTTGAGGAACTCGGGCAACAGGTTATTCTTGGCCTCGATGGACACCGGGAACACAAACTGGTCGACGGTGTCGGCGGTCGACGTGGCGGGCGCGATCTCCACGCGAGCCGGATCGCTCACCAGGTCGGTGATCTCGCCCACGGCCTCCTCGTCGAGCGTCGCCGAGAACAGCAGCGTCTGGCGCTCGGCCGGCGTCTCGCGCACAATGCGGCGGACGGCGGGTAAAAAGCCCATGTCGAGCATGCGGTCGGCCTCGTCGAGTACCAGCACCTTGACCTCGTTCAGGTGGCAGGCGCCCTGCTCGATCAGGTCGACCAGACGGCCCGGCGTGGCGACCAGGATATCGCAGCCGTACTTGAGTGCCGCGGTCTGCGGCTTGTAGCTCACGCCACCCACGACGGTCACGGCGACATGGCCGGTGACGTCGGCGATCTTGCTCGCGACCTCGTCGATCTGCTGGGCGAGCTCGCGCGTGGGGGTGATGACGAGCATCACGGGGCCGCGGCCGTTGCCCTCGGGCTTCTTGGCACCGCGACGGCGGTTGCGGCCGCCGCGCTCGCGCACGGGTTTGGGCGGAGCAATGTGCTCCAGATTGTTCATGGTCGGCAGCAAGAAGGCGGCCGTCTTGCCGGTGCCGGTTTGAGCGGCGGCAAGCAGGTCGCGACCCTCGAGCACCACGGGGATCGAGCCGGCCTGCACGGGCGTCGGCGCCGTGTAGCCCAGGTTCTCGATAGCACGGAGTATCTCGTCCGAAAGCCCCAGCTCGTTAAAGGCGGGCAGGCTCTCGGTAGCGGACTCGACGGCCTGGGCAGCATTGGCCTCATCGGCGGCATCGAAGGCAGCCTGGGTCATGGCCTCGCGGGCCTCGTCCAGAATCTCGGCGTCGGTGACGTCGGATACAGAATTACGCATATGTTGTTGTTCCTTATCTGCACGCGTCATGAGCGCGGCATGCGGCCGCGCGGGCGTGCTTGGTAGTGCGCTAATACATACAAAAACAGGTGCGCACAGAGAGGACGTTGCTCAGCACGCTGGCGATCGCTTTGGCAGCCCTATCACGCGCCGTCCAGACGCAGCAGCTCTAAGCGATGGAGCAGATTCGCCGCCGGTTAGTATACCCGTACTCCGTATGCCCCCACGTAAACCACAGATGACGAGGCGGACGAGGTGGGCCTGGCCGATTGTGTCAATCTGTAACAGATGCAGGGCAAAACCGGGTCCAAATGTTATAGAACAAGACAGAGGGGGATTTCCGTTCAGTCCAACCAAAATCTCTCGGTCTTCCTGCAATTTCGAACATGTGGCCTATAATGTTGCTTTGGTTACGCTATATATTGCGCAGCCATTTAATACGTCGCCCACCGGGGGCCATTAATTCCTATCGCCATATTGGCTAGGAAGCAATCAAAGGAGGTATCCGTGGCAGCAGAGACGCCTTGCTCGGTCCTCTATAACGATATTCGCTCGTTCGGCGGTCTTAAACATCTCGAGATCGCCCGAATGCTCATCAATGGAAACTCTTATCTCGGCAGTACCCTGCTCGAGAAATGCTCTTCCAACCGCTCGTATCTCACCCGTTACATCGTCCATCGCAAGCCTGACCAGTGCGCGCCCTCCATCTACAGCGACTTTACCGTCACCACGCTCAACCTTTCCTCGGCAATCTGCAGCAAGCTCGGCGGCGGCGAGTCCGCCTATCGGGCAATCGCCGAGCACTATCGCGGTCCGGCCGCCAACGAAATGATGTCGGCTCTCGCCAGCTACAAGCTGGACAGCCGCCTATATGCAAATGCCCTCAATCGCATCGACAACTTTGACGGCAATGCCGTGCGCGAGAAAAGCACGCTTTACCTTATGCTCTTTGTGGCAACGGGGGCGCTCGCCGATCCCGTTCAGGGCGTGACCACCGTCGAGCGCTTTTGCGCCAGCAAGACGGGCGGGCACTTTGGCACCACCGAAACTACCGTCGGACGCGGCTTTATGAGCAGTCTGGAGCAGCCGCACACCGTCGCTCCCAACCTCGGTCTGCTCAGAACCCATGCCGACAACTGCGCCGACATGCAAATCCATCCCCTCACACGCGATCCGCGCGGCACCGTGATTGGTTCTTTGCCCAAAACCTCGCCCAGCATCACCGATGTAGGCGCCGACGCCTCGCGCGAGCATCTTCGCATTTGGCTCGAGGGTGAGCACTGGTACGCCCAGGGCCTTGGATCGACCAACGGCACAGTGCTCGAATCGGGCGCGGGCGACGGCGATATTGTGATTGAGCCGCCGCGCGACCAACGCGAACCCGGCAAAGTCTATCCCCCCGTGGAAATCGCCAACAGCGACAGGCTCCATCTGGGTCTCTACACGACATTCCTTGTCATTGTGGACTAGCACGGACAGCGATCGGAAGACGGTCGCCGTCCGTCTTTCGTCTTCTACCTTCTGTGTCGTAAACGACAATGCTCAGCGGTATACGTGGGCAGTGCGGCTATCATGGTACTTTACCGATATCCGCACTGCTCGCGTAAACGTGCGGCAACCCATGCCAGACAAAGGAACGCCATGGATACTACCGATAGCGCCTATGGCGACAAACTCGTCCGTCTCGATACGTTCGATACCGCCGTGGCGGTCGACCCCAGCGCCGAGGACGACGCCAAGCGTCGGTTTATGACGCTTATTCTCCAGACGGCCCACCGCAACAACGGCAACATCGGGCACGTGCTGCGCGCGACCAACACGAGCGGCGAGGTCTTTGCCGTCAAGCTACTCAAGGACAATGCCATCCTTTCCGGCCAAGCCCCCGACCGCTCCGCCGAGCAAGCGGCTGCGCACCTGGCCAATACCGCCGCGCTGTTCGAGGAGTACCGTCATCTGTGCACTGTCTCGTACCTGCGCGGATTTCCGCGCGTCTATGGCTATGGATCGTGCGAGGACGACCCGCTCATCCTCATGGAGTGGGTCGAGGGCACCTCGCTCAAGCAGGCGCTGCCCTTGCTTCCGCACGATGCCTCGGGCGGGCTAACCACCCAGATGGTGGCCGCCGTTGGAAACGCCGTGCTTCGCGCACTCCTGATGACCCAGGGACTCGTAAATCCGGTCGTCCATCGCGACCTGTCGCCCGCCAATATCATGTTCCGTACCACCAGTCGAACGCTCGAGCAGCAGATCGTCGATTGCTCCTTTGACCCCTGCCTCATCGACATGGGCTCCGCGACCATGGCCCTCGGCGATGACACGATCACCCGGCGCGCCGACATCTGGCGCTTTGCCACGCCCGCATACGCCGCGCCCGAGATGCTCACGCAGGATATCGAAGGCATCGCGGCCCTTCGCCGCTCGCCCGCAATCGATGTCTACGCGCTTTCGAGCATTCTGTACCAGCTCTACAGCGGTCGCAAACCGTTCGATGTGGAGTCGACGGGTGCCGCGGCAACCGGTTCGTTCTACCTCATAAAGACCAAGACCAAGCCGGCGCCGCTCGAGCCGCGATGCAGTGACGACGAGGCGCTCGTCCAAATCATCATGAAAGGCATCTCAGTCGAGCAGCGTGATCGTCCCACCGAACAGCAGATGCTCGAGGTGCTCTCGGCATACCTCACCGATGCCGAATCCGAGGGCCGCGAGGGCGCGGGCAGTGACACCGCAATTGACATCGACTCCGGTACGCACCTTAAGGTCGACGTCGCCGGCGAGCGCGCGAGAGAGATCCTGGAGCAGGCCCGGCACGATGCCATGACCCGCCGCCGCTTTATTATCGGTGGCGTTGTCGCAGCCGTTGCGGGGCTAGGCGTTATCGGGGCGGCAACCCATGGCTTTGGCATCCCCGACTACCTGGACGGCATCCGCAGTTCACTTGACGACTACACTTGGGATCAGCTGCAGGAGATTTCGCTCAAGATTAAGGCCACCGAGACCCGTAGCGAGGCACGCGAGATTGCCAGGCGCTATCATCTGCTCGATGCCGATGGGCATATCCCCTATCCGTGTACCAAGCGTGTCACGCTCACCAACGGGCTGCAGGTTGGCGCGCAGCTTGTGGGCATCCGCCACGATGAGCTTCTGGACGGGACGGGCAAGGCCGGACTAACGTTTATGTTCGACGCGGGTATTGCCGAGCGCAACGCTGCGGCTGAACCGCCGAGCGCCGGCTGGGCAGATTGCGAGCTGCGGGAATGGCTCAACGGCGACGGCCTTAAGCTGCTGCCCAACGAGTTGCGCGCACTCATTAAAGGGGTCAAGAAGGTCTCGAACAATGTGGACGCCGCCAACAGCGCATCGTGCCTGAGCGAGTTGCCCGCAACCCTTTGGCTGCCCGCCATGGTCGAGCTGTGCGGTACGCAACCGCCCGATTCGTTTACCGAGGGCTATCACTACCTGGCAGACATCTACAACGGCGAGGGCAGGGAGTATCAGCTCTTCCGCGAGCTCAAGGTGAGCCCGTATTCCACGAACGAGACGATGGTCCGCCAGTGGAAGGGCAAGGACACCTGTTGGTGGGAGCGCACGGTGAGCCCCGACACATCGGAGAGCGAAGGCACGCTCTATATGAACCGCGTGGGGCACGACGGCGACGTCTTTACGTACGCAACGCCTGCGGAAAAGCCAAGCAAGCTAACCTGTGTGATCCCCGGGTTCTGTATCTAGGCGGCGGGCGTCTTGCCGTGACGGGACCCCTCCCCGGCAATTGTCTCGATCTGCAACACTAGCTCGGCAGATACAGGTCTAGTTGTTACAGAACGAGACAAACCCCAGCCCCGCGAGACAACATCTCAATCTGTAACAGTAAGGGGTCAAAATCCTCTCTAGATGTTACAGATCAAGACATTTGAGTTGACCCCGGGCAGTCTGTCTCGATCTGTAACAGTTAGAGGTTATATCTCCCGCTAGATGTTACAGATTGAGACATTGAGTTTGCTGCCAACTGTTTGTCTTGATCTGTAACAAATACTCGGTAAAACGGGGTCTGGTTGTTACAGATCGAGACGTTAGCTTTCGGCTGAAATGTTTGTCTAAATCTGTAACAGTTACGGCTCAAAAACGGTCCAGATGTTACAGATTGAGATGATTGATTGGGACGGTCCATCGGTCAACCAACTACCCTCATCTGTAGCGAGATGTCATACATTTATTCTGTACTAGACACCCCCAGGGGGTATGGGTGTATAGTATCGGCAGGTTAACAATTCCAACACCGAATCACGGAAAGGAGAAGCCATGGCTCAAGATAAGTTCGACGTGGGCGGCATGACATGCGCCGCCTGCCAGGCGCACGTGGACCGTGCTGTGAGCAAGCTCGACGGCGTCGAGAACGTCGCGGTCAACCTACTCGCCGGTTCCATGATGGTCGACTACGACCCCGCGCAGGTCTCCCCCGACGATATCTGCACCGCCGTCGACCGCGCGGGCTACTCGGCCTCACCCGTCGATGCGGGCACCGGTGCCGCCGGCTCAAACGGCAGCACGCAAGCCAGGTCCGGCGCCGCCCACATGGAGTCGCCCACCAAAAAATTGGAGGCCGCCGCCTCTGCCATGCGCACCCGCCTCATCGTCTCGATCGCATTCCTTATCCCACTGTTCTACATAGGCATGGGGCACATGCTTGGTTGGCCGCTGCCTGGCGTCTTCACCGACCATACCCACAGCATGACGCTCGCCCTCACCGAGCTCGTCCTGCTCATCCCCATCGTCTATGTCAACGACGCCTACTTTATCAACGGGTTTAAATCGCTCGCACACGGCGCGCCCACCATGGACGCCCTTATTGCCGTGGGCGCTACCGCCTCCATCGCCTGGTCGCTCTACGCCATGTTCATCATGGCCGACCAATTAGCCGCGGGTCAGGTGCACGAGGCAATGATGACGAGCATGGACAACCTCTATTTTGAGAGCGCCGGCACGATCCTGTCTCTGGTCACCGTGGGCAAATACCTTGAGACGCGCAGCAAGTCCAAAACTGGCGGCGCCATCGAGGCACTGATTGACCTGGCGCCCAAGACCGCGACCGTCGTGGCAGAGGACGACAGCGAGACCACCGTCGACGTCGACAGCATCCTTCCCGGCCAGGTCCTGCGCGTGCGCCCCGGCGAGTCCATCCCCGTCGATGGCGTGGTGCTCGAGGGCAGCTCGGCCGTGGACGAGAGTGCGCTCACCGGCGAGTCCATCCCCGTAGAAAAGACCGCCGGCGACACCGTCAACGCCGCCACCGTCAACCGTACCGGGTCGTTTACCTTCCGTGCCACACGCGTGGGCGCCGACACGTCGCTCGCCAAGATCATCAAACTCGTCGAGGACGCCAACGCCACCAAGGCGCCCATCGCCCGCATGGCCGACAAGGTCGCCGGCGTGTTCGTGCCCGTGGTGTTCGTGATCTCGGCCGTGACCTTTGCGGTGTGGATGGCACTGACCGGCAGCATAAACGAGGCACTCACCTCCGCCGTGGCCGTACTGGTGATCAGTTGTCCGTGCGCGTTGGGCCTGGCCACACCCGTCGCCATTATGGTAGGCACCGGCAAGGGCGCCGAGATGGGCATTCTGTTCAAGAGCGCCGAAGCGCTGGAAAATCTGCGCAGCGTGGGCACGGTGGTGCTCGATAAGACGGGCACGGTCACCCGCGGTAAGCCGGCCGTGACCGATATCGTGGTAGCCACGCGCGCCGACGGTTCGCCCGCCATGAGCGAAAAGGCGCTGCTCAAGCTGGCCGCCGCGTTGGAGCACTCAAGCGAGCACCCGCTGGCCGAGGCGATTATGGCCGAGTGCGAGGCACGCGGAATTGTCGCGCGCATGGTCGAGGACTTTGCCGCCGTGCCCGGTCGTGGCGTTACGGCACGCGAGGGGCAGAATGTCATCGCCGCCGGCAACGTGCGTCTGATGGACGAGCTAGGCGCGAAGGTTCCTGCCGGCCTTGCCAAACAGTTCGCAGCCGAGGGCAAGACGCCGCTGTTCTTTGCCAAGAACGGCGAGCTTGTCGGCACCATCGCCGTGGCTGACGAGGTCAAAGAGACGAGCGCCGAGGCCATCGCCGCGCTCCGCAAGCTCGGCGTCGACGTGCGCATGCTCACCGGCGACAACCGCGTCACCGCCGAAGCGATTGCCCGCCGCGTGGGACTGAGCAGCGAGCAGGTCATCGCCGACGTCCTCCCCGCCGACAAGGAACGCCACGTGCGCGAGCTGCAGGATGCGGGCAGCAAGGTCGCCATGGTGGGCGACGGCATCAACGACTCCCCCGCCCTGGCGCGCGCCGACGTGGGCCTTGCGATCGGCACCGGCGCCGACATCGCCAAGGAGGGGGCAGATGTGGTGCTCATGCGCAGCGACCTCATGGACGTCGCCCGCGCCATCGAGCTGTCGCGCGCCACGATCCGCAACATCAAGCAGGACTTGTTCTGGGCGCTGTTCTACAACGGCATCGGCATTCCGCTTGCCGCGGGCGTGTTCTTCCCTCTCACGAGTTGGCAGCTCTCGCCGATGTTCGGCGCCGCGGCCATGAGCCTGTCGAGTGTCTGCGTCGTGTCCAATGCGCTGCGCCTGCGAACCTTTAAGCCGAAAGTGGCAAAATAGGCTCACCATTCAGTCCATTTAGAACGGGTTTTCCAGATGCCCGAGATTGACCTGAAAGAGGAGCGACGCGTACTTTGATACGCGAGCGACGGCTTGAAGGTCAAGGTCGGGTGTCTGGGAAAGCCGACACAACAGAGAGGAATATCCATGCGTTTCACAATTAAGACTTCCGGCCTTATGTGCGGCCACTGCGACGCCACCGTCGAGACGGCGCTGCTCAACGTTGCCGGCGTGACCGATGCCGACGCCGATCACGAGACCCAGACTGTCCAGGTGGAGTGCGCCGACACCGTGACCGCCGAGCAGCTCGCCGCCGCCATCGAGGGCGCCGGCGAGAAATTCCATGCCCTGTCCGTAACCGCCGCGTAGCAGGCGCTGCCTACTCAATCCTCAGAAGTTGCGGTGAAATACGGACTGTTGGGCCGCCCTAGGCCTTTGAGCAGTCCGTATTTCACCGCAACTGACGGGGGCATCCGGAAGATCGACCAGAAACGAGGACCCGCCATGATGGCAGACCATAAATCGGTGACCCGCATGCTCAAGACGGCGCGCGGCCAGATCGACGGCATCTTGCGGATGGTCGATGAGGACCGTTACTGCGTCGACATCTCCACGCAGCTCATGGCAACACAGGCGCTCCTCGCGCGCATCAACGCCGACGTGCTCAAGGCGCATATCGAGGGCTGCGTGACTTCGGCAATCGAATCGGGCGACGAAGACCTCAAAGCCGCCAAGCTCGCCGAGATCGAACGCGTCGTCGACAAGCTCTCCAAGTAATTGGGGCATTGGGGACAGACTTCTTTGCACCGTCTTGGTATTCCGGGGACAGGTATGTTTGCACCACATTGGTGCAGATTAACCTGTCCCCCTTGCTCTAAATCGGGTATAAAGGCGTGCAGCATATCGAACGAAAGGCAATTTGCATGAATGACTTTATGAAGGGTCGCAATGGTGCCGATGAACTCACCATCGTGATGGGTTTTGCCGGCATCGTCATCGCGATGATCGGATCGATAGCCCGCATCCAGTGGCTCAGCTGGATTGCCATCGCCGTAATCGTGATTGGCGTGCTGCGCGGCCTGTCCAAAAACGTCAACGCCCGCCGCAAGGAAAATGCGGCCTTTGTCACCGCGACCGCGAACGTCCCCGGCCTGGGCAAGTTCGTCGCCAGCTTGGGCGGTGGAACTGCAGCGGCCAGCACCTCGCGCGCAGCCGGCACCAGTAAGGAAGACTTTGAGCGTGCCAAGCGCACGGCCAAGAAGATGTGGAAGGGTCGCAAGACCACGGCATACCTCAAGTGCCCCAACTGCGGCCAGATGCTCTCCGTTCCCAAGGGCAAGGGCAAGATTCGCGTCACCTGCCCCAAGTGCCACGCTAAGATGGAGACGCGCTCCTAGCCGCTACACCATAGGACAAAATAAAAGCCGAGGCCTCACGCTGAGACCTCGGCTTTTTGCATGCGGCAACGGAGCCGTCCCTTTGTCACTTCTACGCTACACCGTCGCGGGCGAGCTCCTCGGCCAGCGCCTCGGCAGGCATGGCCATGATCGCGTCGAGCTCGGCGTCCACCTCGGGAATGTGCTTCACCTTGAGCTTGCGCACCAGATCGCCACGGCACATCACGTGCATCGGCTCACGCAAGGCGCACGGATTATCCAGAGGATTCTTGCGCGTCACCAGGATATCGGCTGCCTTGCCGCACTCGATCGTGCCGGTCTCGCCGCCTAGCCCCAACAGCTCGGCATTGACCTGCGTGGCCGTATGCAGCGCAAAGGCGTTGCTCACACCCACGTACTTGGCAAAATAGGCTACCTCGCGCCACATGTCGTACTGTGTCACAAACGGGCAGCTCGAGTCCGTACCCAGGCCCACCTTAACGCCAGCTTCCAGTGCGGCACGGGCGCTCTCGATGATGCCCGAACACACAATGTCGCCGTTCTTCTTTTGCGTATCGGTCGAATGGGTCTTTTTCGGGTCGAGCAATACAAACGGCAGCGCCGGGCTGATAGTGCAGGTAACACTGGGCGCACGTCCCTCGAGTTGCGTGCCCGCGGCGCCACGGTACAGCTCCAGAATCTCGGGCGTCAACGGAGCGCCGTGCTCAATCGTGTCAACGCCGGCCTCAAGCGCGGCCTTCACGCCCTCGGTACTCTCGACATGGGCCATAACCGGCAGGCTCACCTCGTGCGCAGCCTTGCACGCCGCCGCGGCAACCTCGACCGGCATGCGCAGCACGCCCGGCTCGCCCACCTCGGTAGCGTCGAACACGCCGCCCGTTACGAACAGCTTAATGACGTCGGCACCGCGCGCATACAGGTCGCGTACCTGTTCGGCCGCCTCGGCGGGACTGTTGGCCACCTGGGCGAACAAGCCCGCACCATGGCCGCCCGGCACCGTGACGCCCGTTCCCGGCGCCACCAGGCGAGGACCCTGATACTTGCCGGCATCGATAGCATCACGCACGGCCAGATCGGCAAACAGCGGGTCACCCGCGCCGCGCACCGTGGTCACGCCGCTTGCTAGCTGCTGCTGGGCACTGCCTTTGAGGATGCGGCGGACGATGGTGCGGCCCACGGGATTATCGAGCTTCTTCATCAGCGCGCCCGCATCGCCGGCCGAGACAGGCTTGCCCGAGCCGCACAGGTGCACGTGCATATTGATGAGACCGGGCATGAGATACGCACCACCCAGGTCGATAACCTCGGCACCCGCGGGCGCCTGCGCCACAGCACTCGGCCCCATCCATGTGATGACACCGCGCTCAACGGCCACGGCCATATCGGGTTGCGGCTCCATATGCTCCGAACCATCCAGAATGGTCGCATTGATAAACAACGTGGAACGATCGGCAGACGCCATATCGAGCTCCTCCCTCACGATTAACTTGAACATTTGTCCATTATCACCTAATGCAGCGACCTAAAGTCGAACATATCGGTTAACGGAGGGACGAGAGGATGTGGGGGACGGAATACGTTGCAGTCCCACCCCAGCGAAACCAGGGAAATGTCTCAATCTGTAACAGGTACTGGGTTATTGGGCCCCCTGATGTTACAGATCGAGACAAAACCTCTCAGCGCCCATACCACTGACGTCTCCACTCCTCAGCCAAATCGGGCCGTCGCGGAATACCCGCCAACCTCATCTTCTCAACCAGCTTCCCCGGATTCTTGAGCTCATCAAACGTAAACCGAAGCACCTTGTGCCCGAGCATTGTCAGATGGGACTCCCGTTGACGTTCTGCCACGAATGGGTCGACCGACTCCCGGCCCTCGCCGTTCTGCAAGGTGTACTTCCCCTTTCCGTCGAGCTCGCCGATGACACACGTCCCGTTCTCGAGCCGCCAAAAATAGTCGACGCGAAACACCTGGCTCGGATCGAGCGGGTCGCGAAACTCCACCTGCAGCTCCGGAACCGGAAAACCGTACGCAATAAAGAACGCTCGGAACCGAGACTCGCCGCCGTTTTCGGACAGCCCGTCCGCATACGACGCAATCACCTGTGCCCTGCGATACCCTCGCCTGCCCTCGCAATCGGCCTGGAGCCGCTCGCAGAGGTCGTCGCGCGACATGCCCTTCGCCCGCAATGCAGAATCGGCGATTGCCAGACCATACGAAAACGGCGCACGCAGCAGACAATCCTCCACCGTGCGCCAAAACGGCGTCACCCGCACGCCATCGACTTGCTCAAGCACACCCGCCGTCTGCGGACGCAGCAGCCTACACCCCATACTCAATGTCACCGAACATCCCGTTTTGACCAAGTAACGCGGCCCGAGCAGATCATTCGGCACCTCCAGACCCCACAAAAGTGCAGCGTCATAACCCCAAAACGCCCAATCGGGATGAAACTCCGCAAGCCCCTTGATGGTCCACCGAGCCCGCTCCGACGGCGTCAACGCATCCCATTCATGCTGAAAACAGAATAGATGCGATTCGGGCTCCGCAATATCGTCTGTGCCCACATGGCGCCGCAGCCACATGAGCTCGGCATTGTCGTGCGTTACAAGCAGCACGCCTTGTTCAGCCGCCTCCGTGAGTCTGGCGAGCATCCTATTCCGCGCCAACGTGTTGCGAGTCGTATGCTTGTGTTTAAAAACGGTATTAGACACTTTCATCACCACCACGTCAGACAAATGGACCATCGCCGCCATTGCCGCCGCCGGCAAACGTCTCGTTCTGTAACAGGAAGACAGTCTTTAAGCCTCTAGTTGTTACAGAACGAGATTTTCGGTCGTGCGGCCGACATTTGTCTCAATCTGTAACAGTTAGACCGTTTTTTGGCCCCTTGTTGTTACAGATCGAGACATTCAGCCGAGTCTGCACTTGTTCATCTCGATCTGTAACAGTTACGGCCCCAAACGGCCTCTAAACGTTACAGACCGAGACAAATAGACAGGCGGCGGCGCTGCGACAGCCCACCCCCTACTCCCACTCTTGCTCGTAAATATTGAGCGACTTCACGTACCGTCCCTGGGCGCCCATGATGTCGCGGACCAGGCGCAAAAAGAAGCTGATGTACGAGGTGTCGAAACCGTCCTCTAGGTCCTCGGGATGCACCGCGCCCGGCCCGTCGACCGCCGTGTCGCTCAGGCGCGCGATGTCATACAGGTAGAGCTGCCCCGCCGTCAGCCAGACATCGTCGACGCACGCGAGTCGCACCGCAATCGCGCCATCGTTCCAGTGCTCCTTTTGCACGATATGTGGGTCGTAGACGTCAAAGCGACAGTCGGTGCGCGTGTCCTTCAGCACGACCATGCCAGTCGCGGGATCCTTGTCCAAAATGCCAAAGCGCGAGAAATACTGCGTGTCGCGCACCTGCTTAAGTCGCCCGAGCGAAACAGGAGAAATTGACGCTGGCGGCTCGTCCACAAACAGCTCCAACAGCGTCTTGCCGCGGTAATAGGGGCGCTCAAACAACAGCCAATCGGTAAACGCCATGTTGTAGGCCATGATTTCGTTTTGAGAAGGTTCCTCGCAATAGCTGAGCCACGGATCGACGATAATCTCGAACTGCTCGCGCGCCGGCTCCAGGAATTGAAACTTCCGCAGCATCCAAAAGTGAGCCATGTCGGCAATATCGTTGCCGACGGCTTCGGCCAGCTGCGCTCGGTCAAAAACTTGGTCAGTCATGGCATCCTCCTCAAACTGATGGACCTCAATTTGAGCTTACGAGGAGGGCGAGCAACCGAGGCAAGCGCGGGCAAAATAGGCCTTCGACTGCAAACCAGATACTAACCAAACACTTGACGGGACACTTGACCGAATGAGCGAACCGCAAAGAAACCGCAGGTAGACATAGACAGCCAACCCGCCCTTTTGAGCCAGATGTCCGCAGCCACCACAGAAAAAGCAGAGTAGCACAGTCGCAAACGTCGACGAATGAACACCCACACGTCGACAAACGAGCAAATCGCTCGCAAAGAGTGTCCCCCAACGACTAGACAAAAAATGACTAGTCATTGGGGACGTTCTTAAATGACTACCTTACAGCTCCAGCGCGTCGGCGACTTCGGCGGCGCAGGCCAGGGCATCGGCCATGGCACTCACCACGAGCGAGCTGCCGTTGCGGGCGTCACCGGCCACGTACACCGGTGCGGCATCCGCGGCGACACCGTCGACACGGGCCGCGAGGTGCGAGCCCTCGGCAGCCATCACCGGCAGCGGACGGCCAGCGGCGGCAACAGGCACGCCGACAGCGTCGAACACGCTGTGCTCCGGACCCGTAAAGCCACAGGCGATGAGCACCAGCTGCGCCGGCACCTCGTGCTCGGAGCCCGCAATGCGCTCCGGCTTGCCGGCCGACCAGTCCAGATCGACCACGCGCAAACCCGCAGCCGCACCCTTCTTGTCCAGCAGCACCTCGAGGGTGTCCACGCCCCAGGCGCGCATCTCGCCGCCCATGGCGGCAATGGCCTCCCGCTGGCCATAGTCAGTCTTCTTCACATTGGGCCACTGCGGCCAGGAGTTGCTCGCCGTACGCTTATCGGGCGCCGCCGGCAAGAACTCAAACTGGCGCACGCTGCGCGCACCCTGACGCACCGCGGTACCCACGCAGTCGTTGCCGGTATCACCGCCGCCAATGACCACGACGTCCAGGCCGTGCGCGTCAATAGCAGGCTCGCCGCCGCCGAGTACCGACACGGTCGAAGCCGTCAGGTAGTCCACCGCGTACACCACGCCCGGAGCATCCACGTTCGCAGCCGAAAGACCGCGTGGCGCACGAGCGCCGGCAGCCACCACAACGGCGTCAAAGCCATCGAGCTTGGCCGCCACCGCAGGATCCGTCACATCGGCGCTCAGCTCAAACACAATGCCCAGCTCGCGCATGAGCGCCACGCGACGCTCGACCACAGACTTCTCGAGCTTCATGTTGGGAATGCCGTACATGAGCAGACCGCCCGGGCGGTCGTCACGCTCAAACACCGTCACGCGAGCGCCGCGACGGGCGAGCTCCCATGCTGCCACCAGACCAGCAGGACCGGAGCCCACCACGGCAACCGTGGGTGCGCCCTCCCCCGCCGGTTCAAACCGACGCGGACCGCCATTTGCCCATTCATGGTCGCTGATCGCACGCTCGTTGTCATGGATCGTCGTGGGCTGGCCATCGACCGAGCCCAGGTTGCACGCGGCCTCGCACAGCGCCGGGCACACGCGACTCGTGAACTCGGGCATGGGCGAGGTGAGCGACAGACGCTCGGCAGCCTCGTCCCAGCGGCCGCGGTACACCAGCTCGTTCCACTCGGGAATCAGGTTGTGCAGCGGACAGCCACTCGGACGCGCCTTGCCAAAGCTCGCGCCCATCTGACAAAACGCCACACCGCACATCATGCAGCGGCTCGCCTGGGCGCGACGTGCGTCGTCATCGAGCTCCACGTACAGCGGATCAAAATCATGGCTGCGCTCCTCCACGGGGCGAAGCTCGTGGGTCACGCGATCGATATCAAGAAAAGCACCGGGCTTACCCATGGCACTTACGCCTCCTTCTTGGTCGAAGCAACAGAGCTGGCAGCCACGAACGCAGTGCTCGCAGCACCGCCCGCGACATCGAAGCGAGCGACATCCGCGGCACTCGCGCGACCGGTCACAATGTCAAACGCCAACTCCTCGGCCTGCGCATGCGTCTTGCCGGCAGCTTCGCCCGCGGCGACAATCGCCAGCACGCGCTCGTACTCGGTCGGAATGACCTTCACAAAGTGCTTGCTCATCGTCTCAAAGCTGTAGAGCAACTTAATGCCGCGCGGGCTCTGCGTCGCGTCCACGTGCTCCTGGATGAGCTCGCGAATCTGCACCAGCTCGGCGGCCGTCGGGGCCTTGAGCTCAACGCTCTCGTGGTTCACACGGGCATCGAGCGTGCCGTACTGGTCAAAGACATAGGCCACGCCACCCGTCATGCCGGCGGCGAAGTTCTGCCCGACCTCGCCCAGGATGAGCGCCAGACCACCGGTCATGTACTCGCAGCCATGGTTGCCGCAGCCCTCGACCACCACGGTGGCGCCGGAGTTGCGCACGCCAAAACGCTGGCCGGCCAGACCGTTAATGAAGCCGCGACCGCTCGTGGCGCCAAAGAACGCAACGTTGCCCACGATGATGTTCTCGTCGAACTTGTAGGTCGCATGCGGGTTGGGGCGCACCGACACCTCACCGCCCGAAAGGCCCTTGCCAAAGTAATCGTTGGCGTCGCCGCACACGTTGAGCGTAATGCCGCGCGGCAGGAAGGCGCCAAAGCTCTGGCCGGCGGAACCATCGCAATCGATGGTGATGGAGCCGGCGGGCAGGCCCTCGGGATGCGCCTTGGTCACCGCGTTGCCCAAGATGGTGCCCACGCAACGGTTGACGTTGGCGATATCGGCGCGGAAGCGAATCGGACGCAGGTGCGCACGGGCATCGGCCGTATAGGGCACAAACAACGTGGAGTCGAGCGTCTTATCGAGCTCGCTGTCCGCAGCCATCTGCGGCAGGAAGTGGCGACCGTCGGCACCCGGGATATGGGCACCGAACTCACAGGTCGCGCTTGCCAGCACGGGCGACAGATCGAGCAGGTTGGCCTTGCGGTTGCCCGGGACCTCGATCTGGCGCAGGCACTCGGGATGGCCGACCATCTCGTCGACGGTGCGGAAGCCCAGGCTCGCCATGACCTCGCGCAGCTGCTCGGCAACAAAGAGCATAAAGTGCTCGACGTGCTCGGGCTTGCCGCGGAAGCCGCGACGCAGGCGGCAGTTTTGCGTAGCGATGCCGGCCGGGCAGGTATCCTGCTGGCAATCGCGCTGCATGAGGCAGCCCATGGAGATGAGTGGCATGGTCGCAAAACCAAACTCCTCGGCACCCAGCAGGCAGGCGACGGCGACGTCGGTGCCGTCCATGAGCTTGCCGTCGGCCTCGAGTACCACGCGCGAGCGCAGGCCGTTTTGCAGCAGCGTCTGCTGGGCCTCGGCAAGGCCGAGCTCCAGCGGCAGACCGGCGTGCCAGATCGAATCGCGCGCCGCGGCACCCGAGCCGCCATTGTGGCCGCTGATCAAGATCTTGTCGGCAGCACCCTTGGCCACACCGGTGGCGATGGTGCCGACGCCGGCCTCGCTGACCAACTTGACCGACACGCGCGCGCCGGGGTTGGCGTTCTTAAGATCGAAGATCAGCTCTGCCAGGTCCTCGATGGAGTAGATGTCGTGGTGCGGCGGAGGCGAGATCAGGCCGATGCCGGGCGTGGACTGACGGACCTCGGCGATCCAGGGATAGACCTTCTTGCCGGGCAGGTGGCCGCCCTCGCCGGGCTTGGCGCCCTGGGCCATCTTGATCTGAATCTCGAAGGCGCTGCACAGGTAGCGGCTCGTCACGCCAAAGCGCGCGCTTGCCACCTGCTTGATGGCGGAGTTCTTGGAGTCGCCGTTGGCCAGCGGGGTCTCGCGACGCGGGTCCTCGCCGCCCTCGCCCGAGTTGGAACGGCCATGCAGGCGGTTCATGGCGATGGCCATGCACTCGTGCGCCTCTTTGCTGATGGAACCGTACGACATGGCGCCGGTGTTAAAGCGGCGGACGATGTTAAGCGCGGGCTCCACCTCGTCGAGTGCCACCGGGGTGCGGCCGCTGGCATCAAAGTCGAGCAAGTCGCGCAGGCGCACGGCACGGCCGGTGCGGTGCAGGCGGGCGCTGTACTCCTTAAAGGTGTCGTAGCTGTCCTCGCGGCAGGCGGTCTGCAGCAGGTAGACGGTCTGGGGGTCGATCAGGTGATCCTCACCACCGAACGGGCGCCACTTGGTCAGGCCCAGTGTGGGCAACTGATCGGGAGCCGGGCTCTTAAGAATGGCGAGCGCGGCGTCATAGCGTTCATTCTGCTCGCGCTCGACGTCTTCGACGCCCATACCGCCCACGCGGCTTACCGTGCCGGCAAAGTACGCGTTGACGAACTCCGGCGTAAAGCCCACAGCCTCGAAGATCTGCGCAGAGTGGTAGCTCTGCACCGTGGAGATGCCCATCTTGGACATGATGGAGACGATGCCCGCCGTCGCGGCCTTGTTGTAGTTGGCGATGCCCTGCTCGGCCGTCACGTCCAGGTCGCCGCGTGCCGCCAGATTGCGGATGCACGCATGTGCGTTGTACGGATAGATGCCGCTCGCGGAGTAGCCCACCAGTGCCGCAAAGTCGTGCGGGGACACAGCGTCGCCGCACTCCACCACGATGTCGGCAAAGGTGCGCACGCCGGCGCGGATCAGGTGGTTGTGCACGCAGCCCACAGCGAGCAGCGACGGCACGGGCACCTCGCCCGCAGCGGCACGATCGCTCAACACCACGATGTTCACGCCGTCGCGGACCGCAGCCTCAACGTCCTCTGCAAGCTGCTTAAGCGCAGCCTGCAGCGCGCCCTCGCCGGCATCGCGGCGGTACACGGCACGGAAGCGGCGGGTCTTAAAGCCCACGCGGTCGATGGCGCAGATACGCTCGAACTCCTCCTCGCTCAGCAGCGGGCGCTCTAGGCGCACCAGCTGGCAGGCCGTACGGGAGTCCTCGAGCAGGTTACCGTGGTTGCCCAGGTAGAGCGTGGTCGAGGTGACCATATGCTCGCGCAGGGCGTCGATCGGCGGGTTCGTGACCTGGGCGAACAGCTGATAGAAATAGTCAAAGAACGAACGCGTCTTCTTGGACAGACAGGCCAGCGGCGCGTCGATGCCCATCGAGGCGAGCGGGGCCTTGCCCTGCTGGGCCATGGGACGCACGACCTCGTCGACGTCATCCCAGTGGTAGCCGAGCTTGGCCATACGCACGGCGGCGGGCACCTCGGCGTCCTCGGCGGGCGTTGCCGCAACAGGCTCATCGAGCACGTCAACGGTCAGCGTCTCCTCGGCAATCCAGTCGCGGTAGGGCTTTTCCTTGGCATAGCGGGCGCGCAGCTCGTCGTTGTAGATCACGCGGCCGCGGGCAAAATCGACCTCGAGCATCTGGCCCGGCCCCAGACAGCCGCTCGTCAGGATGTTCTCGGGGCTCACCTCGATGGTGCCCACCTCGCTTGCCAGCATAAAGCGACCGTCGCGCGTCACATAGTAGCGGGCGGGACGCAGGCCGTTACGGTCGAGGGCGGCACCCAGGGTACGGCCGTCTGTAAAGGCGATGGCGGCCGGGCCGTCCCACGGCTCCATAAGCATGGACTGGTAGGCGTCGTAGGCGCGGCGCTCCTCGCTCAGACTGTCGTTGTGGTCCCACGGCTCGGGCAGCAACATGGACGCGGCACGCGTGAGCGGGCGACCGTTCATGACCAAAAATTCGAGCACGTTATCCAGAATCGCGGAGTCGGAACCCTCGCGGTTGATGATGGGCATCACGCGCTCAAGATCGTGCTGCAGCACGGGGCTGTACAGGTTGGGCTCGCGGGCACGAATCCAGTTGACGTTGCCCTTGAGGGTGTTGATCTCGCCGTTGTGGATGATAAAGCGGTTGGGGTGCGCGCGCTCCCAGCTGGGCGTAGTGTTGGTGGAGTAGCGCGAGTGGACGAGTGCCACGGCCGTTTTGACGGCGGCGTCGTTGAGGTCGATGAAGAAGCGGCGCATCTGTGTGGCCACAAGCATGCCTTTGTACACGATGGTGCGCGAGCTCATGGAGCACACATAGAAGATCTTGTCGCGCAGGGCAAACTCGGCGTCGGCCTTCTTCTCGATGGTGCGGCGGCACACGTACAGGCGGCGCTCGAATGCGTCACCTGCCGGCGTGTCGTCGGGGCGGCCCAGAAAGGCCTGCAGGATGGTAGGCATGCAGGCGCGGGCCGTCTCACCCAGGTCGTGCGGGTCGACGGGCACCTCGCGCCAAAAGAGCAGCGGCACGCCGGCCTCGGCGCAGCCCTCCTCAAACACGCGACGGGCATCCTCTACGCCCTTGTCGTCCTGCGGGAAGAACAGCATGGCCACGCCATAGTCGCCCTCTGCCGGCAGAATCTGGCCGCACTTTTGAGCCTCTTTACGGAAAAAGTGATGCGGAACCTGAAACAGGATGCCAGCGCCGTCGCCGGTGTTCTTCTCGAGTCCCGTGCCACCGCGGTGCTCCAAGTTGACCAGAATGGACAGCGCATCGTCCAAAATCTGGTGATGGCGCTCACCGTTGATATCGGCAAGCGCGCCGATGCCACATGCATCGTGGTCGAATTCGGGGCGATAAAGGCCCTGCTGCTGAGCGGAATCTGCCTGCATCGCGATCCTCCCCTTGGTGTTAGACAGTCAGTTGAATAGGCATACTAGGAGCATCACCGGCCCGTTGTGTTTCCCGCCCGTTTCGAAACAATCGCGTAACGCACGCCCTGCGAGTGGACACCGCCGACCTCAAGGGCGACAACATAGGCCCCAAGTTCGGCCTGTAAGCTCACCGCTTCAAACATCTCAATCTGTAACAGGAAGACCCAATTTTGGCGCCTAGATGTTACAGATTGAGATGTTTTCGAGAGACGGTTCCGAATGTCTCGATCTGTAACACGAAGGGCCGGTTTTTGCAGCTAACTGTTACAGATCGAGATTTTCCATAGGACCATTTCTTCCTGTCTCGATCTGTAACACCTAGGTCCAATTTCCATCCCTAGTTGTTACAGATCAAGACATTTCGGCAACTCCTTTCCCCATCCTATTCAAATACAACAATTTTGTTAGTCTCGGTTAACCTTTAAGCCTAAAACGGGTACCCTTTACGGCGTCAAACAAACGGCACGCAGGAGTGCACCATGCTCAACCATCTCAAACAACACTTTGGTTCCCGGCGCACCGGTGGTCACGGAGGCCTAGACATTGCGCGGCATATCGGCCCCGGGTTGCTCGTCACCGTCGGCTTTATCGACCCGGGCAACTGGGCCTCCAATATGGCCGCGGGCTCGCAGTTTGGCTACGCGCTGCTGTGGATCGTCACGCTGTCCACGATCATGCTCATCGTGCTGCAGCACAACGCGGCGCACCTGGGCATCGCCACGGGCATGTGTCTTGCCGAGGCCACGACGCGCCACCTACCCCGCCTCGTCGGGCGTGCGATACTCGGCAGCGCGTATCTAGCCACGGTCGCCACCGCCATGGCCGAAGTCCTGGGCGGTGCGATCGCGCTTCAAATGCTCTTTGGCCTGCCCGTACGCGGCGGCTGCATCATCGTCGCGGCGGCATCGGTTGCCATGCTCATGACAAGCTCCTACAAACGCGCCGAACGCTGGATCATCGCCTTCGTGGGCGTGGTAGGACTCTCGTTTTTGGCCGAGCTCACGCTAGTCAAGGTCGACTGGCCGCAGGCCGCCGCAAGCTGGATCACACCCAGTATGCCCACCGGCTCGGCTGCGATTATCGTAAGTGTCCTAGGCGCGGTCGTTATGCCCCACAACCTCTTCCTGCACTCCGAGGTCATCCAATCCATGCACTTCGAAGGCCAAGGCAAGCAGGTTATCGAGGAACGTCTGCGCTACGAGCTCTTCGACACGCTCTTTTCGATGGGCGTGGGCTGGGCGATCAACTCGGCCATGGTCATCCTGGCCGCAACGACCTTCTTTGCGCACGGCATTGTCGTAGACGACCTCGCCGTCGCAGCGGACACGCTCTCCCCCATTCTGGGCCCGGCAAGCTCGACCATCTTTGCGGTGGCACTGCTGTTTGCGGGCATATCGAGTAGTGTGACGGTGGGCATGGCGGCAGGCACCATCACCGCGGGCATGTTCGACGAGGAATACGACATCCACGACCGACATTCCTCGATCGGGGTGGCGGCCTGTTTCGTCGGCGCAGTGACGGCGTGCCTGGTCGTCCCAAATCCTTTTGAAGGTCTCATCTGGAGTCAGGCATTGTTGTCGCTTCAGTTGCCGATTACGGTCTTTGTGCTCATACGACTCACCAGTTCGCGCCGCGTCATGGGCAAATACGCCAACTCGCGCCCGCTCAACGCGCTGCTCGTAGGGATCGGCGTCATCGTGACGATTCTCGACATCGTGCTGCTAACGGGAATGTAATTGAGATGGCGTGACTGTCCAGATATAACGTCTTAATCTGTAACACGTGAGACCGTTTTAAACCGTCAGATAAATCAAAAGGGTCCCGGCCGAGAATTCGACCGGGACCCTTGGACAGAGCTATGTTCGGCTTTCGCCGTGTGCCTGCGAGTTACTCCTCGACGAGCTCAAACTGATCGGGACCGACGCCGCACACCGGGCACACGTAATCCTCGGGCAGCTCGGGCGTGTCGACCTCAACCTCGTAACCGCAAACGGTGCACACAAACTTATACGTCTTCTTTTCCTCAGCCATGATGTTCTCCTCTCGAACGTGACTGCTGGTGTACTTACTTATTAGTATATATTCTCAATAGTATAATGCAAGTATTTTTAGAACATTTCTAGCCTTGATACGACGAGGCTTTGGGCGGCGTCTTGCCCTTTAGCACCTTGTGATAGTAGTCGTACGTCAGCGGCGTCTCGTCGCTCAGGCGCTCGGCATCCTCGACCTCGCCAATAAACAGCAGATGCGTGCCCACATCCACAGTGTCGATCAAACGGCAGCTAAACAGGGCCGCCGCGTGCTCGGGCACATAGGGCATGCCCAGAGCCGTCTCGCGGGTCTCGTATTTGGCAAACTTGTCATAATCGCTGCTGGTGCGGAACCCAAAGTTACCGATGTAGAGCATGTCGGCCGTCTGATCGATCACGGTCAGCGCGAACGCTTTGGCCGATGCGATGACGCCCGAGGTGACATTGTCCTTGTTCACGGCAACCGAAATACGCGGCGGCATGGACGTCACCTGCACCGCAGTGTTGATGACGCAGCCGGCACGCAGCCCGTCTGCCGCAGCGCTCACCACGTACAGACCGCTCGGCATGGTAAAGAACGCAGTTTTGTCCATAACGATCACTCCCCTAGCTCGGGTTGGAACCTCATGAATGTATGTACCCACAAAAAAAGGCGGCACCCATAACGGACGCCGCCTTTGAGACATATGTGTCAGAACAGCAAGAAAGATGAGACGCCCGCAGTTGCGGTGAAATAGGGACTGAATAGCCCCTCAAACAGGCAAAACAGTCCGTATTCCACCGCAACTTATGCAGAGTGCCTAACGGTTGCGTTCCTTAAGGGCGCGGTCGATCTCGCGTTGGACATCACGCTTGGCCATGTCCTCACGCTTGTCGTAGAGCTTCTTGCCGCGACCCAGACCCAGCAGCAGCTTTACGCGGCCGTCGATATTAAAGTAGAGCTCCAACGGAACCAGCGCATAACCACGGTTGCGAAGTTTGCCGTCAAGAAAGTCGATCTCCTTGCGGTGCAGCAGCAGACGACGCCGACGGTCGGGATCGCGATTCCACACGCCACCATGGCTATAAGGGTGGATATGCAGTCCGACGAGCCAGCACTCGCCGCCACGAATCAGCGCAAAAGTGTCAGTGATCTGACAGGCGCGCTCGCGAATCGACTTGACCTCGGTGCCGCTCAGCTCAATACCGCACTCAAACGTCTCATCGATAAAGTACTCGTGATGTGCCGAGCGATTCTTGGAAATGAGTTTGCGCTCGCGCTTACTGGGCATCGCCGGCCTCCTTGGCTCCATCGGCGTTTGAGCCCGCAGTCTCGCGCTTTGCCTTGCGCTCGGCATTGAGCTCGGCATCGCTCTCGCGCACCAGTTTGATAATCGCCGCGCAGGCCTCCTCGCCCACCAAGTCGCGAGCACGTACCGTCAGGCGCGTCGCCTCCTGCTTGTCGCCGTCGCTTGCAGCATCGGTCGCGCACATAATCAGGCAGATGGCAATCTCGGCCGAAGGCGAGGTCGGCACGCCTTGCAGGGCCAGTTCACCCATCACGTGGTCGTCGCTCTCATCAGCGGCATCCGGATAGGTGGTATGGATCTTGTTGAGCAGGCGCGTCGTATGCGCATCGTTGGGCGCCAGACGCAGCGCCAGACGCGCGCAGCCCACGGCAGCCGAAACGTTCTCGGTCTCGGGCTCCAAGAAGTACTGACCTAGATTGGCGTAAGCGCGGGCGGCGCACTTGCCATCGCTTGCACGCTCCAGCACCGAGAACGAGAGCGATGCCCATTCCTGCTTGTCCTCGAGAGCGCGGAACAGCTCGGCCAAATCCAAGCGATAGTTGCAGTTCATGGGGTCCCAACGCACAGCCTGCATCAGGGCATTACGAGCGCTTACATAATCCTGCTGGCGAATGTAGGCAAACGCCATGTCAGAGTACAGGCGGTCTAACGGCACCTCGACCTGCACGAGCTCGCGCGGATCCTTCTCCACGCGGCGATAGGCCAAGCGCTCAAACTTGCTATCGAAGCTAAAGTATTGACGTTTCTCCTCCGTCTTGCACTCGGCGTCGATATATTCCTCGGCGAGCTCCACCAGACGCTCCAGCAGCGGCGTCGCCGTAGCTAGGTCGCCCTGCGCCAGATAGTTCTCGGCATACGTGATGTCTTGCAAGCTGATGGGTAGATCCATGGCTACTCCTCGATCTGAGCGAAACACGGCAGGCGCCGTATATACGGTCAATACACAAAACCCGGGTCTCTTACGAGGCCCGGGCGTTCAATTTTGGTAGCCCGTACCAGATTCGAACTGGTGATCTCCGCCTTGAGAGGGCGGCGTCCTAAACCGCTAGACGAACGGGCCATATGTAGCAAATGCAATGGCTGGGATGGAGGGAGTCGAACCCCCATTGACGGAACCAGAATCCGCTGTCCTGCCATTAGACGACATCCCAATGACTGCATCGCTGCGCTCGGCTGTGCCTTTGCGCAAGAAAGAAATATACGGGAAGTCTCGCCGTGACGCAAGCCCCAATTTTGACTTTTTTGAAATTCAGTCAAATTGGCCTAATTTAGTCCAACCCGTGAAGGACCTGTGAAGCCAACCGCTGTACACGAAGGACAAAACGCCGCGAGCGGTAGCCGTCAACCGTTGGCAGATTCTACCGCGAAAACGATAGCACCAGGCAACACAATCGAGGTATCAATGATCGCGTAGATATCGAGGCGCCATGGACGAAGAGCTTGATTACCTATGGGAGACCCTGGGCCTTGAGATCACTGCCGACCTTTGGCCCGAACGGGACAAAATCCATCCCACACTGCGCCCCGCCATCACGGTGATGCAGGCAAAATACCGCCGAGCATCCTTTTTGATCATGCGGGTGTCATGGCACGCGGGACTCCCCGACCTTAAGCGAATCCAGGCAAGCCTCGTCGAGCTGTCCGGTATGCCGACCGTCATATCCGAGGCGCACCTGGAGCAGCGCCAGCGCGAGCGACTGCAACAGCAGCGGATTCCCTTTATCTGCCCCGGCGTTCAGGCATATCTGCCCTTTATGGACGAGGAGTACTGGAGCGGCAAGCCCAACAAGCACGTAAAGGTCTACGATCCGCACGAATGGGCGCGGCTTGAGGATTAGCGCATATGCCCGCCAGCCGGGATAGTGCGCATGCCCGCCAACCGGAAAGCTCATCCCGGAATTTACGTCCAGAACGGGACGCGCTTTCCCCTAGAGGCCCCAAACGGAAACCGTATCCCAGATTTCGCGCTCAAACTGGGATACGGTTTCCGCTAGCCCCTTCAACCGGAAACTGCGTCCCGGAATCCGAGCTCAAAACGGGACGCACTTTCCGCAGCCACTACAGCAGCACCTCGGCCCAAGCCGATTCCCTAAAGCCGGGAATCGCAAAGTTGTCGCCCACCAGCAGCGGACGCTTGACCAGCATGCCGTCGGTCGCCAGCAGCTCGTAGCACTCCCGATCCGTCATGCCCGCATCCAGACGCGCCTTCAGGCCCAGCTCTCGATATTTCATGCCCGACGAATTAAAGAAACGCCGCACCGGCAGCCCCGAACGAGCAACCCAAGTCGCAAGCTCATCAGCCGTGGGATTGTCCAAAACGATATCGCGATCGATATACTCTACCCCATGTTCGTCCAGCCATGCCTTGGCCTTCTTACAGGTCGAGCACTTGGGATATTCAACAAACAATACCGCCATGGGATTTCCTTTCTTAGAGAAAACAGGTGTCTGGAAAACTGCACATCGACGACCGCTCGCGATTGCAGCCGTTATTGTAGTCAATGTCGAAGCATAGGCAGTCGCGATGTCTCGTCTTAAGGCTAGCGCCTCGCATGGGCGCCGATCGGCCGAGTCGCATGGCGCACCAACGCCGCTGCCAGCAATACCAACAGCATGGCGGTGACATAGCCCGCAGCATCGAATCCTAAATCGATAACGTCGAAATGCCTGCCGGGAACAAAGATCTTATGTACCTGATCGCCAACGGAGCAGGCGGCGCAAAAGAGCAATACGGGCACGCAACGGGAGCATACGCTCCACGGATGCCTGGAAAGGCAAACCACGACCACCGAGGCGAACAACCCGATGAAGAAAAATTCTACGGTATGGGCAACGCGACGGACGTTCGTGCCCACCCACATGCGAATGGAAGTAAGTCGGCCAGACCGGGCATTCGAGGCAGCCGAATCGGTTCCCCCGGTCATTCCGTTCTCCGCTTGGGCTTCACCCGTGGCATCAGCAGCCTGAACGCCCGTAGCCTGACCCTCCACCACACGCGCGGTGGACTCGCTCAGCAACGACGTCTCCACCGCATTTTGCTCCGTCAGCACCCAGATGCCCGCCAGCGTTGCAACGAACAGAACAATTGCGGTCCATCCGATTATTTGTTTTACGCGCGCCAAGGGCCAACCTCCTTTTTTGAATATCAGCGAGTGTAGCCCCAAATGGCATCGTCACCGTATCAAAATTTGAATCGCAACAGGAAGCGACAAAGCGACGCAAACCCCTACCCCGCCTCGCGCATCCAGCGATCGAACGTCCCCACACACACGCCCAGGCACTTTGCTGCCTGGCTGCGGGTAATATCGCCCGCCTCATAGCTATCGCGCACCAGCTCAAACTGAGGAGGGCACGGTTTGCGAGGTCGACCGAAACGGACCCCTCGCGCCCGCGCCGCTGCAATTCCCTCCGCTTGGCGCCGATGGATATTCTCGCGCTCCACCTGCGCCACGTAGCTCAGCAGTTGCAGCACAATATCGGCAATCAGGACGTTGGTCACATCCGGCGCGCCGCTGGCCCTAGCGCGCGTGTCAAGCAATGGCATGTCCAACACCACAATGGCAACCCCGAGCTCCTTGGTAATGCGTCGCCATTCCTCAAGAATCTCGGAGTAATTACGGCCAAGTCGGTCGATAGAAAGCACCACCAGCACGTCCCCGTCTCCCAGGACGTGCAGCAGCTCGCGATAACGCGGTCGATCGAAGTCCTTGCCGCTCGCATGGTCGGCATAAATATTCGCCGAGCCCACGCCATAGGCGCCCAGCGCATCCAGCTGCCGATTAAGGTTCTGATCGCGCGAACTCACGCGCGCATAACCGTACACCGTCGCCATCTCATCCCCGCTTTCTTGTAAACCTGCCAAAAAGGGACAGGTTTATTTTGGTAGGTTTTACCTCTCAAATAGCAGGTAAGCGGACGGCCGAGCAGACGGCAAGGTAGCCACGATTCAAATGCGGAGGGCGGTCCCGAAAGGCCGCCCTCCGCTCCCCCACCATCAGTCGGGATTTGGCTAATGGATAAGCTTAAAGTCCAAGTGCCCACGCGTGGTATTGACGCGCGAGACCTCGATAATCACGCGCTGCCCCAGCTCGTAACGGGTGCCCGTGTCGGCACCCGTGAGCGTTAGCGCGTCCTCGTCGAACTCGAACCACTCGTTGCCCAGACTCTTGATCGAAACCAAGCCTTCGACCTGCGTTAGGTCCAAGCGCACAAAGAGGCCCATGCTGCTAACCCACGAGACGGTTCCGGCATAGCGCTCGCCCAGACGGTCCTCATAGTACTGGGCAATCTTGATCTTTTGCGTCGCATGGCTGGCGGCATCTGCCGCGCGCTCGGCATCGCTGCATGCGCGGCAGATCTGCGGCAGAATGCGCGGCAGCGACTCGCGCCCCTTGCCGATCAGCCGCGGCGTACGGACCAAGGCGTCCTTGCCGCCGAGCTGCTCATAGGCCAACTGCAGTTTGAGCACGCGGTGCACCACCAGATCGGGGTAGCGACGGATGGGACTCGTAAAGTGACAGTAGCACGGCGCGGCGAGCGCAAAGTGGCCCTCGTTGCGCGGCTTGTACAGCGCGCGCTGCATGCTGCGCAGAAGCAGCGTGTTAACGAGCGGTGCGTTGGCCGCACCGGCGGCAGCATCAACTGCAGCCTGCAGCTCATCGGGACTCCCCAGGGCAATACCGGCAGCACGACGATCGTCGATGATGCCTAGCTGCGCCAGCGCAACGGCGGCACCGTGCAGGCTATCGGGGCTCGGATCCTCATGCACGCGATAGCAGGCCTCGATATCACGGTCTGCCAGCCACTCTGCAACGCACTCGTTGGCGAGCAGCATGGCTTCCTCGATAAGCGACGTGGCACACGAACGCTCACGCGCCACAATCTGCACGGGCACTCCGTCCCCATCCAATAGAGCGCGAATCTCGGCCGTGTCAAAATCGACTGAGCCGCGGGCGCGACGAATACGACGGCGAAGTTCGGCGAGTTCGTTGGCGGCGACAAGGAAATCGCCGAGGTCGACGTTGTAGCCGCGGGCGGCCTCCTCGCACGCAAGACCGCGCTCAAGCGCTTCCTCGCGCGAGGTCTCGGCAGCCGCAACATCCTCGGCCGCACCCTCCAGCACCGAATACTCAACCGCGCCGGCACGCACCAGCAGTGCCTCGGCGCCGTCATAGTCCATACGCACACGCGAGCGAATCACGCTGGGGTACGGATCGTAATGTCGCACGCGACCCTGCGCATCGAGCTCGATATCGACGGTAAACGCAAGACGGTCCTCATCAGGGCGAAGCGAGCACAGGTCATTGGACAGGCGTTCGGGCAGCATGGGAAGCACGCGATCGGCCAGATACACCGATGTCGTACGATGGCGAGCCTCAAGATCGATATGCCCGTCCCAAGCCACATAGTGTGAAACGTCGGCGATATGCACACCCAGCTTATAGCCACCCTCGGGCGTGCGCTCCAACGAAATGGCATCGTCAAAGTCGCGCGCGTCGACCGGGTCGATCGTGATGACAAAGCGGTCGCGCAGATCGCGGCGGAGCGGGTCCTTAAGCGCCGCGGACACATCGAGCGAAAGCCCCTCGGCCTCGTCCAGCGCGGCCTCGGGATAGCTATCGGTATAGCCGTAACGCGCCATCACATATTGAACGCCCAAATCGGGCGCGTCATCTCCGCCAATGCGGCGTTCGATCGTCACAGTGCCCGATTCCAGGCGCGTCGGGTAGGTCAAAATGCGCGCGACAACGGCATCACCCGGGTGGACACCCAGACGATCCGCCGAGGTATCCTCGGGCAAAATGAAGAAGTCGGCCTTCAAGCGCGAATCGAGCGGCTCGATCACACCGAGCGGACCGGCGGTCTGGTACGTACCCACCACGCTTATGGCTGCGCGCTCAACTACGCCCTCGATCACGGCGCGACGCTCGCCATGCGGGCTATTCTTAATGCTCACGGCAACGGTATCGCCATCCATGATCTCGCGCTTACCGCGGCCCATGACCTTGTAGTCGCCGTTTTCGGTTACAACGTAGGCACTGTGCTCATGGAGCTGCACGCGCCCGGTCAGGCTCGGACGGCGTTCGCTGCGCACCGGCCCGCGCTTATTGCGAGCTCCACGCTTATGCTTGTTATTGCGCCCCATGGCGCCTCCTAACTATCGATTGCGAACTCCAAAGAGTCTACCCAAATGATTCGCTTTCCTGCCGTCCCCTAGGGATCAAAAAACGGGCCGCCCCATAAGAGACGACCCGTTGGAAGGGATGAATTCCAGGCATGCCTACACGCGCAGGTAGCGACGCATGGCGATGGCAGAACCAAAGAGGCCGATAATCACGCCGACCAGAATCAGCGCAGCATAGGTCACCAGGTAGTACTGCATCGGCAGGGCAAACGACATCCAGCCGATGCTCTCCTGCAGACGCGGAATCATCAGATTGCGCAGCAGCTCCAGAACGCCGATGGAAAGCAGCGAGCCCAAAATGGCCTGCAGTACGCCCTCGGTGATAAACGGGCCACGAATGAAGCCGTTGCTGGCACCGACCAGACGCATAATCGCAATCTCACGACGACGCGCCGTAATGGACAGGCGAATCGTGTTGTTGATAAAGATGAACGCGATAAAAGTCAGCAGGCCAACGAGCACCACGGCGGCGATGCGGATGTAGTTGGTCACCTGGAACAGGCGGCTCACTTCCTCCTGGCCGTACAGCACGCTCGCGTTGACGTCGCCGTCATCCGCGATCTTCTGGAAATCGGCATTCTTCTTGAGCTTCTTGGCCGTGCTCTCGACCTGAGACGGATCGTCCATCTCAATCGCAAACGAGGCGGGCAGCGGGTTCTGGCCGTCGAGCGCGCTCATGGTAGCGTCGGCGTTACCCGACATCTTGCTCGTATACTCGGCCAGTGCGTCGTCCTTGTCCTTATAGGTCACGGACTTGACGTTATTCCACGTCTTAAGCTCGGCCTCAAAAGCCTGAACATCGGCCTGATCGGCGTCATCACTAATGAACGCGTTGATGACAACCTGATCCTCGACGGTGCCGATCACGGAGTTCAGCATCGCGGAGCCCATGATGAACAGGCCGATGATAAACAGCGAAAGGAAGATCGTGATGACGGCGCCGAGCGAGGTAGTCCAGTTACGGAAGAAGTGGCTGATTGCCTCTTTGAAGGAGTAGCCCACGTTAGTTGGTGCCATAGTTGCCGTAACCTCCCCTCTCCTGGTCGCGGATAACGTGGCCGCCCTCGAGGGCGATCACGCGACGGTGCATGCTATCGACCATCTCGCGGTCGTGCGTGGCGACGATCACGGTGGTGCCGGTGCGGTTAATACGCTCGAGCAGCTTCATGATGCCCAGCGAGATCGCCGGGTCGAGGTTGCCCGTCGGCTCGTCGCAGATCAGCAGCGGCGGACGGTTGACCATAGCGCGGGCGACGGCAACGCGCTGCTGCTCGCCACCGGAAAGCTGGTCGGGCAGCGAGTCCATCTGATCGGCCAGGCCGACCAGACGCAGCACCTCGGGCACCTGGCTGCGAATGACGCCCTTGGGCTTGCCGATGCACTGCAGGGCAAACGCCACGTTTTCGTAGGCGGTCTTTTGCGGCAGAAGCTTAAAGTCCTGGAACACGGCGCCAATCTGGCGGCGCAGGAACGGAACCTTGCGGTTCTTGATCTTCATGAGGTCCTGACCGGCAACCAGGATGCGACCGCTCGTCGGCTTGACGTCACGGTTGAGCGTCGACAGCAGCGTGGTCTTACCCGAGCCGGAGTGACCGACCAGGAAGACGAACTCGCCCGGATAGATCTCGATGTTGATGTCGTCGAGTGCAGGCTTGTTGGGCTGTGCCGGATAGATCTTGGTGACATGCTCCATAAGGATGACGGGCTCGACACCGGCCTGCTTGGCCATCTTCTTGCGGCTGGCCTGCGGATCGATGGGTGCAAACACCGACGTAAAATCGGGGTTGTTAAGCGCGTTATCGAGGCTTGCGACCTCGGCGGCCTGATCGCTCTCGACCACCGGGGCAGCAGGCTGCGTGGGGTCGGGAATAGCGGCAAAGAGACCGGACTGCGCAGGCTGAGGAGCCGGCGTCGCAGGGGCCAAGGGGTCGGGAATGCCGGCCATGGTAGGCTGCAGCGTGGCGGCACCAGCCTGAGGCTGCTCCACGCGAGCGGTCACGGCCTGAACGGGCTCAAAACCCGCCGCACCGGAAAGCGCGACATCGCTGGTTGGATTGTAGGCAAAGGGATCGGATGCCGGCTGTGCCTGATCTGCCGGCTGAGCGGGGGCCTGAGCAACAGGCTGGCCCTCTGAATCCGGAGTGGCGAAACGACTGCCCTGGACGCCTGCCTGCGTCTTGGGGGCATCATCGCCCGCACCGGAGGTACGGAAGTGGTTACCCACTGGTGCTCCTTATCGTCGTGCGTTTAAACTACATGAGCGCTTTGTATTTTAGCAGCATTAGCTTTGCTGCACATAAGAAGCATGGCGTGCTTAGGGATCCCGTCGGCCGGGTACAGGGTTACTCTCCAAATCATCCTCGGACATGTCGGAGCCCCCGCTGCGCGCTTCGCGCGGCGGGGGCTCCTCCGTCCTGCGGAAAGATTTGGAGAGTAACCCTGTACCCGGCCTGCGGTAACTAAGGGGTCGCTGCGTTTATCTTGAAGTGCTGCATATACAAAGTTGGAAGGGTCTGAATTGCACTTTGCCGATATATGCCCTTTTCCCTGATGGGACCGTGCTTGAAGGGCGTCTTCATAAGTTGCGGTGAAATAGGGACTGTTGAGCCTTTAAGCTGGCAAAACAGTCCTTATTTCACCGCAACTGAAACAGGGGCGCTCTCCAAGAGAGCGCCCCTGCCGGGTTTCCATAGTAATGGCGAAACAGTTTTATAGTTCTGGCGAAGCAGTCCTTGAGATCCGCCTTGCCTTATGCCAAGAACTCCTTGGTGGTCGCCACGATGTTGGCGGCGTCCAGACCGTACTTGTGCAGAAGCTCGGCACCCGGGCCGGACTCGCCGAAGGTGTCGTTGACGCCGATCTTCTTGAGCGGCGTCGGGCACTGTTCGCACAGGACGTCGGCAACGGCGCTGCCCAGGCCACCGATCACAGAGTGCTCCTCGACGGTCACGACGTGGCCGGTCTTGGTGGCGCTCTTGACGATCAGGTCGGCATCGATGGGCTTGATGGTGTGCATGTTGATGACCTCGGCGTCGATGCCCTCGGCAGCGAGCTGCTTGGCGGCCTCGAGAGCCTCGCCGACCATCAGGCCGCAGGCGATGATGGTCACATCGGCGCCCTCGCGCATGACAATGCCCTTACCCAACTCGAACTTGTAGGTCTCGGGGTCGTTGATAACCGGCGAGGCCAAACGGGCGAAGCGCATGTACACCGGACCGTCGCACTCGTAGGCGGCGCGCGTCACGGCGCGGGCCTCCACGTCGTCGGCGGGAACAATCACGGTCATGCCGGGGATGACGCGCATGAGGGCGATATCCTCGCAGCACTGGTGCGTGGCACCATCCTCGCCCACCGAGATACCGGCATGCGTGGCACCGATCTTAACGTTGAGGTGCGGGTAGCCGATGGAGTTGCGGACCTGCTCAAAGGCGCGACCGGCAGCGAACATGGCAAAGGTGCTCGCGAAGGCAACGCGGCCGGTGGTCGCGATACCGGCGGCGACGCCCATCAGGTTGCTCTCGGCAATGCCCACATCGAAGAAACGATCGGGGCAGGCGGCCTTGAACTTGCCGGTCTGCGTGGCGGCGGCCAGGTCGGCGTCGAGGACCACAAAGTCATCGTGCTCGTTGGCGAGCTCGACGAGGGCCTCGCCGTAGCTTACGCGCGTGGCGATTTTCTTGACGTCTGCCATCCTAGAGCTCCTCTCCGGCGGCCGTGAGCTCTGCCATGGCCTGCTCAAACTGTTCATCGTTGGGGGCCTTGCCGTGCCAACCAACCTGGTTCTCCATAAAGGAAACGCCCTTGCCCTTCATGGTCTCGGCGATGATGGCGGTCGGCTGACCCTTGGTGGCGCGGGCCTCGGCAAAGGCGGCGCGGATCTGATCGAAATCGTTGCCGTCGGCAAGCTCCACCACGTGGAACTTAAAGGCGCGGAACTTGTCGGCGAGCGGCATGGGGTCGTTGACCTCCTCGACGGGGCCGTCGATCTGCAGGCCGTTGTGGTCGACGATCACGCAGAGGTTATCGAGCTGCTGGTTGCCGGCAAACATGGCTGCCTCCCAGACCTGGCCCTCCTCGCTCTCGCCATCACCCAGCAGGGCGTACGTGCGGTAAGTATCGCCCCAGTGCTTGGCGGCAACCGCCATGCCCACGGCGGCGGAGATGCCCTGGCCGAGCGAGCCGGTGGACATATCGACGCCCGGGGTGTCGTTCATGTTGGGATGGCCCTGCAGGTGACTGCCGATGTGGCGCAGCGTCTCGAGATCCTCCTTGGGGAAGAATCCGCGCTCGGCGAGCACGGCGTACAGACCAGGCGCGCAGTGACCCTTGGAAAGCACGAAGCGATCGCGGTCGGCCTTGCGGGGGTCGGCAGGGTCGACGTTCATTTCCTCAAAGTACAGATAGGTCATGATGTCGGCAGCGCCGAGCGAACCGCCCGGATGGCCGGACTTGGCAGCGTGCACGCCGGTGACGATGCCCTTCCTTACCTCGTTGGCAACCTTTTTGAGCTCTTCGTTGCTCATTGTGCCTTCCTTTCATCCTCATTAGACAAAATGCGCACGGCACCGAAGGTAATCCCAACACAGCCGCAATGCACGTACGTCATTCATTATGCTGGAAACTGATGGCTTTACCAGAGTTTTTATCATTATTTGAACAATTTAGCAGGCAGAACCGCTGATGAAACGGTTTATCAATGTGAACGTCTTTTGGATGGAACGCGATCGACCCTACGCGCTAATGTCCTTGAATCCCTCGCCGAAGGCTTCCGTAACGTCAGCGACCGTCACGATGGCGTGACGATCGCGCTCGCGCACGATCGTCTTGAGGGTATTGAGCTCTCGACGGCTCACGATGACCATAATCACCGGCTTCTCGGCACCCGAATACATGCCAGTCGCCTTAAACTTGGTACACCCGCGACCCAGGCCATACATGATATCGGCAGCGATATCAGGGAACTTGTCCGAGATGATGAGTACCATACGGCGTTTGTTGCCACCATCGACCACGGCATCGATCACGTAGCCGCTAATGACCATCGAAAGGCCTGCATATAGTGCGTTTTCGATTGAAAAGACCGGAGCCGACAGCGCGCATACGGCAACATCGATCGCCATGACGGTCGAGCCCACCGGCAGCGAGGTGTTACGCGAGATGATTTGGCCAATCGTGTCCGAGCCGCCGGTGTTGGCGCCGGCGCGCAACACCATGCCGTAACCGATGCCCGTTATAATGCCGCCCCACATGGCAGGGAGCATCAGGTCCGCATCCGCCAGAGGTGCTACAAACGGGGCGAACAGATCGGTAAAGAAGCCCAGCAGCACAAAGCCCGTCGCGGTCTGCACCACGTAGAACATGCCGCCCTCGCGCATAACGACCAGCAACAGCAAGGCGTTCATCACGATCGTCTGAATACCAACGGGAAGCGATAGGCCGCGCGATGCGCCGACCGCCTGGATAATGGTGGCAAGGCCCGTAACGCCACCGGCAGCAAGGCCGTTGGGAATCAAAAACAGGTCGGTCGCAATAGCGGCCAGAGCGCACCCCAACATAATCTGGGGCAGGTCGTGAAAGAAGTTCATCGAAAGAATGCGCTTGATGTCCAGACGGTATGCCATGCTGCCTCCCTCAAAAAAGCGCAGCCAAACGGATGCGCTTTGAACTTCTTCTTGTATTCGATTCTACCGATTCGCCGGACAAAAACCACCCCTGCGCAGGGTTTGCTCTGGATACAAAACCACACTGCTCGGAGGGTTTTAATCCATTTCCACATAAACCGGGCGGTTTAAGCAGACGGGGTCTCCGCGTCAGCGTTGCCGGTGGCCCAGCGATGGTAGCCAATAACAAACGGGTCCAGGTCGCCATCGTCAAGAACGGCCTCGACATTGCTGGTCTCCACACCCGAGCGCAGATCCTTGACCATCTGGTACGGGTAGAGCACGTAGCTGCGAATCTGGTTGCCAAAACCGATCGTGGTCTTGGGTCCGCGAATCTCATCGAGCGCCTCGGCGCGCTTCTCGAGCTCAATCTCGTACAGGCGAGCCTTGAGGATCTGCATGCACGCGGCCTTGTTCTGGATCTGGCTGCGCTCGTTTTGGCAGGTGACCACAATGCCGCTGGGGAAATGCGTCACGCGCACGGCGGAGTCGGTGGTGTTGACGCCCTGACCGCCCGGGCCGCTCGCGTGGTACACGTCCACGCGGATGTCATCGGGACTGATTTCGATGTCGATATCATCGGGTAGCACGGGGATGACCTCGACGCCGGCAAACGTGGTCTGGCGGCGCTTCTTGTCGTCGGTGGGGCTAATGCGAACCAAGCGGTGGACGCCGGCCTCGGCACGCAGCATGCCAAATGCGTCCTTGCCCTCGACGGTAAAGGTCGCACGGTCGATGCCGATGACCTCAGCCGCGGGGCAGTCGTTAATGGTGACCTTCCAGCCGCGACGCTGGCAGTACTTCATGTACATCTTAAAGAGCATGAAGGTCCAGTCCTGGGCCTCCAGACCACCCTGTCCGGGCTTGATGGTCACAATAGCATCGCCGTGATCGAACTCACCGGTAAACCAGCTCGAAAGCTCAAGCTCATCGATGGCACGGGCCAGGCGCTCAGCCGTGGCCGTAGCCTCCTCGCGAAGGGCGGCGGCGTCGGGGTCATCCCCCATCTCCTCGGCAAGCTCCAGCGCGGCGCGGGCATCGGAAAGCTCGCCGCGCGCGGTGTCCACGGCAGCGATATCTTCCTTGGTGCGAGCGATCTCCTCCATGGTGGCACGGGCGGCGTCGGCGTCATCCCAAAAGCCAGGGGCAACACTTTTGGCCTCGAGCTCGGTCACGCGGGTACGCTTCTCGTCCAAGTGGAGATACGACTCGACCTCGCCGAGCCGGTCCGCAAACGCGTCCAGCTCGGCGGGCGTTACCTCTAAAGCCTCAGCCATTAACGATTCCTGCCGTGGCAGTACTTAAACTTCTTGCCGCTACCGCAGGGGCACGGGTCGTTGCGGCCCACGTTGACGTACGGATCGTCGCTCTCGGACTTGCGATAGGTGGTCACCTTGCCACCGTTGTTGACGGCAGCCGGACCACCCTGGACAGCCGTGCGGGCCTGCACCTGCGCCTGCTTGCGCAGCACCGAGTCGCCGTTGTCACCATCGACCTCGGCAGGACCGGAGAAGCGCGCACCCTCGAGCGCGGGCTCCTCCTTGTGCTCCACGGCACGCGGGGCAGCCTTGATCTCGATGCGCAGAACCGTACGCAGGTAATCCTCGTACATGGTGTCGACGAGCATCTGGAACGCGCCGTAGGCCTCGGTCTTGTACTCGACCAGCGGGTCGCGCTGGCCAAAGCCGCGCAGGCCGATGCCGGTCTTGAGGTAGTCCATCTCCTGCAGGTAGTTCATCCAGCGGGTATCGATGACGCGCAGCATGACCTGGGTGTTGAGTTCGCGCATCAGGTCCTCGCCCAAGCGCTCGGCCTTCATGTTGTAGCACTTCTCTACGTAAGCCAGGACATCGGCAGTCAGGGCCTCATAATCCTCGTCGGGGAACTTCGGCGTATCGATGTGGCCGGTGAGCTCCACAACCCACTTGCGCAGGCCCTCCAGGTCGCGCTCGCCATCGTGACTGTCCTTGGTGCAGAACTCCTGCACGCAGCGGTACACGGTGTCGTGCATGACCTCGGTGATGTGGTCGGTCAGGTCCTTGCCGTCCAGAATCTTATTGCGCTCGGCGTAGATGACCTGGCGCTGCTTGTTCATGACGTCGTCGTACTCAAGGACGCTCTTACGCATGGAGAAGTTGATGCTCTCGACCTTGTGCTGGGCGCTCTCGACGGCCTTGGAGATGATCTTGTGCTGGATGGGCATGTCGTCGCCCATGTCGGCCGTGACCATCATCTTGGAGACGCGGTCCATCTTGTCGCCGCCGAACAGGCGCATGAGGTCGTCCTCGAGCGACAGGTAGAACTGGGTCTCGCCCGGATCGCCCTGACGGCCGGAGCGGCCGCGCAGCTGGTTGTCGATACGACGGGACTCATGGCGCTCGGTGCCGATGACGGTCAGGCCACCGGCGGCAAGCACGCGCTCGCGCTCGGCCTTGCAAGTCTCCTTGGCCTCGGTGTTAAACTGCTCGAGCTGCTCGGGCGTCACGTCCTCCATGGTCAGGCCCTCGTACTCCAGGCGTTCGCGCACCAACTCGTCGGGGTTGCCGCCCAGCAAGATGTCGGTACCACGGCCGGCCATGTTGGTGGCGATGGTCACGGCGCCATAGCGACCAGCCTGGGCCACGATATGGGCCTCGCGTTCATGGTGCTTGGCGTTGAGGACCTCGTGTGCGATGCCGCGCTTGGTAAGGGCGGCGGACAGCTTCTCGGAGCTCTCGATGGAGACGGTGCCCACCAGGACCGGCTGGCCCTTGGCGTGGCGACGCTCGACATCGTCGGCGACGGCGTTGTACTTGGCCTGAATGGTGCGGTACACCAGGTCCTCGTGGTCCACGCGCTGCACGGGCTTGTTGGAGGGGATGACCTCGACGGGTAGCTTGTAGATCTCGCGGAACTCGGCATCCTCGGTAAGTGCCGTGCCGGTCATGCCGGAGAGCTTGTCATACAGACGGAAGTAGTTCTGCAGGGTGATGGTGGCCAGGGTCTGGTTCTCCTCGCGTACGAGCACGCCCTCTTTGGCCTCGATGGCCTGGTGCAGGCCCTCAGAATAGCGGCGGCCTTCCATAATGCGGCCTGTGAACTCGTCGACGATCTTGACCTCGCCGTTGGTGACCACATACTGCTTGTCGCGGTGGAACATGTACTGGGCCTTCAGCGCCTGTTGCAGGTGGTTGACCAGCTGACCGGAGAGATCGGCATAGATGTCATCGATACCCAAGCGGCGCTCGATCTTCTTAAGGCCGCGCTCGGTGGCGGCAATGGTGTGCTTGGCCTCGTCCATGACATAGTCGCCCGTGGGCTCCACGTCCTCGGTGGCGGTGAGCATGTCGTGCGACACGTCCTCGCCGCGCTCAAGGCCACGCACGGCACGCGCGAAGTCCTTGTAGGTACTGGCGGACTTGGTGCCAGCGCCCGAGATGATCAGCGGGGTGCGGGCCTCATCGATCAGGATGGAGTCAACCTCGTCGACGATGGCGTAGTTGTGGCCGCGCTGCACGCGCTGCTCGGGACGGGTAACCATGTTGTCGCGCAGGTAATCAAAGCCGAACTCGGAGTTGGTGCCGTAGGTGACGTCGG
Source organism: Collinsella sp. (assembly GCA_048362915.1). Taxonomy (GTDB): domain Bacteria; phylum Actinomycetota; class Coriobacteriia; order Coriobacteriales; family Coriobacteriaceae; genus Collinsella. The sequence goes on from DBFPAR010000031.1 coordinate 219,218, forward strand.
CCTGGTAGGCCGGGCGCTTGAGCTCGAGCGGCATGTTGTTCTGGAGCAGACCGACGGTCATACCCAGGTACTTATAGATGCGGCCCATCCACTCGGAGTCACGCTTGGCAAGGTAATCATTGACAGTAACGACGTGCACGCCCTTGCCGGCAATAGCGTTGAGATAGCCGGCCAACGTGGAGACGAGGGTCTTACCTTCGCCAGTCTTCATCTCGGCGATGTGGCCCTCGTGCAGTGCCATGGCGCCAATGAGCTGCACGTCAAAGTGGCGCATACCCATGGTGCGCTTGGAAGCCTCACGCACGGTGGCAAAGGCCTCGGGGAGCATGTCGTCAAGCGACTCGCCGTTGGCGTAACGCTCGCGGAACTTATCGGTCTGGCCGCGGAGCTCCTCCTCGGTCATCTTCTCAAACTGGGGCTCAAGACCGTTGATCTGGTCGACGATCTTGTAGTAGCGCTTAAGGTCCTTATCGGATCCAAAGGACAGCAGCTTTGACATGAATCCCATGTGGTTTTCCTTTTTGGCCATCGCCCACGCCGTGCAGCTGCGGGCGAGTTAAACACAGATGATTGTACTTTAGCCAAACAAGGCGCGGCCTATACGGTCGACCTCGACCGCCACGTAATAACTACGACCAACCTGCCACAATGGGACAGGTTAATTTTGGCAGGTTTTATCTGGCCAAACGCCGCCTCTCTGCCATTTGGTGCAAACCAACCTGTCCCCTTCGCACCAATCTGGTGCAATGGGGACAGGTTGGTTTGCACCAATAAAAAGAAAAGGGCCGCGCACCCAAATGGATGCACGGCCCTCACGCCATGAATGCGAGTGATTCCGCGGCGAGCTATTTACTCAGCAGCCTCGGTAGTCTCGGCCTCGGCAGCGGCCTCCTCGACGGGAGCCTCTGCGGCCTGCTTGGCAGCCTCCTCGGCAAACTTAGCGGCACGCTTAGCCTTCTCGGCAGCCTTAGCCTCAGCGGCGGCCTTGCGAGCGGCCTCGGCCTCAGCAGCCTTGGCGGCCTTGGCAGCCTTGGCCTCCTCAGCCTTCTTGAGCTGGGCGGCAGCGGCGCCACCGAACTTGTCGGCGAAGCGCTGGACGCGTCCACCGGTGTCGACGAACTTCTGCTGGCCGGTGTAGAACGGGTGGCACTCGTTGCAAAGCTCGACCTTCATCTCGGACACGGTAGCGTGCGTCTTGAAGGTGTTGCCGCAGGAGCACGTCACCGTGCACTCGACATACTGGGGATGGATACCCTGCTTCATGGTAGGACTCCTTATTAGTCAGGCGCTGGTTACCGATCAGCGCATAAGGCGTCTTGGTTTCCGACCAAGACAACAAACTCGGCTATGGTACCACGGCGCCGCGTGTCCCACAAAAGGTTCACGGTCTTTGTGCAACACGGCGTGGCCAACCGCAGCAGACACGCACCCTGTTGCCCCTTCTCCCATGTTGCAGACGTGTAACGCCGCAGTAAGCACACCCCTTTTGGCACCAGACAGGTACAATGATGAACACTGTACCGTAGCGGAGCGCCCGCGCGCGCCGCAACCACGCGAAAGGGTTTCCCATGGCCGAGATCTCGTCCTCCCGTATCGTCATCACCGTCCTTGGCAAGAACCGCCCCGGCATCGTCGCCGGCGTCACCCGTGTCCTGGGCGAGGCCAACGTCGACATCCGCGACATCACGCAGTCCATTATCGAGGACATCTTCACCATGACCATGCTGGCCGATACCGCCGAGTCCAAGCTCGACTTCGCTGAGCTGCAGAAGGCCCTGGCCGAGGCCGGCGAGCTTTCGGGCGTCAACGTGTCCATCCAGCGCGAGGACGTCTTTAACTTTATGTACCGCCTGTAGCGAACAAGCCGCTGGGGATAGCCTGACGCGCGCATGCCAATGCAAGCCACCCCGATGCGGCCCGGAGAGGAGCGCGCATGGCCTACGACGCCAAGAAAATCTATTACCGCTTCGATGACCACTTGAGCCGACTGGTTCTGGATTACGAAGCAAGCCGCCAGATTTCGTCTGAGAGCGAAAGCCTCTACCACGGCCTGCCGACCGACCCTTATGACGAGGACCTGTTTGTCGAGCACAATGTCAAGCGCGGCCTGCGCAATGCCGACGGCTCGGGCGTGGTCGCGGGCCTCACTCGTATCTCGGATGTGCACGGCTACAACAAGGTCGACGGAAAGGTCGTGCCCGATCAGGGCAAGCTCACGCTTCGCGGCTACAGCATCGAGGATCTGGTCAACAATGCCCAGGCGGAGAATCGCTACGGCTACGAAGAAGTCGCCTATCTGCTTATCACGGGTTCGCTGCCCAACAAGGAAGAGCTCGACGGCTTCTGCGAGCGCCTAGGTGCCTTTAGACATCTGAGCGACGAATACGTCCGCGAGTTCCCCATGACCACGGTGTCGTCGAGCATCATGAATGTGCTTCAGCGCGCCGTGCTGCTGCTCTACGCCTTCGACGCCGAGCCCGACGCCATTACACCCGAGCACGAAATCGACGTCGCCATCTCCATGCTCGCCCGTCTCCCCCGCATCGCCGCCTTCGCGCATATGGCCTCGGTCGCCAAGCGCCGCGGCTCCGAGGTTCATGTACCGCACCCCACACCCGGCCTCTCCACCGCCGAGAGCATCCTGCAGGTGTTGCGCGGCGGCATGGCATTCACCCGCGACGAAGCCATGCTGCTCGACGTGATGCTCATGCTGCATGCCGAGCACGGCGGCGGCAACAACTCCACGTTCGCCTGCCGCGTGCTGTCCTCATCGGCCACCGACCCGTATTCCGCCTACGCCGCGGCTATCGGCTCGCTCAAGGGCCCGCGCCACGGCGGCGCCAATGCCAAGGTCGTGTCTATGCACGAGGACATCCGCGCGCATGTCTCCAATTGGGAGGACGAGGACGAGGTCGCGGCCTACCTGGGCAAGATCCTCGACAGGCAGGCCTTCGACGGCACGGGTCTCATCTACGGTATGGGCCACGCCGTCTACACGCTGAGCGACCCGCGTGCCGAGGTGTGCCGTCGTTACGCGCGCACGCTTGCCGCCAAGAAGGACCTGGGCGATGAGTTCGCGCTCATCGAGCGCATCGAGCGCCTGGCCCCGCAGGTGATGCGCGATCACGGCATGACCAAGCCCATCTGCGCCAACATCGACCTGTACACGGGCTTTATCTACAAGATGCTCGGCGTGCCCGAGACGCTCTTTACGCCGCTGTTCGCCGTCGCCCGCATGGCCGGCTGGTCGGCGCACCGCATGGAAGAGCTCTTCTGCGCGCATCGCATCATCCGCCCGGCCTATCGTCCGGTGATCGAGCCGCTGGAGTATAAGCCGCTCGCCGACCGCTAGGACGCGGACCGTCATAGAACCCGAGCGTGGCCAGGGCATCACCGCCCTCGGCCACGCTTTTTATGCCAGTAGAAAGGATCGCAACGAATGATTGTGTTTTCCGATATGGATGGAACGCTGCTGACGAGTGATAAGCAGATGAGCGACGCCACCTGGACAATGCTCGACGAGCTCGCACGTCGTGGCATCGAGTTTGTTCCCTGCACGGGGCGTCCGCTGTCGGGCATCTTTGAGCCCATCCTCGCTCACCCCGCCGTACACTACGCGGTCTGCGCCAACGGTGCCAGCGTCTGGCAGCTCGACGACGGTACGCCCACCGATACTTCACGTGCTACGTGCATTTTGAGCCGACCGCTCGACCGCGCCATCGCCCACCGCGTCCATAGCATTGCCGCCGGCCATGACGTCACCTTCGATATCTTCGCGGACGGGCAGTGCTTCCTCCCCCGCTCGCTCTACACGCGCCTGGACGAATTCTGCGGCGGCGACCCCCACATCGCGGCTTCGCTCAAGCGCACACGAACACCGATCGACATGGATATCGACAACAAGATCGACGAGGTCGAGACACTCGAACGCATCGCCATGTACTGGCACGACCCAGCCGATCGCGACGCCATCGCGGCGGAGCTCGACACGCTCGGAGGCATTGAGGTCACGCGTTCGTACGCCATGAATATCGAGGTCATGGGCGAGGGAGCCACCAAGGGAACGGCACTCACGTGGCTGTGCGAGCACCTGGGCGAGCGTCTCGCCGACGCCTGGGCGTTCGGCGACAACATCAACGACATCCCCATGCTGCAGGCAGCGGGCCACGGTATGGCCATGATCAACGCCGAGCCCGAGGACCGCGAGGCCGCCGACGCCATCACCGAATACGACAACGACCACGACGGCGTCGCCCGCGCCATCATGACCGCCCTCGCCTAGTCATTGGCCAGTCATCGGGAACGTTCTTGAATGACTAGTCGTTGGGGACAGTCTTCGCAAAAAGCTGCAAGGACTGTCCCCCACTGCCGGCAGAAAAGGAACGTCCCCATCTGCCGGATTAAGCGAGGCTCTCCAGCACGCGACGGAGCTCCTGCTGGACGGCGTGGTCGCGGTTACAACCCACCACGCGATTGGCCACCGCCTTGAGCGCGGGGCGCGCGTTTTCCATCGCGCAGCCCGTGCCGACAAAGCGAATGATCTCGTAGTCGTTCATCGAGTCGCCAAACGCCATAACCTCATCGCGCCCAATGCCATAATGCTCCGCGAGCTGTGCGATACCCGAAGCCTTCGACACGCCGGGCTGCATAGCATCGATCCACGCGTTACCCGAAGGCGCAAAAGTAAAGAGCTGACCGAGTTCGCGCTGTAGCACGTACGCACTGTCCATAACGGCACCGTCATCGCAAAAGATACTCGCCTTGATGATATTTACGCTGGGATCGGGCAGCTCCCAAATGCGCTCGGCATTGGGAAGGTCCTTATCGACCTCACGCACGAACTTGCACTCGTCATCGAGCAGGAAGGACTTGGTTCGGTCAAAAAGCGCAAGATGCAGATTGGGAAACGTCGCGACAGCCTGGGCGAGCCTTCGAATCGCCAGGTGTGAATACACCTCACGGTCTACCATCTTGCCGTCGGCGTAGACCTGGGCGCCGTTGGCGGCGACAAAGTCCATCTTGTCGCGAACGGACGCAAAGAACTCGCACAGGCGATCGTAGCGACGACCTGACGATGCGGCGAAATGCACGCCATGCTCGTGTAGCGCCAGAATCAGTTCGTAGGTCTCGGGAGGCACCTGGCCGTTTTCGTCAAGCAACGTGCCGTCCATATCGGATGCAATCAGTTTAAACATAGAAAAGCTCCCTTCGGGCTTGATGGAATCGGACGTATATCCAATTCCAACGTACCCAAAGGGAGCTCAAATAAGACTCTGCGGGCGTAAACGTTACAAGGACCTAGCAAATAGCTCACACATGCCAGAGGTCTCACGGTCGCGGCGTCAGGCGACACGCCACCCCGACGACTAGTCGTTTAAGAACGTCCCCGATGACTAGTCGGCGTAGGTGAAGGTCGTGACGTCGAACATGCCCTCGGGGCGGATGCGGAGCGTCGGGATCACCGGCAGGGGCAGGAAAATGATGCCCATGATGGGGTCGAGCGGCGGCTCGATGCCCATGGCACGCGCCTTGACCATAAAGTCGTCGTGCTGCGCGGCGACATCCTCGGCCGTGCCCTCGCTCATCAGGCCACCGAGCGCCAGCGGAATGCGCGCCACGACCTCGCCGTTGCGCACCAGCACGTGACCGCCCTGGCCCACGGCATCAACGGCGGCCATCATATCGGCGGCGTTGTCGCCCACGACGCACACGTTGTGCGAGTCGTGTCCGATCGTCGAGGCGATGGCACCACCCGTGATGGTAAAGCCGCGCACCCAGCCGCGGCCGATATGCTTGCCAACGAGTCCCAGGCCAGCGGGGCCGTCACCGTCGGCGCCCTCGGCCTGCAGCGACACGCCGCGGCCGTGGCGCTCGATCAGCATAATACGGCGCAGGCCCTCGGCGCTCTCGGGACGAACCATGCCCGTGATGGCCTTGCCCGGCACCACGTCAATCACGGCCTCGCCCGGCTTAAAGGCATAGTCGAATACGTCGAGCGAAAGCTTCGGCAGCTTAACGGAGGCGCGCAGCACATCGGCAAGGGCCGCAACCTCGGCCATCTCGGGTGCGATCTCGCCCACAAAGGTGCCGTCCTGCGCCACCAGGGCACCGGCGGCATATACACGATGCGGAGCCGTGGCAAACGTCAGGTCATTGAGCACCAGCAGGTCGGCACGCTTGCCCGGGGCAATCGCACCGCGGAGCTCGTGCGGGTCGCGGCAGCCGTGATCCAGGCCAAACGCCTCGGCCGTGGAGAGGGACGCCATAGAGATAGCGACCACGGGGTCGATACCGGCCTCAATCGCCACGCGGCAGGCATTGTCGATCATGCCGGTTGCAAGCGCATCGGAAGGAGCGCGGTCGTCAGTCGCAAAGCAGCAGCGGCGGGCGCGCGCGGGATTCTCCAGCAGCATCGGCGACAGGTTGGCCAGATCATGGCTGCACGTACCCTCGCGCAGCATCACGTACATGCCGCGAGACAGCTTGTCGAGCGCCTCCTCGGGAATCGTCGACTCGTGGTCGGCAATAATACCCGCCGCGGCATAGGCATTGAGGTCCTTGCCGGCAACGAGCGGCGCATGGCCGTCGACCTGCTTGGACGGCGTCTGGTTGGCAGCATCGATGCGAGCGCAGGTCTCGGGATCGGCCATAAAGACGCCCGGCAGGTTCATCATCTCGCCCAGGCCAAAAACGTCGCCCGGATGCTCGGCAAAAAACGCCTGCATGTCAGCAGCGGTAATCACAGCGCCCGCTTGCTCATCGGGCAGCGCGGGCACGCATGAGGGCATCATGTACTTGATGGAAATGGGCGCGCGGCGACCGTCCTCGATCATAAAGCGCAGGCCGTCGAGCCCCGCCACGTTGGCGATCTCGTGGCTGTCGGCAATGGCGGTGGTGGTACCGCGCGTCGCCGCCATGCGCGCATACTCGGCGGGACGGATGTTCGAGGACTCAATGTGCAGATGTCCGTCGATAAAGCCGGGGGCGAGATAGCGGCCCTGGCAGTCAATGACCTCGGCAGCCTCGTAGGTGCCGGCGGCATCGTCGCGACCATCGTAGAGCACGCCGACGATCACACCGTCCTTGACGGCAACGCTGCCGGGCGCCACACGCTGGCCATACACGTCGACGATCTGCGCATTGGTAAACAGCGTGTCGACGGGCACGCGCCCCTCGGCAGCATCGATCACAGACCTCATGACCTCAACGGACATACATACTCCTTTAACCGTAGAAAACAGCTGCGGAGCGGACAGGCCTTCACCGCAGCAAGCCAATAGCCATTGTATGCCCAAAAGAAAGTCCCGCTAACGCCCCTTCCGCTTAACGGCACCGCCAAATGACCCCTCCGTCCCCAAGGGATCGTCGTAACCAAAAAAGGCCGCAGTCGGGATTCCCGGCTGCGGCCTTATTGCACTTGTGAGGTCAACTCGCTCGTTAGACCAACTTGAAGCCCTTGCGCTTGCCTACGGAGAGGGTGTCGCCCAGCTTGAGGGCGCTGGGATCGATGTTATAGCTCTTGGGAGCCACGGCCTTGCCGTTGATCTTGACGCCGCCGCCGTCGATATCACGACGAGCCTGGCCGGCGCTCGCCGAAAGACCCAGGTCCTTGAGCAGACCGGCGAGGTAGATCTGGCCCTCGTCGTTAACAGTCAGCTCAACGTGCTTCTCGGGGAAGTCGGCGAGCTGGCCCTCCTTGAACACGCGGTCGAACTCGGCCTGAGCCTCGTCGCCGGCACCGGCGCCGTGGTAGGTGTCGCACAGGTCGCGGCCCAGAGCGCGCTTGAGCTCGTAGGGGTCGGCAGAACCATCGGCCAGGGCAGCGTCGATCTTGTCGACCTCGGCCGGGGTGAGCGAGCTGGCCAGACGATAGTACTTGCCGATCATCTCGTCGGGGATGGACATGGTCTTGCCGAACATGTCCTTGGGCGCGTCGGTCAGGCCGATGTAGTTGCCATAGGACTTGGACATCTTGCGTACGCCGTCGGTGCCCTCGAGCAGCGGCATGGTGAGCGCGATCTGGGGCTCCATGCCCATCTTCTCCATGAGCTCACGGCCGGCGAGCAGGTTGAAGAGCTGATCGGTGCCGCCCATCTCCACGTCGGCCTTGATCTGCACGGAGTCGAAAGCCTGCATCACGGGATACAGGAACTCATGCAGGGCGATCGGCGTCTGAGACTGGTAGCGCTTGGTAAAGTCATCGCGCTCAAGAATGCGGGCGACGGTGAACTTGGAGCACACCTGCAGCAGACCGGCCAGATCCATCGAAAGGATCCAGTCGCCGTTGTGCACGATGGTGGTCTTCTCGGGATCCAGGATCTTCATGGCCTGGCTCACATAGGTCTCGGCATTGGCCTCGATCTGCTCCTGCGAAAGCTGCGGACGGGTGGAATTCTTGCCCGAAGGGTCGCCGATCAGTGCGGTGCCGTTGCCGATGATGAGGGTGACGTTGTGGCCCAGGTCCTGGAACTGACGCATCTTGCGCAGGGGCACGGCGTGGCCCAGGTGCAGGTCGGGGCTGGTGGGGTCGACGCCGAGCTTGATGTTGAGGGGCTCGCCCTTCTCAAGCTTCTTGCGAAGGTCGGCCTCGGGGACGATTTGGGCAGCACCCGAGGTGATGATACGCATTTGCTCGTCAACAGACAGCATTGGGTATCCTCCTTTTGCTATAGCACCCTCGCCGAAAACGGCGGTGCTGGAAGTCCATAAACTCTCATATGATAACAAACTGACGCGACGCAGCACCTACGACAGGAAAATCCTCGTCCTGCCGCATGCGTCAATGGCAACTGGCAGGCGCGTGCCGTCGCGCTCGACCAAATATCGTGTTTGCCGACGACGCAAGCAGTCGCGGCAACGAACCTGTCCCGTCGCATCGGTGGCGCAGACGCCCTCGGCGGTCAGCAGGCAGTGCTCGCACACCATAAGCTCGGGACGGTCGGCGTCGACCGGACCCAAGACGCCGGGTTCAGCAGCCAGCTCGGCAATACGCTCCGCATCATTGCCGAGCAACTCGGCCGGCAAGTACACCCGCCCCGCACCGAATCCGCGCAGCCAGGTAAGCGTGGCCCGATTCGCGCAGAACACCGGCGCCGCCACGTCAAACGTCACGCCCAGCTCGCGAGCGATCGCCACCTGCCCCAGGTTGCGGCAGACGATGCGCCCGGCACGCTGCATCAGTGAGCGGGTCCAGTCAGCGTCACTCGCGCGGCACACCTCGTCAAGCACCACAACGGCGTCGGACAAATCGAGTTCTCCGCGCGGGTCGGCATCCATCAGCTGCCAAGCAAAAACCATGCGAGTGGGAACCGCGCACTCCACCAACTCCGTCGATGCACCGCCATCCACCGCAACGCCCTCAAAGGGCAGCACTTCAACGGCACGCTCAACGGGCGCAATCGCATCCGCCTCGGCCCGCATGCGCTCCAACACCGCCGCCGTCTGATCCAACACGCCGGCGCTGCGAATCAGGTACACCTCGCAGCCCGCGTCCACCTTACGCTTGCAATGCACGACGATGCGCTTCCCCGCTGCTGCATCCACCGGGCAGGGCACCTGCGGCCAGCGCTTGGGCGCATCGGGACGCGCGTCGACACCCGGATAGAACCGAATCTCGAGCGTGTCACCCGCCGCCACGGCGGCGTCGAGTTCAACGGTCACCTCTTCGTGGCCCACAGCGACCAAACGCCCCACGCGCACGCCCTGGTTAATTGCGCGTTCAAAACTCATAAGCTCCGCACCCGAGCGGCCTCGCAAATACGCGTCGGTAAACCCGCGGTTAAACGACCTTCCCAGCTCGCGCTCAAGCTCTTCCACGGCATCGGGGTCCCACGCGCCGTCGCACAGCATATCGAGTGCCCGGCGCCACACCCGCACCACGTTGAATACGTAATCGGGGTTCTTCATGCGCCCCTCGATCTTGAGCGACGCCACGCCGGCATCTACAAGCTCGGGCAGATGCGCAATACCCAGATAGTCGCGCGGACACAGCAGGCGATCTCCCTCGACGGCGGCAACACTCTGCCCAGCCTCGTCCACCAAGTCATAGGATAGACGGCACGGCTGCGTGCAATCACCGCGCATCGCAGAGCGGCCACGTCGAAGGGCAGAGAACTCGCACGCCCCCGAATAGCCGATGCAAATCGCACCGTGGCAGAATACCTCGATGGGCACACCCGTGGCACATAGCGCCGCAATCTCGTCGACCGTCAGCTCGCGTGCCGTCGTCACGCGCTCGACCCCCAGCTCATCGGCGGCAAGCCGCACGGCGCCTTCGCTATGAACGCCCGCCTGCGTAGACAGGTGAATCTCGACCCCGGGAATCGCCGCGCGCAGCGCGCAGGCCAACCCGGCATCGGCGACAATCAGAGCATCGGCGCCCAGCTCCAGTGCATGAGCTCCCAACACCACCGCGTCGGACAACTCATCGTCAAACACGAACACGTTGAGCGTTACGTACACACGCACGCCATGGGCATGCGCCACGGCGCAGCCGCGCGCAAACTCGTTATCCGTAAAGCCATGGGCGCTCACACGGGCGTTAAAGCCGCCCAACCCCGCATAGATGGCATCGGCACCCGCGGCGATGGCCGCAAGCATCTGGTCGAGCCCGCCCGCCGGCGCCAGCAACTCGGGCAGCGCCGCACCAGCAGCATCCAATCCAGTCTCGTATTGTCCGCTCGGCCCCATCGTCCGAATCGCCATCGACAAACTCCTTACCAAGGTATGCATTCACTCTGAAAAATGCCGTCTTCCAGCATACACGAGGCATCGCGCGCCCCGTTTGGTTTATCGTGTAATAACTTATGTCCATCCTGCCCCGACGGCACATCCACCGTCCGGCACGACATACCTGGAGGTCAATATATGGGTCCTCGCCAACGACAGGGACGCAGCCGTTCAAAGACGCATGCCCTGCCCATAATCCTGCTCTCGTTTTTGGGCTTTCTGCTGATTGCGGGCGTGGCATTTGGCATCGGCATGGTCGGCAACGTCAACCGCTGGCTGTCCGATCTGCCCGACTACACCGACGCCAACGCGTATCTGGTGAGCGAGCCCACCGAGATCGTCGACTGCAACGGCAACAAGATCGCAAGCTTCTACACGCAAAACCGCAAGTCCATCACCAAGGACGAGGTCTCCCCCTACGTGCTGCAGGGCACCGTTGACGTCGAGGACGAGCGCTTCTACGAGCACGGCGGTATCGACCTGTGGGGTATCGCGCGTGCTGCGGTGGCAACCCTCGGCGGCGGGCACGAAGGCGCCTCGACTATCACCCAGCAGCTGGTGCGCAACACCATCCTGCAGGAGGAGCAGTTCGACTCGACCATCGAGCGTAAGGTGCGCGAGGCCTACATCGCCGTAAAGATGGAGGACATGTACTCCAAAGACGAGATCCTCATGATGTACCTCAACACCATCTATTACGGCCACGGCGCCTACGGCATCGAGGCCGCAGCCGAGACCTACCTGTCCAAGAGCGCCGCCGACCTCACCCTGAGCGAAGCCGCACTGTTGATCGGCCTTCCCAACTCGCCTTCGCAGTACGACCCCACGGTCAATCCCGATCTGGCACTGTCTCGCCGCAACAAGGTCCTCGACAACATGTTGCGCCTGGGCCACATTACGCAGGAGGAGCACGATGCCGCACAGGCCGAGCCCATCACCCTCAACGTGACCGAGATTTCGGGCAGCGGCGTCGACGTATACTCGCAGCCCTACTTTGTCGCCTATGTTAAGCAGCTGCTGGAGCAGGAGTTCTCGACCGACGTGCTCTTTAAGGGCGGTCTGACCGTCAAGACCACCATCGACCCCACGATGCAGCAGGTGGCAGAGAATGCCGTCCGCCAGCAGCTCGACACGCTCTCACTCGACGGCCTGGATATGGGCATGGTCGTCGTCGACCCCAAGACCGGCTACATCAAGTGCATGGTGGGCGGCTACGACTACAACGCCGACGAGAACCACGTAAACCATGCCACGGCCAAGCGTCCCGTCGGCTCCACCTTTAAGGCCTTTACGCTGGCAACCGCCATCCAAAACGGCATGAACCCCAACGTCACCCTCAACTGCAATTCGCCGCTCAAGGCCAAGGGCACCACGACCGAGGTCCAAAACTACGCCAACCATAGCTATGGCAACATCACGCTTAAGCAGGCAACGGCATACTCCTCCAACACCGGCTACATCCAGGTGGCGGAAGCCGTCGGCAACAGCAAGATCATCTCACTCGTCAAAAAGCTCGGCATCGATCCCGCCAAGGACAACATCGAGGACGTTCCCGTCATGACGCTCGGCACCGGCTCGATCTCGCCGCTCGAGATGGCCGCCGCCTACGCGACGTTTGCCAACGGCGGCTACTATCGCCAGCCGATCGCCATCACCGAGATTGACTCTCGTACCGGTTCGGTGCTGTACCAGCACACGGACAATCCCTCACAGGTGCTTACCGAGGGCGAGGCCGCCGCGGTCACCGATGTTCTGTCCGGCGTCATGCAGGGCGGCGGTACGGGTGCTGCTGGCGCCCTGAGCGTCAACCAGCCCTATGCCGGCAAAACGGGCACCACCGACAACACCACCAACCTGTGGTTCTGCGGCTATACCCCGCAGCTGGCGTGCGCCCTGTGGACCGGCTATTCCGCGGGCGAGATCCCCATCCAAAAATACGGCACGGACCTGCTGGGCGACAGCACCAACCTGCCTGTCTTTAAGCGGTTTATGAACACCGTTCTGACCGGTACCGAACGCGAGGAGTTTGCGACCGGAACGGCGCCCACCTACAAGAACAACAGCGTCTGGAAGTTCTACGGCACCAACAACACCAAGAAGACGGAGAACGACGACAAGGACGAGAACGAGGACGAAGAGGAAACCACCACAACGACCACCACGACGACCACGACCACCGAGACCACGGGCGGCGACACCACCGGCGGCACCGGAACGACCGGTGGCTCGACGGGCGGCTCCACTGGTGGTTCGACCGGCGGCGATGGCGGCACGCCTACGCCCACGCCTACGCCCACTCCCGACCCCTCGCCCACGCCTGACGATACTGTTGGCTAGAAATTCATCCGGCCATTAGCAACAAGGCCCCCGAGCAGCTTATTAAACTGCTCGGGGGCCTTTTAGTTTAAAGCGACCTGGTGAACGGTCTTTATACCGGCAAACAATATAGGGGGTACCGACCAACGTCGATACCCCCTTACAAGCCACCATGTCACGCACACAGTGCCGAGCGCACGACCCGCACGCCTACTTGCGAGAATTGCTCAGCTTATTGATCAGCGCCTCGAGACGCTCGCCGTCCTCGGCCGTCTGGGCAATAACCAAAATCGTATCGTTGCCGGCAAGCGAGCCAAGCACATCGGGCAGCTCTGCCGCATCAACGGCGGCGGCGATGCCGGAAGCCGTGCCAGGCTGAGCCTTGATCATAACCAGATTATCGGTGCGCAGAACGCCCGTTACGAGCTCGGAAACCATACGCTGCAGGTGCAGGTCCTCTGCCAGAACATAGATGCCCTCAGGGAGCTTACGCAGCCCCATATCGGCAATATCGCGAGAGACAGTCGCCTGCGTGCAATCAAAGCCCATAGCGCGGAGCTCATCGACCAGCACGCGCTGCGTGCGGACGTCCTTATTGCGCACAATATCTCTAATGGCATCCTGGCGCCCATTGCGTTTTTTAGCCATACAAACCCTCTCTCCAAAAGATGGCGGAGACAATCAATCAGTGATTGAATAGTTTAACGCTATTTGAAGGCTTTTGTGTATAAGAACGCATTTCGAAACAATTCTATGCAAATTTGTTTCGAAATGAGCCGTTTAGGCGGTTTTTGCGCCCGTCCGGTTAAGAAAAGCTGCCAGATGCGTACACATCACGCAGCGCGCGGGCTTGGCGCTGGCGATCGGCCCAAACAACAGACCGAGTCCCCGATGGTTATCCTTGAGCGCGGCGACCATCTGACGGGTTCGAGGCGCCTCGAGCATATCACGCATACGGGCGGAACGCTCGATTGACGACACCCCATGCGGGCTCAGACACAAATTCTCGATGCAGGCGACCAGTCCGGCAAAGTAGAACTTCTGGCTTGCCAGCTTGAGCCGACCACCGCTATCTGCTTCCGAGAGTGAGTCCGCAAGCTCGTCGAGCGCTCGGGTATCATCAGATACCTTGGCATACATGGTGGGATCAAAGGCATCTGTAAGCTTAGGTGCCGCCGCGTGGAAACAAGCATCGCCGCAGCCGGACACGCATCGTGCCTGCGAAAGCGCGCATGTCATAAACCCAACTGTGCGAAACACCTTGTCGCACAAAAGGCATGCCTCAAACAGCGAGCGGCTGTACATCACACCAGAGGTCTGAACGACAAGGCCGCCTAAAATCAACTGAGGCAGCCCGGCCACCATCGAAGATTTGCCATCAATGGAAATATGAGCAGCATCCAAGACGCGCGAATGGCGCTCTCGATGTGCATCATAGCGGTCGAGCGACACCGTGGGGAACACTATGTCTGCCGCGGTATCGCACGCGATATCGACCATCTTGGAAAGGGACTGCGGAGCAAACCACTCATCGGCGTTCATAGCGATGATTTGAGAGCCACGCGAGGCAGCAAAACCGGCACGAAGGCAAGCACCGCGCTTCGCGTCCTCGACGTCAATCAAATCAATATGGATGTCCCTGTCGGCAGCAACTTGAAGCGAATGGCGCACACCGGGCGCAGCATCGCGGCAGACAACGACAATCTGCAAATCGTAGAGGTCTTGGTTCTGGACACTCTCGAGCGCACGCATCGCATAGCTGGGCGAACCTTCTACCACAAGGATCACCGAAAGTCGCGGATGCGAGCCACGTCGAACCAAGTTATCCGTCCTCTCGACAGCAATGAATCAAACCGTGGTTCATGGTACACCCCGGCAATAAAAGCAATGAGACACCGGTTGTATTGCACGCCAAGAACAGATGTTGCACACGCGCAGCCCACAGATGACAGGTGCCGACGCACGACGCGTCGAGCCCTCCCCTAGTCGAGCACGACAAGCTCGGCGGGATCGTAATCCACGCCCATAAACGTAAGGCCGCAGGCAGGAGCCGTGGGGCCCGCAGCGATACGGTCGCAAGCATCGATGACCTCGCGCATCCACTCGGGTTCACGGCGATGCATGCCAATCTCGACAAGCGTGCCCACGATCGTGCGGACCATCGAATGCAGAAACGCATTGCCCTCGATGGTAAACGTCAGGATGTCCTCGCCAAACGCAACCTCATGGCCAAACTCGGCACGCATCACGCAGCGATGCGTGGGCTTGCCAACGGCCGAGGCAACCTTGCAAAAGCTCTTAAAGTCCTGCTCGCCCAGCAGCGCGGGACAGGCCGCAGACATCGCCTCAACATCCAATGGGTAGCGATGCCACCACACCGCACCGCGCGAAAGCACAGGGCGCGCGTCGCGATCGGCAATACGGTACGTATACGTACGGGAACGCGCATCAAAGCGTGCAGAAAAGCCTTTACGGGCCTTGTAGACCTCGTTTATGGCGATATCTTTGGGCAGGAGGGCATCCATGGCCCTCAGCCACCTACGGCGCGTCAAAGCCAACTCAGCGTCCGTTACGGGCACGCTGATAAACTGTGCCACCGCATGCACGCCGGCATCGGTACGTCCCGCACACGTCAGGTCGATCGGACGGCGCAGGAGCGTCTCAATAGCTCGACGTAGCTCACCCGCAACCGTCGTCTGTCCCGGCTGCTCGGCAAATCCGCTATACGACGAGCCATCATAGGCCACGCGAAATACGAGCGTGGCGTCAAGCTCGGAAATCGAATTGAAATCAGACGGCGCAGTCATGGGCGCTCCCAACAAACAAGCAACGGTATCGCGACAAAAAAAGAGGGGTACGCGAACGTACCCCTCGAATATAGCCTATGCAGACGGATTGTCTACTCAGCGGTCTCCTCAGCAGGAGCCTCCTCGGCAGCCTCGACCTTCTTGGGAGCAGCGGCCTTCTTGGGGGCCGGAGCAGCCTTCTTAGCCTTAGGCGTGCAAGGCTCGGTGACGAGCTCCATGATAACGATGGGAGCGTTGTCGCCCTTGCGGTTACCGAGCTTCATGATGCGGGTGTAACCGCCGTTGCGGTCCTGCCACATGCCCTGAGCAGCCTTGTCGAAGATCTCGGCAACGAGCTGCTTATCGCCGAGCTTGGCGATAGCCAGACGACGAGAGTGCAGGTCGCCCTTCTTGGCCCAGGTGATGATCGGATCGACGACCGAACGCAGCGCCTTAGCGCGGGTCTCGGTGGTCTTGATGCGGTCGTTCTCGAAGAGGGCCTTAGCAAGGCTCTTCTTCATGGCCTTGGTGTGGCTCGCATCGGTGCCGAGCTTCAGGCCCTTCTTAACGTTATGACGCATGGTCTAGTTTCTCCTCAAATATGCG
The DNA here is from genome assembly GCA_048362915.1 of Collinsella sp. Taxonomy (GTDB): domain Bacteria; phylum Actinomycetota; class Coriobacteriia; order Coriobacteriales; family Coriobacteriaceae; genus Collinsella. The sequence goes on from DBFPAR010000031.1 coordinate 235,654, forward strand.
AAGCATTAAGCCTTCAGGCTCAGGCCCATGGACTCAAGCTTGTCCTTCACTTCCTCGATCGACTTAACACCGAAGTTACGGATGTTGAGCAGATCGTTCTCCGAGAACTCAACGAGCTGACGGACCGAGTGAATGCTGGCGCGCTTAAGGCAGTTGTAAGAACGGACGGAAAGGTCCAGATCCTCGATCTGCTTGTCCAGCTCAGCGTTGTCGTTGGTGACCTCGGGAGCGAAGATCGAAGCCTCCTCCTCGACCTCGGGGGTCTCGGCAAGGTTCATAAAGGCAGCCATATGCTGGTTAATGATATTGGCAGCCTGGACCACGGCGTCGCGCGGGGCGATGGAGCCGTTGGTCTCGATCTCGAGGACAAGGCGGTCGTAGTCGGTGTGCTGACCGACACGGCAAGCCTCAACGAGCTTGGCGCAACGGGAAACCGGCGAGTACAGCGAGTCGACGTGGATCACACCGATGGGATCGTTGTCGCGTTTGTTGGCCTCGCCAGAAACATAGCCGCGGCCATAGCCGATGCGCATGCTCATGGTGAGATGGCCACCCTCGGTGAGCGTAGCGATGTGCTGCTCGGGGTTGACCAGCTCAAACTCGGACGGAATAAAGAAGTCCGCACCGGTGACCTCGCAGGGGCCGTCAACCGAAATGGTGGCGGTCGCCTCGTCGGTCGTGCCGAGAGCCCTGAAGACAAGACCCTTGACATTCAGGACGATGTCGGTGACATCCTCGACCATGTTAGGGATGGTCATGAACTCGTGCTGCGCGCCATCGATCTGAATAGCCTCGACGGCGGCACCCTCGAGCGAGGACAGAAGAACGCGACGAAGGGAGTTACCCAGCGTATCGCCGTAGCCACGCTCGAGCGGCTCGACGGAGACACGAGCAGACGTCTCGTTGATCTCTTCGACCTGAACCTGAGGCCTAATGAATTCTGACATGTATTACCTCCAGCCTCAGCAGCCCGGATGGACTACTTAGAGTAGAGCTCGACGATGAGCTGCTCGTTGATATCACCGCTGATCTGCTCACGCGTCGGCAGAGCGAGCACGTTACCAGACAGCTTCTCGATATCGACCTCGAGCCAGCCAGGGACCTCAAAGCGCTCGGAGGAAATCAGAGCCTCCTTGATGGGGAGGAGGTCACGGAACTTCTCGCCGACAGCGACGACGTCGCCGGCCTTGACGCGGTAGGACGGGATGTCCACGCGCTTGCCGTTCACGGTGAAGTGACCGTGACGGACGGACTGACGAGCCTCTTTGCGGGTGCGGGCGAAGCCAAGACGGAAGACGACGTTGTCGAGGCGAGACTCAAGAATGATCATGAGGTTCTCACCGGTGACGCCGTTCATCTTACGGGCCTTGTTGAAGTAGCCGTGGAACTGCTTCTCCAGAACGCCATAGATGAACTTGACCTTCTGCTTCTCGCGCAGCTGCATGCCGTACTCAGATTCCTTGCGACGGCGCTTGGGCTGACGGATAGATTCCTTCTTGCTGCTGTAACCGAGCTCAGCGGGATCGATCCCGAGCTGACGGCAGCGCTTAAGAACAGGAGTCCTGTCGATTGCCATATTGATACGATCCTTTCAGTTACACGCGGCGACGCTTCTTGGGGCGGCAGCCGTTGTGCGGAATGGGGGTCTTGTCCTGGATGCTCGAGACCTCGAGGCCAGCAGCCTGGAGGGAGCGGATGGCGGTCTCACGACCGGAGCCGGGGCCCTTGACGAAGACGGAAACCTTCTTCATACCGTGCTCCATGGCCTGCTTGGCAGCAGCCTCGGCAGCCATCTGGGCAGCGAACGGCGTGGACTTACGGGAGCCCTTGAAGCCCACCTGGCCAGCCGACTTCCAGGAAATGACGTTGCCCTGGGGATCGGTGATCGAAACGATCGTGTTGTTGAACGTAGAACGAATGTGAGCCTGGCCCACGGAAATGTTCTTACGGTCCGCGCGCTTCAGACGGGCAGCGCGAACGTTCTTCTTAGCAGTAGCCATCTATCTAGCGCTCCTTATTTCTTCTTCTTAGCACCGATCTGACGCTTCGGGCCCTTGCGGGTACGAGCGTTAGTGTGGGTGCGCTGGCCGCGGACCGGGAGGCCCTTGCGGTGACGAAGGCCGCGGTTGCAGCCGATGTCCATAAGGCGCTTGACGTTCTGGTTGCGCTCACGGCGGAGGTCGCCCTCAACCATGATCTGGTTCTTGTCGATATAATCGCGGATGGCGTTAACCTCATCCTCGGTGAGGTCCTTAACGCGCGTATCCACGTTAACGTTGCACTCGACGCAAATCTTCGTCGCAGTGGTGCGGCCGATGCCGTAAATGTAGGTCAGACCGATCTCAACGCGCTTCTCACGCGGGAGGTCGACACCATTAATACGGGCCAACGTAGTCTCCTCTCTTAACCCTGACGCTGCTTATGACGGGGGTTCTCGCAAATGACGAGGACCTTGCCATGGCGCCTAATGATTTTGCACTTATCGCACATCTTCTTGACCGAAGGACGTACCTTCATCGTTCTTCCTTTCGGTAGCGCTCAAACTACTTCCCTACTATCTACTCGCCCAGCCGCAGGCGTTTAAAACTATGGCTGGTCTTCACACACAATCCGACCGTAGGTTGAGCTAAGCCTGCAGTCGGAAATGGAGTGCGTGTATACGTGCCGCTATTTGTAGCGATAGGTGATGCGGCCGCGGGTCAGGTCGTACGGGGAAAGCTCCACGACAACCCTGTCACCGGGGAGAATACGGATGTAATTCATTCGGATCTTGCCAGAAATGTTGCACAGAACCGAATGACCGTTCTCGAGCTCGACCTTAAACATGGCGTTGGGCAACGGTTCCTTTACCGTACCCTCGAGCTCAATTGCGTCTTCCTTCTTCACAAGCAATCATCTTTCTCTAGAAAACGACAGCGATTGAGTATTCTACAACACGTATGCACGCATCGTAATAACTTCGTAATGGCTCCACAACTAAGTGGAACTTGTTACATTTCTCCGCCTTGGAGCGAACACCAAGCACCTTGGGCATCCGTGGTCAGAATCACCGGACCGTCATTGGTAATGGCGACGGTGTTCTCGTAGTGCGCGGCGGGCAGGTGGTCGTTGGTCGTAACAATCCAACCGTCGGAGCCCGTGCTCACATGGTTGGAACCCATCGTAACCATCGGCTCGATGGCAATGACCATGCCGGCCTGGAGGCGAACGCCCCTCCCCTTCTTTCCGTAGTTAGGAACGTTGGGGTCCTCGTGCATCACGCGGCCAATGCCATGGCCAACATAATCACGAAGCACGCCGTAACCGTGAGACTCGGCGAGGGACTGAACGGCATAACCGACGTCCCCGATATGGTTACCGGGAACAGCCTGCTCGATGGCAGCCTTAAGGCAATCGCGCGTGACCTCGCACAAAGCCTTGGCTTCGGGCGTGGGGGTGCCGACGAAAAACGTCCATGCGTTATCGCCGACCCAACCGTCGACAACGGCTCCCGTATCGATGGAGATGATATCGCCATCGCGCAGGATCATGTCAGGGTTGGGAATACCGTGGACCACGGCATCGTTGATCGATGCGCAAATGGTCCCCGGGAACCCGCCGTAACCCTTAAAGGCAGGGGTGCCGCCATGCATGCGGATAATCTGCTCCGCGAGCTGATCGAGCTCAAAAGTCGAAACGCCGGGGCGCACCATGGCTCCAACGTGGCGGAGCGCCATCTTAGATAGCGCTCCTGCCTTCTTCATCTGCTCGATTTGCGTTGCAGACTTAATCTTGATCATAGACCGAGAGCCTCTTTGACATCACCGTACACGGTCTCGCGAGCCTGGTCACCGTTGACCGACTTGAGCAGACCCTGGCCACGATAGTAGTCGACGAGCGGGCTCGTGGACTTCTCGTAGACGTCGAGACGGTTCTTGATGGTCTCGGGCTTGTCGTCGTCGCGCTGATACATCTCGCCTGCGCACTTGGGGCAGGTGGCATCGGCAGCGGTGCCGGTGTAACCGCAGGCGCGGCAGGTGCGACGCGAAGACAGACGATCGATAATGACCTCGGGGGCCACATCGACCAGAAGGGCACAGTCGATCTCGCGACCCATGGCGGAAAGCTCGGAATCGAGCGTCACAGCCTGGGCGGTGTTGCGCGGGAAGCCGTCGAGGATGAAGCCCTGCTGGGCGTCATCGGCGGCAAGGCGCTCCTTGACAAGGTCGATCACGAGCTGGTCGGGAACGAGCTCGCCAGCGTCCATGTACTTCTTAGCCTGAATACCAAGCTCGGTGCCACCCTTGACGGCAGCACGCAGCAGGTCGCCCGTGGAAATATGGGCGACGCCAAACTCGGCGACGAGCTCCTGTGCGACGGTGCCCTTACCGGCACCCGGAGCTCCGAGCAATACGAGGTTCATGAGCAATCCTCCTCTAGCCTATTTAAAGAATCCATCGTAATCATACATCTTGATTTGGCCTTCGAGCTTATCGACCGTGTCGAGCACGACGCCGACCATGATGAGGATGGACGTGCCGCCAAATGCCTGGATCAGATGGTTACCCGTGAAGGAGAAGATGATCGAAGGCACGATGGCGATGAGCGCCAAAAAGACAGCGCTGGGAAGCGTGATCTTGTTGAGCGCGTTCTTGATGTAGGCCGCGGTAGCCCTACCCGGACGGACGCCCGGAATAAAGCCGCCCTGCTTCTTAAGGTTATCGGCCGTGTCATCGGGGTTGAACACCATGGAGGTGTAGAAGTACGCGAAGAACACAATGAGGACAACGTTAAGCACCCAGTTAAGCCAACCGGTCGAAAGCGCGGAGGCAACTGCCTGAATCCAGCCGATGCCGGGGAAGAACACGGCAATCTGAGCCGGGAAGTACAGCAGCGCCGAAGCGAAGATGATCGGCACGACACCCGCGGTGTTGACCTTGATGGGCAGGTAGGTGGTCTGGCCACCCATCATGCGACGGCCCACGACGCGCTTAGCGTAGGAGACCGGGATGCGGCGCTGGCCGCGCTCAAGGAAAACAATCAGCGGGATAACCAGCAGGATGATGGCGCAGATGATCACCATGGTGATGATGCCACCGGCGTTACCCTCGGTGCTGGAGAAGATAGCCTGCGGCAGACCGGCCATGATGTTCGCGAAGATGATCAGCGACATGCCATTGCCGATACCGCGCTGGGTGATGAGCTCACCAATCCACATGATCAGCATAGCGCCCGCGGTGAGCGTACCGACGATCATGAGGTCGAAGATGATCTCGGGAGCGCCGGCGCCATTAAAGCTGATGCCGAAGCTCTTAAAGAGGAAGAGGTAACCCACGGAGTTGAGGATTGCCAGAGCCAGGGTGAGGTAACGCGAATACTGCGTAATCTTGGTCTGACCGACCTCGCCCTCGCGGGCAAGCTCATGCAGGGAAGGCACGACGGCCTGGAGCATCTGGAGGATGATCGAGCTGGTGATGTAAGGCATGATGCCCAGCGAAAACACCGACACATAGCTCAACGCGCCGCCAGAGAAAAGATTCAGGAGGGCCATAGCACCTGCGGCGACCGAATTGTTATCGGTCGAGAAAAGGCCCAGCATCCCCTGGAAGGGAATGCCGGGCACAGGAACGTGCGCACCAATGCGGTACACGACGAGCATAGCTATGGTAAAAAGAATCTTTTCGCGCAATTCTTTGATGCGGAAAGCATTCTTAAGACCATTTAGCACGGCAGCTCGACCTTTCCGCCGGCGGCCTCGATCTTGGCCTGCGCAGAAGCGCTGACCTTGTCGACCTTGACCGTGAACTTCTTGGTGAGCTCACCATTGCCGAGCACCTTGACGGGCTCGAACTCGCTCTTGGTGATGCGAGCGGCCTTAAGAGCGGCACCGTCGATCACAGCGCCGTCCTCGAACTTGCGCTCGAGACGCTCAACGTTAACAGCGGTGTACTCGATACGACGGGGGTTGCGGAAGCCCGGAAGCTTGGGCAGGCGCATAGCCAGCGGAGTCTGGCCACCCTCGAAACCGGCACCCTTGGTGCCGCCAGAGCGGGAACCCTGGCCCTTCTGACCGCGGCCAGAAGTGGTGCCGTGACCCGAAGAATTGCCACGGCCGACGCGCTTGCGGTTCTTGGTGGAACCGGGCGCGGGAGTAAGATCGTGAAGCTGCATTTGCTACTCCTCTACAATCTCGACAAGGTGCTTGACCTTGAAGATCATGCCGCGGACGGACTCGTTGTCAGCAATCTCGCGAACCTCGCGGATCCTGTGGAGACCGAGGGCACGGACAGTACGGACCTGGTCCTGCTTGCAACCGTTGGTGCTGCGGACCTGCTTGATCTTGATGGTGTCAGCCATGCTTAGTTCTCCTTACCGACGAACATCTCGGAGACCGTCAGGCCACGGCGAGCCGCGACGTCCTCAGGGCTGGAGAGCTCCTTGAGGCCCTCGACGGCAGCCTTGATGATGTTGAGGCCGTTGTCGGTACCGAGGGACTTGGACAGGACGTTCTTGATGCCAGCAAGCTCGAAGAGGGGACGCACAGCGCCGCCGGCGATAACGCCGGTACCCTCGACAGCGGGCTTGATGATGATGCGGCCGGCACCAAAGTGACCGAGAACCTCGTGCGGAATGGTGCCCTGATCGGTCACCGGCACGTGGAACATGTTCTTCTTGGCATCGAGAGACGCCTTGGAGATGGCCATGGGCACCTCAGCGGACTTGCCCATGCCAACGCCGACGTTGCCCTTGCCGTCGCCAACGACGACGAGAGCGACGAGGCTCATGCGACGACCACCCTTGACGGTCTTCGACACGCGGTTGATGTAAACGACGCGCTCCTCGAACTCGGAGGCCTCGCGCTGCTGCTTCTGATTACGAGCCATGTGCTACATACCTCCTAGAACTCGAGACCGGCGGCACGAGCACCGTCGGCGAGGGCCTTGACGCGGCCATGGTAGATACGGCCACCGCGATCGAAGGCGACCTTGGTGATGCCGGCCTCGATGGCACGCTTGCCAACGAGCTGACCGACCTTCTCCGCAGCCTCCTTGTTCGAGGTGTGGGTGCCCTTGAACTCGGCCTCGAGGGTCGAGGCGGAGACGAGCGTCAGGCTGGAGCCCTTGCTGTCGTCGATGATCTGGGCATAGATGTTGGCGTTAGTACGGGTCACGCGAAGACGCGGACGCTCGGAGGTACCCGAGACCTTGCCGCGAACACGACGCTGACGACGCTTGAGGCCTTCCAGCTTCGCCTTATGCTTGTTCATACGTAAACTCCTAAAAAGGTTGATCTTGCCAGCACCTGACGGGGTGCTGGTCTTATGCGAGTGAGTCGGTTACGACTACTTGGCGGCCTTACCCAGCTTGCGGCGGATGTGCTCGCCAACGTAGTGGATACCCTTGCCCTTGTAAGGCTCGGGAGGACGATGGCCGCGGATCTCAGCGGCGATCTGACCGACCTGCTGCTTGTTGATACCCTTGACGTTCACGTGGGTGTTGTCGGGAACCTCGAAGGTGATGCCCTCGGGAGCCTCGACGATCACGGGGTGCGAGAAGCCCAGGGAGAACTCGAGGTTCTTGCCCTTCTGCTGGACGCGGTAACCGACGCCGGCGAGCTCGAGCTTCTTCTCGAAGCCCTCGGAAACGCCAACAACCATGTTGTGGATGAGGGCGCGGGTGAGGCCGTGGCGGGCACGGGTCTCACGCTCGTCGTCGGGACGGGAAACGGTGAGGACGTTGTCCTCGACGTTGATAGCGAGCTTCTCAAAGACATCGAGCTCGAGCTGGCCCTTGGGGCCCTTGACGACAACGTTGTTGCCGTTGACTGCCACTTCGACTCCGGCGGGAATCTGGACAGGCTTATTACCGATACGAGACACGGTGATCTCCTTTCCTTCTACCTACCGAGCGAATTACCAGACGTAAGCGATGATCTCGCCGCCGACGTTGTGCTTGCGAGCATCGCGGTCGGTCATGACGCCATGGCTGGTGGAAATAATGGCGGTACCAAGGCCACCGCGGACGCGGGGCATGTCGGCAACGCCGGTGTACTTACGCAGGCCCGGCTTGGAAATGCGGCGGATGCCGTTGATGACCTTAGCCTTCTTGGGACCATACTTAAGCGTGATGTGCAGAGTCTTCTGGGGAACGGTGTCCTCGACATCGTAGCCCTCGATGTAGCCCTCCTCGTGCAGAACACGAGCGATCTCGACGAGCTTCTTGCTGCTCGGCATGGAGACCGTGGCCTTGTTCACAGAGTTAGCGTTACGGATGCGCGTAAGCATATCTGCGATCGGGTCTGTAAGGTTCATACAGATTCTCCTTCGTTCTTGATGAACACGTGCTCTTGGTTCTTCACCGCCCTTAACGGCAAAGCCTTTTTAGCGCGTTTTCCCTGTTCCAAACGGATGCTTGAAACGCTGGTAGTGACTTACCAGCTGGCCTTCTTAACGCCGGGAAGCTCGCCCTTGAGTGCAAGCTCACGGAAGCAGACACGGCACAGGCCGAACTTGCGGTACACAGAGTGCGGACGGCCGCAGCGCTGGCAGCGCGTGTACTCACGAGTAGAGAACTTCTGCTTGCGATTGCACTTGACGATCATCGATGTCTTAGCCACTTATATCCTCCTCACATAGAGTATTGTTCGCCCCAAGCGCCGCCCCCTTGTGGGAACGGCGCTTATAGGGCAGGTGAACCTATTTCTTGAACGGGAAACCGAAGGCGTCCAGAAGGGCCTTGGCCTCCTCATCGGTGTTGGCGGTGGTCACGAAAGTGATGTCCATACCACGCTGGTGATCGACGGAGTCGAAGTCGATCTCGGGGAAGATGAGCTGCTCGGTGACGCCCATGGAGAAGTTACCACGGCCGTCGAAGCTCTTGGCGGAGATGCCGCGGAAGTCGCGGATACGGGGGATCGCGACGGAGGTCAGACGATCGAAGAACTCCCACATACGGTCGCCACGCAGGGTAACCTTGCAGCCGATCGGCATACCAGCGCGCAGGCGGAAGGTAGCGATGGACTTGCGGGCACGGGTGATCATCGGCTGCTGGCCGGTGATGGCGCGCAGGTCGCGCACGGCACCGTCGATGGCCTTGGAATCGGTAGCGGCCTCGCCGACACCCATGTTCACGACGATCTTCTCAAACTTGGGGATCATCATGACGTTCTCGTACTGGAACTTGTCCTGAAGCTGCTGCTTGACCTCGTTGTTGTACTTGGTCTTCAGACGCGGCACATACTTCTCTTCTGCCATTGTTCACTCCTTCTTGGGGTTTTAAGCACGGGGCGTGGCCACGATGGGTTGTCCTCGTGCCTCCTGGCTGCATCCGCGCCGCTCATGGCATTTCGCGGTTTGGACTCGACGCAGCAGGAGCCGACAAAACAATCGGTACTATACGCGCATTGGGTGCGTATTTCCAGAAAAACCTCGTCTGCCTGCACAACTCCACAACTCCCCCGCACATAGTGATCCCCAAAAAGCAGTTGCGGTGAAATAGGGACTGTTTGGCGGCCTAACAGGCATAAACAATCCGTATTTCACCGCAACTTATTGGTGGGGATCCGATTAGCGCTTGCGGGGGACGAGTTTGGTGCGGCGCAGGTGGATCATCTCGGCGGCGATGGAGATGGCGATCTCCTCGGGGTCCTCGGCCTCGATGGCAACGCCGATCGGAAGGTGCAGCTCGTCGATCTGGTCCTGCGTAAAGCCTTCCTGCTCCAGGCGGGCGCGCACAAAGGCCGTCTTGCGGCGCGAACCCAGACAGCCCAGGTAGGCAGGCTTGGCACGCATGGCCTGAATCACCACGTCGATATCGGACTTGTGACCCGCCGTGGCGACGACCACCAGGTCGCGCGGGCCGATGGGGCACTGCTTGCTCAGGTTCTTGTAGTCGACCAGACGACGGTCGTAGACACTGGGCACCCATTCGGGCGTCAGCGTGCCGGGGCGGTCGTCGCACGCCACGACGGCAAAGCCCGCCGCCGTGAGCACCCGCGCCGTCGCGGCGCCCACGTGGCCGCAGCCAAAGATGTAGGTCAGGCCCTCGGGGCAGAGCGTCTCGATGTGCGCCGCGGGAATCTCAGAGGCCGCGTTGGTGTAGGTGACCTTACTCCCCTCCTCCACCAGCGAAAGCCCGGGGCAGCCGGCAATGGTATGGCGCGATGCCTCGCCATGGTACTCGGCCACATCGCCCTCGAGCGCGCTCGCGATAAACGGCTCAAAGTCGATGACGAAGTCGCCGATACGTCGATACGTCAAGACGTCGGCAATTTCCTGGAACAACGGTGCCTGGATCGCATCCAGATGCAGATAGCACAGGCAGATGGCTCCGCCGCAGATCATACCGGTATCGGAGTTCTCGCCGCCCATGGTGTAGCGGACCAGACGCGACTGTCCCGCGCTCAGGAGCTCTCGCGCCTCGTCCAGCGCAAAAAGCTCGATCTTGCCGCCGCCGATGGTGCCCGCCTGGCTACCGTCGGCAAAGACGGCCATCCAGGCGCCCACGCCGCGCGGCGACGACCCCGCCGTGCCGGCCACGACCACGAGCTCGCACGTCTCGCCAGCACGCAGGGCGACAAGCGCCGCATTCACAACATCGAGCTTTTCCATTGCCGCCTTCTATCCTCTAAAGATATCGGTGAGCATAGCGAGTGCCTCGAGCACGCCGCCGCCGACCGACGTCGCCTTGTCCGAAATGTAGTTGATATAGCTGGCATCGCCGCGCGGATCGACATCGGCGCATTTAAAGCCCTCAGTCACCTGCACGCCGTTCGCCAAAAGCCCGCGCAGACAGCCATCGATCTGCGTGCACATGGGCGAATCGCCCGCGTAGCCAATCACGTCTCCGGCGCTCACGATGTCGCCGATCGCGCGGTCGGACCGAAACACGCCGGCGGCGGGGCTGTGGATAACGCGCTCTCTGCCATAGCCAGCGATAATGCCCGGCACGCCCGTGTTGGGTTGGGGCGAACCCTGGGTAATGACACGGCCCAGGAAATGCCCACGCATGGTTTCGACCACGGCGTCGCAGTCAACCGGCGCGGTAAAGCCCGGCCCCACGGCGATGACGGCAGGCGCCATATCGCGCGTGGTACCCAGGTTGCGCTTAGCCAGAATCGCGTCGACCACGGCAGCGGGTTTCAGCTCGCCGAGCATCTTGGCCTGGGGGTCCACCACAACGGCGACGTCTCCAGCCTCGGTAATTGCAAGCGCCTCTGCCGGCGTCTGTGCCAAGCGAGCGCGAATGCCCTCGACCTCGACCTCGCCCAAGCGAATAGCCTCGCAAAAACTGATTGTGCGGCGGATGCACGTGGGAACCGCGATATCGGCCATAACGACCGACACGCCGGCGCGCACCAAGCGAGCGGCGACGCCCGTGGCGATATCGCCGGCGCCGCGAACATAAACGAGCATTCCCGGGACACCTCCCTGTGCTACGGTTTGAGCAGAGCAAATGCGGTTCGACCGCTACTCCTCTGATGATTATTTATTATCACAGTATTATACGGCGGTGAACAGATGGAAACGACGAGCGGAAACCTTGCCTCCGCGCTCAAGATCGAGCCGGGCATTACTGCAATTATCGGCAGTGGAGGCAAGTCGACCTTGCTGAAGACGCTCGGCCTTGAGCTTATGCGCGCTGGCGGCCGCGTGCTCCTCTGCACCACCACGCGCATGTTCCCCGTCGCCGGCGTGCCGTGGGACGGGTCGAGCCGTCGCCTGGACGCCGCGCCCTGGAAGCCAGGTGCCTCACACGCCCTAGGCTGCACCTGCGAGGCCTGCGCGGGGCTTGTGCGGGGAAGCATCTGCCAGACAGGTGTCTTGGACCCCCAGACAGGCAAGTTCTCCTCCCCTGCCGAGCCGCTCGACCAGCTGGCGCAGCGCTTTGACTACGTCCTGGCCGAGGCGGACGGCAGCAAGCGGCTCCCGCTCAAGGCGCACGCCGCCTGGGAGCCGGTGATTCCCTCTGGCACGGCCAACATCGTCTGGATCGTCGGCGCCTCGGGGTTCGGCAAGCCCATCAACGAAGCCGTCCACCGCCCCGAGCTCTTTTGCGAGCGTTGCGGCTGCGAGCTCACTGACATCGCCACGCCCGAGCGCGTCGCCATGGTGCTCAATGCCGAGATGCAGGCGCTGAAACTCAGCACCGCACGCGTCATGCTCAACCAAGTCGACACGCTCAGCGACCCCACGATGGCCGACCGCTTCGAGGCAGCTCTCGACCGCCCCGTCGTCGCCAGCAGCCTCAAGTAGCCGGCCCCATCTCCTCAGTTGCGGTGAAATACGGACTGTTTGGCCGCCCGACGGCCGCAAACAGTCCGTATTTCACCGCAACTGAGGAGGGGACACGGCATCTTTGCTGCTAGCGGGGGACGTAGCGGCCGGGTTGGGCTCCGGTGGGCTCGCCATCGCGCGCCACCAGCACGCCGTTCACAAACACGGCCTTGGCGCGGCCATGTGCCTCAAAGCCCTCGAGCGGCGTGTAGTCCACGGCCTGATGCTGCGTCGTGGCACTGATCGTCCAGCGCGCCTTGGGATCCCACACGCACACGTCGGCATCGGCGCCCTCGGCAAGACAGCCCTTGCGCGGATACATGCCAAAGACGCGCGCCGGGTTCTCGCTCATCAAGCGGCACAGATCCTCGGGTCCCAGCTGGCCCTCAAAGCTCGTGGCAATCGCGACGGGACGATGCTCCACGCCGGGCCCGCCGTTGGGAATCGCGCGGAAATCATCGCGTCCGCGGTCCTTTTGCCCGTGCAGGTTAAAGCTGCAATGATCGGTCGCAATAGTATCGATCTCGCCGGCCACAAGCGCCTCGCGCAGCGCGGCACGGTCGCCGGCATGGCGCAGTGGCGGGCTCATCACATACTTGGCACCCGCAAAGCCGTCCTCGCCCTGCTCCAAGTAGCAAGTATCGTCGAGCATCAGATACTGAGGGCATGTCTCGACATAGATGTTCTTCTGCCCGCGCGCTTTGGCGGCGCGAATGGCCTCGAGCCCCAGCTTGGTCGAAAGGTGCACCACGTTGACCGGGGCGTCGCCGGCCAAGTGTGCCAGATACAGTAGGCGGCTCACGGCCTCGGCCTCGCACACATCCGGACGGCTGAGCGCATGTCCCTCGGGCCCATGAATCCCCTGCTCGTACACGCGCTTCTGCAGCTCGTTCACGAGCGTGCCGTTCTCGCAATGCACGCACAGGATACCGCCCACGCGCTTGAGCTCCTCCAGCACCTCGAGCGTCTCGGCATCATCCAAGCGCAGGTGGTCATAGGCAAAGTAGGTCTTAAACGACGACACGCCCGCCTCGCGCATGGCCGAAAGATCGGCGCGGTTGCGCTCATTCCACTCGGCGAGTGCCATATGAAAGGCGTAGTTGGCGGTGCAGGTGCCGTCGGCGCGATGATGCCACTCGGCCAAGGCATCGGGCATGGTCACGCCGCGATCGGCCGTCGCGTAGTCCACGATGGTCGTCGTACCGCCGCAGGCAGCCGCGCGCGTGCCGGTCTCAAAGCTATCGGCTGTCCAATCCATGCCGGTCCAGCACTGCATGTGCGTGTGGCCGTCGATAAAGCCGGGGAACACCCAGCAGCCCGCGGCATCCTCGACGGTATCGCCCTCGGCCGGCTCAATCGCTGCGGCGATCCGCACGATCTTGTCGCCCTCCATGGCAAGGTCGGCGCGGCGAAGCCCCTGGGGCGTCACGAGCGCGCCGTTTTTGATGATGATCATAATTGCTCCTTATTGATTGATGCAGTTGGCCACGCGATCAAAATACGAGCAGGCGGCAATATGCTCTGTTATGCAGCGCTGTCCCTTGACGGTATCGACGTCCCACAGCTCGTAGGCACGCGCCTCGACCAGCACCACGTCGGTACGGTCCTTGAGGATCGAGCCCCCGCCGTCCTTGCCCTCAAGACGTATGAGCGCATCGAACAGTTCCGCCGGAAAGAGCACCGGACTCGAAGGCTCACCGTTGCACGCAAGACGTACCGGATGCTTGCGGCCACGCTCATCAAACGTGCGAACCATGGCCTCAAAAGAATCCGAACTCACGAGCGGCTGGTCGCCCGGCAAAAAGAGGCAACCTTTCCAGTTGCGTTCGACTCCCCATGAAAGGCCCGCACGGACGCTTTCGCTGCGCAGCTCGCCATCGTGCAGCACGCACGGGCAATGCTTGTCCTCGCAAATCTGGGCGACCTCGGGCCAACGCGTCGAAACCACGACGTCAAAGCCCCGGGGAACCGAATCGATGGTCCGGGCAATCAGCGGCTCGCCATAGATATCGGCAAGCATCTTGTTAGAGCCAAACCGCTTGCCCTCGCCCGAAGCCATAATGACGCATCCAAGTTTCATGGTGATACCTCCCCTGAAACCATCGTACCCATAACTCGCGCCGCGGGCATCCACATCGAAAGCGCTTATCCCGCACGCCCGCGATGCAAAAAGGGGGCACCCCGCCGGTTGGCAGAGCGCCCCCCTTACATAGCTTACCTCAGCCCGGCTTTAGGCCTGGAGCCAACGGGCGGTGTTGCGCTCGTCGAGGGCCTTGAGGGTAGCGGCGGGATCGGCAACCTTCTGCAGGAACATCATGGCAGCGATGGCGTACGGCTTGTAGCTGGCCTCCTTGTACATGCCCACGCGGTGCATGTCGAAGACGTCGGCGTTAACCTCGCCGTGCTCGCAGGAGACACCGGAGATGTCGGCGGGCAGCGGGTGCATAAAGATGGTGTCCTGGCCGTTGGCAGTCTTCTCCATGAGCTCGGTCGTGGAGCACCAGTCCTGGTGGGTGGCGTTCTGGGCGAGCAGCTCCTTCTCGAGCGCAGCGATGCCGGCGTCGTCGCCCTCGGCGTACAGATTGGTACGCTTCTCCATGGCGGCAAACGGAGCCCAGCTCTTGGGGATCACGATGTCGGCGCCCTCGAAGGCCTCGGCCATGGTGTTGACCTGCTTAAAGGTGGTGCCGGACTCGGCGGCATAGCCCTTGGCGCGCTCGACGACCTCGGGCATGAGGTCGTAGCCCTCGGGGTGAGCCAGGGTGACGTCCATGCCAAAGCGGGGCAGCAGGCTGATCAGCGACTGCGGGCAGGACAGCGGCTTGCCGTAAGAGGGCGAATAGGCCCAGGTGACGGCAACCTTCTTGCCCTTGAGGTTCTCGAGGCCACCAAACTCGTTGATGAGGTAGAGCATGTCGGCAGAGGACTGCGTGGGGTGGTCGGAATCGGACTGCAGGGAGATGAGCGTGGGACGGTGATCCAGAACGCCGTCCTCGTAAGCCTGCTGCACGGACTCGGAGACCTCGGCCATGTAGGCGTCGCCCTTGCCGATGTACATGTCGTCGCGGATGCCGATGACGTCGGCCATGAAGGAGATCATGGTAGCGGTCTCGCGGACGGTCTCGCCGTGAGCGATCTGGGACTTCTTCTCGTCCAGGTCCTGCAGCTCAAGGCCGAGCAGGTTGGCGGCCTTAGAGAAGGAGAAACGCGTACGGGTGGAGTTGTCGCGGAACAGGGAGACGGCCAGACCCGAGTCGAAGATCTTGGACGAGACGTTGTTCTCGCGCAGCTCGCGCAGGGCGTCGGCAACGATGTAGAGAGCCTTGAGCTCATCGGTGGTCTTGTCCCAGGTGTGCAGGAAGTCGCTGCCGTACATACCCTTAAAATCGAGGCCGTTCAGCTGCTCGACGAGCTCGGTAAACTTAGCGTCCATGGAAATGTCCTTTCTAAAGATGAAACGATCGCAATGAGTAGATGTGCTCCGGCATGCGCGTGTGGCTAGAACATGCAGAGCACCATGACGAGGACCCGCCACCGTTGAGGAAGCATGGGAGATAACGACCGCGGGCCCCAAGTCAACAGGAGGCGCCGGGGGCATAAACTGTCCCCGGCTCAACAAAATCGAGGAATGGGACTAGTCGATCTTGTTGTTGGTCAGACCGGCGCGGAACACGGTGGCGTCGCCATCGGCCTGGCTCGGATCGTAGAGGTTCAGGGCAGCCACATACATAGCGGCGGCGGTGACCAGGTCGTCCTTGTAGGTGACCTCGTTGGGAGCATGAGCCTGAGACTCGGCACCCGGGCCAAAGCCCACGCAGGGGATGCCGTAGCGGCCCTGGATGGAAACGCAGTTCGTGGAGAAGGTCCACTTGTCGCACAGCGGGCGACCGGTGCGCTTGTCCATGCTGGGCTCGCAGCCGATGCGCTCGTCACCGAACATGGCCTTGTGGGCGTCGACGAGGGCCTTGACGTGCGGAGCGGTCTCCTTGTTGATCCACGTGGGGAAGTAAGCCTCGGTCTCGTAGACCTCGCCGGTCCAGGACGGACGGTCGTACATGTACATGGAGACCTTCACGTCGTCGCCGTACTTCTTGGCGGCCGGCAGGTTGCGGATCTCGTCCAGGCAGGACTCCCAGGTCTCACCGGCGGTCATACGACGGTCGATGGAGATGGCGCAGGAGTCAGCGACAGCGCAACGGCTGGGGCTGGTGTAGAAGATCTGGCTGACGGTGCAGGTGCCGCGGCCCAGGAAGCGGGCATCCTCGAAGTGCTCGGGGTTGTACTTGGGGTCGAGCATCTTGACGAGGCCCTTGATGTCGGTCGACTCGTCACAGCCGTTGTTGTTGAGGGCGCGGACGTCGGCGATGATGTCGGCCATCTTGTAGATGGCGTTGTCGCCGCGGTCGGGAGCGGAGCCGTGGCAGGAGGTGCCGTGAACGTCGACGCGGATCTCCATGCGGCCGCGGTGACCGCGATAGATGCCGCCGTCGGTGGGCTCGGTGGAAATGACGAACTCGGGCTTAATGCCGTCCTTGTTGTAGATGTACTGCCAGCACATGCCGTCGCAGTCCTCTTCCTGGACGGTGCCGACGACCATGATCTTGTAGCCCTCGGGGATGAGGCCCATGTCCTTCATCATCTTGGCAGCGTAGGTAGCAGAAGCCATGCCGCCCTCCTGGTCGGAGCCGCCGCGGCCGTAGATGATCTCGTCGGTCTCGTAGCCCTCATAGGGATCGGCGTCCCAGTTCTCGATGTTGCCGATGCCGACGGTGTCGATATGGGAGTCGATGGCGATGATCTTGTCGCCCTCGCCCATAAAGCCCATAACGTTGCCCAGGCCGTCGACCTTGACCTCGTCATAGCCGAGGCTCTCCATCTCGGCCTTAATGCAGGCGACAACCTCACCCTCCTCACAAGACTCAGAGGGATGGCTAATCATTGCGCGAAGAAAACGCGTCATATCAGCACGATGGGACTCAGCAGCGTTTTTAATTGCCTCGAAATCGAGTTCCTTAGTCATAACAGTCAACCTTTCTACAAGGGTTTACCTACAGGTAGATATTTCAGATAGATCACTTGTGCCAAGCAGTGTGAGGTCGAGTACCCGGCAAGCAAGTAAACGTAGGAGGCGGACGGAGGACTTTGCTCCGTCGCGAGTTCCGCACGAGCCGGAGAGCACTTAATGTGCTCTCCGTGCGAGCAGGACTGTCCGAGCAGGGAGTAAAGTCCTCCGGCTGCCTCCGGACAGGTCAGTCTGCTAGCAGGTCGGATACTCGCCCTCCCAGACGATGCGACGGTACTGATCCGGGTCCGTGTCACCTTCCGTGGAGAAGCAGAGCACGGAGCTCGTCTTGTCCAGGCCGATGAGTTCCTTGAGCTCGGCGTACTCGGGATCGAGCATGAGGGTCTCGACCAGGCCGGTGGTCACAGCGCCGGACTCGCCGGAGATGACGCGCGGGTCGCCCTTCTCGGGAGCGCCCAGGGTGCGCATGCCGCGAGCGGTGACCCAGTCGGGGCAGGACACGAAGGCGGTGACGTGGTTGCGCAGGATATCCCAGCCCAGAATGTTGGGCTCGCCGCAGCACAGACCGGCCATGATGGAGGGCATGTCGCCGTCCACGATGCGCGGATCGCCGTCGCCGGCGGCAGCGCCCTTGTACAGACAGGCGGCAGGCGCGCACTCAGCCACGACGAAGGTGGGCGGGTTATCGGGATACAGGTTGGTGAAGTAGCCCACCACGGCGCCGGCGAGCGAACCCACGCCAGCCTGGACAAACACGTGCGTCGGGCGGTTGATGGCCATCTCGCGCAGCTGCTCGGCAGCCTCGGAAGCCATGGTGCCGTAGCCCTCCATGATCCAGGACGGGATCTTCTCGTAGCCCTCCCAGGCGGTGTCCTGAACGATGACGCCGCGCTCGCAGGCGTCGGCCTCGGCGGCGGCCATGCGCACGCACTCGTCGTAGTTGACCTCTTCGATGGTCACCGTGGCGCCCTCGGCGGCGATGTTATCGAAGCGGGGCTTGGTGGAACCCTTGGGCATGTGCACGACGGCCTTCTGGCCCAGCTTGTTGGCAGCCCACGCCACGCCGCGGCCATGGTTGCCGTCGGTGGCGGTAAAGAAGGTAGCCTGGCCAAAGTCCTTGGCAAGCTGATCGGAGGTCAGGTAATCGAAGGTGCAGTCGGCAACGTCCTTGCCGGTCTCGTCGGCAATATAGTTGGCCATGGCAAACGAGCCGCCCAGGACCTTAAAAGCGTTGAGGCCAAAGCGATAGCTCTCGTCCTTAACGCACAGGTTGGACAGACCCAGGCGCGCGGCCTGACCGTCCAGGCGGGCAAGCGGAGTGACGGTATATTGGGGGAACGACTGGTGGAAGGCGCGGGCCTTCTTCACGTGGTCGAGGCTCATGATTCCCAAGTGCTTGTCATCGCTCTTGGGCATCGTGTTGCCCGCCCACTGGATCTTATCGGCCATACGGTGAACTCCTTAAGTCCTCTCTTGCCGGCCCCCGCATACGCGTTTCAGCCCGATCCCATTCACACGACTGAACTTTTATGTGGATGCCAAACAAAAAGTTTGTTAGCACTGTTCTATCACACTTTTTGATTGGCAAACCTAACGAATTGTTTGTTGCCGTAATCGGTACTTTTTCGCCGCCGAACGGTCATGAATTGCCCTGTTGATGGATTTGTTTGCGGTCATGTGTGGTTTATGGCACAGTGAGCCCAAACTAATTTTTAGGAAGGCACCCATGACCCCCGCACAGATTGAGTTTTACAAGCGCCTCGCACACGGCCTGGCGCTCCAATTTGGCCCCAACTGCGAAGTCGTCGTCCACGATCTGGAGACCGAGGACGTGGACCACTCCATCGTAGTGATCGAAAACGGCCACGTCAGCGGGCGCAAACTGGGTGACGGCCCCAGCCATATCGTGTTTGAGTCCATGCACGAGGGCGCCACCGACGTACACGACCGCGAGCCGTACCTCACTAAAACCGCTGACGGCAAGCTGCTCAAATCGTCGACGATCTTTATCCGCAACGACGAGGGCAAGCCCGTCGGCATTTTGGGCATTAACTTTGACATTACGCTCATGAAGGCTTTTGAGCGTTCGCTCGATGCCTTTACCGGCACCGGCGGCACGGGCTACACCGAGCCCGAGCCCATTACCAAGAACATCGGCGACCTGCTCGAGGACCTGCTGCACGAGTGCGAGCAGTTTGTGGGCAAGCCCGCGGCACTCATGACCAAAGACGAGCGCATTCGTGCCATTGGCTACCTCGACCGTCGCGGTGCCTTCCTCATTTCCAAGTCGAGCGAGCGCGCCTGTGAGTTCTTTGGCATCTCCAAGTACAGCTTCTATAGCTACCTCAATGAGGCCAAGGCGGCGGCCGGCGACAAGTAGGCACTCGCCTGGATTGCCCCTCCCCTTTTGGGCGCGAGTTCTGGAAAGCACGAATCCAAGACCGAGCCGCTTGGGAAGTTCCATATAATCGATGTCATCAGTATTTCGAAAGGATGGGACAGAATGGCGTTGAGCAAGGCATCATGCACCGGTCGCGGATTGATTCCGGCAATTGGTGGACATGTGCACCGCATGTTCGATGAGGGTGAAGACGACCTGTTTTCGCTGAGCCTTGACGACGTGATGGATGATCGCCCGTGGACCGCCGACGAACTCATGAGCGGCGGGGCTCGCCCGTCAAGTCCCAATCCCGCACTTGCGCCTAAGCCCGCATCTGCGCCGACTCCTGCGCAGTCGCCTGTTTCGACGCCCGCGCCTACGCCCGCACCCACTTCGGCGCCCACGCCCGCTCCCCGCCCCGCAAGCGACCCGTCCGAGACGGCGGCATTTCTCGCTGCGGCGACGCAGGGCAAATCGGCCGACAGCACCGTTACCGACAGCACCGTTATGTACAGCGCCCAGCAGTTGCCTGTTCCTGCGGCACGCAAGCCTCCGGTCGCAAGGCTCGATGAGCCCGTTTTCCATCAGGTTGCCTACGATTCCTGGGCTGCAGCCGATCTGGATGAGACCTCTACCGGCATGCCGGCGCTCGATGTTCCAGTTAACCCGCTTTTTGCCGCCAACACGAGCGCCGCGGACTATGAGGGCGGTGCGGCATATTCCGATTATTCCGATGGCTATGCTGGCACCAGTCGCATCGAGACCGAGGATTATGGCACCGCACCGAGCGATTATCTCAACGATCCGTACGCTGCCACGCCTGCACCGGAATATGACCCGGAGGCCGCGTCCGCGCCGGCATATACCAAAAGCACGGGCGAAGAGCGCTTCGCCGATTATTACGCCGAGGAAAAGGCGCTGCGTTTCTCGGAATTTCCGCAGGCAGTCAAGGTTGCCTTTATCGCCATTATCATTGCCCTGCTCGGTGTCATTGCGTTTGAGGGATTCCAGCTGTTCCGCGGCCCCACCCAAGCGGAGTCGGAAACCCAGCAAAAAGAGGACGATAACCAGTACCTGGACATCAACACCCTCAAGGGCGACCCCAACGACGGAGACGACGAGTAGCGAGAGCTGAAGGCGGCCGCAGGATCCCGCATCCAGCACCGGCTTCTAAGTGCTGTTTTGTCATCCAGCTACACTTTTCCGAAGTTTTAAGGTGCCTATTTCGACACTTTTCCGGATTTTATACTCTGTCCCTCCAGATGCGCTTTACGGTGCAGGCGTTGGAAGAAGGGCCATGTGCCGCTGGCGGCCCACATGTTCTGCAGATCAAGCTGCTCGGAGACGGCTCGCGCGAGCCGTCCAGCTGGAAGCTTTTTGCCGACGGTGCGTGCGTTGCGGACGGATCCGGCGCCTTTGCCCGCGAGTGCTTCTGCGAGGGCGCCGAGGTGTTCCTGGACCTGTGTCGCGACGCCGTGCACGCGGCCGAGCTGCACCAGTGGAGCCAGAGGGAGTACGAGCTGCTGAGCGCGGCGCGCGGGATTGCGGGGGTGTAGGTGGGCAGATAAGCCATCGGCAATTCCGAGATGGCAAGGGCCGGGAATTAGATTCCCGGCCTTTAACCTAGCACTGCTTTATAAGATCGAGCACCGCGGGAATGTCATCGGCATTACGAAGAGCAACATAGGTCGGTAGGCCTGGGCCAAATCCACCCTGCGTACGTTTGTCCTGGCACATGTCCTCTGGATCAATTAGGTCATCCACGCTCTTTGCCAGGCCGACGGCAATCCAGCCACCGTTGCTGGTCCTACCTTCTAACACGGCATGCAGTTTTCGCTTGCCCGACCTGAAGCCTACATAGTACTTGGCTATGTAGGACTCCCACGAAGGGTTACCACTCAGAACGGACTCGCGCACCTCATCGAAAAGCTTCTGGTTGAGCCCACCTTCGGCAAAGGTGGGGTGGTTCTCATGCAGAGTCCAGACAGGAGCCTCGTCAGGCTCCCCACGAGAAGGACGGTACTTGTCGACGACGTCTGCCGGAAGGTCGGGATACTTCCATATCTCGCACGCTTCTTTCGCCAGCTCGTCCGCGCGCTGCCCAATCTCTTCCTCACCCCATTTTTCATGCGAGACAATCGATTTGTTTAGGTAGAGCGGGCTGCACTTAAATCCGACGTCAGGCAGATTGAGCTTGTCCGAGAACGACCGGTTTGAGTACTCCTGGTTGTAGCCCGTCAGCGTAAGATTTCCCAAGTTGTTGCACAGCCTGTCGTGGACGTCTTCCCAGTTCTCACCAAGCGATTCCTTCCAGCCGTGCTCATCATCAATCGTCTGGGGCATGATGTGCTCGATCTGGTAATCGTCGGCTGAGATGGACTCCTTCGGGTGGTGCCAGTTCTCCATGCGTTCCAGGTAATAGCGCTTTTTAGAGAAGCGGTTGTAGCAGTCACGCGCCTTAAACTCCTCGACAAAATGCTCGTCTGTCGGAAAGTATGCGGTCATACCGCTGCTGTGGATAAGGAGCATCGCCGTAACGTACTCCTCGATATCGTCCTGCTGCTCGAGATTGCGATACATGCCGGCAAAGAAATTATTTAGGCCCGTGGTAAGTCTGCCGCAAACCGCTCGCCTGAACAGAAACGACTCGATAGTCTCGCAGATACGTAAAAACGCATTGCGGTCTAGTCCATTCCCCTCGTAAACCGAATAAAGCAACATTAAGAGGGGCCTTATCTGCTTCACGTCGAGGCTTACGATTCTGCCGAACACTCGGCGCAGTCCGTCGTCCTTCTCCTTACCAAGGAACAGACTGGCGTATCTATGTGCATACCCGCGCAGCTCCTTAAGCAGGCCCTCGGTGTCACCATCGTAGTCGTCGGCGAAATAGCGCTTAAACTCGTAGTAGGCCTCGTTCTCCTTCGGCATCCTATTGGGAACTTTAAGCCACAGCCAGTACCAGATAAATGCATTGAACTCGTCCTCGCCGCCTTTTCCGAACAAGCACTCGAGTGGATGCCAATAACCCTCATAAAGCTTGGTCTGTTCGTCGTTGGGAAGCGACATTAGAACGTAGTTACGGATGAGGTCAATGGGCGTGAGCGGCTTGCCCTTGGAGTTCATGGACTCAAATATGAGCTGGGCATTATCAACGCCAGCGGTGAGCTTAGTGTCGATGACCTGCACGCGGTTTAGCCCCGCCCAAAGCCTTGCCGGGTCAAATGATTTACCACGCATCTTCTCGCGGAAGAACGCATGGTTCTCGACAATCCGATCCGATTTTTCATCTGGCACGGGAGCCCCAGACACGATGGAGAACAGCGTCTCTTTATCGTCCTGCGAGAGCACCAGCTTGTAGCGTGCCAGACCGTTGTAGTCGTCATCGTTAAAGAGGTAATTTTTCCTCAGCGCCGAGATTTTGAGGTCGCCAAGGAAGCCAGCCTTGTCGGGGTTGCTCTCCAAATAGTCAGCCAAAGCTGCAATCATCAACGAAAACGTCGTCATGCGCTGCTGTCCGTCAATCAGAAGCACGCGCGAAATGCTCGTGGCAGAGCTCTCGGACTCGGGGATATAAAGCATTGACCCCACGAAGTGCGATACGCCATCACGACCCGCTCGCATGACGTCATCCCAAAGCACCTCGCACTCTTTTACACTCCACGAGTAAACTCGCTGGTACACGGGAATGACGAACTGCATCTTCGCCACGCCCATAAGGTCGAGTAGATTTGCCTCGGTTGCTTTCATTTGCGGTTGTCTCCTCTTTCTTGTTTACGCCGTTTGCAGTCAGTCCCCCACTGAGCGGAGGGTGCCAAAGACGAGAGCATCGAAGCACAGAAGCAACCGGGATGCTCATATCGTTAGATTTTACAACGCAAGCAAACGCTTACGCCGTCAGGGTGGCGCGCGATCGCTGCGCGCCACTCCCCAAAATCATACGATGTCAAAAGACTGACACTTGTGTATGCCTTTTGACATTGCCACGGACTTACGGGTTTCTTGTCTCATATGCCAAGAGCGGATATCTAGATCGCTGCCCCTCCCGCCCAAAGGAGCTCGACAAGAACTGATCGAAGGGCAAATCAGACATCGAGCAAGTCGCCGACATGCTCATCGCGCCTCGCAAAAAGATGGGCAAACACGGGACCATCTTAAGCGGTGGCGATGATGACACGGAATTGCAGCCGAATCGCCCCGACCTATTCGCCACCCGATGCTGGCAAGCTGTTGAGCGGCTCGCTCTCACCGGCGGCACCAAGGCGCTTCTGCATCTTCTCGATCTGCTTAAGGGTCGAAGTCAAATACCCAAGACCCTTCTTCAACTGCTTAAGCAACCTGCCATTCCTGCGGTCCCCCTTTCCATTCTCCTTCTCGACATCCTCCTCAACACCAGCGATGCTGCGCTGCACGGCCTCGGCCGCCTTCTGCACCAAAATGGCTCCCTCATGCGGGCAGCGGTCAGTTGCCACATCAAGAAATGCGAGAAGCCTTGAGCATTCAACGAGCACGAACTGCGCATAGTCCTCCCCCATCGACGCCGCCAGGGCAACGCCGCTAGAACCCAAAAGGCCAAACGCAGCGCCGCCGCCAGCAATTAAAGCGGTGCCACCGGCCATGCCCATGCCGCCGGCGGCCAAGGCGCCGCCGCCAGCAGCAGCAAGACTCGCATTGACGAGCGCAGCCCCGTGAAGGCCGACAAACGAGCCTCCAAAGATACCGACAGCAATATCCGGAGCCAATGCCGCGGCCACTCCTCCTGTGCCCAGGGCCGCCGCCACGGCAATGGCGCCGCCTACCAAGACCTTTGGCAATGTACCTGAGAGCTCACGGATATGCGCCCCGCATTGCTTCTCTAGGGAACGCACGGCGTCCAAATCAACCGCGTCTTGTCTCCTGGGAAATTCATCTTTAACCCAAGCCCCGCTCCCCTTCAAACCTTTGTATTCCTTCTTCTCTTCATCTCCTATCTGGAAATAGGGGCGAAACTCAACCAGCTCCTGAGCGATCAGCAAGGCGCGCACCTTGCCGCCTCGCTGCCGCGAAATAGCCTCAAGGGCTCCGTACGCATCTTCCTCGCTCAAAAAATAGCCGTCTGCATCAATGCCTAGGCCATCCGTGACCGAATCCTGCCACGCGCGGGCCCAGCTCCTCTTTTGCCCTTTGCGCACTTCGTTCTTCTCGTTCCCGCAGTCGTAGTTGATGGCGGCAAGCTTCAGCGAGAAGGCAATCCTCGTCGTCTCTCTATCTAGGCTATAAAAGTGGAATCCATCGAAGATATCCTGGCGGCGCCTGGCGCGCTCAGTCCAAGCCTCGGACATTTCCTCCGCCATATAGCCCCAGTCGGCATGGAGTGCAAACGCAAGGCGTCCAACTCCAACGTAGTTTATTCGCAAGAAGAACTTCTGGGCGAACACGACCTTGTTCCCCTCGCATTCGATACCCGCCCTGACCGCCGCCGTCGCCAGATTCGCCAGAACGAACGAAGTACTCGAAACCGTGACCATGCGAGTGAGGGCCCTGCTGTTGTAGGGCATGAAATGCGAAGCCTTGAGCTTGCGCAAGCCGGAGACATCACTCACTTCGCAACGTTCTAGCTCGGCCTTGAGCCTTGAAAGCATGTAGAGACAACGAACGATAACCTCGTTGGCCACGACTGCTGGCACCTGGCTTAAAGCTTGATCGAAAAGACCGACTTCCGTCCGAAGGTCGAAGCGAATGGGCTTGCCGTCCTCGGTTTTGAACGCCGTTCCGTTAAACAGCTTTGAGATCCATTGCTGAATGCGAATATCCTTGCCCTTATAGGCAATCCGCATGTCTTGAAAAACAGGCAGGGAGGAGAGCTCCTTTAGCAGGGACAGCACAACGCCGGGAATACCCGTCCCCTTACCGGGGTTTGAACTAGACCCCGCCATGTCGCTCACGAGATGCATTGCCCAGAACAGAGTGCCAAACGCGATCTTCTCTGGAACGTTCCTGCCTATAAGAGGGCGGTCAGGATCGAAGGCGGCGGCAGGCAGGTCAAAGGCGACAAACCGGCCGGCCGTATCGGTGCCATAGCCTTTGCACGTGAATTGCGAGAGGATCGAACACGCAAGGCCAACCAAGCTCGGGTGGTGCGAGAAATCCCGCAGATGATGTTGGAGCCCGCCGCCAAACTCGGCAGTCAGCTTGTCCGCGGCAAGAGGAAACCCTTTCTCTAGAAAGCGAATAGCGTCTTCTAGAGTTGCATCCGCCTTTGTCATACCCGCAGACTTGGCAATCGTAAGAACGAATTTGCCAACCTTCTCGTCGCCCCACTCTTTGGCACCCTCTAGGTTGAAGTCTTTCTGCCACAGGATATTCAACGCGCCCGTGAGGAGCCCGCTAACGGCTGCAAGTTCATAGTCGAGCTTCGTAGCCTTTTCAGCCCGAGGGTCAAAATCAAAGAGGACCTCCTCCCCATCGGGAGCGTCCTTAAAACCAACCAGCACGGCGCTACCGTTCAGCGGCACAGATGCAACTTTGGGCAGTTGAGGCATGGTGTAAACTATCTCGCCGCCACTAAAAACAAGTTCGTCTGCCATACCGGCTTCCTCCTGCAAACGCGTAAAACTAGATTGCTCCACGCCGCCAAATCCCTCTCGTAGAACTACTCGATAATCTCGATGATGCAGTTGCTCAGAACCTCGTCGGAACTGTTCACCTCTGGCAGCCTGTACGCCTCATTGTGAACGATAACGCGCGCAGCGTCACGGGTCTATGCCTGCCCATCCAGCGAATCATGTTAGCAAGCCGTTCTTCGACAATGGATGCCATCTCGGTGTCCATACTCTTGACCTGCCTGGTCTCGGCGGGCGTCAGCGTGTCCTTGAATAGCATCTCAAGCACAGCCCTCTGATGCTGATTCTGGAATCCTTCCCGCAACCATTCCTTCTGCTTACGCCCAATGGGCACCCGCCTACCTTCCCGCCGCCTTCAGCTTCAGCAGCAGGTCGCCCAGCTCGGGGCACTTGCTAGAAAGGCGCGTCTGAACTCGCTCGCCCATCCCCCACCGCTGGCGGACTTCCTGGGCGCGCGGGCTCACGCGGTAGTCCCCGTCCATCACCTGCTTGAGCAGCTTGGCGGTCACGCGCGCATCGGCAAGGGCGCTGTGGGCGTGACCCGTCGACTCGTCGAACTCGATGCCAAACCACGTCGCCGCGTCACTCAAAGAGACGCACCCGTGGCTGCCCACGTCCATGATCGAGGTGTAAAACGCCTGCAGGTCGGCCCAATCCGTAGGAAATGCGGAAAGATCGATGTGCTTTGCCTGGCACTCGGTCAAAAGCTGTCGACGATCCGCCCCGCTCCAGCAAACCACCTGGGCGGAGTAGCGACCGATCCAATCGCTGAGCCTTTTGATCACCACATAGAGCGGATCGGCCATCGCGGTATCCACGGCCGATATCCCTGTGAGCTCGCGGACGGGAAACGCAACGCCTTCGGTAAATTCCGTCTGCACAAACTGCGAGAACTCGCCCATAACGTTGCCGTGGTAATCGAGCTTGACGGCGCCGACCTCGATAATCTCGTTGCGCAGTCCACGACGTTGGCGCTGCTTTGGCACCGGCGCAAACTCAAAGTCCAGCACAACCTGGCGCGCAAAGTTCGTCGTATCGATAGCCGAGATACACGGCGTCTTTTCAGCTGACACGGTTAGGGCCTTTCTCCGTTGCTGGCCGCTTACTACACAGGCGGCTACATTGCTGTAAGGATAGGCGCCCGTGCGGACGTGAAAGCGGGGCGCAATACCATGCGCCAAGCACACGCCATGCAAACGGCCCCAAGAGAGTCGCCCGCTCTATTCAAATGTGTGAAAAAAATTTAGGCCCGGTGACTTGAATCAGCGGTCATCCCGGGCCCATCAGAGCTCGTAGAGCTCTTGGTTGCTTTGGTCTCGCTCTTCACGACGCTTATCGAACTTTCCGAGGCACTCAAGCAGCATTCGAAGCATAACAAGTCGCTGCCATTAAGGCACTGACCTCTTGACCAAGCAACGGCACTGCCCAGCTATCACCCTTGGGCTGCCGTCAACTTTATTCTATCCGCGAGCATCTGGTTTACCAAATGGATTTTCGGTAAAGGAAGCACGGCACGCCCGCAAAACCACTACGCCCCAAGTGCCGCCATGGGAATCACCGCCACGCCGTCGTCGCGTGTGTAGGCAATGCTCCCCTTTCCAACCACGACCGCCAAAAACGCCGGCGCGGCATTCTGGGCGGCAGGATTGGAGAGCACTTTCCTCTCCAGCGCCTTGAGATTTCTCGCTCCATCGTCTGCTTTCGCATCACTCAGCTTGACCTCGATGGCTCCCCAGCGCCCGTCGTGCTCAACGATCAGATCGACCTCAAGGCCCTTCTCATCTCGGAAATAATGGACACTGTTGTCGACACCGCCGTAGGTGGAAAGGAACACGCGCACGTCGCGCAGGACGAGATTCTCAAAGAGCATCCCCAGCGTTTGCATATCGCCAAGCAGCCGCTCAGGGGTAGCCCCCAGCAACGCCGCCGCAAGTGACGGGTCACAGAAGTAGCGCTTGGGGCGCACGCGAACGCGGGCCTTCGAGCGCATGGGCGGCTCCCATCCGCACAGGTCCTCGGTCAGCTTGAGCCTGTTGAAGAGGTCCAAGTACGCAGCGATGGTCCTCTCGTCGGGGCCCGCCTCACCGTACGAGGCGTCCTTTACGAGCGTCTTGTACGTGACAGCCTGGCTCTCGTTCATGGCAAGAGCTCGCAAAAGGCCGTGTGCAAGCTCGGGCGACATGCCCTCGTCCAGCACGTTGACGTCGAGCACCGAGTGCACGTACTGGCTTGCCGTCTCTCGCGCAAGATCTTCCGAAAGCCCAAGATTTGCAGGCCAACCGCCCCTGCAGCACCAGCGGGCGACGTCATCCACCGTGCTCTCGCGACGCTGAGGGGCAAAATCCTCGCCCTTAAAGAGACTTGCCAGTGACACGAGCGGCTCGCCGTCGCCCGACTCACACAGGGCCATGGGGCGCATTGACAGACGGGCGATCCTACCCGTGCCGGAATGACGAACATGGCTGCGCTCCTCGCTTTTGAGCGCGGTCGAGCCCGTGAGCAAAAGTGTCCCCCGTTCGTTGCCGCTCGCGTCCACGAAACGCCGGGCGGCATCCCAAACCTCGGGCACCTCCTGCCATTCATCGACCAGGTGTGGCGCATCGCCGATGAGCGCCAGGCTTGGGTCGACCTCTGCCGCCGCACGCTGCGCAGGCTCATCGAGCCTGGAGACGCTCGCCGAGCGAGAGAGCGCCGTCCAGGTCTTGCCGCACCATTTGGGGCCGTTGATCTCCACACAGCCAAACGCCCGCATAAGGGTGTCGAGGCGCTCCTCTATGAGCCGGGGCCTATATCCCTTTTGGGTCAATCTCTTTGGTGCATCCATAGACGGCCGTCCCTCTCTATCACGCGATATGCGAAATTACGCCATTCTCAATGCTGATTTTACGCTACTTTCAATGTAGTTTTTACGCCATGACAGATGTAGTTTTTACGCCATTTTCATTGAAGGTTTTACGCTTGGCATCCTTAGCGCGACCCATTCCGAGCATCACATCAGAGCGTGCTTGGTTATCTCCGCTCGCACATCTCGGCAAACGAAATCAGCTTGGCATCTCCCCTGCTCGCCGCAGCTTCCTGACATCCTTGCGTAAAGCCTCGCTTCGAGAAGATCGCATAGCTTTTGTGCTGCCGCCTAAAGAGCTCGCTTCGATGCACGAGCTTTTGCAGCACGTCTTCGCCCACCGGTTTATTGCGCCATTTGCATTCCGCAAACAGCGCAGTGCCCTCGCCATCGTCAACAATCAAGTCGATTTCTTCCTGCGTATGCGTGCGATTATCCGTCCCCCACCAGCGCCCAACGCTTGCCGGAACCACATCAAGCTGGCCCGCCCGCGCGAGTTCGTACACGTATTGTCTGCATATAAGCTCAAAGACCGTACCCATGTAATCCGATACGTGCGGCTCAATGCGCTCATACGCCATCTCGGCCATATCGTTTTGAATCAGCCCGATGTTCTGCGGAACAAACTTGTACCAGAACCTAAACATCTGATCGCTCAGCAGATACACGGCTCGCTTATTGCTCGTCTCGTTTAGGGGCAGCTCGCGCTCGACAATCCCAAGCGACGCCAGCTTATCCACATAGCTCTTTACGTTGCTCGCAGGGATTCCCGTAGAGCTCGCAATCTCCGAGATCTTCGAGCGCCCCTGGGCAATTGCTTGCACGATCGCATCATATTGCTCGGGATTGCGGCACTCCTGCAATAGCAGGTTACTCGGCTCCTCAAAGAGATAGCCCGTAGGAGTTAGAAAAAGACGTTTGATGTTGTCCTTGAGCGGTGCGGCAGGATCGACTTTCTCGATATATGCAGGAATGCCACCTGTCATGCCATAGCAAACTGCAGCGTCTTCGCGACCCATGCTCTGCCACAACCCGAGGGTCGTCGTAAAATCGAGCGGCATGATCTTAAACTGGGCCGTACGCCTACCGTATAGTGGGCTCTCGTAGCCCAACACCTGCTCTTCCATAAACGAAAGCGACGACCCGCACAGGATAAGCATAAGCTTGGTCTCTTTGTACAAGTGATCGATCTTGTCTTGCAGCAACGAGCTGATCTCGGGATTCGATTGGGCGAGATAAGGATACTCGTCGATCACGACAATCAAACGTTCCGTGCGAGCCATGGTAGCCAACGCATCGAACGCCTCGTCAAAACTACGAAACGACACGCCAGCAACACCAACGGAGCCCGCAAGTATCGCCTGGCTAAAGCCATGCAGGTTTGCCTCTGCATTGGTACGACGAGCTTGAAAGTAAATAGCCTTCTTGCCTTGGATAAACTCTGTGATAAGGCGCGTTTTGCCCACGCGACGGCGGCCGTAAATCACAGGCATCTCAAAGGAGCCCGTGCCATACAGTCGATTGAGCTCGGACATTTCCACTGTTCTTCCGATAAACATAGGGCCATCCTTCCTTTGCGTTATAGCTAGCTATATTATACCTTCCTATAATATAGCTAGCTATAACGTAATTCGACAAGCGGCGCACACGAAAGGGGCGGTACACCACCGCACGTGGACCGTTCCGGAAAATGCATCCCGTTCTGGAGCCAAAAACTGGGCCGTAGTTTCCGCCAAACATGCCATCCGTTCATCCCATTCTGAGGCTTGAATCCGGAACACAGTTTCCGCTCCAAACAAAAGGCCCCGGCTCGCGATGGAGCCGGGGCCAAAGGTGCAGCATATACAGTTGGTGTTGTGCGCGAACAGCCCATCAGCAATGCCGTCTGCGCCCTACCCACGGTGACGGGCGCGGCTGTACGGCGTATCCACCATGGGCAGATCCGGACGCAGCTTGCCGTCGAATGCGCGATAGGCGTTCTGCACGGCGGGCGCCGTGGGGATCGTTGCGATCTCGCCGATGCCCTTGCCGCCGTATGCCACGGGCAGCAGTTCGTCCTTCTCCACGTAGATGGCGTGGATATCCGGAATCTCGGGCGCGCGGAACAACCCGAGCGTGCCGTACCTTGCCTGGGGCACGCAGTCCTTGAGCGGCCAGTCCTCGGTCAGTGCATAACCCATACCCATGAGCACGCCGCCTTCGATCTGACCCTGGATGGAGATGGGATTGACCACCTTGCCGGAATCGTGCGCGGCATAGACCTCGCTCACGCGGCCGTCATCGTCCAGAATGACCACATGCGTGGCAAAGCCGTAGCAGATGTGGCTTTTGGGGTTGGGAACGTCGGCACCCAGCTTGTCGGTCGGCTCCAGATACACGTAGCCAAACTCGCATCCCTCGAGCGCCTTGATGGCGACCGCGGGATCTTGAGGATGCATACCCTGGCCGGCGACGAGCTCCTGAGTGCGCAGCTGATAGGCGCGGCCGTCGTCATACTCGATCTTGACGCCGTCACCATGCGCGCTCACGGGGGTATCGGGTGCAGGCTTTCCGGCCTCGATGCCAAGCATGGCATCGCGCAGCAGGAAGGCGGCACCGCGCACGGCCTCGCCGGTCACGACCGTCTGACGCGAGCCAGACGTAGTGCCGGAGTCGGGAGCGTTCTCGGTGGAGCACTCGCCGTTGGCGATGCAGCGAAGCGGCAGGCCGCATGCCTCGGCAACGTCCTGCAAAAAGACGGTGTTACAGCCCTGGCCGATGTCGGACGTGGCGGCATAGACCACGGCCACGCCGTTCTCGACGCGGATCTTGCAGCGGCCGGCATCGGGCAGGCCCACGCCCACGCCGGCGTTCTTCATGGCGCAGGCAATGCCGGCATGTCCGGGATGCGCGTAGTAGGCATCCTTGACCTCGAGCAGCGTCTCCTTAAGTGCCGTGGAGCAGTCGGCAATCTGGCCGTTGGGCAAAACCTCGCCCGGCTCGATGGCATTACGGTAGCGGATCTCCCACGGATCCAGGCCGACCTTCTCTGCCAGCAGGTCGATCAGGCTCTCGAGCGCAAACTCGGACTGGCAAACGCCAAAGCCGCGGTACGCACCGGCGGGCGGGTTGTTGGTGTAGTAGCCAAAGCCGCGAATGTCGGTGTTCTGGTACTTGTAGGGGCCGACGGCATGCGTGCAGGCGCGCTCGAGCACCGGGCCGCACAGCGACGCGTAGGCGCCAGTATCAAAGTTGATCTCGCAGTCCAGGCCGGTAAAGTTGCCCTCGGCGTCGCAACCCAGCGTAAAGGTACCGTCCATGGCATGGCGCTTGGGATGGAACGCAAGCGACTCAGCGCGCGTGAGCTTGCACTTCACAGGACGCTGGAACTTATATGCGGCGAGCGCGGCCAGGTGTTGGATGGACACGTCCTCCTTGCCGCCAAAGCCGCCACCCACGAGCATGGTCTCGACGACCACACGCTCGGGCTCGTTATCCCAGCCAAACATATGG
The DNA here is from genome assembly GCA_048362915.1 of Collinsella sp. GTDB lineage: Bacteria > Actinomycetota > Coriobacteriia > Coriobacteriales > Coriobacteriaceae > Collinsella. The sequence goes on from DBFPAR010000031.1 coordinate 268,243, forward strand.
GCGCACTCTTTGCGCGTATCGTAGGCACCTTGGTCGGTCGACTGCACCTTGACGCCGTTCTTGTACGGGAAGGCGACGGCGCACTCGGGCTCCAAGAAGGCATGCTCGGTAAAGGGCGTGGTAAAGCGCTGTGTCACGGTAAACGCGCTCTCCGCCAGCGCCTTGGCGGCGTCACCGCGAGTCACGTGACGGCTCTGGCACACGTTGTCCTTGAGCTCCACCGTGTTGCCAAAGGCAAAGAAACTGTCATGCAGACGCGGGGCGTCGACGGCCTTGGCCTCGGCGATGTTGCGCACGGGCTCCAGCGGCTCGTAATCAATCTTTACGAGCTTCTTGGCCTTCTCGAGCGTCGCCTCGTCCTCAGCTACCACCAGCACGATGGCGTCACCCACGCAGCGGGTGATGTCGCCCTGGGCGATCATGACGTCCCAGTCCTGGATAAGGTGGCCGACCTGGTTGACCGGCACGTCCTCGGCGCGCAGGATGCCCACCACGCCGGGCAGGGCCTCGGCCTTGGAGGTATCGATGGAGAGCACACGGGCGCGCGGATACTTGGAGCGCACGGCGCTGGCATAGGTCAGGCCCGGCTGGTCGATCTCGTCGATGTCGTCGGGGTACTTGCCCTCGCCGAGCACCTTCTTGCGCACGTCGATACGGAAGGCGCGCTTGCCCACGCCGTAGTCGTCGCCGCGCTCCAGGTCCTCGTCGATCTGCTTTTCGCCGCGGAGCACCGCTGCGGCCAGCGAGATGCCCTCGATAATCTTCTTGTAGCCGGTGCAACGGCAGACGTTGCCGCGGATGGCGTACTTGATCTGCTCCTCGGTGGGCTCGGGATCCTCGGCGATAAGCGCTGCACCCGCCATGACCATGCCGGGGATGCAAAAGCCGCACTGCACGGCGCCCACGGCGCCAAAGGCGTACACAAAGGCCTCGCGCACGTCCTCGGGCAGGCCCTCGACGGTCACGATGTTGCGGCCGGCGGCAAGCGCGGTGGTCAGCACGCAGGCCTTGACGGCCGCACCGTCCACATGGATGGTGCAGGTACCGCAGGCGCCCTCGGAGCAGCCATCCTTGGCGGAGTGAATGTGCAGGTCGTCGCGCAGGTAGCGGAGCAGCGGCTTGTTCTGAGTCGTCGTGCGCTCGACGCCGTTAACGGTAAAAGTGAATTCCTGTGCCATGGTGATTCCCTTCTACACGCCGGCGGCGATGCCGGTGCGGTCGTGAATGGCGCCATGCGGGCACACGACGGCGCACATACCACACGACAGGCAGTCGGCGCCGTCGATGTGGGCGCAGTTGTCCTCGATGCGGATTGCGCCGGCAGGGCACTTTTTGGCGCACATGCCGCAACCGATGCAGCTCGTGTCGCAGATCTTGCGGGCGATGGCGCCCTTATCGGTGTTGTTGCAGCGCACCAGGATGTTCTGGTAGCCGGGAACGAAGGCAATCACGCGCTGCGGGCATGCCATGCCGCACAGGCCACAGCCCGTGCACTTTGAGCGGTCCACGCGGGCGATGCCATCGACCAGCGCAATGGCGCCGTGGGGGCAGGCCGTGACGCAGGCGCCACAGCCAATGCAGCCTTCGCTGCAGCGGGCGTCGCCGCCTGCGGAGGCGCAACCGCTTCCGCAGGCAACGTAGGCCACGTTATGTTGAATGGATTTGGCCATAAGAGACTCGCCTATTTCTTAAGAAGGTACGAATAGTTGTCGCGCACGGCCCTGATGGTCAGGCGGACGGCCTCGGGAAGGCCGGTGTTGACGGCATCGACCGAGACGGTGCGGACCGTATCGGCGACGCGGACCTTAAAGTGATCCTCGTCCACGGCCAGGAAGCCCTCGTTCTCGGAGTTCTCCATGTCCTGCTCGCTCCAGAACAGGGTGAGCTTGTCCTTGTAGGGACGACCCTCCTGGTAAGGGCAGAACACGGCGCAGTTGCCGCACTCGTTGCACATGCCGTCGACATGGACGACCTGATGCTTGGCCAGGCCCGGCACCTTAATTGCCACGTTGGCGCGGTTGGGGCACACGTCGCAGCAGACCTCGCACACCGAGCCGCAGCCCAGGCAGCGGGTCTTGGTGCAGTTGCGCTTGTCGCGGCACAGCGACCCCTTGCGCTCGTAGCAGGTGTCCTCGCGGCCGACCTGCTCGTTGCAGTCGGCGTACTTGTTAAAGTCCACGCCGGCGATGGCACGGGCGACCTCGGCAGCGTCGGCGATAGCCTCGACCACGGTAGCCGGACCGCGGCGGCAGTCGCCCGCAGCCCAGACACCCTCGACGCCGGTGGAGGTGGCGGCAAGGCGGCCGCGACGATCGTGCTCGACGCCCGCGGCATCGTACAGGCTGGCGTCGATGCCCTCGCCCACGGCGCAGATCACCGTGGTAGCGGGAAGCTCGACGGTCTCGCCCGTGGCGACGGGGCTGCGACGACCGCTTGCATCCGGCTCGCCAAGCTCCATAACGTCGCAGGTCAGCACAGAGCCGTTGAGCGCCTTAGGCGCCAGCAGCTCGCAGAACTCAACGCCGTCGGCAAGAGCAAGATCGAGCTCTTCCTCGTCGGCGGGCATCTGCTTCTTGGTGCGGCGATACACCAGACGCACGTTCTTCACACCGGCCAGGCGCTTGGCCACGCGGGCCGCGTCCATGGCGGTGTTGCCGGCGCCAATGACCACGACATCCTCACCCAGCTCGAGTTTCTCGCCCTTCTTGGCGGCCTCGAGGAACTCCAGCACATCGAGCTCGGCACCCTCGCCCAGGCCCGCAGAGCCGGGCATCCAGGCACCGGTGGCCACGACCACGTCGGTAAAGCCCTGGGCCTTGAGCTCGTCAATGGAATCAACGCGAGCGTTGAGCTGCACCTTGGCGCCAAAGGCCAGGCAAAGCTCGGCGTCGTGGGAGATATCGTCGCTCGCGATACGGAACTCGGGAATCACGTGACGGACCACGCCGCCGAGAGAGTCGCGGGCCTCGAAGATGGTGACGGGCACGCCGGCACGCGTCAGGAAGAATGCCGTCGCCAGGCCGGCCGGGCCGCCACCGATAACGGCAACGTTGCGCTCGCCGTCGTTGGCGATGGCCTGAGCACGCAGCTTGGGCAGCACGGCGGTCATGGCCTCGCGGGCGGCCTTGAGCTTGCTGGCGCGAATCTGGGCGCCCTCGGGCTCGTAGAACGCACGCTCGCAGGCACGGCCGCAGGGATGTGGGCAGATGGTGCCGGTAATGAACGGCAGGGCGTTGCGCTCGATGATAATGTTGAGCGCGTCCTCGTAGCGGCCCTCGTCAACAGCCGCCAGATAGGCGGGAATATCCTGCTGAATGGGGCAGCTCGTGCGGCACGGCGTGGTAAAGCAGTCGGAAAGCGGGCTCTTGCCGGCGACCTTGCGGTCGGGCAGCGGGCGCAGCGGCTTCTTGTAGAGCGGGTTGGTGAGCGAATCGGTCTGGATCGCGGTCACTGCCTCGAGCGAAATGCCCTCAAACGGCTTGCCGTCCAGATCGCCAAACTCGCCGGCCATCTGGCTAAAACGCTCGTAGCCACCGGGCTTGAGCACGTCGGTCGCCAGGGTAACGGGCCAAATGCCGGCATCGTACAGGGCGCGGATGTTGTAGACCGTGGCACCGCCGGAGTAGCTGATGCGCAGCTTGCCATCGAACTGCTCGGTAATACGACGGGCAGCCTCGATGGTCAGCGAGAACAGCGAACGGCCCGACATGTACATCTCGGTGGAAGGCAGCTCGTTCCTCGTCACGTCGACGGGGAACGTGTTGGTCAGCTTGACGCCAAACTCCAGGCCGCGCTCGGCGCACAGGGCAATCAGGCGCTCGAACATGGGCACGGCGTCGACCCACTGTAAGTCCTCACGGAAGCGCGTGTCATCGAAGACGATGTAGTCAAAGCCCAGCTCGTTGAGGCGCTGGCGGGCAAACTCATAGCCCAGCAGCGTGGGGTTGCACTTGATGTAGGTGTTGAGGCCCTTCTCGGTGATCAGATAGGTCGCGATGCGCTCGATCTCGGCCGGCGGGCAGCCATGCAGCGTGGACTCGGTGATGGAGTTGGACACGCGCGCCGGAATGGACTCGACAAACGCGGCGTCGACATGCTCAAACTTGTCCAGGTTGGCGAGCGCCCATGCGCGGCACTCGTTCCAGACGTCGGAGCCGCTGGCGTCCTTCATGCCCTCGATGTAGGCGTCGACCTTGGGGCTCTTAATACCCTCGAGGTCATAGCCCACGGACATGTTAAAGACAAAACCGTCCGGGCTGCCCAGACCGTACTCGCGAGCGATCAGGTGGCAGGCAAACCATGCCTTCACGTACTCGGCAAAGGCCTGCGGAACCTCGAGCTCGGTCGACCACTCGCAGTTGTAGCACTCGTCCTGCGCCACGATGCAGGGTTTGTTCACACACTTGGAGAGCTCCTCGCCGTCCATAACCTGAACGGTCTTGAGCTCAAAGAAGCGGGAACCGGCCACATAAGAGGCCACGATGTTCTGGGCCAGCTGCGTGTTGGGGCCGGCGGCCGGGCCAAACGGAGTCTCGATGCGCTCGTCAAAAATGGGAAGCGCGCCCTCCTGGTTGGTCGTGACCATCTTGCGCACGCCAAAGATGGCGTCCTGGGTCTTGTGCTCCTCGATGATCCAGTTCATCAGCTGCGAAAACGGGATCGGCCTCATAATGTCGCTCATAATGAGCTCCTCTCTGTAACGCCCGGCGAGACCGCGCGACGGGCGCAAATACGGTGTAGCGCTAGCACAGCGCCGGCGACCCCGCGGAGGCCGCCTATGCGCGCGCCGGATGCGGCGAAACATCCGACGCGCGCGAATCTCCAGTTGGATTAGTACACGCGATCGTTGAGCGTGCTCCAGAGCTTCTTGGACTCAGCCATGGTCCACGCGTTGATCTTGTCCTCATCGATACCGACAAACTCGCGATCCTTGTACAGGACACGACCGTTGATGATGGTGGTGCGGCAGTTTTTGCCCATCATGCCAAAGAGCATGTGGCCGTCGATGTTCTCCTCGCTCAGCGGCGTAAAGGGCTTGTAGTCCATAACGATGACGTCGGCGGCGGCGCCGGCCTCGAGCACGCCGAGTTTGCGATCGAAGTACTTGCTCGCCATCTTGGCGTTGTTCTCAAACAGCATCGTCATGGCCTCGCACCAGCCCACGTTGGGCATGGCGGCGTTGTGGCGCTGAATGATCAGGAAGACCTTGAGGCTCTCGAGCATATCGTGAGTGTAGGCGTCGGTGCCCATGCACACGGGGATACCGCGGCGGAAGAACTCGAGCACGGGGGCGCAGCCCACGGCGTTGCCCATATTGGATTCGGGGTTGTTGACGAGCCAGGTGCCGGACTCCTTGACGATATCCATCTCGGCAGGCGTCACGTGGATGCAGTGGCCGAGCATGGTGTCGGGACCCAGCAGGTTGTGCTGCAGTAGGCGCTCGACAGGGCTGATGCCGCCGCGGTTGAGGCGGGAGTCCCACACGTCGTTCATGCCCTCGCACACATGGATGTGGAAGCCGGTCAGGCCGTTGTTGGCCTCGGCCATCTTGTCCATGGTCTCGTCCGACAGCGTAAAGGTGGCATGCCCGCCAAACATGGCGGCGATCATGTGGTTGTCGTTATCGCGACGCTCCTTGGCGGCCCACTGGGCAAATTCGGCGTTCTCGGCAATGGCCTGGTCGCATTTTTCCTGGCCACGGCGATCGGAAACCTCGTAGCACAGGCACGAACGCATGCCCAGCTCCTGAGCTGCATCCTTAATGGTAAAGAGGCTTCCCGGGATCTCACAGAAGCTCGCGTGATGATCGAAGATCGTAGTGACGCCATCGCGGATGGAGTCCAGAATCGTGGCATAGGCGCTGGCCTTGGTGCCGTCGAGCGTCAGGTTGTCGTCGATCTTCCACCACTGCTGCTCAAGATTCTCCAGGAAGTTGGTGGGGTTGCAGCCCTTAATGGCAAGGCCGCGGGCCAGACCCGAGTAGATGTGGGTGTGGCAGTTGATGAGTCCGGGCATGATGAGGTTGCCCCGGGCATCGACGTACTCGGCATCCGGGTACTTGGCCTTGAGCTCGCGCTCGGGGCCCACTTCGACGATCGTATCTCCGTCAATGGCGACCGCACCGTTTGGAATGAACGGGGTCTGAGCGTTGCGGGTAAAGACGGAACCGTTAGCGACCAGAAGCATGGATGCTCCCTTCAACATCAGAGGCGGGGTTTGACACCTCTGACATGGCGGAGTGCGAAGCGCCGGCCTACACCGGAAACGGGCCCTCTCCCGTCAACGCTTCACCAAAGGGACAAACCCTTTGAAGTGCGGCTTGGCGCCGCATGGCGTCGGCGGACGAGGCGATGCGTCCGCCGACGAATAGCACCGAATTGGTTACTTCTTGCTCTCGGGCAAGACCAGATCCACGGCAGCGTCCTTGGCGGCATCGATGTGCTGAGCCACGACCGGCGTCTGCGGAAGGATCAGGTTAAGGACAATGGCCATGATGGCGGTGGGGGTTACGGCATTGGAGCCGATGACGGTGGACACCCAGGCGGGCATACCCTCGCCGGCAAGGCAACCGCTGGCCATCCAGATACCCAGGCCAAAGACGACGGAGGTGCCGACGATAGTGGTAGTGCGCTGCGTGAGGCCCTCGCGGGTGAACATGCGCACGCCGTTCATGGTGATGGTGCCAAAGACGCCGACGGTCGCGCCGCCGATGACGGGCTGCGGGATAGCGGAAAGGACGGCAGAGAGCTGCGGAAACAGACCGGCGATGGCAAAGACGGCCGCGATGATCACAAAGACCCACTTGTTGACGACTTTGTTGGAGCAGATGATGCCAACGTTCTGGCCAAGGGCGCTGGTGGGAAGACCGCCCAGCAGGCCGCCGACCATAGAGGTGAGGCCCTGGGACACGATAGCGCCGGAGAGCTCGCGCTCGGTGGGCATACGGTCGATGGAGCCCAGGCAGGCGGCAGAGACGTCGCCGATAACCTGGATGGCAACCATGGGGAACACGACGGCAAGGGTAATGCAGACCTCGGGATCAAACTCGAGCGCATAGGGCATGAGCTTGGGAAGGGCGAAGACCTGGGCGGTGGCGACGCTGGAGAAGTCGATCATGCCAAAGGGGATGGAGACGATCATACCAACGATCATGCCAAAGAACACGGATCCCAGCTTGAGCGTGCCCTTGCCAAAGTTGGCGAGCGCAAAGACCACGGCGAAGGTGATAAGAGCGACGCACCAGGCCTGCGGGGTGCCCCACAGCGGCGTACCCATACCGCCGGCCATATACTTGACAGCCGTGGGATAGAGAGAGACGCCAATGGAGAAGATGACCGTACCGGTCACGACAGGCGGGAACAGCCACTTGATCTTGCTGTAGGCCAGACCAAAGAGGACCGCGACGGCGCCGCCGACGATCTCGCCACCCAGCAGCGCACCAAAGCTAAAGCCCGAGGCACCCATGGCCTGCAGGGCCGGCAGAAACGCGAACGAAACGCCCATGACGATGGGCAGGCCGCCGCCGATGCGACGGAAGGGAGCGAAGGCCTGAAGGGCCGTGTCGATCGCCGAAAGAATGAGCGCGACCTGGATGATGTCGGTGCTCTGCTGGCTATTAAAGCCGTAGACGCCGGCCATGATGACCGCCGGGGTAATGATGCCGGCAAACGATGCCAGTACGTGCTGAAGGGCACACGGGATCATTTCCTTAACGGGAGGCATGCCTTCGCGAGTGAACAGGGCTTCAGTGCCGTTCGTAACCGTCTCCTGGGTCATTTGACCACCAATCCTCGAAGTAGTTGTTTTCGCATCTAACGCTCTATTGTGACGCAGTGCGGGGTTGAGGTTGTGCCTTCATTGCATATCGTATTAAAGATGATTCTCATTCTCAATAATAATTTTTTGTTATCAGACTATTCTTCAGCTGAAATTACGCATTTCCGCAGGTCAGGAAAGTGTCTGGTCAAAATAACATCTAACATTTCTTTTGGTCAACCGTTTACCGCTAAATTCCTACCGTTCGTCTGCATTACGCAATGTACCTGCGGATATACGAGATGATGGGCAGCGTGTTACCATGAGAAAAAATTGTTATGAACATTTCCGATTTCACCCAAAGGAGTTGCCCGTGAACGAGACCGTACGTCGCTTTTTGCCGATGGTCGATTTTCTGGAGCAGATACTCGGCAAAAACAGCGAAATCGTGCTGCACGATTTCTCGGATCCCGACCACGCCATCGTCGATATTCGCAACGGCATCGTGAGCGGCCGCAAGGTCGGCGGTCCCGCCACCGATCTGGCACTCAAGATCATGCACGACGCCAAGTATCGCGACCTGCCGTTTATTACGGGCTACGAGGGGCGCGGTGCCGGCGGCAAGACGTTGGAGTCAGCGACGTACTTTATCCGCGAGAATGATGAGATCGTCGGTATGCTCTGCGTCAACACCGACCTCTCGACCGTGCGCTCCATCAACGCCATGGCGCAGCAGCTCATGGCGTGCTTCGACGCGGCGCCGACGCGCACGGAGCCCGCCCCTATCGAGGTCGAAAGCCTTTCGGAGTCTACACAGGAGCTCATCGACCGCAGCATTGCCGAGTTGCTGAGCGCGCGCGGGCTGGATGTAGCGTCGCTTGGTCAGAGCGACCGCGTGGACGTCATTCGCCACCTCAACGGTAACGGGGTGTTCATGCTCAAGGGCGCCGTGGCCTGCGCCGCCGCCGCGCTGGGCATCTCTGAGCCCAGCGTCTACCGCTACCTGCAAAAAGTCCGCAAGGAAGGCTAACGAGCAAAATGGAGTGCGGCTCCACAAGCGATCCGTCACTTGATAAAAGACCCTGCAGCTCGCACGCGCTGCAGGGTCTTTTTGCATGTCATGTTTAGTTGTGGCCAACGCCTTAGAGAGCGGCAACGACCTCGATCTCGACCAGACCGCCAGCCGGAAGGGCGGCAACCTGGAAGGCGCTGCGCGCGGGGAACGGGGCCTCAAACTTGGAGGCGTAGATCTCGTTCACAGCGGCGAAGTCGGCGATGTCGGCCAGGTAGACCGTGGTCTTGACGACATCGGCAAAGGTAGCGCCGGCAGCGGTCAGCAGGGCCTCGACGTTGGCGAGGGACTGCTTGGCCTGGGCCTCGACGCCCTCGGGCATCTTGCCGGTCGTGGGATCGATGCCCAGCTGGCCGGACAGGAACACCATGTTGCCGGCCTGGATACCGGGGGAATACGGGCCGATGGCTGCGGGTGCGTTATCGGAAGACACGACGGTCTTGCTCATGTTTTTCTCCTTACGATCAATTGAGAGAGCGTGAGCGCGGTGTTCACACCGGGAGGCACAGTTCGGTCTGAACACCGCGCTTGATTGGGATAGTACTCAAGGTTTCTGTTTGATGCAAGAATATTATCAGCTTGCGAGAATATTTTATCGCCCAACGGTTTCCCCGAACCGCTGAACGGTTCTCATGTGGAGCAGCCAGTCCAAGCTGCTGAAGACTTTGTCCTGCTTAGGCTGCGGGCGTCGCCCACCGCAGCGACGCCACTATACTTTTGATTATCTGAGCATTTTGAAAGGCAGGATATGACCGCAACCGCCAGCCGAACCACTAACCGCAGGCCCGAGCTTTTGGCCCCCGCCGGAGGCCCGGAGCCCTTTGCCGCCGCGCTCGCCGCCGGGGCAGACGCCATCTACTGCGGCATGGGCAGCTTCAACGCCCGCCGCAAGGCAACCAACTTTACCGACGAGGCCTTTGAGCAAGCCTGCCGCGCCGCGCATCTAGCCGGGTCGCGCGTCTACGTCACGGTCAACATCGTCATCAAGCAGTCCGAGATGGGCGATGCACTGCAGCTCATTCATCGCTGCTCCACGCTGGGCGCCGATGCCTTCATTATCCAGGACTGGGGTCTGTTCTTTGAGTCCAAGCGCACCATGCCCGGCATCGAGACACATATCTCGACCCAGGCGAACATCCACGACGACCGCGGAACCCTTTGGTGCCGTGAGCAGGGCGCCGACCGCGTGACTCTCTCGCGCGAGCTCTCCATTGACGAGATCGCCGCCATTCACGACGCCGCGCCCGATGTGGACCTTGAGGTCTTCAGCCATGGCGCCATCTGCTTTTGCTACTCGGGCCTGTGCCTGCTGTCGAGCTTTGCCATGGCGGGACGATCGGCCAACCGCGGCATGTGCGCCCAGCCCTGCCGCCTGCCCTACGAGTTGATCGACGAGAACGGTCGCGCGCTCTCCCCTGCCGGTCGCGAGCGCGCGCTGTGCCCGCGTGACACCAACACCTCACAGCTTGTTCGCCGTCTGTATGACGCCGGCGCCGCATCGCTCAAGCTCGAGGGCCGCATGAAGGCCCCTGATTACGTGTACTCCATCGTCGACGTGTATCGTCATCAGATTGATGACATGCTGGCCGATGTTTCGACCTCCAAGGATGAGGATGCAGCCCGTCAGCGACAGCTCAAGCGCTGCTTTAACCGCGACTTTACGCACGCCTACCAAGACGGTACCTCGGGTGACGAGATGATGAGCTACGAGCGCTCCAACAACCGCGGCCAGATCGTGGGCACGGTGCTGGGCAGCCGCCCGGCCAACCGCGATGTGCGCGGCCTCAAGCCCGACGACCGCCGTCGGCGCGCCGCCATCGCCCGCATTGAGTTGTTTGAGCCCGTGGGCAAGGGCGACCTGCTGGAGCTTCGCCACGATAACGAGTTTGACCAGTTCCTGACCACCATTGCCGCCGATGATGCCGCCGCCGGTGACATCATCGAGTGCCGCGTGCCTCGCAGCATGCCCGAGGGCTGCCGCGTGCGCGTGATTCGCAGTCAGCGTGCCATCGACGCCGCCGGCGCCGCGCTCAAGCGCGATGTGCTGCGCCGCCGAGCTGTTGATGTGTCCGTCGTGGCGCGCCTGGGCGAGCCGTTTACCGTCACACTCACCTGCTGTGACAACCCCGCGCTCGCCGCCACCGCCACAGGCTTCACCGTCGAGGCCGCCAAGACTCGCGCCGTCGAGGCGGCAGACCTGGTTGAGCATGTGGGCCGTATGGGTTCCTCGCCCTTTGAGGCTGCGAGCTTTGACGTTTCGCTCGACGCCGGCTGCGGCATGGGCTTCTCCGCCGTGCACAAGGTGCGCGCCGCCGCCTGTAAAGCATTGGAGGAGACCATTCTGGCGCCGTACGAGGAGCGCGCGAAAACGCTCGAGATTCCGTTGCTCGACAAATGTACGCGCGCCATGCCCGAGCATTACCGCGATGAGCCGCAGATCTGCGCCGCCGTCACCACGCTCGAAGCCGCCGAAGCGGCTCGCGCCGAGGGCGCCGCGCGCATCTATATGACCACCGACGCGCTCGAGGCTGTCGGACTCTCCCCTGCCGATGCATTTGAGCAGGGTATCGTGCCCGTACTCGACGAGGTCTGCCGCGCCGTCGACCACGAGCGCGTCGATCCTTGGATCAATGCCGGAGCCACCGTCGCCGTCGGCAATATCTCCGAGCTCGCCGTAGCCGCGCATGCCGGCGCCACGGCCGAGATTCGCTCTTGCCTGCCGGTGCACAACATACCCTGCATGGAGGCGCTTGCCGAGCGCGGAGCCGGCGCATTTTGGCTCTCGCCCGAGATCACGCTCGACGAGATTGCCTCGCTCGGCGCCGCCGCGCCCGCGGCTCTGGGCATCACCGTCTTTGGCCGTCCGCGCGTTATGACGAGCGAACACTGCATTCTGCAGGTTGCCAACGGCTGCATTCACGATTGCGCCAACTGCCGTCTGCGCGCCCGCAAGCTCTCGCTCAAGAATATCGACGGAAAGGTCATGCCCGTCCGCACCGACATCCACGGCCGCTCTCGCCTGTACGATGCCTACCCCATCGACCTCACGCCGCAGGTTCCTCAGCTGCTCGATGCCGGTGTGCGTCGTCTCATGGTTGACGGAACGTTGCTCGAGACGGATGAGGTGGGCCGTGCCGTCGCCCGCGTCCGTCGTGCCGTCGAAGCGGCGCAGGCGGGCCGTAAGCCCGCCGCCCGTCTGCGCGGGGCGACCTCGGGCTGCATGTTTGTGGGAATCAGCTAACCGAAAGGCTTACACGTGAACGAAGAACCTCAAGTCCTCTACTGCGACGCCTGGCTCATGGCCATCGACAAGCCCGCCGGCATGATCGTCCACGGCGACGGCACCGGCGAGCGCACGCTCACCGACTACGCCAGCGACCTGCTGCTGGCGATGGGCGACGGCTTTGCCGCGACCGACATGCAGCCGCTCAACCGCCTGGACCGCGACACCACCGGCGTGGTGCTGTTCTCGCTCGACAAGCAGACGCAGCCCGCCTTTGACCAGATGGTGATCGACCACGCTTTCGAAAAGCACTATCTGGCGCTCGCCGAAGGCAAAATCGACTGGAACGAAAAGCTCATCGACAAGCCCATCGCCCGCGACCGTCACGACAGCCGCAAGATGCGCGTCGGCGCCAGCGGCAAGCCGTCTCAGACGCGCGTGAAGGTGCTCAAGCGTCTTAAGAGCCGTCGTGGCCTGCCCACGCGCTCGTATATCGATGTCGAGCTGCTCACCGGCCGCAAGCACCAAATCCGTGTGCATCTGGCGAGCGAGCGTCATCCCCTGGTTGGCGACGGCCTGTACGGCACGCCGCGTCCCTGCGGCCTGATGCTCCATGCCCACAGCGTGTCCTTTACGCATCCCGTAACCGGTGAGCACATCCACATCGAAGCCCCTTGCCCCTGGGAGCCCTAAAACCTGCCAAAAAAGGCAGGCACCTTTGTGGTGGCTTTGCCGCAATGGCTCAGCCGCGGTCCCAAAACGTCTCGATCTGTAACAGTTAGAACCCATTTTCCGGTCTATCTGTTACAGATCGAGACATTCAAATCCCCCTTAAGGGAAAATCTCAATCTGTAACACCTAGCCCACTTTTAACGGTCCAGTTGTTACAGACTTAGACAAACCGGCAGACAACGAAGGCGGCAACGCCCGTGATGGACGTTGCCGCTTTTCTATTGAGAAAACTACTCGGTTTTCGTTACTAACCACCACAATGGGGACAGGCACCTTCGTGGTGGTTTTGGCCTTGTCTCGCTGTTAGACAGTGATGACGTTGTCCATTGCCCGGTACTTGGCGGGGACCTCGCCTGCGGTAATAATCGTTGCGTCGCGGAAGTCCGCGAACTTGACGGGCGCCACCATGCCAAATTTACTGGCGTCCGAGATTACGAAGCGTTTGGCGGTATGGCGCATCGAGATACGCTTGACCTGTGCTTCCTCGATATCGGGCGCCGTGAAGCCCTGCTCGGCGGCAATGCCGTTAGAGCCCCAAAAGCCACAGTTGAAGTTGTAGCGGTCTAAGGTTGCCAAGGCATCGGGGCCAACGAGCGCCTCGGTCTCGGGTTTGAGCTCGCCGCCCAACACCACGGTACGCATGCCGCGCAAAGCAAGGTGCTGAGCATGGAGCACGGAATCGGTCACATAGGTGACATCTTCAAGGTGTGGAAGATGCTCGATGAGCCTCAGCGTCGTCGAGCCCGAGTCGATGTATACAAAGCTCTCGGGCTCCACAAGCGCCGCCGCACGGGCGCAGATACGCTCCTTGTCGTCGTTATGGAGGTCGCTGCGCTCATTAAGCGTTAGGTCGCGCGTCACGTGCGCGCGCTCAAGACTCGTCGCTCCACCGTGGACCTTGGCGATGCGATGAGCTCGGTCGAGCGTCTGCAGGTCGCGCCGAATGGTAGACGCCGTCACGCCCAGGGCTTCGGCAAGCTCCGGCACGGTAACCGAGCCGGCCTGCTGCACCATCGACACGATCGCGTTGAGCCTATCTTCCGCAAGCATCGCTTACTCCTCCTCGGGGTACACAACTCCCCAGTCGGCGCGGAGCTTGGTCATAAGCTCCATAACATCAGAAGCATAATCCAGCAGCTCGCGCTTGGAGTCGTCGCCGGCAACGGCCTTCTCCAGGTCGGCCATCTCATAGCACAGGGCGTAAGCCTCGGTGCCGGCGTGGACCTCCTCGCGGTGGCCGTCCGCAGTCCACACGATGGTCGCGTGATCGGCACGCGGATATTCATTGACCTCGATGTAGCACTTGTCGAAGCTGATGACCGAGCGCTTGGGCTGCTTGGAGTGGAGCGTAAGGCTCACGACGCCCAGCTGCTGTTCGGAATTACGGCATACGATGCCACCCGCGACGTCAACGCCAGTCTCGCAGGTGTTGCCCAGCGAAACGACCTCAGCGGGCTGGCTTGCCATAAAGAGGCGCATGACGGACAGGGCATAGACGCCAATATCGAGCATGGCACCGCCAGCAAGGTTGCGATTGTAAAAGCGGTTGGTCAGGTCGCCGTACTCCTTGTAGCTGCCAAAGTTGAGCTGGGCGAGGTTCATGCGTCCAAAGTCGCCGGCATCCATGCGGCGGCGCAGCTCCTGATACAAGGGCATGTGGAGCACCGTGGTGGCATCCATAAGGACCACGTTGTGCTCGTCGGCGATGGCACGGGCCTCGTCGAGCTCGGCAGAGTTAAGGGTAATGGCCTTCTCGCAGAGTACGTGCTTACCAGCTGCCAGAGCGGCTCGCAGGTAGGTGATATGCGTGTTGTGCGGCGTGGTGATATAGACTGCGTCAATGTTCGGATCGGCGTAGAGGTCCTCGACCGTTTCATAGACCTTCTCGATGCCATATTGCTCAGCAAAAGCCTGAGCCTTGGACAGCGTGCGGTTGGCGACGCCCGCAAGCTTGCGACCGGCAAGAGCGAGAGACTGGGCCATCTGGTTGGCGATAACGCCGCACCCGATCACAGCCCAACGAAGCTCGGGAGCCGTAAAGATATCATCGGGGAATGGCTTGTCCTGGACCGAAGTGAACGCTGCTTTTGCGGCTGCTTCGGCGTCGAGCGGAGCCTGTTTGGAATCTGCCATTATGTGCCTCCTGAGTCATCGGAAGTCCTTCATTTCCAACAGCCTTATATTCGCACAAATGCGCGCGCATTTGCTTGTATTTGCGTGTTTATTTGTTTATCGGTCATTATTTAACCATAGTTAGCAGATATTTGCGCGGCCATGCGCATTATCGCGCAAGGCTATGCGCGTAAATGCGCATGCGACGATCCTTATGAAACATAAAAGGGCGGAACACCATAGCCATAAAAGACAGAGTAGGCTGTATTACTCCACCCCTCTGGGGGGCGCAGCCATCAAAGGACTGTTCCAAACTGCCGGCAGATAGGGACTTCCCTAACTGCCGGCACATAGGGAACGTCCCCAGCTACCGGCGTTTCAACGGCACTCATTTAAGCCTGTCCCCAATGAATGCCAAGCGACGGCCACTCATTTAAGTCTGTCCCCAATGAGTATGTCCCCAATGACTGCCAATCAACGGCCACTCATTTATGTCTGTCCCCAATGAGCCCCCAATGAGTAGGGATAGAAAAAGACCCGGGTGCCGTGGGTCATCCGGGCCTTTACTAGCAACTTGATGTTGCGGGCAGCTTAGAACTTGTGGCCGCACTTCTTGCAGACGCGCAGCTTGTTCTTGCCGTCCTTCTCGTGACCGACGCGGGTAACCTTACCGCACTCGGGGCAAACGAGATTGACGTTGGAGGCATCGATGGGAGCCTCCTGCGAAACGATGCCGCCCTGCTGGTTGGCAGCGTTGGGCTTGACGGCCTTCTTGACGACCGAAACGCCCTCGACAACGACCTTGTTCTCTGCAGGGAGAGCACGCAGGACAACGCCCTGCTTGCCGCGATCCTTACCAGAGAGAACCTGGACCTTATCGCCCTTCTTGATATACATATATCTCCCCTAACTACAGGGTCTCGGGAGCGAGCGAGACGATCTTCATGTACTTCTTGTCACGAAGCTCGCGAGCGACGGGCCCGAAGATACGGGTGCCGACGGGCGAACCATCGTTGTTGATGACAACGCAGGCGTTCTCATCAAAGCGAATGTAGGAGCCATCCTTGCGGCGGATCTCCTTAACGGTGCGAACGACGACGCAACGGACAACGTCCTTCTTCTTGACGTTGGCGCCAGGGGTAGCCTCCTGGACAGCACCAATGAACACATCGCCGATGCCTGCATAACGACGCTTGGAACCGCCAAGCACCTTGATGCAGCGAATCTTGCGAGCGCCGGAGTTGTCGGCGACGTTCAGCATGGTTTGCATCTGAATCATGGTAGATGTTCCTCCGAACTAAGAACCGAAGAGAGGTGCGCTGCCTTTATACGGCCTGTGGTATGCAAGCCAGGCATACGCACATCTTCGGAAACGTACAAGTCGTAAGAGCGACTGCTTATTTAGCGCGCTCGACGACCTCGATGAGGCGCCAACGCTTCATCTTGGACATAGGACGGGTCTCCATAACGCGGACGGTGTCGCCCACGCCAGCCGTGCACTCCTCGTCGTGAGCGTGCAGCTTCTTGGAGCTGGTCATCATCTTGCCGTACTTGGGGTGACGCTTGCGCTCGGTGATGGTGACAACAATGGTCTTGGCACCGGAGACGGAGGTAACGACACCCGTACGGACCTTACGCGAGTTACGCGAATCAGTCATGTTCTCTCCTTAGGTCCTACTCGGCGACAGCGGGCTTCTCCGCTGCGATCTCGCGGGCGCGCTGCTCCGTGAGGACGCGAGCGATGTCCTTCTTCACGGTGTTGACGCGAGCGGTGTTGTCCAGCTGGCTGGTGGCCATCTGGAAACGAAGGTTAAAGAGCTCGGCGCGCATTTCCTTCAGCTTCTCAACGAGCTGAGCGTCCGAGAGCTCACGAATCTCTGCGGGCTTCATTAGTTCTCCTCCTTGGCGGCGGCGGCGTCCTCAGCAGCCCACTTGGCCTCGAGAGCGGCCTCCTCAGCCATCTCCTTCTCGATGCGCTGCTCAGCGTTCTTAGCAGCAACAATCTTGGTCTTGATGGGAAGCTTGTGCTGTGCAAGACGCAGAGCCTCGCGAGCGACCTCCTCGGGCACGCCCTTGACCTCGAACATGATGCGGCCGGGCTTGACGACGGCCACCCACTCCTCGGGGTTACCCTTACCAGAACCCATGCGAGTCTCGGCAGGCTTCTTGGTGATGGGCTTATCGGGGAAGATCGTGATGTAGACACGACCGCCACGCTTCATGTAGCGGGTCATGGCAATACGAGCGGCCTCGATCTGACGGTTGGTGATCCAATGGGCCTCGAGAGCCTGGATACCAAACTCGCCGAAATGCAGCTCGGTATTACCCTTGGCCTGGCCCTTCATGGAGCCACGCTGCACCTTGCGGTGAAGAATACGCTTAGGGGCAAGCACTACTGACCCCTCCTCTCGGAGTTACGACGACGAGGACGGGAAGAGCCCTCGAGTGCAGGGTTGGGAACAGGCTGGCCCGGGAGCTTCTCGCCCAGGTAGATCCAGACCTTCACGCCGCAAGCGCCCATGGTGGTGCTGGCGACAGCCGTGCCGTAGTCGATCTTGGCACGAAGGGTGTGCAGAGGCACGCGACCCTCACGGTACCACTCACGACGGCCCATCTCGGCACCGCCGAGACGACCGGAGCACTGGATACGGATGCCCTTAGCGCCGGCCTTGCGGGCGGACTGGACAGCCTTGCGCATAGCGCGACGGAAGGCAACGCGGCCCTCGAGCTGCTCGGCGATAGACTGAGCAACGAGGTTGGCGTCAAGCTCGGGGCGCTTGATCTCGACAACGTCGACGGAGAGCTGGCCCTTGGAGACGCCAGCGACCTTCTCGAGCTCGGTACGGAGGGTATCGATCTCGGCACCCTTCTTACCGATGACAACGCCGGGGCGAGCAGTGAGGATGATGACCTTCACCTTGTCACCAGCGCGCTCGATCTCGACACGGGAGACAGCTGCGCGGGAAAGACGCTTCTCGAGGTACTTGCGGATCTCGAGATCGTTACCGAGGGTCTTAGCGTAATCCTTCTCTGCGAACCAGCGGGAGCGCCAGTTCTCGGTGATGCCAAGACGGAAGCCGGTGGGGTAGACTTTCTGACCCATACAGCTTTACGCCTCCTTTCGAGGAGCAACGACGACGGTGATGTGGGAAGTACGCTTCAGAATGCGAGAAGCGGAACCCTTGGCGCGGGGACGGATGCGCTTAAGCGTCGGACCCTCGTCAACATAGGCAGCGGCGACAACCAGGTTGTCGGCACGCAGACCGTTGTTGTTCTCGGCGTTCGCAACGGCGGAACGGAGAACCTTCTCGACATCCACGGCGACGGCGCGGTCGCAGAAGTGGAGGATGTCGAAGGCCTGAGCGACAGGCTTGCGGCGGATCAGATCGACCACCAGGCGGGCCTTGCTGGGGGAAACACGCACGTACTTAGCGACGGCGCGAACCTCGGTGGCCTCAGTTTCAATAGACTTAGTTGCCATTTACGGTTAACCCCCTATTTGGCCTTGTGGCCACGGAACGTACGAGTCGGCGCGAACTCGCCGAGCTTGTGACCAACCATGGACTCGGTAACATACACGGGCACATGCTTGCGGCCGTCGTGGACGGCGATGGTGTGACCAACCATCTCGGGGAAGATGGTGGACGCGCGGGACCAGGTCTTCACGACGTCCTTCTTGCCAGCCTCGTTCATCGCGGTGATACGCGAGAGAAGGCGAGTCTCCACGAACGGGCCCTTTTTGAGACTTCTGCTCATAAGTGCTTTCTCCTAAAACTCGGTATCCGAAATTACTTCTTACGGCGACGAATGATGTGCTGGTTCGAGACCTTCTTCTTCTTGCGCGTACGAAGGCCCTTCGTCGGCTTACCCCAGGGGGTAACGGAGGGACGACCAGAGGTGTGGTTCTTGCCCTCGCCACCGCCGTGCGGGTGGTCGACAGGGTTCATGACGGTACCGCGGACGGTCGGGCGCACGTTCATGTGACGCTTACGGCCGGCCTTGCCGATGACGATGTTGGCGTGATCGGCGTTGCCGACCTCACCGACGGTGGCGCGGCAGGTAACGAGGATGCGGCGCATCTCGGAGGAAGGCATACGGACGATAGCGTACTTGCCCTCCTTACCCATCAGCTGGCAGGAGTTACCGGCGGAACGGGCGATAGCGGCGCCCTTGCCCGGCTGGAACTCGACGGCGTGGATGAGCGTACCGACGGGGATGTCGGCGAGGGGCAGAGCGTTGCCCGGCTTGATGTCGGCGTCAGAACCGGACATGATGGTCTGACCGACCTCGAGGCCCTTGGGGGCCAGGATGTAGCGCTTCTCACCGTCAGCGTAGTGCAGCAGAGCGATGCGAGCGGAACGGTTCGGATCGTACTCGATCGTGGCAACCTTGGCGGGCACGCCGTCCTTGTTGCGCTTGAAGTCGATCACGCGGTAACGACGCTTCACGCCGCCGCCCTGGTGGCGGGTGGTGATGCGGCCGTTGTTGTTACGACCGGCCTTCTTGGGCAGGGGCTCGAGAAGAGACTTCTCGGGCTTGGTGCAGGTGATCTCGGAGAAGTCGGAGATCGTCTGCCAACGCCTACCAGCGGAGGTCGGCTTAAGGTGCTTTACAGCCATTACAATCCCTTTCAATAGGAATCCGTTAGCCATCGCAGACAGGGATTCGAGGTTCTGCCTCGGGTGCGATGACACCGGACGTATACACGGTTCCGGGCGTGTCCATTTTATACGCCCAAAACCTTGAGCTCCCGCCTCCCCTATTTGGGAGGCATGAGCTCACTCAACAGCAGCGAGTCTTAGGCCTGGTTGCCAAAGACCTCGATGGTGTCGCCCTCGGCCAGCGTGACGATGGCCTTCTTCCAAGAACGGGTCTTGCCGGCGACATAGCGCACGCGCTTGGTCTTGGGCTTGACCGTCAGGGTGTTCACGCGAACGACCTTGACGCCGAAGATCTCCTCGACAGCGTCCTTGATCTGATACTTATTAGCATCCTTGGCGACCTCGAACGTGTACTTGTTCAGCTCCATGCCGGAGAAGGAACGCTCGGACACGATCGGACGGATGATGATCTCGTGGGCGGTCATTTATGCAAGCACCTCCCCGAAGTGAGCGGCGATGTCGGCGGGCATCAGCACAGCGTTGTTGTTGACGAGATCGTAGGTGTTGGCCTCGTCAGCGGTGATGATGAACGTCTTGGGAATGTTGCGGAACGACAGGTAGGCGTTGACGTCCTCATCGCGAACGATGATGGTCAGACGCTTGCCCTCAAGGCCGAGAGCCTTGAGCATGGCGACGGCAGCCTTGGTGGAAGGCTTCTCGAAGCCGTAGTCGTCGACGAGCACGAGCTCGCCATCGGCCAGCTTGGCGGACAGCGCGGAGCGCATAGCCAGCTTGACCTCCTTGTTGTTCATACGCTTAGCGTAGGAACGGGGCTTGGGGGCGAAGACAACGCCACCGTGACGCCACTGGGCAGCACGGATGGAACCCTGGCGGGCACGGCCGGTGCCCTTCTGACGCCAAGGCTTCTTGCCGCCACCGGAAACCTCAGAGCGGCCCTTAGCGGACTGGGTGCCCTGACGCCAAGAGGCCATCTGGCACTTGACGATGTGGTGCATAACGTGGATGTTCGGCTCGATGCCGTACACCTCAGCGGCGAGCTCGGCCTCGGCGACCTTCTTGCCCTCGCTGTTCTTTACTTCAAACTTTGCCATTTAAGTGTTCTCCTTGGTATGACGCTGGGCTAAATGGGCTGGGCCCTTAGGCCATACGGATGGCGACGAGACCATTCTTGGCACCCGGGACAGCGCCCTTGACCAAGATGAGGTTCTGCTCGGCATCGATGCGGACAACGGAAAGGTTCTTGACGGTAACGCGCTCGTTACCCATGTGACCGGCCATCTTGACGCCCTTGAGGACGCGCGCAGGATAGGCGCACTGACCGATAGAACCGGGGTGACGCTGGAAGTGAGAACCATGCGTCATAGGACCGCGGCGCTGACCCCAGCGCTTGATGCGACCCTGGAAGCCCTTACCCTTGGAGGTACCGATGACGTCGACCTTCTCGACATCAGCGAAATCAGCGACGGTGACGACCTCGCCGACCTTGTGCTCCTCGCCGTTCTCGACGCGGACCTCACGAAGGAAGCGGACAGGCTCGACGCCAGCCTTGGCGAAGTGACCAGCCATGGGCTTGTTCACGTTCTTGGCCTTGATGTCGCCGAAACCGATCTGGACGGCATCATAGCCGTCGGTTGCCTGAGTTTTAACCTGCGAGACAGCGCAGGGGCCAGCCTGGATGACCGTGACGGGAACGACGTTGTCGTCCTCGTCCCAAACCTGGGTCATGCCAATCTTGCGGCCGAGAATCATGCTGATCAAGATATGATCCCAACTCTCGCGTGGTCTTGGGACAATGCGTACACCACCGAGCGTACGCCCCTAGAGGACCACTACTTACACGACGTGCTCCCCAGTCTTGTATTGCGTCCGGACTACCTGACAACCCTATTAAGCAGGCATTTTGTCCAGCCAGAATACTCCCCTGGTTACACACAGCTGTTTAGTATACACGGCTGCGGGCGTATCCATCGAGATTCATATTTCACTCACATTGTTTACGCAGGTAAAGTGCGTGGCACGTTCCCAGTGTGCGGCGGAGGGGGCGGGCCTGAGACATATTAAGGTTGCTGCTCTACAGTCCTGCTCACGACGGAGAACACATTAAGTGCTCTCCTGTTCGTGCGGAACTCGCGACAACCTTAATATGTCTCAGGCCCGCCCCCTCCGCCGCACACTGGGAACGCCACGTTGATGTCTGCTAAACCTTGCTCGCTCAGGCTAATGACTTTGTTGGGGGTCCACTATTTGCTGGAGGGTGAACTTGCATTGGGACGGTTCGCCTTCTGCTTGTGGCTTTGCCTCATCGAAATCGAAGATCATGATGGCGCAGTTGGGGAGTTTTGTTGGGAGCTCGAAGCCCTCTGGGGCTGCGGCCTTGATAAATTGGCGGCTGGCGCTGCCGTGGCTTACTGCTAGAAGGGTTTCGATGCCCTCGGAGCCCATGATATTGGTAAGCGCATCCACCATACGTTCTTGCAGCGCCTGGCTTCCTTCTCCTCCGAAGGGGACCAGGTCCTCGCCCGGATCCCAGACGTCGGTGGGCAGGGCGTCGTGGGGGCCTTCTTCGAAGGTGCCGTAGCAGCGCTCGATAATGCCTTCACAGGGCTCGACTGCTGCGTCCGGGCCGAGGAGTTCGGTTGCGACGAGGCCTGCCGTGGCCATGGCTCGGCCCAAAGGTGAGGAGACCACTTTGTCGGGGACGACGTTGTGGGCTTTGAGCCATGCGGCTGCCATTCCCGCTTGTTTGCGGCCCAGGTCGGTCAAAGGTGAATCGCAGTGGCCCTGGACCAGCTTTTTGACGTTGAACTCCGTCTGACCGTGGCGGAGTAGATACAGCTTCTTCATGCTCTCCCCTTCTGCATAACCTGCTTTGCCGGCACAGCCTTACTCGTGGGCATGGCCTACGTAGTCTTCGTCGATAGTGATTTTGGCGA
Organism: Collinsella sp.; assembly: GCA_048362915.1. GTDB lineage: Bacteria > Actinomycetota > Coriobacteriia > Coriobacteriales > Coriobacteriaceae > Collinsella. Next base: position 290,692 of record DBFPAR010000031.1, read on the forward strand.
CCGACTTGGGATATTCCGATTCGACCCGTTTCGCCAACGCGCGCTTTAGGTCCTCGGCGCTCATCGCCAAATCCGAGGGTCGCACGCAGTCAAAAATCACATTGGTGTGCGTAGGGCCCGGCACACAGCGTAGGTCATGAATCGAGAGGCGGCTATCGATCTCCTGAGCCATTGCGTTGATGCGCAGGCGCATGCTTGCCACCTTTGGATCATCGGTCACGATGGGGTCGTAATGGAGCGTGACAATCATGCCGTCTTCGACCCTAAACGACTGCTCGATGTTATCGAGCGTGTCGTGACTTTCCAGCGGGCTGGCCTCAGCCGCCATCTCGGCGTGAGCGCTTGCGAACTTCCTGCCCGGGCCGTAGTCGTGAACCATCAGATCGTGAACGCCCAAAACGCCGGGGTAGCTCATGATCTTGCTGCGGATATGCTCGACGAGCTTAGGATCGGGCGTCTGGCCCAAAAGCGGGCTCACCGTATCTTGGATAAGCTCAAAACCGCTCCAGCCAATATAAGCGCCAACGGCAAGGCCGACCCATGCGTCAAGATTGATGTGCGTCACCTGCGAAACAATTGCGCACGCCAGCACAGCACCCGTGGCCAGGACATCGTTCTTTGAGTCCTGAGCCGTCGCATGCAGCGTATCGGACTCAATGCGATCGCCGAGTTTTTGGTTGAGGGCCGCCATCCAGAGCTTTACGACCATCGAAAGCACTAGAACTGCCACCAGGGCAAGCGAGAACTCGACAGGTTCGGGGTGGATGATGCGCTCAAACGAGGATTTGATAAGCTCAACGCCAATCAGCAGCACGAGCGCCGCCACGACCAATCCCGAGAGATACTCATAGCGACCGTGGCCGTAAGGATGCTCGGGGTCGGCCGGCTTGCTCGCAAGTTTAAAGCCCAGCACGCTCACAATGTTTGAGCTGGCATCGGACAGGTTGTTCATGGCATCCGCCACGATTGAAACCGATCCCGACAGCACGCCAATTGCGCCCTTCGCAGCGCATAGTGCCACATTGGCGAGAATACACACCACGCCCGTCAACGTGCCCACGCGCGCACGGTCGCCCTGCGCACGCTTAACAATCCACTCGACCATCTACATCCGCCCCCACGGTACTACCTATAAATCTATTGCTCAAACGGATTGTAGTGTAGCCACTTTGTCCCCCAGATACAAAAGAGGCCGCAACCCACACGGGCCACGGCCTTGGAATGTGGCAAAGGAATCGTCCTTGTGTCGCACAGGTTTATGCGCTTACTTCAGCAGCGCTCGCCACTGTTTCGGGCGAATTGGCTCCGTCCTCCGTCGCCTGCTCCTTCGTCGGCACCACACCAAAGCAGTAGCTCAGCGCCGCAGACACCGCAAATGCCGTGCCGCCGGCAACGCAGCACCACAGCAGGTTCGAAATGCCGCCCGTGGCAAAGCCAATGACCATGAGGACATTCGTCATGCCGATGGTATAGGCCGAAACGTGGCCCACGGCCGCAACAAGGCCTCCGACGGCGCCGCCAATGGCCATGCACGTCAGGCACCTGCCATATTTAAAGCCGCAACCGTACAGCGCCGGCTCGCTTACGCCGCCAAGAACACCCGAGATTGAATAGCCCAGCATGAGCGCCTTCTCGTCCTTATCCGCAACGCGAAGCGACGCGCCAAAAGGCATGCCCCAAACAGCGAACGTCGCCATCGTCGCGGCGATCAGGATGCACGAATCCGTTCCCACACTCATAAACTGCGCATAGGCGAGCGATAGGACAACGTTGCTGACGCCGGCGATCTTTAGGAACTCCCAGCCCGCGGCAAGCCCCATGAGCGTGAGCAGCGACACGATGCCACCGGAATTGCCAAGCATAAACATAAGCTGGCCCAACAGCATGCCCAGATAGCTGCCCGCCGGCGCCGTAATACACAGCGAAACCGGAACCATGACAAGCATGGTCGCAAACGGAACGAACGAAAACGCCACGGCCTTAGGGATAACGCGCTGAAAGAAACACTCCACTCGCCATAGCACGGGCACCGAGATGAGAACCGGAATAACAGTCGTCGTGTAATCGTTGACCGGCGCAGGAAGCAGACCATACACGGAAGTCATCGATGCCCCCGTCGTCGATGCGGCATCGACAAGCTTAAGCAGATCGGGCGCAATCAATACGCCGCCCAGCATCATGCCCAGCTGCTCCGAGCAACCGAGCTGGCGGGCGGCCGCCCAACCAAGATAAATGGGCAAAAAGTAGTAGCCGGCGTTATAGAGCCAACTGTAGAACAGGCGATAGATTTCGGAATCGGCAGACCACAGGCCCAGCATGCCTTCGCCCATAATGACGGCGACGGTGCGGAACAACGCCGCGCAGACAATAAAGGGCAGCGCCGACATCATGCTTTTGGACAGATAGTCCACCACGGCCATGGCGTTTGATGAAACCGACGTTGTAAACGAGGTTCTAGAAACTTGTGACATGGAACGCCTTTCCCAATGTGACATGCGGGCCGTCCCTTTGTCACATCGTGCGGTACTGACCGATTGCGCGGTACTTTTGGTAGCGGAGGTTTGTGAGGGTCGCGTCGTCGAGCCGCCCAAGCGTATCGAAGGCATCAAATGCCGAGGACATGACGGCACCGGCGATCTCCTCATGCGACAGGCCCTTATCGTCAACAATGCCGTCGATGATGCCGAGCGCCAGCAGATCGGGGGCCGTGAGCTTAAGCGCCTCGGCGGCCTCATTCGCACGCTCGGTATCCTTCCACAGGATCGACGCACAGGCCTCGGGGCTCACGACCGAATAGGCCGAGCTCGAGAGCATCAGGATGCGGTCGGCCACGGACAGCGCCAGCGCGCCACCAGAGCCGCCCTCGCCTGTCACCACCGAGACAATCGGCGTCTTAAGGCCGCTCATCTCCATGAGGTTCTGGGCAATCGCCTCACCCTGGCCGCGTTCCTCGGCACCGATACCGCAAAACGCGCCCGAAGTATCGACCAGGCACAGAACCGGTCGACCAAACTTTTCGGCCTGGCGCATAAGGCGACGCGCTTTGCGGTAGCCCTCGGGATGTGCCATACCAAAGTTGCGACGCATGCGCTCTTTGGTCGTGGTGCCGCGCTCGATGGCGATGACCGTTACGGGGCGTCCGTCTTTCCAGCCAATGCCAGCCACCACAGCAGCGTCGTCGCCAAAGTAGCGGTCGCCGTGCAGCTCCACAAATCCATCCAGGCCCAGCGAGATCATCTCGCCTGCCGTGGCGCGATCTGCCGAGCGGGTCTGCTTGACAATCTCGAGCGCGGTTTTTGGTGCGGCCGAGCGCTTGAACAAGTGTCCCAGCTTTTTGCCGCGGTGACCCGCATGCACGATCTCATGCGGTGCCCCCAGGCCGGGCGCGTGCCCTTCGTGCAGCGCCAGCAGCTCGCCTACCGTGAGCGCAATCTCGCCACGCGGGACAACGGCATCGCAAAAGCCGTGCTCCAGCAAAAACTCGGAGCGCTGGAACCCCTTGGGCAGGCGCTTGTGCATGTTCTGCTCGATCACGCGCGGGCCGGCAAATGCCGTCAGGGCATCGGGCTCGGCCAGGATAATATCGCCCTCCATGGCAAAGCTCGCGGTTACGCCTCCGGTCGTGGGGTCGGTGAGCACCGTGATATACAGACCGCCCGCCTCGCTGTGGCGCCTAACCGCCGCAGAAATCTTGGCCATCTGCATAAGCGACGTCACACCCTCTTGCATGCGCGCGCCGCCCGAAACGGTAAAGCCGACAACCGGCAATCCCAGCTCGGTCGCACGCTCAAATGTGCGACAGATCTTCTCGCCCACCACGGAGCCCATCGAGCCCATCATAAAGTTGGCATCCATAAAGAAGAGCGCGGTATCGCAGCCGCAGATTTTGCCCTTGCCGCACACAACGGCATCGCGCTCGCCCGAACGTTCGCTCACGCTCTTGAGCTTGTCGGCATAGCCGGGAAACGAAAGGAAGTCCTCCGGCGCCAGACTGGCATCCCATTCCTCAAACGTGCCCTCGTCAATCGTCATGCGCATGCGGTCGCGCCCGCTCACGCGAAAGTGTTTGCCGCAACGAGGGCAGACCTCGAGGTTGTCGTGCAGGCGCGCCTCATCGATCACGCGGCGGCACTCCGGGCACTTGATAAACACGTGGCGCGCGGGAAACTCGGCGCACGACTCGGTCATCGGTCCCTCGAGGACGTTGACCGTCTTCGCTTTTCTATTCATCAGCATAGAGATGCCCCATCAGATCGGTGTGATACATGCCCGACAAGAACTCGTCGTTTGCCAGCACGTCGAGCTGAAGCTCGCTGTTTTCGCTCACGCCCTCAATCACGAGTTCGCCCAGGGCCGAGCGCATCTTGCGAATGGCGCCGTCACGCGTGGGCGCACACACGATGAGCTTGCCAAGCATGGAGTCGTAGTACGGCGGAACTTTCGCACCGGTAAACACGGCGGAATCCCAGCGCACGCGCGGACCACCCGGCACACGCAACGCGGTGACCGCTCCGCATGACGGCAGAAAGTCCGGCGTTTCGGCATTGATGCGGCACTCCATGGCGTGGTTGCGGACCGGCATGTCCTCCTGCTCAAAGGGCAGAGGCTGGCCGGCCGCCACGCGCAGCTGCCACTTGACCAAATCGGTATCGGTCACAAACTCCGTAACCGGGTGCTCCACCTGCAAGCGCGTGTTCATTTCCATAAAGTAGAAATTGCCGTCGTCCGAGTACAAAAACTCGATGGTGCCGGCTCCCTCGTAGCCGACGGCACGAGCCAGGTCGCGTGCCGCCTTGTGCATGCGAGCACGAATGTCGTCGTGTCCGTCGAGGCACGGCGCGGGGCTCTCCTCGATTAGCTTTTGGTTGCGCCGCTGCACCGAGCACTCGCGCTCGCCGAGCGAAAACACATGGCCCTGCTTATCGGCCATAATCTGCACCTCAACGTGATGCGCCGGCGCGACGAACTTCTCCATGTAGCACTCGCCGTCGCCAAAAACGGCCTCGCCCTCGGCGCGTGCTTCAATAAAGGCCTTTGCCGCATCTTCCACGCGCTCGACCTTACGAATACCGCGACCGCCGCCGCCCGCACGCGCCTTAATAAGCACGGGGCAGCCAATGCGCTCAGCCTCGGCCGTTGCCTCCTCGGGACTTTTGAGCAAATCGCAGCCCGGCACGATGGGCACGCCCGCCGCGGCAGCCGTTCGACGTGCGGCGTCCTTGTCGCCCATGCTGTCGATGACCTCGGCCGAAGGGCCGACAAACGCCAGACCATACTTGTCGCAGTCGCGCACGAAGCTCGCCTTCTCGGAAAAGAAGCCATAGCCGGGATGAATTGCCTTAGCTCCCGACTTTACGGCACAGGTGAGCACGGCATCGTCGTTGAGGTAGCTCTCGGCAAGACGCGGGCCACCGATGCAATATGCCTCGTCGGCAAGCTGCACGTGCAGCGCGTCCGCGTCGGCCGTGGAATAGACGGCGACGGTCTTGATGCCCATATCGCGGCACGCGCGGATAACACGGACCGCAACTTCGCCGCGGTTAGCGATGAGCACTTTGTCGAACATGGAGCCTTCCTTAACTTTCGTGCATGAGTGCAAAAGACATATCGGCGCGGCAGCAAACCTCACCGTTGACGCTCGCAGTACCCGTCGCAAAGCGGAACGGCCCGCGCGCACGCGTGATGGAGCACACCAGATCCACCGTGTCGCCCGGGCGCACCGGACGCTTAAAGCGCACCTTGTCCAGACTCGTGTAGAACGGCGTCGCGCCGCGCGCCTCCTCATCGCCCATCAGCAGCACGCAGCAGTTCTGGGCGAGCATCTCGCACTGAATCACGCCGGGGACGACCGGATTTCCCGGAAAATGCCCCTGCAAAAAGTACTCGTCGCCCGTTATCGTGATCTTGCCGTGGGCCTCGTCGCCCACTAGCTCGGCTTCGTCGAGCAAAAGCATCGGCTCGCGATGCGGCAACAGCTTCTTGAGTTCTTCTTTGTTCATGGATATCACCTATCCGATCCTCATGAGGCAGCTGCCAAACTCCACGAGGTCGCCGTCGGCCACGCAGATTTCGAGCACCTCGCCATCCGCCTCGGCCGTCACCTCGTTGAGAACCTTCATGGCCTCGATGATGCAGAGGGTCTCGCCGGCCTTGACCTTGGAGCCCACATGCACAAACGGCTCGTCGCCCGGCGCCGGGGCAGCATAGAACACGCCGACCATGGGAGCGGTCACCTCGGTGCCCTTGGGCTCCGGTGCGGCAACAGACGCCTGCGCGGCGGGCTCCGGTGCGGCGGCAGGCATGGCGACAGGAGCCACCGCCGGGGCAGTCACGGCACCCGGCATAGGCATGGGCGCGGCAACCGGCTGTGCGGCGCTCGCGCGCTCGAGTTCGACCGCGGTGCCATCGGGCTCCTCAACGCGTACGCGCGTGAGGCCGCGGTCCTCCATAACATCGGCTATCTCGGCAAGTCTTTTGGAATCCATGCTCTAGCTCCTCGTATATCTACGCAGCGCGATGGCGGCGTTGTGTCCGCCAAAGCCCAGGTTGGTCGAAAGCGCCCAGGTAAGGTCGGCGCGAACCGCGCGATTGGGCGTGTAGTCAAGATCGCAGGCGGGATCGGGCGTGTGGTAGTTAATGGTCGGCGGCACCACGCCCTGCTCGAGCGCCATGGCGCAGGCCATGACCTCGATGGCGCCCGTGGCACCGATCATGTGGCCGGTCATCGACTTAGTCGACGAGACGTGCGCGGCGCGCGCCGCGTCCTCGCCGAGCGCACGCTTAATGCCCGTCGTCTCGGACGAATCGTTGAGCTTGGTCGATGTGCCGTGGGCATTGATGTAGAGACCCTCGGAAGGCTTGACGTCGCCCTCGGTCACCGCCAGCGATATCGCGCGGGCAATGCCGGCAGCCTCGGGATCAGGACTCGTGATGTGATAGGCATCATCGGTGTTGCCGTAGCCCACGACCTCGGCATAAATGTGCGCACCGCGCGCCTGCGCATGTTCCATGCTCTCGAGTACCAGCACGCAGGCGCCCTCGCCCATCACAAAGCCGTCGCGGTCTGCATCGAACGGACGGCAGGCCGTCGCGGGATCGGGGTTGGTGGTCAATGCGCGGCAGGACGTAAAGCCCGCAACGGCATCGGGGATAATTGCAGCCTCGGCGCCGCCCGCGAGGATCGCGTCGGCATAGCCGTGCTTGATGGCGCGGAACGCCTCGCCCACCGCATGGGCCGAGGTTGCGCACGCGGTCACCACGGGCAGGGTCGGGCCCTTTGCCTTGTGGCGGATTGCGATATTGCCCGATGCCATGTTGGGGATCATCATCGCGATCATATAGGGCGATGCGCGGCGGGGCCCACGTTCGGCAATCGTATGGACGTTGTCGACGAGCGTCGTCATGCCGCCCACGCCCGAGCCCACGTAGACGCCCAGGCGCTCGCGATCGATGGCGCCTTCGACATCAAAGCCCGCATCGTGCATGGCTTCGTCCGAAGCCGCCATCGCAAACTGAACGCAGGGGTCGAGATGCTTGGCGTCACGCTTGCCAAAGTACTCGTTGCTGTCAAAGCCCTTGACCTCGGCTGCCACCTTGACGGCAAACGCATCGGTATCGAAGTGCGTGATCGGGCCGATGCCGCACGTGCCAGCACACATTGCCGCCCAGGTGGCAAGCGCGGTGTTGCCGAGCGGCGACACGGCACCGATACCGGTGATTGCAACTCTCTGTTCCATCATGGTCTCCTCATCCAAGCCGTTCTTCGGCCCTGGTTTCTACATCGCCATTCCGCCGTCGACGCGCACGACCTCACCCGTAATGTAGGCAGCCGCATCGCTCGCCAAAAAGCGCACCACGCCGGCCACCTCCTCGGGGCGCGCCATACGCTTAAGGGGAATCTGCTCCTCGGTTACCGTACGCACCTTCTCCGAGAGCTTTGCCGTCATATCCGTCTCGACAAACCCGGGGGCAACCGCGTTCACTCGTACGCCGCGGGGCGCAAGCTCGCGCGCCACCGCCTTGGTCAGGCCGATCACGCCCGCCTTGGAGGCAGCGTAGTTGGCTTGCCCAGCATTGCCCATCAGGCCCACGACCGAGCTCATGTTGACGACGCAGCCGCCGCGCTGGCGCATAAAGGTCTTGGTGAGCGCGCGCGTCGTGTTAAACGTTCCTTTAAGATTGACATCGAGCACGCGATCGAAGGCGTCATCGCCCATGCGCATGAGCAGGCCATCGCGGGTGATGCCAGCGTTGTTGACGAGCGCCCAAATGGAGCCAAAGTCGTTGAGGACCGCTTCCACGCACGCGTTGACGGCAGCGGGGTCGGCCACGTCGCATTGATATGAGCGCGCCGTGGCGCCAGCCGCCTCGCAGGCGTCGCACGTCTCGCGCGCCGCATCGACGCTGCCGGCATAGACGACGGCGATATCGTAGCCATCCTCCGCCAGACCGATAGCGCAGGCGCGGCCGATACCCCGCGAGCCGCCCGTGACCAGTGCCACGCGACGTGAGTCGTTGCGCTCGAGCGCGCCATTGTTCAAGTTGCCCATGTCATTCCTTTCGGGTTACAGCCCTGTGGACTATGCGAGCTCGTCGGCAATAGCTGCGACCTGCTCGGCCGTCTCGCACGAATACACACGAACGTCGCTCAGCGTACGCTTGACCAGGCCGGACAGCGTTTTGCCGGGGCCGACCTCAATAAATGTGTCGATGCCTTGATCCTGCAGAGCATGCAGCGTATCGACCCAGCGTACGGCATGGCTCACCTGATTGGCCAAGACATCCGATGCCGTCTGGGGATCCGCCGGATAGGGCGCCGCTGTCATATTTGCCAAAACAGGAATGAGCAACGGGGACGGCGCGTGACCGGCCTCAATATATGCGGCAAGGCCACAGGTCGCCTCGGCCATATAGGGGCTATGAAATGCACCCGACACCGCGACCTTCATGGCGCGGCCGCCAGCCTCTTTTACTAGGACGTCGAGCTCCTGCAGCGCCTCGGGCGCTCCGGCCACAACCGTCTGCTGTGGGCTGTTGTAGTTGACTGGCCAGCAGTCCTCGCCGGCCTGTTTTGCCAGGCCCTCGACTTGCGCCGCATCGAGCTTGATGACGGCGCGCATGCCGCCCGGATGGCGCTCGGCAGCCGCGGCCATCAGCGCCGCGCGCTCGCACACGAGCTCAAAGCCCGCTCGCGTATCGAACGCCCCCGCAAAGGTGAGTGCGGCGACCTCGCCCAGCGAGAATCCCGCACAGGCGGCAGGTACCACGCCGCGCTCACGCAGGGCGGCAGCCGCTGCCAGGTCGTGAACGAACACGCACGGCTGCGTGTTCTCGGTCTGCGAGAGCTCCTCCTTGGAGGCACTCCGGCACTGCTCGCTGGTCCCCGGGCGCACCTCGTCGGCAATGGCGAACACCTCGGCGGCCGCCGGCGATGTCTCGATCAAGTCGACGCCCATCGCGGGGTGCTGGGCACCCTGGCCGGCAAACAAAAACGCTACGCCACCCATGCGCACGCACCCTTCAGGACGTGCTCGGCGCCATCGACCAGGTCGTCAACGATTTCGCGTGCGCTCTGGCGCTCGTTGACCATGCCGGCAATCTGTCCACACAAAAACGAACCCTCTTCGTAGTTGCCGTCCTTGGCGGCCTTACGCAGCGCACCGGTTCCCATAGCACCGAGCTCCTCGGCACTCGCGCCGGAACCCTCGCTCTTGGCATAGGCGTTGGTGAAGGGGCTCTTGAGGGCGCGCACTGGATGTCCCGTCGAGCGACCGGTCGCACGCGTTGAAGTGTCGTTGGCCTTCAGGACCATCTCTTTGTACTGCTCCGAGACGGTGCACTCGTCTGCGACCAGAAAGCGCGTACCCACTTGCACGCCTTCGGCGCCCAGCATAAAGGCGGCCGCCACGCCGCGGCCGTCGGCAATACCGCCGGCGGCCACGACGGGAATGTCAACCGCATCGACGACCTGCGGCACCAGTGCCATCGTCGAGGTCTCGCCAATATGGCCGCCCGATTCGGTACCCTCGGCAACAACCGCCGTGGCTCCACGACGTGCCACGAGGCGCGCCAGCGCCACCGAGGCAACGACCGGGATGACCTTGATGCCCGCCTCGTTCCACGCCTTCATGTACTTGGCGGGATTGCCGGCGCCCGTCACGACGACCGGCACTCGCTCGTCAATCACGACCTGTGCAACCTCGTCGGCAAACGGGCTCATGAGCATGACGTTCACGCCAAAGGGCTTATCCGTCTTGGCGCGCAGCTCATGAATCTGGTCGCGAAGCCAGTTGGCGTCGGCGTTCATGGCCGCGATGATGCCTAAGCCACCCGCCTCGGACACTGCGGACGCCAGCGAGGCATCGGCAATCCAGGCCATACCGCCCTGGAACACGGGCTTTTCGATGCCGAGCAGATCGCAGAGAGGAGTCTTGAGCATCTCTACTTCTCCAATGCCGCCTCGACCGTATCGGCGAACTCGCCGACCGTCTTGGGGTTCTCCTCGGTATCGAGCTGGATGCCAAACTCGTCCTCGACGGCAACGAGGATCTCGACGGTGCCCAGGCTGTCGAGACCAATCTCCTCGAGCGTGGACTCGGGCTTCATCTCGACATCGTCAAGACCGGCGGTCTCGCGGATAACGTCGCAAACGCGCTCGAAGGTCTTCTGATCTGCCATGGTAGTTCTCCTTTGTTTGTGCCCTAGGGGCGTTTTTATTTCCTATGTGCGACTACTTCCAACGAAGCAGATAGCCACCTATATCCAGACCGGCGCCAAATCCAACCAAGGCGATGGTGTCGCCTGTGTGAAGTGCACCGGCGTTTGCCAGCCGGTCGAGGGCAAACGGAATGCATGCGCTCGAAATGTTGCCGGTCTCGTGCAACGTGCGAACCACGCGCTCGTCCGGCACGCCCAGGCGCTTGACCGCCTGGCTCAGGATTCGTTCGTTAGCCTGATGGAATACAAAATGATCGATGTCTTCGACCAAAATGCCCGCATCGATCGCAAGATTATGGACCGTGTCGCAGATGGCGTTGACGCCGAACTTGAACACGCGGCGGCCGTTCATGGACAGCACGCTCGCGCTATCTGCGGAAGCCTTAAACGGCGAGGTACCGACCAGACCGGGAACGCGCAACGTCTCGACGTCGGGCGCCGTCGAAAGCTCAACGGCAAGGGGGTTGTCTCCCCCAGCTTCAATCACTGCGGCGCCTGCCCCATCGCCAAAAAGCACGCAGGTGGCACGGTCGATCCAGTCGAGCGCGCGCGTCATCTGCTCGGCAGCAACTACAAGCACGCGCTCGGCACGGCTGCGGGCGATATAGCCCTCGGCGACATCGAGCGCAAATACGAAGCCGGCACAAGCCGCCGAGACATCGAAGGCAGGGCACGTCGCGCCAAGTCGCTCAGCAACGGCACACGCCTCAGCGGGAACAAGGTGGTCACCCGTCGTCGTCGAGCAGACGATCAGATCCAGCTGGCTCGCGTCGATTCCGGACACCTGGAGTGCCCGCTCACTCGCCGCTACGGCAAGGTCGTCAAGTGACTCGGTGGTGCAGACGTGGCGGCTCTTGATACCCGTGCGGGTAAAAATCCACTCATCCGAGGTATCGAGGAACTCAGACAGCTCGTCATTGGAAACACTGCGTTCAGGAAGCGCCGAGCCTGTTCCAAGAATCGTGAAACCCATCACTAACCTCCTTTGAGTTGTTGACGTGTTTACATCGACCAAGAGAGGATAACGCATTTCAGTCTTTGTTGACGTGTTAACATTAAATTGTCCAAATGCGACAAAGGCTTCACATTGTGTCTATCTCTCGACACCATTGCGTCATTCACTTATTCAATAAGGAGGTAGCAGCCGCTATGGATGCCCAATTAACGATTGTCGACGTAACCGGATCGACCAACGATGACCTGCTCGAGGCAGGAAAACAGGGTGCGCCGCACGGCACAGGACTTGCCGCCCGCGCGCAAACGGCAGGACGCGGCCGGCGCGGCCACAAGTGGGATTCAACCGCCGGCAACCTATTGCTTTCGATTGTCCTGCGTCCATGCGTTAATCCCGCAAAGTACTCTGGTCTTGCCACCGTCAGCGGCCTAGTGGTGCTCGAAGCACTCGAAAAGCAAGGTCTTGCAAACGAGATTGGCCTCAAATGGCCCAACGACCTGGTCGCGCGAGGACGCAAACTCGGCGGCATTCTGGTCGAGGCCGCACGCGATAACGAAGGCAAACCTTTCGCCGTCTGCGGCATTGGCGTCAATGTGAACTATGCGCCCCAAGAGGTGCCCGATGGCGGCCTGCCGGCAATCGGTCTCTCGGACCTTAACGAAAACGTTCCTGCCGTCGACATGCTCCTCGATGAGGTCTATCACGCAGTTATAGACGCTGTAGATACCTGGGCAGAGCTCCTCAACGCCAAGGAAGAAGACGCCGGTCCGCTCGCGCCCGTCCACGACGAATATATCGCTCACCTCAATTGGATCGGGAAGCACGTTATCGCCCGCTCCCCCGCTGGAGACGAGCTGGCACGAGGCATATTTAGAACGGTCGACGATTGCGGCCGCGTATGCATTGAGACCGAGAGCGGCTTGTGCGTCTTCCACTTCGAAGAAGCATCCTTGCGCCCCCTGAGCGAATAGGGCGCCGCAGCCGTCGGCTCGGCAGACGAATTCGCTATCCCAAAATCTAAACTCAAAACAAAAGGGCCCCGCTACCGTAACGGCAGCGGGGCCCTTTAAGCTATGAGCGATATCGCTTAGAGCTTGATGTCGATGTCGACGCCAGCGGGGAGGTCGAGACGCATGAGCGAATCAACGGTGCCCGAGGTGGGGTCGAGGATGTCGATGAGGCGCTTGTGGGTGCGCATCTCGAACTGCTCACGGGAGTCCTTGTTCACGTGCGGCGAGCGGATAACCGTGTACAGGTTGCGCTCGGTGGGCAGGGGGACAGGACCGGAAACGCGAGCGCCGGTCTTCTGAGCGGTCTCGACGATGAGCTTCGCGGACTGATCGACGACCTCGTGATCATAGCCCTTGAGGCGAATGCGGATCTTCTGGGTAGCCAACTTAAACCTCCAAAGAGTGCGAGAGATGTTCTCGCAGGATTACGTAACAGGGAGCTCGAACTTAGGCGTTCTTGCTCATGACCTCGTCCACGATGGACTTGGGCGCAGGCTCATAAGAGTCGAACTGCATCGTGTAGGATGCACGGCCCTGGGTCTGGGAGCGAAGGTCGGTAGCGTAACCGAACATCTCGCCCAGCGGCACCTTGGCACGGATGAGCTTACTGTTCTTGCGATCCTCCATGCCCTCGATCTTGCCGCGGCGACCGGAGAGGTTGCCCATAACGTCGCCCATGTACTGCTCGGGGGTCTCGACCTCGACAGCCATGATCGGCTCGAGCAGCTGCGGGTCGGACTTCTTGAGGGCGTCCTTGATAGCCATGGAACCGGCGATCTTGAAGGCGGCCTCGGAGGAGTCGACCTCGTGGTAAGAACCGTCGAACAGGGTGACCTTGACGTCGAGGACCGGGAAGCCGGCGATAACACCGGTGTTCAGGGCCTCCTGGATGCCCTTGTCGATGGACGGGATGTACTCCTTGGGCACGACGCCGCCGACGATAGCGTTGACGAACTCGTAGCCGAAGCCCTCCTCCATCTTCTCGAGCTTGATGACGGCGTGGCCGTACTGACCGCGACCACCGGACTGACGGACGAACTTGCCCTCAGCCTTCTCGACGTCGTGACCAGCGGTCTCGCGGTAGGCAACCTGGGGCTTACCAACGTTAGCGTCAACCTTGAACTCGCGGAGCAGACGGTCGACGATGATCTCGAGGTGCAGCTCGCCCATGCCGGCGATGATGGTCTGGCCGGTCTCGTGGTTGGTGGACACCTGGAAGGTCGGGTCCTCCTCGGCGAGCTTGGTCAGAGCCAGGGACATCTTGTCCTGCTCGGCCTTGGTCTTGGGCTCGATGGCAACGTCGATAACGGGCTTAGCGAACTCGATCTTCTCGAGGACGATCTCCTTGCCCTCGGCGCACAGGGTGTCACCGGTGGTGGAGTTCTTGAAGCCGACGCAAGCGACGATGTCGCCGGCGGCAGCGTCGTCACGGTCGATACGCTCGGCGGCGTTCATCTCGAGGATGCGGCCGAGGCGCTCGCGCTGACCGTTGGAAGCGTTGACCACGTAGGAGCCGGACTCGGCGCGGCCGGAGTAAACGCGGACATAGGTGAGCTTACCGACGAACGGGTCGGTCATGATCTTGAAGACCAGGCCGGAGAAGGGCTCGTCGAAGGAAGGATGACGCTGGATCTCCTCGCCGGTGTCCGGATCGGTACCGGTGACGGCCTCAACGTCGAGCGGGCTGGGCAGGTAGTCGACGACAGCGTCGAGCAGCTCCTGGACGCCCTTGTTCTTGTAGGCGGAGCCCACGAAGACGAGGTTGAGCTCGTTGGCCAGAACGCCCTTGCGCAGAGCAGCCTTGAGCTCCTCGACGGTGAAGTCCTCCTCCATGAGGATCTTCTCCATGAGCTCGTCGTCAAAGCTGGCAGCAGCGTCGAGGAGCTCCTCGCGCTTGGTGGCAGCGATGTCGGCAAACTCAGCCGGGATCTCGTCCATCGGCTCGGGGAAGGTCATGCCCTTCTCGTCGGCCTTGAAGTCCCATGCAGTCATGGTGACCAGGTCGATGACGCCCCAGAAGTTGTCCTCGGCGCCCATCGGGACCTGAGCGGCCACGGCGTTAGCGTCGAGACGATCCTTCATGGTCTCGATAGCGTTGAAGAAGTCAGCGCCCACGCGGTCATACTTGTTGATGAAGGCGATGCGGGGGACGTTGAAGGTAGAAGCCTGACGCCAAACGGTCTCAGACTGGGGCTGAACGCCGGCAACGGCGTCGAAGACGGCGACAGCACCATCGAGGACGCGCAGGCAGCGCTCGACCTCGGCGGTGAAGTCAACGTGGCCCGGGGTGTCGATGATCTGGATGCGGTAGTCCTTACCGTCCTTGTTCCAGAAGCACGTGGTAGCAGCGGAGGTAATGGTTACGCCGCGCTCCTGCTCCTGAACCATCCAGTCCATGGTGGCAGCGCCCTCATGGACCTCACCGATCTTGTGGGTCTTACCGGTGTAGTAAAGAATACGCTCGGTCGTGGTGGTCTTACCGGCATCGATGTGGGCCATGATGCCGATGTTACGGGTATCGGAAAGCTTGTACTTAGGCTTAGCCATGTTAGTTCCTTACCTTAACTTACCAACGATAGTGAGAGAACGCGCGGTTGGCCTCGGCCATCTTGAAGACGTCCTCACGCTTCTTGACGGAAGCGCCCAGGCCGTTGGAAGCGTCGAGGATCTCGTTGGCGAGACGCTCGGCCATGGTCTTCTCCTTGCGAGCGCGGGAGAAGTTGACGATCCAGCGGATGCCCAGAGCGGTGGAACGACGGGAGTTGACCTCCATCGGGACCTGATAGGTAGCGCCACCGACACGCTTGGGCTTAACCTCGAGCGTGGGCTTGACGTTGTCCATAGCCTTCTTGAAGGTAGCGAGAGCGTCGCCACCCTCGGACTTCTCGGCAACGATCTCGAAAGCGGTGTAAACGATGCGCTCAGCGGTGGCCTTCTTGCCGTCAAGAAGGACCTTGTTGATGAGCTGAGTCACCAGGCGGTTGTTGTAAACGGCGTCAGGCTGAACCTCACGACGATTAGCTGCTGCACGACGCGGCATGTGAAATCTCCTTAAGTGTCTACCGTGCGGCGCTTAGGCGGCACACGGCGAAAGTATCAAAACGTTATCTGGCTTATTTGGCCTTGGGGCGCTTAGCACCGTACTTGGAACGGGCCTGCATACGGTTCTGGACCGGAGCAGCGTCGTAGGCGCCACGGATGACGTGATAACGGACACCAGGGAGGTCACGGACACGACCGCCGCGGACGAGCACGATGGAGTGCTCCTGCAGGTTGTGGCCCTCACCCGGGATGTAAGCAGTAACTTCGATGCCGTTGACAAGGCGAACACGGGCAACCTTACGAAGAGCCGAGTTCGGCTTCTTGGGGCTCGTGGTGAAGACGCGGGTGCACACGCCGCGCTTCTGGGAGTTGTGCTGCAGAGCAGCGTTCTTGGACTTCTTGGGCACGGAACGACGGCCCTGGCGAACCAGCTGGTTAATAGTAGGCAAAGCGTACTCCTTCTCGAATGATTCCAGCTTTCTGTAAAGTGCAACGGCTTGAATCGAGGGGTCAGCATCCCCCTACGAAACACGCAGTTCGATAGGATACGTGGCGTTAGCTGTGCCGTCAACAGACCACGCCGCCGGGCGTATCCCAAAATTGGCACATTTCCGCAAACCCTACACAAAAGGGATCCCCTCCTGTGCGCATGAGCGGATTCCCGGCCCGGGCGGCCTGCGGTTTAAGTTTGCTGCTCTACAGTCCTGGCTCGCACGGAGGCCACATTAAGTGGCCTCCGGCTCGTGCGGAACTCGCGACAAACTTAAACCGCAGGCCGCCCGGTCCGGGAATCCGACATGCTCGTCGAGGCAACGCTACCTGCCAAAAAGGGACAGGTTTATTTTGGTCGGTTTTATCTGGGGAAACGTCGCGCTCCAGCGGTAATCTGCTCTCATCTGTCGCATGGATATCGGCGGCGTTTCCATTTAACGCAAAAGAGGCCGCTTCCCCTAGTAAGAAGCGGCCCCAAATCTTACGAATAGACGATGGTAAAGGGCTCTTTCGTTTCGGTCTCCCCTGTTGATGTATACCTCACAATTTCAAGGGTTACCGAGACAACTTGATCGACATCAATCAACTTCGTTGGCACCCAGATGTTCTCTCCGCTATTGCGCCCATAAGAAAAATATAAGTTGAACACCCCTGCGTCGTCATCTTCGATAATCTGCTCCGATCCATCCTTGTAGCTGACGGTCAGCTTATTATCAACTGCTTCATAGCCCAAATCATCGATGTGCGTCTGGATGGAAAACGGGCTAATCTCAAGAGGCGAGTCACCGGAGCGGAGTTCCTTTGTATCGACGTACGCTCCAATATTGAACTCGGGTGTCGACGCCTCAAACCGCCTCGCACTCTCACCTTCACCCTCGGTCCAGTGGATATTCCAGGTGACAGCATGTTGCAAATCTCGCTCGCGATCCATAGCGGCAAAGTACATCGTGCCATTAATGACAGTATCGCTTGATGTGTCCTTATCAATTGTGCTGCGTGTGTCAGGCCATTCCTCGCCGAACTTCATATCGGGCGTGCCGATGCCCTGCTCTTCTTCACCATAGAGAACAAGTTCGCCAATCTCTGCTGCTGGCTTGTAGTAGTTAACTCCATTTGGATTGGACAACGTAAACGTCACGGCTCCGCAGCCGTTTTGGTCGATTGCCATCTCATGGATATCAAGCGTATAGCCGTTGCCCTCGACGGACAGATTAACCTCCTGGACTGCGCCTTCCAGGCTTTGGGGCGCGATGCCATCGCCAAACTCTCTGGTGTAGGTATATTTAGTTCCCGATGAGCCGCCGTTGGTCCAGGTAATGGAATCCCCGTTGCCGTGGTTTCCCCAGGCAGAGGCAAAATAGCTGGAATTGACGACGGCGTAGGCGACCCCTCCGGTCGCCAGCACTCCGGCAAGGCATCCGATCACGGCAACATACAGAGGCTTCGCGTGACCCTTTCGGCGAAGCGGCTCACCAGCAGCGGCATAAAGAACACGGTCAGCAAGATCGCTATCGGCTTGGACGGACTCGAAGGCCTGCTTGATTTGATTGGATTTCACGGTCGCCCTCCTCTAGGATGAACTTGAGCTTCGATCTGCCGCGAGCCAAACGCGTTCGAACAGTCGCGGCTGGCACATGCAATAACTCGGCAATCTCTGAGGTCGAAAAGCCCAGATAGTAATAGAGCATGATGGGAACACGGAATCGTTCCGGAAGTCGCATAACGTCTGACAGGACCGCCTTGGTCTCCTCCTGCGCCGTCGAAAGCGAATCGGCCAGGTTCTCAATATCCTCCACACGCCTCCATGGCTTTCGAAAGAGAGATTTGCATTCATTGATCGTGACCCGGATAAGCCATCGACGAAGATGTTCCCAGCTTTCAAATTGCGCATCGCTTTTGAGTAACTTCAGAAAGACGTCTTGAGCGACATCGTCGGCATCGGCACGATCGCGCAGATACGTCAATGCGATTCGAAACACGACATCCCGGTGATCTTCAACCGCCTGTCTAAATGCTTGTTCTTCCATAATCACCTCCCGGTGACGTTAATAATTCTTGGTGAGGCCCTCACCTTAGATACGCTCTTGTCGGGCGAAATGTTTCAAATTCAAGCATGAAAAACCGACCAAAATAAACCTGTCCCTTTTTGGCATAAAGGAATCCCCTCCCGTCCCGGGAATCCGACGTACTCGTCGGGGCAACGTTCCTCATCAAAAAAGGCCCGCCCCCCTGTTGGGAAGCGAGCCTTTATAAGGGCGGTTAACGTACTAGGAAATTACTCCTCGTCGTTGTCCTTGGCCTCTTCGGCGTCGTCGGTGTCCACGAGCTGGTTGAGCAGCTCGTCGAGGGACGCCATGTCCTCGTTGATGGCACCGTTGGCGGGAGCCTTCTTGTCGTCGATCGGGGCGCCCAGGAGCTCCTCGTCGGCGTCGGCGTGATGCGTCGGCGCAGCGGAGGTGCCCAGCAGGATGTCGTCCGGACCGTCGGGGCTAAAGACCATCTGCAGCAGCTGCGAGAGGTCTTCCTCGTCGGCAACGTCGTCGTTGTTCTCGAGGATGTAGAGCAGGTCGTGGGCCTCCAGGCCGTCACGGAGCTCCTCGATTGCCTTGGCACCGATGCCATCGATGCGCAGCAGATCCTCCTCGGACTTACCGACCAGGTCGCCGACCGTCTCGATGCCAACCTCGCTGAACTTGTTGGTCCAGCGTTGCGACACGCCCAGGTCGTCGAACAGGTACAGGCGAGCCTTCTCGGCGGAGATGGTGTGGCCGTTGCGGGTGAACGAACCGTCAGCACCGCCGAACTCGTCGTAGCCGGCCCAGTCGAGCTGCTGCGGAAGCTGCTCGTCCAGGTCCTTGAGCTCCACAGGAGCCCACTCGGGCAGCGACTTGGCGTTGGGCGAAGCCGGGCCGTCGATGTCCACGTAGCCGTCGGCCGTGCGATACGTCAGCTTGGCGTTGGCGTACGGCTTGAGGCCAGTACCAGCCGGGATCTTCTTACCGACGATGACGTTGGACTTAAGGTCGAGCAGGTGATCGACCTTGCCCTCGATGGCAGCCTCGGTAAGGACGCCAGAGGTACGGATGAACGAAGCGCTCGACAGCCAGGAGTCGATGTTGGACGCGACCTTGAGCGTACCCAGGATGACGGGCTCGGCCACGGGAGCCTGACCGCCCAGACGGGCAACGCGCTCGACCTCGTCGGCGAACTCGTAGCGGTCGACGTACTGACCAAGCAGGTACTTGGAGTCACCGGGGTTGGTGATCTGAACGCGACGCAGCATCTGACGTGCGAGCACCTCGATGTGCTTGTCGTTCAGGTCGACGCCCTGACTGGTGTAGACGTCCTTGACGCTCTCGACGAAGGTGTGCATCGTCGACTCGATGTCGGTCAGCTTGCGCAGGTTGCGGAAGTTGACGAAGCCCTTGGTGATCTGGTCGCCGGCGCGAACCTCGCAGCCGTCCTCGATCTCGGGCATAAAGCGCACCGAAGCGGGGACGCGACGCTCGTCGAGGACACGGGTGTGATCCTCGGAGTCGGTGAGCGTCAGCACGTACTCGGACTTCTCGGGCTTAATCGAGAGGTGGCCGGAGTACGGAGCCAGCTCGGCCTCGCGACCCAGGATCTTCTCGTTGACGTTGCCGACGATATCGAACATACGGCTGACCGTAGGCAGACCCTGCGTAATATCGTCGACGCCAGCGACGCCGCCGGAGTGAATGGTACGCATCGTAAGCTGCGTACCGGGCTCGCCGATGGACTGGGCGGCAATAATACCGACCGCGGTACCGATGGCGACCGGACGACGGGTGGAAAGATCCCAGCCGTAGCACTTCTGGCACACGCCGTACTTGGAGCGGCAGGTGAGCAGCGCGCGGAGCTTGACCTTCTTAAGGCCAGCATCGACCATCTTCTGGATGTCGGCGACCTTCTCGATGTAGCCGTCCTGCTCAAAGAGCACGGTGCCATCGGGAGCCACGACGTCCTCGATGAAGCAACGGCCGACGAGGTCGGTGTTGAGGTCGGTGGTGCCAGGGATGATGAGGTTGTAGGTGACGCCCTCGTGCGTACCGCAATCCTCCTCGCGGACGATGACGTCCTGGGCTACGTCGACCAGACGGCGGGTCAGGTAACCAGAGTCCGAGGTGTGGGATGCGGTATCGACCAGGCCCTTACGGGCGCCGTAGGTCGAAATGAAGTACTCGAGCGGCAGCAGGCCCTCGCGGAAGTTCGCCTTAATGGGAAGGTCGATCGTCTCGCCGGACATGTCTGCCATCAGGCCACGCATGCCACCGAGCTGACGCAGCTGGGTCTTAGAACCACGGGCGCCGGAGTCGGCCATCATGTACAGCGGGTTCTCCTCGTCGAACATGTCGAGCATGAGCGCTGCAACCTTGTCGGTACAAGCGGTCCACTCGTTAACGACTTCGATGTGGCGCTCCGTCTCGTTGATGAAGCCCTCCTCAAAGTATTCGTTGATCTGGTCGACGTTGGCCTGGGCGCGATCGAGCAGCTCCTGCTTCTCGGCAGGGATGAGAGCGTCCCACACCGAGATGGTGAGGCCGGCGCGGGTAGCGTAGTGGAAGCCGGAGTACTTGATGGCGTCGAGGATCGGGCCGACCTTGGCCTCGGGGTAACGATCGCAGCAGTCCGCAACCAGCTTGGCCACGTCGCCCTTGACCATCTTGTAGTTCATGAACTCATAGTCTTCGGGCAGGCACTGGCGGTTGAAGATGATGCGGCCGATAGAGGTCTCGAAGCGCGCGGTCTTGTTGCCGGTGACGTCGTAGTCGACAAACTCGTTCTTGCCGTTCTTGACGCGGAAGATACGGGTGCCGTCCTCGTTGATGACGTTGGCGTCGGCAGCGGACACGCGGACCTGAATCTTGGCCTGCATGTCGACCTCGGAGCGGCAGTCATAGGCGTGCAGCGCGTCGTCGAAGCTGGCGAACACGTGGTTCTCGCCCGGCAGACCGTCGCGGACCTGGGTGAGGTAGTACACACCGATGATCATGTCCTGCGAAGGGATGTTAACCGGCTTGCCGGATGCCGGCGAGCGCAGGTTGTTCGCAGAGAGCATGAGCACGCGAGCCTCGGCCTGAGCCTGGCTGGACAGCGGCACGTGGACAGACATCTGGTCGCCGTCGAAGTCGGCGTTGAAGGGCGAGCAAACCAGCGGATGCAGGTGGATAGCCTTGCCCTCGACCAGCACCGGCTCAAAGGCCTGGATGGACAGACGGTGCAGGGTCGGTGCACGGTTGAGCAGCACGACGCGGCCGTCGATGACCTCTTCGAGGATATCCCACACAAAGGTGGCACCACGGTCGATAGCGCGCTTGGCGCCCTTGATGTTCTCGACCTTGCCAAGCTCGACCAGGCGCTTCATGACGAAGGGCTTGAAGAGCTCCAGCGCCATGGTCTTGGGCAGACCGCACTGGTGCAGCAGCAGCTTGGGGTCGGTAACGATTACCGAACGGCCGGAGTAGTCGACACGCTTGCCCAGCAGGTTCTGACGGAAACGACCCTGCTTGCCCTTGAGGGCCTCGGCGAGCGACTTGAGCGGGCGACCGCCACGGCCAGAGACCGGGCGACCGCGACGACCGTTGTCGAACAGGGCGTCCACGGACTCCTGGAGCATGCGCTTCTCGTTGTTCACGATGATCGCAGGGGCGTCCAGGTCGAGCAGGCGCTTGAGTCGGTTGTTACGGTTGATCACGCGACGATACAGGTCGTTGAGGTCGGACGCGGCGAAGCGGCCGCCGTCGAGCTGGACCATCGGGCGCAGATCGGGCGGAATGACCGGGATGACGTCCAGGATCATGTTCGCGGGGCTGTTGCCGCCCTTCAGGAAGGCGTCAACGACCTCAAGGCGCTTGACGGCCTTCTCGCGCTTCTGCTTCTGGGAATCCTCGTCGGCGATGATGGCCTTGAGCTTCTCGGCCTCGGAAGGGAGGTCGATGGCAGCGAGCAGGTCGCGGACGGCCTCGGCACCCATGCCACCCTTGAAGTACATGGAGTAGTAACGGGTCATCTCGCGGAACAGCGGCTCATCGGAGATGAGGTCGCGCTCGGTGAGCTTCATGAAGGCGTTGAAGGCGTCCGTGCGGAGCTGCTTCTCGTCCTTGCACTCTTCCTCAATGTCAACGATGCCAGAGGCAATCTCCTCGGGGGTCAGCGGCTCCTCGTCGGAGAACTCGTCAAAGTTCTCGGGGTCGCCCTGCTCCTTGAGGGACTCGATCTGGCGGGCGCACTCGGCATCGATCTCTTCCAGATCGGCGGCGAGCTCCTCGCGCAGGTCGTCGGCGTCGGCCTCGCGAGCCTCGTAGTCAACCTCGGTGATGATGTAGCTGGCAAAGTACAGAACCTTCTCGAGGTCCTTGGACTTGATGTCGAGCATACGGCTCATCGGGAAGCTCGTGGGGCTCTTGAAGTACCAGATGTGGGACACGGGAGCGGCGAGCTCGATGTGACCCATGCGGTCGCGACGCACCTTGGCCGAGGTGACCTCGACGCCGCAGCGCTCGCAGACGATGCCCTTAAAGCGGATGCCCTTGTACTTGCCGCAGGAGCACTCCCAGTCCTTGGCGGGACCGAAGATCTTCTCGCAGAACAGGCCGTCCTTCTCGGGCTTGAGGGTACGGTAATTGATGGTCTCCGGCTTCTTGACCTCACCGTGCGACCAGGAACGGATCTGGTCGGCGGAGGCAAGGGAGATCTTTACCGAGTCAAAATCAGTAGCTTCGAAATCTGCCACAGTCAACTACTCCTTATCAGTGGTCGTGGCGGCGACAGCCTCGGGTGCCTCGGCGGTCTCGGCATCCTGGGCCTCGACGTCGGCGTCAACGCCGGCGAGCGCAGCCAGGTCGTCGAGAGCAGAGGTCTCCTCGGCGGTCACAGGGGCGGAGGCGTCCTCGTCGGCATCGTGCATGGGCTCGATGTCCAGTGCGAGCGAACGAATCTCCTTGACGAGAACCTTGAAGGACTCGGGGATACCCGGAACCGGAACGTTCTCGCCCTTGACGATGGACTCGTAGGTCTTGACGCGGCCCACGGTATCGTCGGACTTGACGGTCAGGATCTCCTGCAGGACGTTGGAAGCACCGTAAGCGTACAGTGCCCAAACTTCCATCTCGCCGAAGCGCTGGCCGCCGAACTGGGCCTTGCCGCCCAGAGGCTGCTGGGTAACCAGGCTGTAAGGGCCGGTCGAACGGGCGTGGATCTTGTCGTCAACCATGTGGCCGAGCTTGAGGATGTAGGACGTACCCACGGTAATGGGCTCGCGGAACTCCTCGCCGGTGCGGCCATCGAACAGACGGGTCTTGCCGCGCTCGTCAAGCTGGGTGACGAACTCGGGACGCATGTGATCGCCAAAGGCAGCGGTGGCCTTGTTGAGCATGTTCTTGTTGGCACGACGAATGACCTCGGCGATCTCGTCCTCCTTGGCGCCGTCGAAGACAGGCGTGGCGGTGAAGAAAGGACCGGGGACGTACTTGTCGGAGTCGGCCTGCTCGGTATCCCAACCGCAGGCAGCAGCCCAGCCAAGGTGGCACTCGAGCAGCTGGCCGACGTTCATACGCGAAGGAACGCCCAGCGGGTTGAGGATAACGTCGATCGGGGTACCGTCAGCCATGTAGGGCATGTCCTCGACCGGCAGAACGTTACAGATAACACCCTTGTTGCCGTGGCGGCCGGCGATCTTATCGCCCTGCTGGATCTTACGACGCTGGGCGACGTAGACGCGCACCTGCTCGTTGACGCCGGGGGCCAGATCGTCGCCGTTCTCGCGGCTAAAGCGGACAACGTCGATGACGCGGCCGTAAGCGCCGTGAGGCATCTTAAGGGAGGTGTCGCGGACGTCGTGGGCCTTTGCACCGAAGATGGCGCGCAGCAGGCGCTCCTCGGCGGTCAGAGCGCTCTCGCCCTTAGGCGTGACCTTGCCGACCAGGATGTCGCCAGGGCCGACCTCAGCGCCGATGCGGATGATGCCGTCCTCGTCGAGGTTGGCAAGCATGTCCTCGGAGAGGTTCGGGATCTCGCGGGTGATCTCCTCGGGACCGAGCTTGGTGTCGCGGGCATCGATCTCGTGACGGGTGATGTTAATGGTCGTCAGCAGGTCCTCGGCCACCAGGCGCTCGGACACGACGATACCGTCCTCGTAGTTGAAGCCTTCCCACGGCATGTATGCCACGGTGAGGTTCTGGCCCAGTGCGAGCTCGCCATGATCGGTCGAAGGACCGTCAGCCAGGGGCTCGCCCTGCTCAACGGTGTCACCGACGCGCACGAGCGGACGGTGGTTGATGCAGGTGGACTGGTTGGAGCGCTGGTACTTGGCAAGGTGATACTCGTCCATGCCGCCGGCATGCTTGACGATGATCTTGGCGGCGTCGGCAAAGATGACCTCGCCGGCGTTCTTGGCCAGGGTGACCTCGCCGGAGTCCAGAGCGGCGCGGCGCTCCATGCCGGTACCGACATAGGGAGCGGCGGGGTGAACCAGCGGCACGGCCTGACGCTGCATGTTGGCGCCCATCAGCGTACGCTTGGCGTCGTCGTGCTCCAGGAACGGGATCAGCGTGGCTGCGACGGAGAGCATCTGACGCGGCGAGACGTCCATGTAGTCGACGTCCTCGACGGGCACGTCGGCGGGAGCGCCGAAGGAGCCGTCGAAGTCGCGGGTACGGGCGATCACGGTGTGCGGACGGACAATCTTGCCCTCGGCATCGGTCGTGATGAACTCGTTGGTCTTGGGATCGAGCGGCGTGTTGGCCGGCGCGATGACGTGCTTCTCTTCCTCGTCAGCGGTCATCCAGTCGATCTGGTCGGTGGCAACGCCGTTCTCGACGCGACGGAACGGGGCCTCGATGAAGCCGTACTCGTTGACGCGGGCGTAGAGGGCGAGCGAGCCGATCAGGCCGATGTTGGGGCCTTCGGGGGTCTCGATCGGGCACATGCGGCTGTAGTGCGAGTTGTGAACGTCGCGGACGGCCGTCGGCACGTTGGTGCGGCGGCTGGAGCCGGACTTGTGGCCGGCAAGACCACCAGGGCCGAGTGCGGACAGACGGCGCTTGTGGGTCAGACCGGTCAGAGGGTTCGCCTGGTCCATGAACTGCGAGAGCTGCGAGGAACCGAAGAACTCCTTGATGGAGGCCACGATCGGGCGGATGTTGATGAGCGACTGCGGGGTGATCTCGTCAATGTCCTGGGAGCTCATGCGCTCACGGACGACGCGCTCCATACGGCTCATGCCGATACGGAACTGGTTGGCGACGAGCTCGCCGACGGTGCGGATACGGCGGTTGCCAAAGTGGTCGATGTCGTCGACCTTGAAGCCCTGCTCGCCGGCAGCGAGGGACAGCAGGTAGCGCAGCGTCGCGACGATATCCTCGTCGGTGAGCACCGTGACCTCTTCCTCGGTGGTGAGGTTGAGCTTCTTGTTGACCTTGTAACGACCGACACGGGCCAGGTCGTAGCGCTGCGGGTTAAAGAGCAGACCCTCGAGCAGGCTGCGGGAAGCGTCCACGGTGGGAGGCTCACCCGGGCGCAGACGACGGTAGATCTCGATGAGGGCGTCCTCGCGAGTGAGGGCGGTGTCGCGCTCCAGGGTACGCTTGATCACATCGGAGTTGCCGAGCAGCTCGATGATGTCGTCGTTGGTGACGGCGATGCCAAGGGCGCGCAGGAACATCGTGGCGCTCTGCTTGCGCTTACGGTCGATGGAGACCATGAGCTGGTCGCGCTTGTCGACCTCAAACTCAAGCCAGGCACCGCGGGACGGGATGATCTGGGCCTTGTAGATCTGCTTGCCCGAATCCATCTCGGAGCTGTAGTACACGCCCGGGGAGCGGACGAGCTGCGAGACGACGATACGCTCGGTACCGTTGATGATGAAGGTGCCCTGATCGGTCATCATGGGGAAGTCGCCCATAAAGACGAGCTGCTCTTTGATCTCGCCGGTCTCCTTGTTGGTGAGACGGACGTCGGTCAGAAGCGGGGCCTGATAGGTCATGTCCTTCTCGCGGCACTCCTCGACGGTGTGCGCGGGGTCGCCGAACTGATGCTCGCCGAAGGTAACCTCGAGAACATGGTTCTGGCTCTGGATGGGGCTGGATTCCTTGAACGCCTCACGAAGGCCCTCGTCCTTAAAACGCTCAAAGGATTCCCTTTGAACAGAGATAAGGTTGGGGAGCTCCATGGCCTCCGGGATTTTCCCGAAGCTGACGCGCTTGCGCTCAGTGGCAGTGTATGCGTAGGTCACCAGGTTTTTCCTCCTTCACGGAAATGCTCGGTGGGTTGGCGAGGCATAGCTTCGCCAGTTATCGCAACCTAATAGTTTATCAGGTACCGACCGTTGGGCAAGAAAAGCCTTGACGCGATTGAGTTTTTGGAGTAGCAAAGTTTTTCGACAGAAAACACGCAGGTAGATGTATGTGTATCGAACATCTGTTCATATATTTTCTGTGAACAGAGAGCCGGCAATCGCAGCTCTTATAAAAAACGGGCGCGAACCGAGGTCCGCGCCCGTAAATGTCGATGCCCGAAGGCTTACTTGCGCATCAATCCGCCGCGCTCGTCGATGGCATCCCAGAAGGCATCGGCAAAGCGGGGGTCGCTTGCGGCCATGAGGGCGTTGGTGGCCATCCAGCCAGAGGGAGTGCCGGTGTCGTAGCCCGACAGCGGGTCAATGACGACGGCATACATGGCCTCGCGGTCGAGCGAACGGGCCATGGCGTCGGTGAGCTGGATCTCGCCGCCCTTGCCGGCCTGCTGATCTGCCAGCAGGTCCATGACCAGCGGGCTCAGCAGGTAGCGACCGACGATGTACAGATTGGACGGAGCCGCCTCGGGAGCGGGCTTCTCGACCAGACCGCCGATGCGCCAGACAGCGCCCGGCTCTGCATCGGCAACGTCCTCGGCACCCTCGAGCGAACCGACGCGCTCACCGGCGATAACGCCGTAGCGGCTGACTTCCTCGGGCGAGCAAGCAGCGACGGCGATAACCGAAGCGCCACCGTGCTCCTTGGAAACGGCGAGCATCTTGTCGCAGATGTCGCGGTTAGGCACAACGTAGTCGCCCAGAAGAACCAGGAAGTTCTCCCCTGCCACGGCGTCGGCAGCAGAGCGAATAGCATGGCCGAGGCCCTTGGGCTCGTACTGATAGCGGAAGTCGACCGGCATACCGCCAGCGTGGGCGACGGCATCGGCATAGGCGTTCTTGCCGCGCTCGCGCAGCAGGTTCTCGAGCGAGCGATCGGGCTGGAAGTAGTTCAGTAGCTCGGGCTTACCGGGAGAAGTAACGATGATGGCGTCGTCGACTTCCTCGGGGTCGAGCGCCTCCTCGACGACGTACTGAATGACGGGCTTGTCGAGCACCGGCAGCATCTCTTTGGGCGTGCACTTGGTGCCAGGCAGAAAACGCGTGCCAAGACCGGCGGCGGGGATGATTGCCTTCATAGTATTCAGGGATCCTTTCGCAGGCGCAGGATGCGCCCTGTGCGTGCGGCACGGCGGCCGCAGACCAAATTGCGATACCGGTTTATCTTACCGCCGTTAATTAACGTTAATGTAGGCAAGCGCCATTCTTCAGCAGGTCAACGCAAATTATTGCTCGAATGGTGCAATTTTATCGCCCAACGGTAGCGACCCCAAAGCACCGCAAGCGGCAGCAATTTGTATGCCGAGCCAACAAAATAGAGGGATCAAAACGAAAAAGACGGGGCTCGCAATGCGAACCCCGTCTGCAAAGAAATCTGGCGAGAAAGCCTGATTACTTGAGGGTGACAGCAGCGCCAGCAGCCTCGAGCTTCTCCTTGGCAGCCTCGGCGTCCTCCTTCTTGGCACCCTCGAGAACAGCCTTGGGAGCGCCCTCGACGACCTCCTTGGCCTCCTTCAGGCCAAGGTTGGTGAGCTCACGGACGGCCTTGATGACCTGGATCTTGTTGTCGCCGAAGCCCTCGAGCACGACGTCAAACTCGGTCTTCTCCTCGGCCTCAGCAGCGCCAGCAGCGGGAGCGGCGACAACAGCGGCAGGAGCAGCGGCGGAAACGCCGAAGGTGTCCTCGATAGCCTTGACGAGCTCGGAAGCCTCGAGAAGGGTCATTTCCTTAAGAGCATCGATGATCTCATCGGTGGTAAGCTTAGCCATTTCTAAGTCCTTTCGGTTTCCGTGCGGATGCACGGAGATCAGTTAAAACACGACGCGAATGCGCCAGGGGTGCGGCGTTGCCGCCGCGGGTGAAAACAGCAACTAGGCTGCCTTCTGCTCGGAGACCTGCTGGATCGAACGAGCGAGACCAGAGGAAACGCCGTTGACGCAGACAGCGATGTCGCGAGCGAAACCGGAGATGAGACCGGCGATCTGGCCGAGAAGCTGATCCTTGGTGGGCAGCTCGGCGATAGCCTTAACATCATCAGCGGAAACGGCCTTGCCGTCGGAGATACCGCCCTTGATCTCAAGGACGCCCTTGGACTTAGCGGAGAAGTCCTTAAGGGCCTTAGCGGCCTCGACCGGCTCGGACTCGTAGAACACATAAGCGACGGGGCCGGCGAGGATCTCGTCGAGCTCGGGCTGCTCCTGGTTCTTGAGAGCGATCTTGACCAGGTTGTTCTTGTAGACCTTCATCTCGGCGCCGCACTCGCGAAGCTGATGACGCAGCTCCTGAGCCTGCTTAACCGTCAGACCGTTGTAGTTGACGACGAACAGACCGGCGTTCTCGGCGATACGGGACTCGATCTCTGCAACCTTGTCGATTTTGTACTGCTGGGGCATGAATTACACCTCCTCGAATTCTTTCCGGGCACGGTCCGCCACAAGGACGTGACGGGGGCATGTCCAAAAAGAAAGCCCCCGCGCTGCATGAGCGACGGGGGCGAGAAGACATATCTACTCGACCACCTCGGCTGGCGGGAAGTCCCATTAAGCTCGCGGGTAAGACCCGTTTGCGCCGGCTGTCTCTGGCAGCGGATTCGTGCGTGAACCGAAAGTATTATGGCGGGGACCCCGGCGTCGGTCAACGGAAAACCGGGCTGCACACAATTCCACCATCCGGCCGCGCCGCCGAAGGCCGGGCGCAAGGTTTTCGCTCGGTCAGGTCCTGGGCTCGCTCGGAAAGCACATTAAGTGCTTTCCGGCTCGTGCGGAATCTACGAAAACCTTGCGCCCGGCCTTCGGCGGCGCGGCCTGCGGTGACTTTGGGGCAGCCCGGTTTTCCGTTGAGCGACGCCCCCACGCATAATCCTTATGTCGGTGGGCTGATGTGTTGCGTCCCTGATGGCTATAGGGTTGAGACGAAGGTGGACAGGCGGTGGAGGCCTTCGTCCAGGTTTTCGTCGGAGACGCAGTAGCTTAGGCGGATGTGGCCTTCGGTGCCGAAGCAGTTTCCAGGGACTAGGGCTACGTTTGCCTCTTTGATGGCTTTGATGCAGAAGTCCTCACTTGTTAGGCCGAACTTTTTGATGCTCGGGAAAGTGTAGAAGGCTCCTGCGGGCTCTACTACGTCGAGGCCCATGGCGTCTAAGGCTGCGAGTACGCGTTCGCGACGGGCTCGGTAGACTTCGAGCATGGGAGTTGGGTCGACGGTGAGGGCTCGGGCTGCGGCGTCCATTTCGAAGGAGACGGCGCTCGATACTAAGTATTGGTGGGCCTTTGCGATCTCGGCGATGACGGGGGCTGCGGCTGCGAGCCAGCCCAAACGCCAGCCGGTCATGGCCCAGGGTTTGGAGAAGCTCTCGATGACTACCGTCTGCTCGCGTAGCTCCGGGTGGCGCTGGGCAAAGCGCTCGTAGCCGTCCACGTAGACCAGGCGGTTGTATACATCGTCGCAGACCACGTAGATGCCCGCCTCCTCCGCCACGCGCGCCACGGCGTCGAGCGACGCCGTGTTGAGGATGCAACCCGTAGGATTGTTGGGCGAGCAGATGACGATGGCCTTGGTCGCCGGCGTCACGTAAGCACGAAGTGCGTCCTCGTCAATCTGGAATTGCGCAGGCTCCGTATCCAAAAAGACCGCCTTGGCGTGATTGGCCACGACGATGCTCTCGTACAGGCCAAAGGCCGGCGTGGGAATAATGACCTCGTCGCCTGGGTTGAGCATAGCCATGAATGCTGCCGACAGGGCCTCGGTCGCACCGTCGGTCAGAATGACCTCGTCCGCCGAAAACGTAAGGCCCGCATCCCCCATGTAGGCAGATAACGCCTCACGCAGGGCGGGGCGACCGTTGTTGGGCGGATAGTGCGTGTCGCCGCGGTCCAGTGCGGCGGTCACCTCGGCGCTAATCACATCGGGCGTGGGAAAATCGGGCTCGCCGAGCGCGAGCGCGATGCACCCCGGATGCTGGGCGGCGAGCGCGTTAATCCGACGGATGCCGGAGGGCTTGAGCGTGGCAAGCGAGGTATTCATGGGCAGACGCATGGCGTTCCTTTCGTAAGGGTTGCACTAGGATAGCGCGGCGGGGCGCCACCAGACGGTGTAACCTAAACGGAAACCAACCGGAAAGGAGGCAGCATGGAGACGACCGCACGCGGCGATGTACCAAAAACACTGCAAACCATTGCGTATATCAGCATTCCCAATAGCGACGATCTTGAGTTTTTGCTCTGGGACCTGCAGGATGCCATCACCGCCTATGCACAGCTTTCCGGCACCGCACTCCCCCACCCGGTCGACTTGAAGGCAAATGACGCCGGCAGCGTTGCCGATGGCATCGTGCTGGCCATTGAAGATGTGGCTGACGATAAGACGTTGACAGCCATCGAGCAGGCGCTTGAGCGCTTTGGCGGTACGGGAACGCGTGTCTACGCCGCGATTCGAGCCGCACAACAGGGCACTGAGCAGGCGCGTGAGACCGCCGTTCGCCTGCACAAGGCATGTGAGCGCCATAACCAATTGTGGTGTGGCGGCGTTGCCATCTGCGCTGGCAGCGGCATTGCGGCGCTTCGTCGCTCCCCGCGCATGGGACTCTTGCGGCGACCGTTTTCGGAGGCCATGGACAAGCTCGTGGGCGCCGTTCGTATGGGGTGTTCCGTCGAACACGCGCAGAAGCTCAGTGGCGCCGCAACGGGCGGCGTCGACACCGACGGCATGGTGCGCGCCACGCCTGCACTGCCCACACCGAT
This sequence comes from Collinsella sp., assembly GCA_048362915.1. Classification (GTDB taxonomy): domain Bacteria; phylum Actinomycetota; class Coriobacteriia; order Coriobacteriales; family Coriobacteriaceae; genus Collinsella. The sequence goes on from DBFPAR010000031.1 coordinate 322,016, forward strand.
CTGGCACGCCGTTATGAGGCATCTTGCCGAGCACTCAAACTGCTAAATCGAAAAAGCCTGCCAATCAGCGGCGCCGCTCCAACGCTCGACAAGGCGTTCCAGACGCCACGCCGCATTGGCGGGACTTGTCGACGGCAGAACGATGGCCGGCAGCCCGGTGCGCTCTTGTAGATAGCGCTTGTAGAGCCGGCCAGCTGTACCACCGTTGCATATCACCTGCTCAATGGGAGCTGCGCCGGTAATGCGCTCGATATGTGCCGGCACAACGTTGCGGATGCTTGCGTCGCTCGAGCCCTTAATGTCGCAGCTCTCAATCACATCCCACAGGGCCACGCCACCGTTCAACAGCATGGATCGCTTGGCGGCAATGGAGGCATCGAGCGTCGCGGGCTCACCGCTTGCCAAAGGATCGCCCTCGTTGGGCGGCACAGGCATACCGAGGCACGTGGCCATCACACGCCAAAAGCGATTCTGAGGGTTGCCGTAATAAAAGGCATTAGCGCGCGACAGCACCGAGGGAAACGATCCGAGCACCAAAACGCGCGAGTGCTGGTCGAACACGGGCTCAAACCCATGCTCAATATGTTGATAGCCCTCGTCAGACGCTGCCATGGCCTAGGCCCTCAACAGATAGCGCACCTCGTAGGGCGCAAGCTCAAGGGAGCCCGCCAGCTCGACCGTGGGCACGCCGTCGGCAAGCAAATCGACAAAGGAGCCGTTGAGCTCGCCGGCGCCAAAGGTGTAAGGCTCGTCCACGGCGTTCACCGCCACGAGCACCGTCGCGTCGTCGCAGGCGCGCTCGAACAGCAGCTGCTTGTTCTGGATCACCACATTGCGATAGGCACCGTAGTTGAGAGCACGGGCCGCCGCGTCGTTTGCCGAGCGCAGGTGCGCCAGCTGCGTGATGAAGGCCGTCAGCTCGTTGGGCGCAGGCTCATCGAGCGCAGGGCGCAGCGCCCAGTCGCCATCGGGGCCGCCCTTTTCACCAGCAATTCCCCACTCGCTGCCATAGTAGACGCACGGAATGCCCGGCATGCCAAAGAGCATGCCATAGGCGGGACGCAGGCACGACTTGTCGGTGAGGATGCTCGCCAGGCGCGGCACGTCGTGGTTGTCGACAAACGACAGCAGGTGTTTGCCGCGGTAGATGCACCAGGGGTCGCCGCCAAACTGGCGATGCAGCGAATGGGCGATCTCGAACATGTTGACCGAGTTAAAGCTGGAGTACAGGCCCTTGTAGCACTCGTAGTTGGTGCAGGAGTCGAGCATCTCGTCGTTGACGATTTGGTTGTAGTCGCCGTGGAGCGTCTCGCCAATCAGCACAAAGTCGGGCTTGAGCTCACGGGTAAAAGCGTGCAGGCGGCGCATGAAGTCGCGGTCGAGCATATAGGCAACGTCCAAGCGCAGGCCGTCGACGCCAAAGACCTCGGCCCAGCGACGCACGGACTCAAGCAGGTAATTGACCACGGCGGGGTTTTGCAGGTTGAGCTTCACAAGCTCAAAATGGCCCTCCCAGCCCTCATACCAAAAGCCGTCGCCGTAGCACGAGTCACCGTCAAAGCTGATGTGGAACCAATCCTTGTACGGCGAATCCCACTTGCGCTCCTGCACATCGCGGAAGGCCCAAAAACCGCGGCCGACGTGGTTGAAGACGGCATCGAGCACCACGCGGATACCGTGGGCATGCAGTGTGTCGCACACGGCGGCAAAGTCGACATCCCCACCCAGGCGGCGGTCGATATGGCGCAGGCTGCGCGTATCGTAGCCGTGGCTATCGGACTCGAGCGGCGGGTTGATGAGCACAGTGCCAACGCCGAGTTCCTGCAGGTAGTCGGCCCATTTGGCAATCTTCATGATGGGCGCATCGGGGCTAGCTGTGGCATCGGCGGCCTGGGCGAGCTCATCCTCGGCAACAGGGGCGGCGTTTTCGCGCGGAGCTCCACAAAAGCCCAGCGGATAGATCTGATAGAACGTCGTCTCGTATGCCCACATAGCAACCTCCCGGTAAGCTCAACACAACGACATCCATTGTATGCCCAGCGTGCACCCCCTTCCCCAAAATAAGTTGCGGTGAAATACGGACTGTTTGCCAGGTTTATTGGGCTAAACAATCCGTATTTCACCGCAACTGATGAGGGGATATGGTTAGGCGACGGGCTTGGCGCGGCGGATGGCCGGAAACAGCACGGTGATGGCGAGGATGACGCCCACGACGGCAATCGCCCCGCCCACAAAGCCGATCCAGGCGATACCGGGACCCGAAACCACGGCTCCGCCGATCGCGGTACCCGTGCCGATACCGAGGTTGAACAGGCCCGAGAAGATCGACATGGCGACGGCCGACGAATCTGCCGGCGTGTGCTTGATGAGCTCGGCCTGAAACGCCACGTTAAAGGCCGTGGCGCAGCAACCCCACAGTGCGCAGACGGCAAGCACTGTCACGAGCGACGATGCGGCCGGCCCCATGAGCAGCAGGGCCACCGGCACGCCGGAGAGCGTGATAGCCAAGAACGGGAAGCGATGCCCATCGAACAGGCGGCCAAACAGCCAGCTTCCGAGCAAACCAGAGCAGCCAAACGCCGTCAGCGTCATGGTAATGGCGCCCGCATCGACGTGCGCGACCTGCGCCAGGAAGGGCTCGATATAGCTGTAGCTTGCGTAATAGCCGGTCGCCATGAAGACCGTGACTGCGTAGAGCGCGATGAGGAGCGGGTTCTTGAGCAGCTCGGGCAGCTGTTTGACAGTAAAGCGCTCACCCGCCGGCATGGCCGGGAACACCGCTGCCTGGTAGACGACCGCGATGGCTGAGAGGCCCCCGACCACGGCAAACGTCATGCGCCAGCCCACGGCCAAGCCAATGGCGCGACCGAGCGGCAGGCCAAAGATCTGCGCGATGGACGAGCCCGTAGCGATCATGCTGATGGCGAGCGCGCCGTGGCGAGTGTCGACCAGGCGCGAGGCCATAATCGAGGCAACTGACCAGAACACGGCATGTGCGCAAGCGACCACCAGGCGCGCGCAGACCAGGATGGGATAGGTCGGCGCCACAGCGGACAGGAACTGACCGAGCGAGAACACAGCCAGCACGCCCAGCAGCATCCGCTTGAACTCAAAGCGCGAGGCGAACACCATGAGCGGCAGCGACAGCAGCATGACGCCCCAGGCATAGACCGAGATCATGATGCCCGCCTGGGCCTCGGTGAGCGAGAACGACGCGGCGATATCAGTCAAAAGGCCAATGGGCATAAACTCCGACGTGTTGAACACGAACGCACAGCAGGTGAGCCCGACGAGTGGGAGCCACTGCTTGAGCGTGATGCCGTCTTGCCTTGTCTGAGTCATATATAACGTCTCCAATCGTTTTGAGCGGAGGCGATTATATAGCAACGGCCCCGCATCCGTCAGTACAGATGCGGGGCCGAAAACAATTCGATACACAGAGGTTGCGCCGTCAATTCATAACTAAGCCAACCCCAGCAATATGCCCGCCGAATGCACGACAAACGCCACGATCCAGGCAACGGCGACCTGAAACGCGAATACGGCCACGGCATAGCGCGCGCCCAGCTCGCTCTTGACGGCGCCGATGGCTGCCACACAGGGCGGGTACAGCAGCGTAAAGACCAGGAACACATAGGCAGTGAACGGCGAAAACATGGTCGACAGTGCCGCGGGCGAGGTCGCGCCCAAAAGCACCGTGAGGGTCGAGATGACACTCTCCTTGGCGATAAGTCCGGTGACGAGCGCCGTGGATGCACGCCAGTCGCCAAACCCAAGCGGCGTCAGCGCCGGCGCAATGATGCTGCCGAGACCCGCAAGCAGACTCTGCGACTGATCGGCGACCACATTAAAGCGGATGTCGAACGTCTGAAGGAACCAGATGACCACGGTAGCGGCAAAGATAATGGTAAAGGCCTTGGTAATAAAGTCTTTGGCCTTATCCCATGCCAGCATCACCGTCGTCTTGACGCTCGGCAGGCGGTAATTGGGCAGCTCCATGATAAACGGCACCGGGTCGCCCTTAAATGCCGTGCGGTTGAGTACCAAAGCCGCGATACAGCCAACCGCAATGCCGATCAGATAGAGCGAGACCATGGCGGGAACCGTCGCCTGTGGGAAAAACGCCCCGCACAGCAGACCATAGACCGGCAACTTGGCCGAGCAGCTCATGAACGGCGTGAGCATGACCGTCATCTTGCGGTCGTGCTCGGATGGGAGCGTACGGGTCGACATGATAGCCGGCACGGTGCAGCCAAACCCGACGAGCATGGGTACAAAGCTGCGGCCCGACAGGCCAAAACGACGCAGCACCTTATCCATGACAAAGGCGACGCGCGCCATGTAGCCCGAGTCTTCCAGAATGGAGAGGAACAAGAAGAGCACGACGATAATCGGCAGGAAGGTCAGCACACTGCCCACGCCCGTAAGCACGCCGTCGACAGCCAGCGAGCGCACCACGTCGTTGGTGCCGAACGCCTTGAGGCCCGCATCGGCCGAGGCGATGATAGCAGCGATACCGTCCTCCATGAGTCCCTGCAACGCCGCGCCGATCACGCCAAACGTCAGCCAAAAGACGAGGCCCATGATCACCAGGAACGCCGGAATGGCCGTGTAGCGACCCGTCAGGATGCGGTCGATCTTGACGGAGCGCACGTGCTCGCGGCTTTCGTGCGGTTTGACGACGCAGCGCCCGCACACGTCGCCGATAAAGCTAAAGCGCATATCGGCCAGCGCGGACAGGCGGTCGGTGCCGGCCTCGCCCTCCATCTGGGTAATGATGTGCTCGATAGCGTCGAGCTCGTTGCGATCCAGGTGAAGCGCCTCGGTCACCAGCTCGTCGCCCTCAACCAGCTTGGTCGCCGCAAAGCGCACCGGGATGTGCGCCGTCACGGCATGGTCCTCGATCAGGTTGGCAATGCCGTGGATGCAGCGATGCAGTGCGCCGCCGTCCGATCCATCGGGCGCACAGAAGTCCAGGCGACCGGGGCGCTCGCGGAACCGCGCCACGTGCAAGGCATGATCCACCAGCTCGCCGATACCCTCGTTGCGGGCAGCGCTAATGGGAACAACAGGCACGCCCAACAGGCTCTCGAGCAGATTGACGTCCACGGCGCCGCCGTTGGCCGTCACCTCGTCCATCATGTTGAGCGCGATGACCATGGGGCGGTCGAGCTCCATAAGCTGCAGCGTCAGGTACAGGTTACGTTCGATGTTGGTGGCGTCGATGATGTCGATGATGGCGTCGGGGTTTTCGTCCAAGATGAATTGGCGGCTGACGATCTCTTCGCCCGTGTACGGCGACAGGGAGTAAATGCCGGGCAGATCGGTAACGCTTGCCTCGGGATGGTTACGGATGGTGCCGTCCTTGCGGTCGACCGTCACGCCAGGAAAGTTACCGACGTGCTGGTTGGAGCCCGTAAGCTGGTTGAACAGCGTGGTCTTACCGCAGTTTTGGTTGCCGGCGAGGGCAAAATGCAGCGGTGCGCCCTCGGGCACGGCCGTTTTTGCCGCACGGGGCGAATACATCCCCTCGCCGAGTGCCGGATGCTCCGTCGTTCCGATTGCGGCGTTGGCGCGCGGACCGGTATCGGTGTCGTGCACATCCACGAGCTCAATGCGTGCGGCATCATCCTTGCGCAGCGTCAACTCGTAGCCACGCAGGCGAATCTCGAGCGGGTCGCCCATGGGGGCGTACTTCATCATGGTGACTTCGGTGCCCGGCGTTAGGCCCATGTCCAAAATATGCTGTCGGAGTGCCTGGTCGTCCGATGCCACCGATGCGACAACGGCGTCCTTTCCAATCTCGAGCGTATCGAGCTTCACGTCCGTGTTCCTCCCCCGGCGCCCACAGGGCGTTGCATTTATGTTCACCTTGGCTAACCGTTTGCCACGGCTAACCAATTTAACCATGCATGATAGCGCGAACACACAACGATGTTCAATCAGCAAATTGGCGCAATGGGGACAGGCAGGAGAGTTCAGGGCCATAGTTTCCCGATGAGGCCTCTCGGGGAAACTACATCCCAGAATTCCGGCTCGAAACGGGATATGGTTTCCCAAACAGGCCTCTTACGGAAAATGCATCCCGGAATCCCCGCTCGAAACGGGACGCGCTTTCCCAGTCGAGGCCCTATGGGAAACTGCGTCCCACCTTGAAAGGCAAAACTGGGGCGCAGTTTCCGGACGGGGCATCAAAAACGAAGTTGCGGTGGAATAGTTCCTGGATGGGCTGGTTGATGCCCCAGATAGGAACTATTTCACCGCAAGTTATTGAAGAGCTTGGATGCCGGGACTCTTACAGATGGCGCTCGAGGAAGCGGAAGGCCAGGCGGATCCAGGGACGGACGGAAACCTGCTTGTCCTCGTTGTCGACCGCGGTGTTGGCGTTGCCGAGCGAAAGGCCATGACCACCCTGGTCGAAGACGTGCATCTCGCATGCAACGCCCTCCTCGGCCATGCGCTGCGCAAACGGGTAGACCTGCGCGATCGGCGCCGTCTTGTCGTCGGACACGCCCCACACAAAGGTCGGTGGCATCTGACGCGAAACATGCGTGGTGGGGCAGATGTCGGCCAGATGCTCGTCAGTTGCCTCGCCGCCCGTCACCATCGACAGGTAGTCGTTGAGCAAATCGCGCCCCGTCTTGCCACCCGTCTTGGGCACACGCAAGTCAATGCGCGGATCGCGCGTCTGCATGTCGCGCACATAGGCAAAGTCGAGCAATGGATAGCCCAGCACCACGGCATCGGGACGAATGTCGTCCGGACGCGCCCCGGCAAGTGCCGCAAAGGGGCCGGTCTTCCACTGTGTTGCCAGCGAGGCGCAAATCATGCCGCCAGCAGAAAAGCCCACGACGCACACGCGCTTAGGATCGACATGCCACTCGTCGGCGTTGGCGCGCACCGTGGCGACCATCTTGGCAAGATCTGCCTGGGGATGCGGAAAGCTCACGTCACCCGTAGAACTCGTGACATAGTTGAGCACAAAGGCCTGGTAACCGTGATCCAAAAACGCAAACGCCACAGGATCCTGCTCATGCGGAGCGATATGCGTAAACGCACCTCCGCCACAGATAATCACCGCGGGGCGGCGGCCATTCGGTTTATCGGGCAACGGCTCGGCACCCAAATACGTAAACGTCGCCGGATAATCCTCGGTCGGCTCCTCGCCCCACAGCGCATGGTTCTCGACAATCATATGTGCTCCCTTCGCGCAAATTATGCGCCCTTGTTTTTCGCCTTCAAGCGTACCCCACTTGAACCCGTGGCGCAGAAACACTCCGGCAATAAGTTTCCCTTCAACTGATATATCACATAATCCCAGTTCAGAGGTATCGTTGAGCAGCGTAGAATAGGGGCGTTGACTAAGCCGCGAAACACATGTGAAACGTTTCCGGCAAACCAAACGCGCGATATGCGCCTATTTAAGTTGGAGGCAACTATGGGTCTGCTCGATTCGCTTAAGTCCACCTTCACCTCGACCGGCGAGGCGTCCGTTCCGCCCGCAGCAAGCTTCGCCACCCGCGAAGGCGTCATCTATGCCCCCGTCAACGGCGTGCTCGTCAACCTGAACGAGGTTCCCGACGAGACGATCGCCTCGGGCATGCTTGGCCAGGGCTATGGCATCGAGCCCATTACCGGCACCATCTATGCGCCCGCCAACGGCCGCATCGGCGCCACCACCGTCACCAACCACTCCATCGGCATGATTACCGAGGACGGCCTGCGCGTGTTCATCCATGTTGGCCTGGGCACCGTGGAAATGAACGGCAAGGGTTTTGCCCGCTTTGTCGAGATGGGCGATGTGGTCAAGGCAGGCCAGCCGCTCATCAGCTTCGACCGCGAGGCCATTAAGGCCGCTGGTCACGAGGACATCGTGACCGTCATCGTCTCCGAGCTCGATCGTCTTAAGAGCATCGACCATGTCGGCGAGTCTGGAACGCTTATCGGCGGCAACCCGCTCGTCAAGCTTGGCGACCCGCTGCTGGTTGCCAAGACCAAGTAGCCAGGCCCCGCGCCACACAGCCAAAAGGCACCTCGTCAAGCGCCCGCGACCATTTGGCCGCGGGCGCTTTTCGTTTGAAAAACCATCCCGCCAATGCTTTATCTGTATAGCCCAAATGAGCCGAGCTGCTAGAATATCGAACAGTATGGATAACTATCATTCAACCGTTATGGGAGGATACGTGAACCGCACCAAAATCGCGCAGCTCTATGCCGATGCCGAGTCGCTCGGCGGCCAGACCGTCACCGTCGCCGGCTGGGTCAAGTCCGTCCGCGACATGAAGAACTTTGGCTTTGTTACGCTCAACGACGGCAGCTGCTTCCGCGACCTGCAGGTCGTCATGAACCGCGAGGCACTCGACAACTACGACGAGATCGCCCATCAAAACGTCTCGGCCGCACTCATTTGCACCGGCACCGTCAAACTGACCCCCGATGCACCCCAGCCTTTCGAGCTTTCTGCCACTTCCATCGAGGTCGAGGGCACGAGCGCCCCGGATTACCCGCTGCAGAAGAAGCGCGCAACCGTCGAGTTCCTGCGCACCCAGCAGCACCTGCGCCCGCGCACCAACCTGTTCCGCGCCGTGTTCCGCATCCGCTCTGTCGCGGCTGCCGCCATCCACCGCTTCTTCCAGGAGCAGGGTTTTGTCTACGTCAACACCCCCATCATCACCACGAGTGACTGCGAGGGCGCCGGCGAGATGTTCCGCGTGACCACGCTCGACCCCAAAAATCCGCCCCTCACCGAGTCCGGCGAGGTCGACTGGAGCCAGGACTTCTTTGGCAAGCATGCAAGCCTCACCGTGTCCGGCCAGCTCAATGCCGAGAACTTTGCCATGGCCTTTGGTGACGTGTACACCTTTGGCCCCACCTTCCGTGCCGAGAACTCCAACACCACGCGCCACGCCGCCGAGTTTTGGATGATCGAGCCCGAGATGGCCTTTGCCGACCTTAACGACTACATGGACAACGCCGAGGCCATGCTCAAGTACGTCCTTAAGGACGTTATGGCCACCTGCCCCGACGAGCTCAATATGCTCAACAAGTTTGTGGACAAGGGTCTGCTCGAGCGCCTGGACCATGTCGCCAACTCCGACTTTGCCCGCGTTACCTACACCGAGGCCGTCGAGATCCTGGAGCAGGCAGTCGCCGACGGCCACAAGTTCGACTACCCCGTGAGCTGGGGCATCGACCTGCAAACCGAGCACGAACGCTTCCTGACCGAGGAGCACTTTAAGCGCCCGACCTTCGTGACCGACTACCCGGCTGAGATCAAGGCATTCTACATGCGCATGAACGAGGACGGCAAGACCGTCGCCGCCGCCGACTGCCTGGTTCCCGGTATCGGCGAGATTATCGGCGGCTCCCAGCGCGAGGAGCGCCTGGATCTGCTCGAGGCCCGCATCAAGGACCTGGGCATGAATCCCGAGCAGTACAAGTACTACCTTGACCTGCGCCGCTACGGTTCCTGCAAGCACGCCGGCTACGGTCTGGGCTTCGAGCGCTTGGTCATGTATCTGACCGGCGTGGGCAACATCCGCGACGTCCTGCCGCACCCGCGCACCGTGGGCAACGCCGACTTCTAATCGTCGGACGCTAGCTCGCGTCGCCACACGCCAACGCTCATCGCACAAGCGCCTCTCGACATCGGTCGAGAGACGCTTTTTTTCAACAGCATCCGTCAAGCTTTTGGCAAGTTTTTGGTCAGTTGAGTAGGGCTGTTGAAAACTCAACCCGCCGTTTGCCGACGACTACCGACCGCCCAGAGCGCCCTGCGCCCCTGGGAAAGCCCCGCGTCCTAGGCTCCATACCGTCGCCACCCAAAACGGAAAGGACGTGGGCACGATGACCGAAGCCGCTGTTGAAACCTACGACACCACGACGAGAGGCGCCGCCTCGATGGCAGCCTATCGCGCCGTTCGCATCCTGCAGCTCTTGAGCGAAAACACCGGCGAAGACAAGGCCATACTTTCCGATGAGCTGATCCGGCGCCTCTCCCATCCCGACGACCCCGCCCGCATGCCCATCTCGGCGGCGCGGCGCAGCATCTACACCGCCATCTCCGCGCTTCGCCATGCCGGATACGAAATTGAGTACAAACGCGGCGTGGGCTACAAACTTCTTACCCGCCCGCTCACCGATGAAGAGATCATCCGGCTCCACGGTATGGTCATGCGCAACCGCTCCACGCCTATCGCTATCCGCAAGAGCATGGCGCAGCACTTAGTTGCCATGGCGAGTGCCGACGTTCGCGGCTACCTCGATACACCCGAACCCGTTCCGAGCGCAGGCAGCAAGGCTACCAAGGCAACACGCACGCCCATCAAGCGCATCGACACGTGCGAGCTCGTCGAGCAGGCCATCGACCACGGAACCACGGTGAGTTTTGATATTTCGAGCGTCACGACACGCGGCGAAACCGAAGCAGCACGGATGACACTCCGTCCCTTTGCCATCAGGCAGCGCGATGGCATCTCGTATCTGCTGGGAACGGTCTACGACGCCCGAGGCACCGACGATACGCTGCGCACCGTCGAGATCGCCCGTATGAGAAACGTCACCACACGTCTCCTCGACGGCAAGAAGCTCTTCGCCGCCCTGGACGAGGACGACGCCTCCTCCGCCGCATAAGACCCTCCGCCGCCCATTCGACTACCCGTACCGCCCATCCGATTCTGTATTAAAAAACCCGCCAGGCTGTTGTAAAAATGGACATCAGCGCTACTATAGTTCCACTTGCACTTTGTCCCAGTGCAGTGTTTCCAGCCATTTTTATACTGGGGGTAATGATATGAAGGACATCACCATCAGCCGCAGGAGCCTTCTGGTCTCCGCCGGCCTGCTCGCGCTCGCCCCGCTCGCCGGATGCGGCGGCAACTCTGGTTCCGGCTCTGCTGCCGCCGGTTCCGACTACACCATCGGCGTTCTGCAGCTCACCGAGCACTCCGCACTCGATGCCGCCAACGACGGCTTTGTCAAGGCCATCAAGGAGAGCGGCCTTAAGGTCAAGATTGACCAGAAGAACGCCCAGAACGACCAGTCCACGTGTAAGTCCATTGCCGACAAGTTTGTGGGCGAGAACGTCAACCTGATTTATGCCATCGCCACGCCCGCCGCACAGGCTGCTGCCGGCGCCACGGCCGACATCCCCATCGTGGGCTGCGCCATCACCGACTACGCCGCCTCCGGCCTGGTCCAGGACAACGACAAGCCGGACACCAACGTCACCGGTGCCTCCGACCTCACCCCGGTCGCCGAGCAGCTCGAGATGATGCAGAAGGTTCTGCCCGACGTTAAGAAGGTCGGCCTGCTCTACTGCACCGCCGAATCCAACTCCGACGTCCAGATCAAGGCCGCCAAGAAGGAACTCGACAAGCTGGGCATCGAGTACACTGACTTTACCGTCTCGAGCTCTAACGAGATCCAGTCCGTCGTCGAGTCTGCCGTGGGCAAGGTCGACGCGCTCTACTCCCCCACCGACAACACCATCGCCGCGGGCGCCTCGCAGGTCGGTCAGATCTGCAAGGAGAACAAGCTTCCCTTCGTGACCGGCGAGGAGGGCATGTGCAAGGCCGGCGGCCTGTTCACCCTCTCCATCAACTACGAGGATCTGGGCTACGCCGCAGGCGAGATGGCCGTCAAGATCCTGAAGGGCGAAGCCAAGCCCGAGGACATGGCGATCAAGCACCTCTCAAGCAAAGACCTGGTCGTCGTCAAGAACGACGAGATGGCCGAGGCTCTGGGCATCGATCTTTCCGCTCTGGACGAGTAGCGCCATGCGCGGTAGCGCGTCTAGGGCACGCACTCGCGCCGTTGACGTGTTATTCAATATCTGAGCCACAGGGGCGAACGCCAAAGACCGGCGTTCGCCCTGCTTGTTTCGGATGAGTCAAAACATCCGGCCGCAGCTCTTTTATGCATTGTTACCGCTATCATGGTGACTCACGTGTCCACCCTATCCTAGGAGGTATGAAGCATGCTCATTGCATTGCAGGGCGCCGTTTCGCAGGGCGTCCTCTGGGGCATTATGGTGCTTGGCGTGTTTATCACGTTCCGCCTGCTCGACATTCCCGATATGACCTGCGACGGCAGCTTTGCCCTCGGCGGCTGCGTCTGCGCCGTGCTCATCGTCAATAACAACGTCGACCCGCTGCTCGCCGTGCTGGCCGGCATGTGCGCCGGCGCCATCGCGGGCGCCGTCACGGGCATTCTGGCCACCGTCTTTGAGATTCCCGCGATCCTCGCCGGAATCCTCACCCAGATCAGTCTGTGGTCCATCAACCTGCGCATCATGGGCAAATCCAATACGCCCATTCTTGCCAAGGGCACCGTGTTCTCGGCCGTCAGCAACATGACGGGCCTGCCGCAGTCCACCGTCGCCATCATCTTGGGCATCCTGCTCGCCGTGGCTATCGTTGCCATCCTGTATTGGTTCTTTGGCACCGAGATCGGCTCGGCGCTGCGAGCCACCGGCAGCAACGAGTACATGATCCGCGCTCTGGGCGTCAACACCAACTCCACCAAGATGATCGCCCTCGTGCTCTCCAACGCCCTCATCGGCCTTTCGGGCGCGCTCATCTGCCAGAGCCAAAAGTATGCCGACATTGGTATGGGCACCGGTGCCATCGTTATCGGTCTTGCCGCCATTGTTATCGGCGAGGTGCTCGGCCGTCTGCTGCCCGGCGGCCTCACGCAGTTTAGCGTCCGTCTTGCCTCCGCCGTCTTTGGCTCCGTGGTGTACTTCCTTATCCGCGCCATCGTGCTGCAGTTGGGCATGGACGCCAACGACATGAAGCTGCTCTCCGCCGTAATTGTCGCTGTGGCCCTGTGCGTGCCCGTGGTTTGGGAGCGCTATAAGCTCCGCAGCTCCTACACGAAGGGAGATGAGGCAGATGCTTAAGCTCTCGCATGTCAAGAAGACCTTTAACAAGGGCACCGTCACCGAGAAGCGCGCGCTCACCGGCGTCGACCTCACCCTGAATGACGGCGACTTTGTAACCGTGATCGGCGGCAACGGCGCCGGCAAGTCCACGCTGCTCAACATGATCGCCGGCGTGTACCCGCTCGATTCGGGCGTTATTGAGCTCGACGGCACCGACATCTCGCGCCTGAGCGAGTCGCAGCGCGCCAAGTACCTGGGCCGCGTGTTTCAGGACCCCATGCGCGGTACCGCTGCCGACATGCAAATCGCCGAGAACCTGGCCCTCGCCAAGCGTCGCGGCCAGCGTCGCGGCCTTTCGTGGGGCGTCACCAAGGCCGAGAAAGATGAGTACGTTGAGCTACTCAAGCGCCTGGACCTTGGTCTGGACACGCGTCTCAACGCCAAGGTCGGCCTGCTCTCGGGCGGCCAGCGCCAGGCACTCACCCTGTTGATGGCCACGCTCACCAGGCCGCGCCTGCTGCTGCTCGACGAGCACACCGCGGCCCTCGACCCCAAGACGGCCTCTAAGGTGCTCAACCTGACCGAGGAGATCGTCGACGAGAACCACCTGACCACGCTCATGGTCACGCACAACATGAACGACGCCATCCGTCTGGGCAACCGTCTGATCATGATGCACGAAGGCCACGTGATCTACGACGTGGCGGGCGATGAGAAGAAGTCGCTCACCGTAGCCGACCTGCTGCAGAAATTCGAGGAGGTCTCGGGCGGCGAGCTCGCCAACGACCGCATGCTGCTAAGCTAAACCTACCAAAAAGGGACAGGTTTATTTTGGCAGGTTTTATCTGCGCAAACGTCAAAACCGCCGCTAAGGGACAGGCGCCCTTGCGGCGGTTTTCGCATATTATGTCGATAATCCGATATTCAACCAGACATTCTGGCTAAGGACTAAGGAAACTGCCATGAAAAGACTCCCCCGCCTTGCGTTAGCCACCGCGTTGTTTGCAGGCGCGCTCGCAGGCATCCCAAGTCTCGCTTTCGCGGGGAACCTGCCCGCCGCTATTGACGGCTCCGTGGCCGTCATGCACACCAACGACATCCACGGCAGCTACAAGTACAGCTACAACGCAAGCAAGGGCACCGGCACTGTGGGCTTCGACGGACTGGCGGTTCTCTATAGCGCCCAAAACAGCGCCCCCGATCTTTTGCTCGATGCGGGCGACACCTTCCACGGGCAGTCCTTCGCCACCATGAGCGAGGGCAAGAGCATCGCCGAGCTCATGGACACCTTCTACGCCGACGGCTACGACGCGACCACGCCAGGCAACCACGACTGGAGCTACGGTGCGGACAAACTCCGCACCATGACCGGCTTCAGCACCACCGGCACGCCCTTCGCCATGCTCTGCGCGAACGCAAAGTCTACGAGCGGCGTATGGAGCTCGAGCATCACGAAGACGCTCGATCGCACCTGGGAGGATAGCGAAGATCACTCCACATTCGACTACAAAATCAAGGTCGGCGTCGTGGGTGCCATGGATGAGTCGCTAGGTTCCTCGCTGCGCGCGGACCTGGTCGCGGGCACCAGCTTCTCGAGTGCCGCGAACGCCATCAATACCGAGGCAGAGCAGCTGCGCAGGGAGGGCTGCGATGTTGTTGTGTGTATCGCGCACACGCTCGACGCCAAGACCTTTGCCACGCGGCTCCGTGGCGTCGATGCCCTTATCGCAGGCCACGAGCACATCAACCTTAACGAGAAGGTGACGGGAGCCGACGGCAAGACGATCCACGTTGTCGAGGCAGGCAGCGCCTTTGCCGAGGTGGGGCTGCTTTCCGTCCCCTACGAGTACGACACCAAGGGCACCGAAAGCACCGACGATGACACGGTCACGGTCCCTGCAGACGGCAGCGATGAGAAGCTCTACACCGCCAAGAACGTCAACGACCTTTTGGCAGACCCCGACAAGGGCTCCGACTACCAAAGCCGCCTTGAAGCCGTCCGCAACAAGATCAAGCCGCTCGACGAGGACTTTGAAAACGAATCGAACAAGGTGCTCGGCACATCCACCACCAACTATTTCTACGGCGAGGACGCCGCAGGCACGCATGGTTGGGAAATGGTGCGCACCACCGATTTCCGCCCCAGCAAGGAGGGCGACACCACCAAGGCCCAGACCATCGGCCACGTGATTTGCGGCTCCTATCTTGCCCTGACGGGCGCGGACTTCGCTATCGAAAACGCTGGCGGCATCCGCGGCGGCATCGCGGCGGGCAACGTGACCGCCGGCAACGTCATCGCCATCTCGCCCTACGGCAACACCGTGGAGACCTGGACCATGACCGGCGCGGACTTCCTCGCAGCGCTCGAGCACTCGCTACAAATCAGCGACGATTGCAACGACAGCTACGAGCTTCAGCAGGCTTATGTGGCGGCCGGTCACACCGAGCAGGAGGCGCAAGACAAGTACAAGTGGCGCGATGACTCTGGCAGCGTTCTCTCCTTTGGCGGCATCAACGTGACGATTGATTGGACGCAGCCCGAAGGCAAGCGCATTGTGAGTGCCACACTCACCAAAGACGGCAGCACGCTCGATCCCACCAAGACCTATACCGTCGCCACCAACAACTACATCATCACCAACACGACCGACTTCCCCACCTTCGCAAACGCCACTAAGCACACCGAGTGGGGTACCTGCGAGTCAGCGCTAAGGGCGCTGATCGGGCAGAACGGCTGGGAGAGCAAGATGGCCGGGCTCGCCGGCACCATCGGCTTCGGCTCCGCAGCCGTGGACCCCACGCCCTCACCGGCCCCGGCGCCTAAGCCCTCGTCTAAGACGGACACGGCGACCACGAAGGTCATCACCAAGAAGACGACCGGTAAGCTTGCCGCAACGGGAGACCGCACGCTGGCAGTAGTTGGCGCGTGCCTTATCGGCGGCATCATCGTCATCATGCTCGGCATTATCTGGAAGCGTCGACGCTAAGCTACACCGCCGGGCCTTACAGCCCCGCCGCGTAAACCTTATATCGAGCACAGAAGCCCGTCCGAATTTGATCGGACGGGCTTCTTGGTGGGTATCATGGTTGGACGATCATTAGGAGGTTTTCCCTACATGGAATTGTTTGAGCCGATTCTTCATTTCTTTGAGCAACGGTGGGTCCACAACATCATCTGGGCCGTCATCTTGGCGATAGGCACCGCCGTCGCCGCCAAGGTCGTATCCAAGACCCTGAACCATCTGCTTAACCGAGACGATAACCCGCTACCGGCATCGAGTATCTTCATCAACATCGCGCGCGCCGTCATCTGGATGATCGGCGGCAGCTTTATCCTCGACAACTGTTTTGGCATTAATGCAAACGCCCTCGTCGCCGCTCTTGGCGTCGGCGGCATCGCCATCTCCCTGGGTTTCCAGGACACGCTCTCAAACCTTATCGGCGGCATGCAAGTGACCTTTATGGGCATCATCAAGCCCGGCGACAATATCGAGGTCGGCGGTGTGTCGGGCGTGGTCCAAGACATCACTTGGCGCCATACAACGATTGAGGATGCCTGTGGACAGACCATCATTGTGCCCAACTCCAACATCTCCAAGAACACGCTCGTGCATTTGATGCCCTTTGGGCGTGTGGCCGTGCCCGTTGCCGTAAAGGACACGTCCAAGTGGGCCTCGCTCGACGCACTGGCAGACGAGCTGACCAGCGCCACCAAGGCCGCCGTGCTTCCCATCTCGGGCTTTGACAAGGAGCCCTACGTACTCTTTAGTGAAATCGGCGACTTTGGCATCAAAGGAAAGATCATCTTTATCGTCAGCGACGACAGCACTACTTTCACGGCAGCCGACGCCTGCATCCGCGCCATCGCCCCCATCATCGCCTAAACCACCGCAAAGGGGACAGGCATCTTTGTAGTGGTTTTCATTCGTGGTACCATGGTTCATATAGTTGTTTAAACGACTAAGGGAGCAACATTATGGAAGAGGCCTATCGTCAAGCACGCAAGCGCGGCGAGCAAGGACGTCGACGCGCCATTAGCCAAAGCGAGCATCCATACCTTACGGACCTCGATAGCTTGGTTGCTCAGCTCCCCTTAGGTCAGCGAGAGAATGTCGGCCTGCGGGATATTCCGCTCGAAATGGTCGTCGGCACGGTCACCAAGGGCCGTCAGTCCGCCTTTTCGTGTAACTTTATGCCCCTGCTTCCGTTTAGCACCGAGTTCGCCCGCAAGTGGTCCAACCTCTACGACATCCAGGTAACCGAGGGCTATCGCGACCCCATCATCGTCACCGAGTTCATGCATCGGTTCTATGTCCAGGAAGGCAACAAACGCGTTAGTGTCCTTAAATTCCTAGACGCCCCGACGGTTTCGGCCAAGGTCACCCGTCTCTACCCCGGCAAATGGGATTCCGTCGAAAGCCGCCTGTACGGCGAGTTCTGCGCGTTTTGGCGCGTCTGCCCCCTATACGAGATCGAGTTCTCGCGTGAGGGAAGCTACGAAACGCTCGCCAAGATGCTCGGTCAGAACCTTATCGAAAAATGGCCGCAGAAAAAGGTCGACTACCTGCGCCACACCTTCCTGCTCTTTAAGCGCGCCTACCTTCGCGCAGGCGGCGACCACCTGGACATTACGCCCGCCGACGCCATGCTCGTGTACCTCAATGTGTACAACCAGGACCGCCTGCTGGATACGCCAACGGATATCGTCGTAAACCGCCTGTGCAAGATTTGGCGCGAGCTGGTCATTGCCGGCAAAAATGACGAGGACAAGGTCGATCTTGTTGAAGCGCCGAGCGTCGACGAGGAGGAGTCGCCCGCCAAGTCCACCTCCGGCGTGCTCAACTTCTTTATGGGCAAGACCGTCTATTCGGCGACCAACCCCCTGCGCATCGCCTTTATCCATGAGTTCCCCTGTGCGACGTCGAGCTGGGACAGCCTGCACGACCAAGGGCGTCAGTATCTCGATGAGCACTTTGGCGGTATCGTGCGCACCGAGGCGTTCGAGGACTGTCACGATCCGGATGTGTTCTACGCCGCCGTGGAAACGGCTGTCAAACATGGGGCAAACGTCATCTTCTCGACCTCGCACCGCCTGATGGAATACACGCTCAGGGCTGCCGTTGAGTATCCCCAGGTTCGGTTCCTCAACTGCTCTATCGGCCTTCCCCATCAAAGCGTCCGTTCGTACTTTGGCAAGATGTACGAGGCCAAGTTCCTCCTGGGCGCCCTTGCCGCCAGCATGGCGGACAACCACCGCATCGGCTACCACGCGTCGGTCTTCGCCTCGGGCGCGCTCAGCGAGATCAACGCCTTTGCGATTGGCGCCTCGCTGCTCGACCCCCGTGCGCAAATTATCCTGACTTGGGGCGATGTGCCCGCCGGAGGCCTTGCCGAGGCCATGTGCCGCGAAGGTGTAAGCGTCATGACCGGCGCCGACATGTCAAAGTCGCTCGAAGACCCCACGGCCTACGGACTTCACCGCCTGGTCGATGGCAAGGTTACCGGCATCGCCATGCCGGTATGGAACTGGGGCCGTTACTACGAGCTCATCGTTCGCAGCCTTCTGCACGGCACGTGGGACGAGACCAGCGATGACAACCAAGTGCGCGCCGTCAACTACTGGTACGGCATGAGCTCTGGCGTTATCGACATCCGTTACGCTCCGGGCCTACCCTACCAGACGCGCAAACTCGTGCAGTTGCTCCGTAACGGCATTGTTGAGGGATCCATCAACCCCTTTGGCGGCGAGCTCCACAGCCAGAACGGCGTGGTACAGATCGAAGGCTTCCCTCCGCTGCCGAGCACGCAGATTGTCGAGATGAATTGGCTGGCGGATAACGTGGTAGGCACCATTCCGCAGCTCGACGATGAGCCGAAAGTCCCTGCCCTATGAAAATCCTTGCCATAGCCGATACCGAAGAACGATGCCTTTGGGAGTGCTTTCGCAAGGAACGCTTTGAGGGAGTCGACCTGATTTTGTCCGCCGGCGATCTGGACCCGGACTATCTTGAGTTTTTGGTTACGGTCATCAACAAACCGCTCATCTACGTGCGCGGCAACCACGATGACCGCTACGCACGTCATGCACCGGGCGGATGTATCTGCGTAGAAGACAGCGTGTACACGTACCGGGGGATTCGCATTGCGGGCCTTGGCGGGTCCATGCGTTATCGCGACGGCGCCAACATGTACACCGAACGCGAGATGTCCAAGCGCATGCGTAAGCTGTCGCGTAAGGTTAGGATGGTCGGCGGGTGCGACATTCTGCTTACCCATGCACCCGCCGCCGGTGTGGGTGATTTGGACGATCTGCCGCATCGAGGGTTTGAGTGCTTTAACACGGCGCTTGAGTCCTGGGGGGCCGACTACATGGTGCATGGGCATGTACACCAAAGCTACGGTTACGATTTTCAGCGCGAGCGGCAGCATGCGTGTGGAACGACGATCATCAACGCCTGCGGCTATACGCAGTTTGAGCTCGACCAAACGCGCTACCCCATCCGTGGCTGGCAGGCAGCCTGGCTCAACTCGCAAACCATGCGCCGCGAGCTCAAACGCCACGATGCCATCGAGTCCTCAACCGCCAGAACACCCTGGTAACCACCTCAAAGGGGACGCTGTCCCCTTTGAGGTGGTTTTGACGCGATAGCAAGAAACCCGGTCCTGCACAAGGCAGAACCGGGTTTCTTTAGCAATGCTTGCTGTACTCAGGCAGTAACTAGCAGTTACTCAGCCAGGAAGTCACGCTGGACAGCGGGATCGACCTTGACGCCAGGGCCCATGGTGGAAGACACGGAGATGGACTTGACGTACTTGCCCTTAGCAGAAGAGGGCTTGACGCGCAGGATCTCGGTGTACAGGGCAGCGTAGTTCTCGACGAGCTGCTGCTCAGAGAAGGACTTCTTGCCCAGGGGCACGTGGCAGATGCCGTAACGGTCGGCGCGGTACTCAACGCGGCCGGCCTTGAGCTCGGAGACCATCTTGGCGACGTCCATGGTCACGGTGCCGAGCTTGGGGTTCGGCATGAGGCCACGGGGACCAAGAATCTTACCGATGCGGCCAACCTTGGCCATCATGTTCGGCGTAGCGATAGCGGCGTCGAAGTTGATCTCGCCCTTTTGAATCTGGGCGACGAGCTCGTCGGAACCGATGATGTCGGCGCCGGCAGCCTCGGCCTCGCGAGCCTTCTCACCCTCGGCGAAGACGGCAACACGAACGGTCTTGCCGGTGCCGTGGGGCAGGGAGATGGAACCACGGATGTTCTGGTCAGCCTTACGAGTATCGATGCCCAGACGGAAGTGGGCCTCGACGGTCTCGTCGAACTTGGCGGTGTCAAGCTCCTTGATGAGCTTGGCAGCCTGAAGGGGGGTGTAGAGCGTGGCGCGGTCGATCTTCTCGGCAGCGGCGTTATAGCTCTTACCATGCTTAGCCATGTGCATTACCTCCTGTGGTTAAACGGGCTTATGCCCTCCCACATCGTATCGTGTGCCCTATTGCACACATATAACGGGCGCCCCGGTCGGGGCACCCGTCATTACCTAAAGAAATCGCTACTCAGCGATGGTGACGCCCATGGAGCGGGCGGTACCGGCGATGATCTTCTTGGCGGCGTCAATGTCGTTGGCATTGAGGTCCGGCATCTTGATCTCGGCGATCTTGGTGAGCTGCTCCTGGGAGAGCTGACCAACCTTGTCGGCCTGCGGCTTAGCGGAACCAGACTTGAGGTTCAGCTCCTTCTTGATGAGGTGAGCCGCCGGCGGGGTCTTGGTGATGAAGGAGAAGGACTTGTCCTCGTAGACAGAGATCTCAACGGGGATGATGTCGCCCTTCTTGTCCTGCGTCTCGGCGTTAAAGGCCTGACAGAACTGCATGATGTTCACGCCAGCAGCGCCCAGGGCGGGGCCGACGGGAGGAGCGGGGTTAGCTGCACCAGCAGGAATCTGGAGCTTAATGACGTTGGCAACCTTCTTCTCAGCCATGGTCATTCCTTTCGAATCACGAGTGTGAAGTACTTGCTATATCGTAAGCACGCACGTGTTAGAAGCACTTCTGAGATGAGCAGTCACAGAAGAAGCACGCTCGCGCGAACGGACGAAAACTTAAGCGATGACAGCGACCTGGTTAAAGTCGAGCTCGACCGGCGTCTCGCGGCCAAAGATCATCAGCGTGACCTTGAGCTTGCCAGCCTCGGTGTTAACCTCGGAGACCCTGCCATCAAAGTCGGTAAGCGGGCCATCGGTGACGCGGACGGACGTGCCGACCTCAATATCAACCGAAGTGCGCTTGGGCGAATCGCCCTTACCGGGACGACGAGTCATCTTGTTGTACTCGTCGCGGGAAAGCGGAGCGGGCTTGCCGTTGCCGCCCAGGAAACCGGTGACGCCAGGCGTGTTACGAACGCACGTCCAAGCATCGTCATCCATCTCCATGCGGACCAGGACATAACCCGGGAAAATCTTGGAATCCTTGGTCTCACGCTTGCCACCCTCTTTAATCTCGGTGACACGCTCCATAGGAATCTCGATATCAAAGATACGGTCCTGCATGCCCATAGTCTCGATGCGATGCTCGAGATCGGACTTAACGCGGTTCTCGTATCCAGAGTAAGTGTGAACGACGTACCAACGCTTAGACATGGTTTAGCCCCTCAATCCAGAGAACAGAGCAAGAGCCTCGCCAAAGCCAGCATCGAGCAGAGCGATGACGACGCCGACGACGATCAGAGAAGCGCAAACGACGACCGAGTAGTTCACGAGCTCCTTCTTATCGGGCCACGTGACACGCTTCATCTCGGACTTGACCGAAGCGAAATACTTCTTGGTGCGGGCGAAGAAACCAGGCTTCTCGTTCTTCTTGGACTTCGCAGCCTTCTCGTTCTTCTTGGCAACGGCCTTCTTGGCCTCAACCTTGGAGTTGGCGGCAGCGCTGTTGGCAGGTGCCGGCTGCTGAGCCTTCTTCTTGTTCTTCTTGTTGGCCATTTGGGTTACCTCCGCGCAATGCGCTTATACATGAGTAAACCGTAAGCCCCCAAGTGGGAGCTTACGGAATAATGACTGGCACGCCAGGAAGGACTCGAACCCTCAACACTCGGTTTTGGAGACCGATGCTCTACCAATTGAACTACTGGCGTATGTGACTAGAGACTAGCGAGTCTCTTTGTGCAGCGTGTGGTGACGGCACCAGGGGCAATACTTCTTGATCTCCATACGATCAGGCATGGTCGACTTGTTCTTGGTGGTCGTATAGTTGCGGCGCTTGCACTCAGTGCACGCAAGAGTAACTAGAGTACGCATGTATCCTGAACCTTTCATTTCCGCCCCGTACGGGCACGAGTTGTTACTTTATCAGCTCCACGTAAGTGCTGTCAATGAAAACCTCGAGTCAATTGGTTCTCGGTGGATCCATTCATATTTGGAACACATCAATGAAGCCATCGAGAGCTAATCGACGGTGCATCCAGGACCATTATCGATCCTCTCGACACCAGCAACGGCTCAATATCCATTGCAGAAAAGAACCCGGCACCCATATAAGTGCCGGGTTCTCTAAGTCAGCTATATCAAAGAGCTAATTTACTCAATGATCGTGGAGACGATGCCCGAACCGACGGTGTGGCCACCCTCGCGGATAGCGAAGCGCAGGCCCTCCTCCATGGCGATCGGGTGGATGAGGTCGCCCTCGATGGTGATGTGGTCACCAGGCATAGCCATCTCGGTGCCCTCGGGGAGCTTGACCGTACCGGTAACGTCGGTGGTACGGAAGTAGAACTGAGGACGATAACCATCGAAGAACGGGGTGTGACGGCCGCCCTCCTCCTTGGTCAGAACGTAGATCTCGCCGGTGAACTTGGTGTGCGGGGTAACCGAACCGGGCTTGCAGAGAACCTGGCCGCGCTCGATGTCCTCACGCTTGATGCCGCGGAGCAGCAGACCGACGTTGTCGCCAGCCTCGCAGAAGTCCATGGACTTACGGAACATCTCGATACCGGTAACGACGGTGTTCTGGGTATCCTTGATGCCGACGATCTCGACGGGCTCGTTGAGCTTGAGCTCACCGCGCTCGACACGGCCAGTAGCAACGGTACCACGGCCGGAGATGGTCATAACGTCCTCAACGGCCATCAGGAACGGGAGGTCGTTGTTACGAGCAGGCGTCGGGATGTACTCGTCGACGGCCTTCATGAGCTCGCGAATGGCGTCCATCCACTTGGCGTCGCCCTCGAGAGCGCCCAGAGCGGAGCCACGGATGACGGGGATGTCGTCGCCGGGGAAATCGTACTCGGAGAGGAGCTCACGGGTCTCCATCTCGACGAGGTCGATGAGCTCGTCATCGTCGACCATGTCGCACTTGTTCAGGAAGACGACGATGTAGGGAACGCCGACCTGACGGGCGAGCAGGATGTGCTCGCGGGTCTGAGCCATGGGGCCGTCGGTAGCAGCGATGACCAGGATAGCGCCGTCCATCTGAGCAGCGCCGGAGATCATGTTCTTGACGTAGTCAGCGTGGCCCGGACAGTCAACGTGAGCGTAGTGACGGGCAGCGGTCTCGTACTCAACGTGGGAGACGGAAATCGTAATGCCGCGCTCGCGCTCCTCGGGAGCCTTGTCGATGTTCTCGAACGCAGTGAAGTCAGCCTTGCAGCCCTCGGTCTCGGAGAGAACCTTGGTGATGGCAGCGGTCAGCGTGGTCTTGCCGTGGTCGACGTGACCAATGGTGCCGATGTTAACATGCGGCTTAGTGCGCTCAAACTTCTCTTTGGCCATAAAGCCCTCCTCTTAACAGGTCGTCCCCGGACGGGACTTTGCCTTTATACCATAGTGGCCTCTCAACATACTATTGAGAAGCCACCGTGTTACCTATGGTAGCGGTGACTGGATTCGAACCAGTGACGCCACGGGTATGAACCGTGTGCTCTAACCAACTGAGCTACACCGCCGGATGGAGCCTGCAACCAGACTTGAACTGGTGACCTCTTCGTTACCAACGAAGTGCTCTACCGACTGAGCTATACAGGCACTTGACGGGTGGGAGCTATAGGATTCGAACCTATGTAGGCAGAGCCAACGGGTTTACAGCCCGTCCCCATTAACCACTCGGGCAAACTCCCAATCGTTCAAGTATCCGCAGGTCCTTTGGTCTTTTGGACCGCCGCCCCCGCGAACGAAGAAGATAATACGATGCCACCTTGGGGGCTGTCAACGAAAACCTCTAGATACACGGTGCCGGGCGTATCTATATGCTTTTGACCTGCGGTTTTGCTGAGTTTGGATATGGAGGACAGTGGTTTTGGATACTGAGGTGACGTTTCCCAAGGTAACACTTTGCTGTAGTGGAGTACACCTTCAGTATCGAACTTCGATACCAGCTTATTTGCACCTATATATAGGTCGAGATCGGGGCTGCCCAGACAGAAGATTGCTCTTCCCAGGCAAAATCGAGCGTGGATTTTCTTCCGTTTGAAATCGAGCGTGGATAATCTCCCACTTTGCCGTGCCATCGAATCCAAAGTGGCAGATTATCCACGCTCATTCACTAGGCGGAAGATTTTCCACGCTCGTGTGTCCGATAATCCACGCTCGATGACGATGACCAACCTCGCCCCGGCCTATGTCTCGACCTGTAACAGTAAGAGGGTTATTCCTCCCCTATCTGTTACAGATCGAGATGTTTCGCAGAAACCCCCGCTTACGTCTCATTCTGTAACAGTAAGAACGGTTTTCAGCCTCTTCGTGTTACGGATCGAGATGTTATCGGCCTTCCCTTGGCAATGTTTCGATCTGTAACTATAAGGAGGGTCTTCAGCCCACTCGTGTTACGGATCGAGACAAACCTGAAGCTTGGTTGGCGCCAAACACGCTGACTTATCGACATAAATAGAAACGGGCCCTGTCCCACAAGGGAACAGAGCCCGAAACTCTCATGGAGCCAGTGACAGGAATCGAACCTGCAACCCACTGATTACAAATCAGTTGCGCTACCGTTGCGCCACACTGGCACACTTGGCGCTTTCACGCGAAGCGAGTTAAGAATAAAGGAATTGCGGACGGGGCGCAACAGGCCGCACGGCGTTATACAAATATGCAAAATCCAGCAACAACGCGTACCAGGCCCGTTCATTTCTGTCAGTGCGCCCTCAATCTTAAAACCATTCGCCAGAACGAATAGTTTTAATTACAATTGCTATATATAAAACTATTCGTTCTGGCGAAGGGTTTCGCGATGCTTACTACCAAAGAAGCCGCCGAGCTGCTCGGCATCACTCCGCGCAGGGTGCAGGAGCTCATAAAAAACGGAGCACTTGAGGCCCGCAAGGCTTCTGGTGTATGGCTCATCGACAAAGACAGCGTCGACACGCGACTCCGCTCTGTGACCAAAACGGGGGGACGTCCCCGCCGCGGCCACGGTAAGAGCGAGATCGCGTTCACCCTCATGAACCGCACGTACGAAGTCGCTCAGCTGGTCTACAGTACATCGCGAAAAGACTTTACCCACATCGGTGCCGACATCGATTACGCCCACGCCCCTATTGGAGTATTTGGCCCTAATAGCCCCATATCGCTAGACTCCTTCCGCATCTGGTGGCGCGGCCGCGGTATCCCGCTCGCACGCATTGGGCTAGCCTCCCTGCTTGCAGAAGCCGCAGTCGATGTTCCCGATGAACTCGTCCAGCGAAATCTCGGCCTCTCCTTATCCGACCAGTATTGGATTAGGCCCCAAGGTTCCGGTCTCACCTGGGAGGATATCAACTTCTTCAATAACGCCTTTGATGACGTCTCACTGTCCATTGCGCCCTTTGCCCCAGAGGGAAAAGCGGCTGCTGCAAAGCCCGATAACACCTCGGACGGCAATCTTCAAAAGTACTGGACGTGCGAGGGCGAGCGTCGAATTCTGCATAAGGCAGGAGCGCACCTGGACCAGGAACCTTATAACGAGCTGGTGGCGACTGCACTTCACCGTCGCATCCTAAACGCCTGCGATTATGTGCCTTACTCGCTCGAGGGCACGGGCACTTCCGCCCTGAGCATATGCGATGTCTTCTTAACTGATGAAGAAGAGTATGTCCCTGCGTTCTATGTAAACCAGTACGCGAACGCAGATGAACGGCTAACCGACTACGAGCGATATGTAGCAAACTGCGAGGAGCTCGGGGTGACAGGCGTCAAGGATGCCCTTGACCGCATGATTGTATGCGACGACATCATCGCCAACTATGACCGCCATTGGCGTAACTTTGGCCTTGTGCGAAACGTCAACACGCAAGCCTGCAGACCTGCCCCCATCTTCGATTCGGGCTCATCACTCTGGTGCAACATATCGCTAGAGGAGCTTAGGGCGGGAGAGCACAGTTTTACCAGCGCACAATTTCATTCAAGTCCCGCCAAACAAATGTTGCTCGTCGAGGACATGGGCTGGTTTGACGGCGACAAACTCGAGGGCTTTGTCGACGAGGCGATCGAGATTCTGTCTAAAAACGATGCCCTAGCAGCGAGACTGCCTTATCTAAAAGAGGCGCTAATGTGGCGCCTCGAAAGAATCATCGACATCGCTGAATGGAGTTAGCGAGGCAGCATTGCCCCGCCAACTCCCCTACCGCCCGCGCAGGGCCTTAAGCTTTGCCAGGGCCTCGGGGCTCAGGCGGCTGCCCAGGGTCATCTTGATCTGGGGTGCTTCCTCGGCCTCATGCACGTCGTTATCGATCTGTTTGATCTCGTCCACCAGCATACGGCTCGAGATGCGTGTAACGCCCTTGCCCATGACGACAGCCTGGATCGTGCCGTCGCTCGATACCACGGAGCACGCGCGGCCTTCCTCGCGCGCCTCGATGCAGAGCTTCTGCACCACGGTATCGGCCGAAACACCCGTCGGCGAAAACTCAATGCGCACGCCGCGGGCCGGTAGGTTGGGGCGCTCGCTGGAGATATTGCCCGCGCCGTCAAACACGATTACGGCCTCGTAACGGCCCTGGGCAAAGGCGGCGACGTCGTTGATGAGGGCGGTGCGCGCCATATCGTGAACGTCGCTGGAATACGGATCGTCGGAATGGTCGTACACGAGCTTTTCGTAGCGCGGCGTGCAGTGGATCACGTTGTAACCGTCGACCACCAGCAGCTCAGGCTTATTGGAGTGCACCGTCGAGACTGGGTCGGCGATAGCCTGCGCAAACGCATTGCCGCCCACGCCATAGGTCGCGGCCGAAACAATCGGCTTGGCCGAGCCCTCGCCAAAGCGCTTGGCCTTGGACTTGGCACGGTTCTTTTTGGACATGCGCTACTCCTCCCCCATGAGCTCGCCGACGTTGCGGCGCAGCCACTCAAAGCACAGCGCGGTGGTCGCCTGGGCAACGTTGAGACTCTCGGTCATGCCGCGCTGGGGAAGCTTGGTCAAAAAGTCGCATTTCTCGAGCACCAGGCGCGAGATGCCGTCGCCCTCGGAGCCCATGACGAGCGCCACGCGGCCCTCGAAGGGAGCATCCCAGCAGCTGCCCTCGGCGTGCTCGGAGGCACCGCCCACCCAAAAGCCAGCGGCCTTGAGGTCGTCGAGTGCACGGGCGATATTGGGAACCTGCGCGATAGGCAGGTGCATGACGGCGCCGGCGGAAGTCTTGTAGCTGCCAACGGTCACGCCGGCAGCGCGCTTGTTGGCAATGATGACGCCCGCCGCGCCCACGACTTCGGCGGAGCGCACGATGGCACCAAAGTTGCCGTCGTCGGTCACATGGTCGAGCACAACGACAAGCGCCGGACCGTCGCCCGCGCGGTCGAGGATATCGGCAACATCAGCGTAAGGGAAGTTACCAACCTCGAGCGCAATGCCCTGGTGAGCGCCATGGCTCGACAGCGCATCGAGCTGTGCGCGCGGCACATACTTAATGCGGACACCGGCGGCGTTGAGGTCATCGACCAGACGAGACAGGGCGGCATCGCGCTCCCCGCCCTCGGCGATGAGCGCACACTTGACGGGAAAGCCGGTACGCAGCGCCTCGGCGGCTGCACGACGACCTTCGATAAACTCGCCCTTGGGAGCCTGAACGTTGTCGCGGTTGCGATCGCGCTGCGGACGCGCAGCCTGGGCTTGGGAGCGCTCGCGCTGGCCCTTGGGAGCGGCAGCGCGGTCGTTGCGGCGAATCGGACGCGAGTCAGAAGCAGCCTGCTTGCCTCCACGCGGTGCACGCTTGCGATTGTCGGCCATAAAGCGACCTCCTAAATACATAACGAACAAGAATCGACCGTCCGAGCCACGGCACCTTGCCTTTCAATCGTCGGGCATGACCACCAGGTCTATGCCCTCCTCTTTCAAGGCAATCTGCCGCACCTCGAACGGTCAACAAATACTAGAGAGTCTTAATACGGGTGCCGGCGGTCGTATCCTCGATCGTCAGGCCCAGGTCCTTGAGCTGGTCGCGGATGGCGTCGGCCAGATCCCAGTTCTTGGCGGCGCGGGCCTCGGCGCGGGCCTCGAGAATCTTGGCAGCGGCCTCGTCCACGTCGTCACCCGTGTAGGCAACCAAACCGGCGGCAACGCCCAGCAGGCCCAGCGGCAACTCGACCTTGGGCTCGGGGAGCTCAACGCCAAGCGTATCGAGCAGCTCGGCCAGCGTGTCGGCGGCGGCAAGCGCGGCGGCCTTGTCGGCAGCGTCGCCCGCCTGCTCCAGGTACTGGTTGCACTCGGTCACAAAGCCAAAGACGGCACCCATGGCACCAGCGGTGTTAAAGTCGTCGTCCATGCACTCCTTAAAGGTGGCACGAGTCTCGGCGGCCTTGGCGGCAAACGCCTCGGCGGCAGCCGCATCGGCATCGGCCGTCGCATGGTTCGCGGCCCAGCGCAGGTTCTCGACCGTACCGGCGATACGCGTGAGCGAGTTCTCGGCACCCTCCAGGCGCTCCCAAGAAAAGTCGAGCGGCGAGCGATAGCTCGTCTGCAGCATCAGCAGGCGCAGGGCGGCAACGGAGTGCTGTTCGAGGACCTCGGCCAGCGTAAAGAAGTTGCCGAGTGACTTGGACATCTTCTCGCCGTCAACCAGCAGCATGCCCGTGTGCATCCAGGTGTTGGAGAAGCCCTGGTGCCAGGCGCAGGTGGCCTGGGCGCACTCGTTCTCGTGATGCGGGAAAGCAAGATCGGAGCCACCGCCGTGGATATCGATCGGGGTACCCAGGTAGCGATGCACCATGGCGGCGCACTCGGTGTGCCAACCGGGACGGCCCTCGCCCCAGGGGCTCGGCCAGCTGGGCTCGCCGGGCTTGGCGGCCTTCCACAGGGCAAAGTCGAGCGGGTCGATCTTGTCCTCGTTCTCCTCGATGCGCGCACCAACCATAAGGTCGTCGATGTTGCGGCCCGAGACCTGACCATAGTTGGGATCGCTGCGCACGGCAAAGTACACATCGCCGTTATCGGCTGCGTAAGCGTGGCCCTGCTCGATAAGCGTCTTGATCATGGCGATCATGGGGCCGATCTCCTTGGTGGCGCGGGGGCGCACATCGGGATCGAGCACGTTGGCGGCGCGCATGACGCCGATGAACTTGTCGGAGAACTCCGTCGCGACCTCGGCAGCCGTACGGCCCTGCTCGTTGGCGCGCTTGATGATCTTGTCGTCGACATCGGTGAGGTTCTGGGCGAACGTGACCTCGTAGCCGCTCGCGATGAGCCAGCGTCGAATCACATCGAAGCTGATGAACGTGCGGGCATTGCCGATGTGGATGTTGTCGTAGACCGTGGGGCCGCACACGTACATGCGAACCTTGCCGGACTCGATGGGCTGGAACTCTTCCTTTTTATGGGTAGCGCTGTTGTAGATACGCATTCGTTACTCCTTAACGGTTTTCTGTAGCAGGCAGACGGCCCAGGCGCCGATTCCCTCGCCCTGGCCTTCCCAACCGAGCTTTTCGGTCGTAGTGGCGGCGACGCCTACATTTTCGACGTCAACGCCCAGGGCATGGGCAAGGTTGGCGCGCATGGCATCGCGGTGCGGGGTGATCTTGGGTTGCTGACAGGCAATGGTGCAATCGGCATCGACAAACTCAAAGCCCAGCTCGCGCGCATAGTCCATCACGCGAGCGAGCAGCACCATCGAATCAGCACCCTCGTAGGCAGGATCGGTGTCGGGGAATAGCTTGCCGATGTCTCCCCCGCGGCAGGCGCCCAGAATGGCGTCGGCCAAGGCGTGCGCGAGCACATCGGCATCCGAGTGGCCCAGCAGGCCGCGCTCGTAGGGAATGTCGACCCCGCCGATGATACATCGACGCCCCTCCACCAAACGGTGGACGTCGTAGCCGTGGCCAATGCGCAGGTTACTGAACATAGGGAAGGTCCTCTCCCTCGGCCATGCGGCCAAGCAGAATCGCGGTTACGGGACGCAGATCCTCGGGCACCGTCACCTTAAGGTTGTCGCGCGGGCTCTGGACACAGCGGACGCGCCCGCCCATGCGCTCGACCAGCGATGAGTCGTCGGTACCGATAAAGCCCTCGGCAATCGCCGCGGCATGGGCACGCTTCATCGCGTCGACGCTAAAGATCTGCGGCGTCTGCGCGGCCCAATAGAGCTCGCGCGGCGGCGTCTCGACGATATTATCGCCGTCGACGATCTTGAGCGTGTCGATCGCGGGCTGACCGCACACGACACCGTCGAGCGAGCGGTCACCCATGAGCACGTCGATAGCGTGGTCGATGGCCTCGGTCGTAATGAGCGGACGAGCGCCATCGTGGATGGCGACATATTCGAAACCCGCCGGAACCGCATGCACGCCGGCACGGGTGGAATCCTGACGGGTATCGCCGGCATCGGCAAAGCTGATGGGCGTGTCATAGTCAAACGGGTCGATGGCAAGGCGGCGCATCTCGGCACGGCGCTCGGCAGGACACACCACCACGATATGGCCGACCTTGTCGCTACGATCAAACGCGCGGATGGACCAGCTCATGAGCGGACGGCCCGCCACGTTAACGAGCTGCTTGCCGCCGGGATTTCCAAAGCGCTGCCCGCTGCCGCCGGCAACGACCACGGCGCATACGGGCGCCATTATGCGTTCCCCTGTTTGGTGCCCTTCATGCGGTACAGCGAGTCCGCAAGAATGGCAGGGTTGTTGACGCCAAAGTCGCCCAGGCGCTCCGGATCCTCGCTGATGTCGTCCATGAGCTCCTGCAGCGAGCCGTACTCGTCGACGATCTTCTCGGCCACGCCGTCGCGCACGACGGACACGCGCGAAAGCGTGCGCAGGCCCAGCGGCGTCATGACGGAGTCCTCGTCCAGGTCGTCATAGCCCAGAACTGCCGCCACGTGCTGCGGGTCGGACAGGTCCTTAGGCGTCATGCGAGCGAGCTCTGCACGAATCTTCTCGGCGTTTGCCTCGGAGGAATCGCTCGCGTAGTCGCGGATCATCAGGTCGTATTCGGTATCCATGCTGGAACCGGCGAGCTGCTCGAGCTGCATCTGCACGAGCTTGCCCTGGTTGCCCAGCTTGACGATGCAATCCTTAAGCTCGGTCTTTGCTTGCTGCATGATCTCGAAGCTCGAGAAAATACCGGTAATGTCGGCGAGCGTAACGTAGTCGTCGAGCTCGAGGGCCGTCAGGCGCAGCAGGGAGCGGTCGAGCGACTGACGAGTAGTCTGAAGCGTGGCGACGAGCTGGTTGACCGAGCTCATGATGGTGGTGACGGGCTGGATCTCGTAGCTCTTGCCGTGAACGTACACGTTAACGACGGCACGACGGGCCGAGACCGAGATCACGATGGCATCGGTGAGCACCGACATGCGAGCGGCGGTGCGGTGACGCATGCCCGTCTCGCTCGTGGCAAGCGAGGGATCGGGATTGAGGTGGAAGTTGGCGCGCAGGATCTGGGTGAGGTCGCCGTCGATGACGATGGCACCGTCCATCTTGGAGAGCTCGAACAGACGGTTCGAGGTGAACGAAATGTTGAGCGGGAAGCCGTCGTTACCGGCAGCGAGCACGTTTTCGGTGTCGCCGACGCAGATAAGGGCGCCCAGGTGACCGGCGATGATCATGTCGAGGGCGGTGCGGATCGGCTGACCAGGTGCCGTCAGGCGGATGGCCTGTTCCATACGCTTTTGCAGCTCGTTCTTATCCAAGGCATCGCTCCCATCGTATACGCTCCATAAACGCTAAATAGTTTCTCACGGTTTGTCCCCGCGGCGCTTGCGAAATCCGATGCTTACAGAATGAGCGAACACAGCTGAGAGCCCAACCCAAATGGGCTGCTTATGTGGTAGCATCGGGGTTCACATGAATGAGGGAGTAGTCGCGTGGCCGGGTTCGCCTCCGGTGGCGCGGCAAGTCAACATACTGGCCGAAACGGTCTGGCTTGCCTTAATGAACGAGACTCGTGGTTGTGCGCGCAGCGCGTACGCCACGGGTCTTTTTTGTTATTCCCCCAAGAGGTACACGCGGGCTCGCCCGCAGAGAGGGAGCCAGGCTATGGGACTCGCAGAGCTCGTGTTGCTCGCCGTTGGCCTTTCGATGGACGCCTTTGCCGTTTCCATCTGCAAGGGTCTCGGCATGAAAAAGATCAACCTTAAGGTCGCCGTGGTGCTCGGCCTGTTCTTTGGCGGCTTCCAGGCCGGCATGCCCGTAATCGGATGGGCGCTTGGCAGTCAGTTTATAGGCATCATCGGCCCCATCGACCACTGGATCGCCTTTATCCTGCTCGCCTTCATCGGCGGCAAAATGCTGTGGGAAGCCTTTACCGAGGACGAGGATGAAGGCGACGGCAAGGATGCCGAAAAGATTGACCTGGTCGAGTACCTGCTCCTCGCCATTGCCACCTCAATCGACGCCCTAGCCGTGGGCATCTCGTTTGCGGCACTCTCGGTCGACATCGTGCCCGCTGTATCGCTTATAGGCATCACAACGTTTATCTTCTCCGTCGCCGGCGTGGCGATCGGCCACACCTTTGGCGCGCGCTACGAAAAACCCGCCACCATCGTGGGTGGCGTCGTGCTTATCCTTATCGGCCTCAAGATTCTGCTGGAACACTTGGGGTTTTTGGCGCTGTAAAACACCCTTCAAAACTAAACGTCCGGGCAAGGCCTCATGCAGAGTTTTGCATGAGGCCTTTTCATGCAGACTTTTGCATGTCATACTGATATGCAAAAGTCTGCACGTTAGGAGATCGCCGTGGATACCCTTCCCATCACCACACCGCGCCAAGCTGGCATCTACGTGCGCCAGGCACGCGATGCTCAGGGTCTCACCCGTGCAACCCTCGCTAAAAAAGCCGGTGTTTCGGAGCGCCTGCTCGCATCGCTCGAGCTGGGAGATGCCACGGGTATTCGGCTCGACAAGCTGCTGGCGGTTTTCGGTGCTCTCGGACTGGCACTAGTTGCTCAAGGGAATATCGACGACACGAAACATGAGCAGCCAACCGACGCCCCGCATGCCGATTTGCAACCTTGTAGCACCCCCAGGTGCCATCACACTCAACGTCTTCACCATCGCAACCGACGCGGCGCAGCCATTCCAGCTCTTCCAGATACCCCCTTTACGGCCGAGCTCTACGACAAGGCCTTCGCCGATTTCGCCATGTCCAATCTCGGAGTCTCGATTGCCGCAAGCGCATCTGCCCAAACCAAGCCCGAAGGGAGATAGCCAATGGCCAGAAAAACGCTTCGGACTATTATTTGCGGCGTACCCGCAGGAACGCTCATGCAAGATGAGAGCGGTCTAGTCAGTTTTGCCTACGATCAAGATTATGACGGGCCAGCCCTATCGACCAACATTCCCGTATCAAATCGCACATACGGCCAACAGGTCATGAATCCGTACTTGTTTGGCCTTCTGCCCGACAGCGAGGACCAACGAAAAGCGATTGCCGCCGAATTCGACGCCAGGCCCAATAATCCCGTTGCGCTGCTCAGCCATATCGGACTCGACTGTCCGGGCGGAGTGCAGTTTTGCGCCGAAGAAGATATCGACGCCGCCTTGCATCGCACTGGCGAATACCGCCCTATAGACGACCACGAGATTGCCTTGCGCCTCAAGTCGATCAGGGATGACCGCGAGGCATCGTGGATGGGCCTAGATGAAAGTTGGTCACTTGGAGGCAACCAGGGCAAGTTCGCACTCGCGCTCATAGACGGTCGCTGGTGCGAATGCGTAGGTTCCTCGCCCACGACGCATATTTTCAAAAATGGCGTTATCGGATTTAAACTTGAAGCTCTTAATGAGTTTGTCTGCATGAAAAGCGCCCAGCGCGCGGGTATCGCAACGGCGAACGTTGAGTATCGCTTATTTGAGGACGAACCCGCCCTCATTGTTGAACGCTATGACCGTGTGAAAGCCAAAGACGGAACAATCATGCGTCTACACCAAGAAGACCTCTGTCAGGCCCTTGGAGTGATGCCCGCTCAAAAGTACACGGCAGACGGTGGCCCGACCGCACGCGACATTCAGGAACTCCTCGTCAACACGAGCCATCATCAACTTAACCTGTATCTGTTTACGCAGATACTTTTCTTTAACGCCATCATCGGCGCACCGGACGCGCATGCGAAGAACTATTCCCTGCTTCTTGGAAACGGCAGCACAGCTATGATGGCCCGTATGTATGACGTTGCATCGGGGCTGGCATACGAACGCATGCGGCGAAAAGCGCGCCTTGCCATGAGCGTTGGCGGCGAAAATCGTGTGGGGCGCATCGGTCCAGGCGCTATCCGCCGATACCACGGTATGGGCGACCCCGCGCTGGAGGCGGCGCTCACCGATGCCGGGCTATCCGAGAAGTTTTGCTTTGCGACCATGATGGACCTCGCCTACGAGGTACCCATTTGCATGGAAGAGGTCATGGACGAATACGCCGACCTGCCCGGCATGGCGGACCTGCGCGAGCATATGCTCGGCCCCGTCTGCGAAAACTGCCAGCGCACCCTCGACCTCATCAAGGCGGATATGGGCTAGGTGTCCGTAATCTCCCATTTCCCAAAAGAAGAGAGGAGGCACCCGTCGCAAAAGCTCGGGTGCCCCCTCTCATAATGTCATTTGCAATCCACCAGCACGTGGCTCGGACTGCTGCTAGCGCAACCTTTACGCAGCGAGGCGCTTGAGGACGTCGATGAGCAGCTCGTAGAAGCGCTCGGCAGAAGCGAGCTCCATGCTCTCGTCCGGGGTGTGGACATCGGAGAGCGTCGGGCCCACGGCGATGGCGTCCAGGCCGTGCAGGGCCTCGGCAAACAGGCCGCACTCAAGGCCGGCGTGAATAGACTCGATTCGTAGCTCGGAGCCAAAGAGCTCGCGATAGCTCTCGACAAAGATGTCGCGGACCGGCGAATGCTCGGCATAGCTCCAGCCGGGATACTCGAACTCAAACTTGGCGTCGAATCCCAGGACATCGGCCAGCGTCTGCAGGCGGTCCTTGAACTCGTTCTGCAGCGAGGTGATCGAGGAGCGCGGGGACAGCATGATCTTGACTTGGTCGTCAGAGGTGGCAACCACGCCGATGTTGGAGGAAACCTCGACGGAGCCGTCGGTGGCGACATTGCGGCGGATCACACCGTTGGGGGCAAGACGCAGAGCGCGAATAAGGGCAAGTGCGGACTTTTCGTCCATGGCCTCGACCTCAGTGTTGTCGGCAATCTCAACCGTGCAGGTAAAGCCGGGGTCGAAGACCTCGAGCTCGGCAGTAACGTCGGCGATGATGCCCTTTGCGATCTGGGCCGCGGCCTCGGCTGCAGCGTGGTCGGCGTAGACCAGCTCGGCCTTGCACTCACGGTTGATGGCGTTGTCCTTGGTGCCGCCGTTAAAGCTAACGATGGCGGGCTCGCCGGCAACCATCAGGCGGTCGATGATGCGGGCCATGATGAGGTTGCCGTTGCCGCGCTCCAGGTTAATATCGCTGCCGGAGTGGCCGCCCAGCAGGCCGGAGATGTCGAGCGTGAGGGCGCTACCGGTCTTGTGCTCGCGCGCGATCGGGCAGGTGTAGGTAACGACGACACCGCCGGCGCAGCTGACGGTAGCAACGCCCTCTTCCTCGGAGTCAAGGTTAATCATGGTGCGGGCGCTAATCTGGGACTTGTCGAGCGTCTCGGCGCCGACCAGGCCGGTCTCCTCGTCGGTGGTGAATACGCACTCGAGGGCGGGGTGAACGATCGAATCGTCATCGAGAACAGTGAGCATCAGAGCGACGGCAATACCGTTGTCGGCGCCCAGAGTGGTGCCGTTAGCGGTGAGGACGCCGTCCTTGACGACCAGGTCGATACCATCAGTCGTAAAGTCGTGCTCGACGGAGCCCAGCTTGTCGCACACCATGTCGATGTGGCCCTGCAGCATCACGGTCGGGGCATTCTCGGCGCCGGCAGATGCGGGCTTGCGAATGATGACGTTGTAGACCTCGTCCTGGTACACATCGAGACCGCGCTCCTTGGCAAACGCAACCAGGAAATCGCTGATGCCCTTCTCGTTGCCAGACCCACGGGGGATCGCGCTGACCTCCTCAAAGAAATGGAACAGCTGGGCGGGCTCGTAGCCGGTAATCTTGTAGTCCATGGTGCCTCCTTGGCGCAACTGGTTAGACAGTAAGACATGCGACTTGTATATTCCCAGACTTTGCGTGCATAAACCAGTCGAAAACGCCGAGCGCCCTCGCATCATCGGCTAACGGTGGACCGTATAGCGTAACGGTCACAACTTCCGCAGCTCTACAAATCGAGGCGCCCTTTCCGGAGCGCCTCGATTGCGCATATCAAATTGTCGCCACGCCCTACAGCGCGCCGGAACCGGCTTGCATCATGCCGCCGGGGCCCGAGGTCACGCCGCCGCTCACGGGCGCGGCGTTGCCGGTGTGCGGTGCCGCCGGAGCGGTATCGCCACCGAGCGTGCCCGCCGGACGCGGTGCCGGGATCTCGCCCGTGCCGTGGCTAAAGACAAACTTGCCATCGGCCACGTCGCACAGGACGGTATCGCCCTCGCCCCACTCGCCGGCCAGAAGCTCCTCGGACAGCGGGTCCTCGATGAGCTTTTGAATAGCACGGCGCAGCGGACGCGCACCGTTGGTGAGGTCGGTGCCCTCGGCCACGATCTTGTCATAGGCCGCATCGGTGAGCTTGATGTTCATGCCGTTGGCAATCAAACGCTGACGCAGGTCGTCCACCAGCAGGTGCGCGATCTTGGTGAGATTCTCGCCCGAGAGCTTCTGGAACACCACAATGTCGTCGATACGGTTGAGCAGCTCGGGGCGGAACAGGCGCTTGAGCTCGCCCATCGCGCGACCACGGATCTCACTCGACGTGAGACCCTGCTCGCCGGTGGTGCCAAAGCCAACGCTCGCATCCTGCGCAATCTCGCGGGCGCCCACGTTGGACGTCATGATGATCACGGTGTTGCGGAAGTCGACCGTCTTGCCCTGGCTATCGGTCAGGCGGCCCTCCTCCAGCACCTGCAGCAAGATGTTGAAGATATCGGGGTGCGCCTTCTCGATCTCGTCGAACAGCACGACCGAGTACGGGTGACGACGAACGGCCTTGGTGAGCTGGCCGCCCTCGTCGTGGCCCACATAGCCCGGGGGGCTACCGATGAGCTTGGAGACCTCGAACTCACTGCCAAACTCCGACATATCGAAACTGATGAGCGCGTCCTTGCTGCCAAAGAGATACTCGGCGAGCGTCTTGGCGAGCTCGGTTTTGCCCGTGCCGGTGGGGCCCAGGAAGATAAAGCTGCCGCCGGGGCGACGCGGGTCCTTGAGCGGCGAGCGGCTGCGGCGCACGGCCTTGGCAACGGCCTCGACGGCCTCGTCCTGACCGATGATGCGCGTCTTGAGCACGCTTTCGGCCTGCAGCAGGCGGCGGCTCTCGCTCTCGGTGAGCGAGGACACCGGCACGCCCGAGGTCACGGACACGATGTCGGCAATCTGGGAGACATCGATGGTGAGCGGGCTGGCGTCGAGCTCGGCGGTCCAGGCAGCCTTGGCCTCGGCGAGCTCAATCTCGGCAGCCTTTTGCTGCTCGGTGATCTCGGCGGCCTTGTTCATGTCGTCGCTCTCGGTGGCCTCCTGCGCGGCGGCCTTAAGCTCCTCCACGCGATGCTCGGCCTCGCGCACCGGCTCGGGCGCGCGGTTGGCGGCGATGCGGGCGCGGGCGCCGGCCTCGTCAATGAGGTCGATGGCCTTATCGGGCAGGAAGCGATCCTGGATGTAGCGGTCGGAGAGGTTCGCGGCGGCCTCGATAGCACCCTGCGTATAGCGCACATGGTGGTGCTCCTCGTAGCGCGGCTTGAGCGCGGTCAGGATCTTGACCGTGTCCTCAACACTCGGCTCCTCGACATCGATGGTCTGGAAGCGACGCTCGAAGGCCGGGTCCTTGGTGAGGTACTTGCGGAATTCCTCGGCCGTGGTGGCGCCGATAATCTGGAAGGCACCGCGCGCGAGCACGGGCTTGAGCATGGAGCTCGCGTCGATGGAGCCCTCGGCAGAGCCGGCACCGATGATGGTGTGCATCTCGTCAATAAACAGGATGACGTCGTCAGCTTCGGTGGCCTCCTGGATCACGTTCTTGAGGCGCTCCTCAAACTCACCGCGATACTTGGCGCCCGCAACGAGGCCCGGCAGGTCGAGCGTCCAGATGTTCTGGTTCATAAGGTTCTCGGGCACGTTGCCAGCTGCAATCTGCTGAGCCAGACCCTCGACGATGGCCGTCTTGCCCACGCCGGGGTCGCCCAAGATAAGCGGATTGTTCTTGGTGCGACGCGAAAGGATCTCCATCATACGCTGGACTTCCTTTTCGCGACCAATTACAGGGTCGAGCTCGCCGTCGCGCGCCTTCTGCGTAAGGTTGGTGGCGAACTGCTTAAGCGTATCGGTGCCGCTCCCCTTTTGCTGCGACGCGTCCGAGCCGCTAAAGAACGGCAGGCCCGCACCGGGACGCCCGGCACCGGCGCCGGCGAGCGGACGCTTCTTGTCCTGGTCCTTGGCGGTAAGTTTCTCGATAGCCTTTTTGATGGAGGCGGACGACACACCCAGGCGCATGAGGATGTCCATGGCCATGCCGTTACCCTCTTCGACGATGCCAATCAGCAAGTGCTCGGTCGACACGTAGGTCTGGTTGTTCTCACGTGCCACGCGGAAGGAGCGCTCCATCACGCTAATGACGAGCGGCGTAAAGGCAAGCTTGGCAGCCTCGGTCTCCTCGCTGGGCTCGGGAACCGTGGTCTGGACCTCCTTGAGGGTGTCCATGATGTCGTCGTAGGAGATATCAAGCGAGCGCAGCGCCTCGGCAGCGATGCCCTCGTCCTCCTTGGCGAGTGCGAGCAGCAGGTGCTCGGTGCCCACCTTATTTGAGTGCAGATCGAGCGCCTCCTGTTTGGCCATCGACATGACCTTGCGCGCTCGATCGGTAAATCTATCTAACATGCTCGTTTCCTTACATGAGTTCATCGAAATCAAAACGCCCGCCCGTCGGCGGCGCTTTTGTCTCTTTACCCACAGGTTGTCTATGTTAACAGCTGGAGGAATATCTATAAACCCGGCTCACATGAATGCAGGTTATGACCGCATCGCGGGACTCACCGCGCGATGCGCGACAGGCGCCCCGCAAGAGAAACCCTAGGCGTCTTTCACCACGTCGGGACTCGTCGCACGCGATGCGCGATAGGCATCGGCCTCCTTGGAGACGCGTTCGAGCAGCTCGGATGTATCGACGCCCTCGACTTGCGCGACCGT
This sequence comes from Collinsella sp., assembly GCA_048362915.1. Lineage (GTDB taxonomy): Bacteria > Actinomycetota > Coriobacteriia > Coriobacteriales > Coriobacteriaceae > Collinsella. The sequence goes on from DBFPAR010000031.1 coordinate 361,554, forward strand.
TTCCACCGTCTGCATGGCGACCGCCCTCAGGTACGCGCACGCGCTGTCCCCCGGCTGCTCGAGGTCTATCTCCTCGCCGCCCTCCCGGGCAAAGCCGACCGCCATCACAAAGCCCATGATGCCCGAGACCAGAAAGCCCACCGCAAAGCTCGAATCTGCCTTGAGCTCTTCTCCGTCGGGGTGGACGATCTCTCTCACGCGGTCGATGATGATCGTATGGATGCCCTGCACGACCTGCTCGGCGGCACCCGCCCTCATGGTGATGACGATGCGCTGCAGCAGGCAGCGGACGTCGCGCCGGTCGAACGCCGAAAGGTCGCCCTCGCTCGAAAAATGCCAGAGGGCATCGGTGATGAGCTCGTTATCCTGCAGCAGCTGGGCTATGGCGATGGCGACGAGTTCATCGAAATCGTGAAAATAGTAGTAAAACGTTCCGCGATTGCACTGGGCGGCGCGGGTCACCTCGCCAACCGACAGCTCGAAGATGCTGTTGTTCTCGATGAGCTCCCAAAACGCCTCGATGATACGGGTGCGTGCATCGGGCGCATCGGCGTCCTTACGCGGTCTCGCCATGCGCCTCACCGCACCCCTGCGCCTTGGCGTTCATGATGAGCATCTGAAGACGGTTCTCCACGTTGGCGAAGCTCACGTCGGGATCGTAGTCGAGCGGCAGGAACTGCGCCGTGGGATACTGCTCCTTGAGCGCATGGATGAGCCCGCGCCCCACGACATGGTTGGGCAGACACCCGAACGGCTGCAGGATCACGAAGTTGCGGCAGCCGCGCTTGGCGTGCTCGAGAATCTCCGCCGGAATCAGCACGCCCTCGCCCGCATCGAACGTATGGTGCAGGATCTTATCGCTCGCGCGCACGAGCTCGGGCATGCGCGTCGGCGGCTCGTAGAGCGGGCTCGCCGCGCCCAGGCGGTCGCAACGGTCGTGCGCGAGCTCGAACAGGTTGTCCGCCGTGGCGTACCAGGCCTTTTCGGGCAGCGACAGGTCGACGTGGAACTCGCGCGACTGCGCATGCTTGTAGAAATAGGTCTTGCGGATCACGTCGGTCATGCGCGCCTCGATGACCTCGAGCCCGTTGTCCTCGAGGTAGCGCTCGATCTCGTGGTTGGCGCCGAGATGGAAATTGAGCAGGTACTCGCCCACGATGAGAACGGTCGGATGCGGGTTCGAGCGGTCGTACGGAACGGCGTCCATGATCGCAAGCGCGCGTTTGAAGCCCGTCGCCTGGCCTCTCAGCCCGGAGCGCTCCATGCCCTCGATAACCTCATCGAGCGCGCGGTCGAACGCAGCGTCCGCCGCGCCCTTCTCGAGCTCGTAGGGACGGATGCGCCTAAGCATGGCCTCGAGGGCATCGATCATGGGAAGACCGTAGGCGATCTGGATGCTCGGGCCAAGGCCGAGCTTGAAGCCCGGATGCGCATTGTGGGCATCGACGTCGTCGTTGGTGAGCACCGGGACATAGTCGTATCCCGCGTCGTCGAGCGCGCGGCGCAGCAGGGGCATGTAGTGCGTCAGGCGGCAGTCGCCGATATACTTGCCAGTCACCACGGCGACGTCGTGCGGGTCGTACTTACCGCTCTCGAGTGCCGCGAGCGCCTCGCCGATCACGATTTGCGCGGGGAAGCAGATGTCGTTGTGCACATAGCGTTTGCCCAGGCGGATGGCATCCTCGCGCCCGATATCAAGGGCCTCGGCGCGCACGCCCTGATTGCGCATCGCCGCGGTCATGAGCCTGCAGAACGCATGGGAGGTGTTGGGGACCAGCGCGATCTTGTCGTGCCGGTCGCGCTTGGTGTACTTGACCTTATACGGGTCGTCGAGCGGATGGACCGCGTGCACCCGGGCGCCCTCGGCACGCTCCTCCGCGCGACGACGGTTGACCGACTCGATAAACGAACGCACGCGAATGCCCATGGGACCGGCGACGTCGCTCTCATCGAGCTTGATCATCATCGGAACCTTGGAGCCCATCTCGCCCATCATGCGCGCGATCTCGTCGGTGAGATACGCATCGTGGCCGCAGCCGAAGCTGCCCATCTGCACGAGCTCGAGCTCGGGCGTCGATGCGACGATGACCGCGCACGACAGCATGCGCGCATGATAGTTGTTCACGATGTCGATGCGGCTGTTGGAAAGATCGACGTTGCAGACCCCCGGCACCGCATCGGGCGTCAGCACGGGGATGCCGCGCTCAGAGAAGAGCTTGGGCAGCCCGTGGTTGACCAGCGGGTCGTTGTGGTACGGGCGCGAAGCGATCACCACCGCGTAGCCGCCGTCCTCGTGCACGTTCTCGAGCACCTGCCTGCCGCGCAGCTGCAGCTGGTTCTCAAACGTCTCCTGCGCGCGGTCCGCCTGCTCGGTCGCCTTGGCAACCAGGTCGGCATCGATATCGAAGGTCTCCTTGCACCACGCCTTGAGCTGGCGGTTTCGGTCGCCCTCGTCGTACCAGTGGAACAGCGGCGTATCGAACGGAACGCCGAAACGCTCCTCCGGGTTATCGGAATTGCGCATCACGTAGGGGTATCCCTTTACGACGGCGCACATCCACTCGCTGGTAGAGGCGGTGTTTTCGGTGGGCACCGTCGTGATGACGGGCATGAAGATGCGGTCGACGCCGGCGTCGACGAGATTGCGGATGTGCCCGTGGACGAGCTTGGCCGGGAAGCACACGGTGTCGGATGTGACGTGCGCCAGACCGCGCTCGTACATCGCCTTGGTGCTGCGTCCCGAGACGCGCACCTTAAAGCCGAGCGTGCTGAAGAACGTCGACCAGAACGGCATGGTGTCCCAGAACTCGAGCACACGGGGAATGCCGATCGTGACATCGCGCCCCCCGCTGACGGGAACCGTGGGGTACGACTCGAACAGCAGCTTCTCGCGGTCGACAAAGAGATTGGGGGCAGCCGCGGTCCGGTCGCGCCCCGTGCCGGGTGCCTGTGCCTCGCAAGCACCCTGCGGACGCAGCTCCTCCGCCGCGGGAACCTCGCGCACGAGCTCATCCCATGAGATGGCGCCGCCGCGCGGGCAGCGATTGCCCGTGACGTAAAGCGAGCCGTCGCCAAATGCCACGACCGCGCGCTGGCAGCGGTTGTTGCACCGACGGCAGGTAACGCCGCCGAACTCGCGATGCTCGAAGCGCTCCACGGCATCGAGCCCGATAAACGACGTGCCGGCGTCGCCCTTGCGGCATTCCTCGCGCGCGAGCAGGGCGATACCGATAGCGCCCATCAGCCCCGGGTGGGGCGCACGCGTGACGGGTTTGCCCAGATACTGCTCGAATGCGCGCAGCACCGCGTCGTTTCGGAACGTGCCGCCCTGGACGACGACTTTGTCGCCCAGACGGTTGAGATTTGAAACGCGAATGACCTTGGTGAACACGTTCTCGATAATCGAACGGCAGAGACCGGCCATGATGTCGCCCGGACCCTTACCGCGCCGCTGCTCGGAAACGACGCTGCTGTTCATGAACACCGTGCAGCGGCTGCCGAGAACGGCGGGGGCTTTGGACGAAAATGCCTCGGTCGCGATATCCTCAACGGCTATTCCGAGGTTTTTGGCAAAACCCTCGAGGAACGAGCCGCAGCCCGCAGAGCACGCCTCGTTGACGACGATATCGGTCAGCACGCCGTGGTTGAGCCAGATGGCCTTCATATCCTGTCCGCCGATGTCGAGCACGAAGGTCGCATCGGGAACGCATGCGCACGCGGCGCGGGCGTGCGCGACCGTCTCGACCGTATGGTAGTCGGCGTGGAACGCGCGCGCGAAAAGCTCCTCGCCGTATCCCGTGGTGCCCACGGCATCGATCGCAAGCGTGACTCCCGCTGTCTCCCAGCGGTTCTTCAAGCTGACAAGACCCTGTTGGGCGACGTCGAGCGGTCTGCCGTTATTAGACGCGTAGAACGAATCGACAAGCTCACCCGCCTCATCGACCAGGGCGAACTTGGTCGTCGTGCTCCCCGAATCGATACCGAGCGCCACACGCACCGTCTCTCCGGGCGCATACGCATCCGGACCCTTTGCCGGCGTCTCTTTGCCATGGCGTGCCGTAAAATCCGCCTGCTCGGCAGGTGTGGCAAAAAAGGGCTGGGCAAGACGTCCCTCCCCGCTTGCGGGCGCGACCGTCTCGAGCTTATCCAGCCGGACAAAAGCGTCGGGAAGGTCGATCGGTTGGGACGATGCGAACATGTCGGTCAGCGACAGGGCGGCACCGCGCGCGACCATGATCTGCGGATCGCGCGGGACGATAACCTGATCGTCCGATAGATTCAGTTGCTCCCGGAACACGCGGACCAGTGTGGGGTTGTAGGCGAGCGTACCGCCCTCGAAGATTACCGGCGGCTCGATGTCGATACCCTGGGCCAGACCGCCGATCGTTTGGCGGGCGACCGCGTGAAGCGCCGAAAGCGCCAGGTCGGTGGTAGGAATGCCCTCGTTGAGCAGCGGCTGGATATCGGTCTTTGCGTACACGCCGCAGCGGCCCGAGACCTCGTGGACGGTCGTTCCCCGGCTTGCGAGCTGCTCGAACTCGCCCGATTCGGTGCCGACCCCCATGAGCTTTGCCATCTCGTCGATAAATGCACCGGTACCGCCTGCGCACGAGCCGTTCATGCGCATGTCGGCAACCTCGATGTCTCCCTTATCGTTGGTGCGGAAGAAGATCATCTTGGCGTCTTGGCCGCCCAGCTCGATGGCGCAGCGCGTCTGCGGATAGAACCTGCTGATTGCGAGCGCGTTGGCGACCACCTCCTGAACGTACGAGGCGCCCAGCGCGGTCGCGATATCGCGCGCACCCGAGCCGGTCACCGCAACGCGCAGTGACTCATGGGGAAAGCGCTCGGCGAGCTCGCCGAGCATGGCGCGCACGCTCGCTGTCTGACACGCCCCGTGGCGGCGATATCCCCACCACGCCTCGGTCATATCCTCGTGCATCGCGTAAACTTTGGTCGTCGTCGACCCTACGTCCAGTCCTACTAGCAACGCCATAATGCTCCGTCTCTCGCATTTTTCCCGCTAGAGATATACCACTCTACGTAATACAACAGACTGTTGTATTTAAACTCCGTATAAAAAGCGGCTGCCGAAACGCTTCAGCAGCCGCCGAATGCACCAACAGATTGTTCTGCGCGCTAGCACGTCGGGCAACGGAGCAGCACGGGCCCTCCGGTCATGCGCACCGCTCACGCCCGCGATGTCGCCGAGAGAGCTATCCACGCTTTGGGCTCCAACCAAGCAAGTCGCCCGCGCTCAGCAGATCCCTAAGCGAGCTACTCGCACTCAGGAGCCATAGCCTGCTCCAAGAGCTCGGCATGCTCCTCCTCGAAAACCGTCCCCACAGGGAAGGCGCGACGGAAGACGAAGCGGGAAATCGGACCGGCTACCAAAAGGTTCCACGGCAGCGCCATCACAAAATTATGCGGGATGTTGATCATCCAGATCGCGGGCACGGAATACAGGTTCGCAAGGATGCCGCCGGGCATGTGCGTCAGACCCTCACAGGCACCGTACAGCGACATGATGATGACCATGGGAACGACCATGCAGGAGCTGACGGCAAGCGTCATGGCAAGCGGCGAACTCTTGCCCGGCGTGACCAGGAATTTAAAGGCGAAACCCTTGGCAAGGGGGCTGGCAACAAACCAGTCGCAGCACATGGCAAAAATGTAGGCAACGGGGAAGCCGAGCCACGCGGCGGCAACAACCTCGCCGTTGATGGCCCCGTGCTGCAGGGCAACGTTGTAGATGCTCATCCAGAGCACCATGCAAAAGCACATGATAAAGGTGAACAGCAGGCTCTCTCGTTTGTTGATAGGCATAAAGGGCATTGTCCTTTCTGTGTTACGCCGCGGCACCACGCAACAAAAACGGGCGGGCAAGATGGAGCTGTTGGGACTTCATCTCGCCCGCCCGTGGTACGTGCGTCTGCGACTACTTATGTGGTGGAACTACCCTAACACGAACGGCGCGCGCTTCGTAAGCGTTGAGTTTATGGAGATGCAGGGCACCAATAATCCCCCCCCCCCCGACCCCATAAGTTGCGGTGGAATACGGACTGTTTTGACCCTTTAAGCAGCAATTCAGTCCCTATTTCACCGCAACTCATTTGGTGCAAAGTAACCTGTCCCCTTTGCACCAATTAGCTGGTGTGGCGCCAGCGAGGGTCGGTGAGTGTACGTGCCACACCCAGACCAACGGGCAAAAACGCCACGATGAGCACTGCACGCACAAACCAGCCGAGCATGTTGACCGTGTCGAAGGTGCACATGTAATACATAGAGCGATAGAGATACAGACCGGGCACCATAATGACAATCGAAGGCACCGTGAGGGCGATACGCGGGTAGGTGAGCTTGACTTCGGCCAAGCTTGCCAGCAGACCCGATACCAGCGCGCCGATAAACGCTGCTGCCTCGGGAGGCATTCCCGTGCTGAGGCCCAGGAAGGGAATCATCGTCGGCGCATCGACGAGCGTAAGGCGCAGGGTATTGGAAACGGCGCCGATCAACCCAGCTGCCGCGGCCATCTTTACCGGGCTGTTGAACATCACCGAGAAGCCGAATACGCCAACGAAGCTCATCACCACGCGCAGGAGCGTAAGGGCAAGCGGCGAAAGGCCGAGCGGGGCAAAATCATCCGGTGCCAGCCCCACACACTCGGCAACCATCCAGCCCACAAGGGTCGCCATCACAATAATCGACACGGCATACGAAAGACGCTCAATGCCGCTTCGCATATCGAGCTTAGCGATGTCGAGGCCTGCCGTAATGAGGGGAAAGCCGGGAATCACGAAGAGCATGGCGCCGATATAGCCTTCTTGGTGCGACATTGCCCCCGGTACGACCTGGCCAAGGCCGAGCAATGCCAGCAGATACGAAACGCAAGCGAGCGCAACGCCCGTCGTCAGCGCGCTAAACTGGCCAAGACCCTGCTTGAGAATATGGGAGCGAGCAAAGTTACCGACACCAGCGCCTACGAATGCGCAGGCCATCTCGATAGGGCCGCCGCCGAGCAAAAAGACGAAGGCGCCGCAAGCACAGGCTGCCGCAAGGCCCTGTTGCCAGGGAGAGTAATCGGGTTTTGAGCTCTCAACGGTCCTGAGCATCTCGTGGTACTCGTGTACCGTGAAGCGACGACCATAGGTCTCGATTTCCTTGAGGAAACTCTCCATCATCCAAATGCGATGGGTATTGACTCCCGTTGTGGGCAGGCTGACAACCTCGTTAAAGCAGTGGCCATCTTCGATGCAAGTACACTCAAACGACAGAAGGCTCAGGTCGACGTGAATCGTGACGCCGAGTACGGCAGCAACACGATTCATGGTATCGCGCACGCGCCAGGCACCTGTTCCGCTTGCCAGCATAAGCATGCCGGTGCGGCAGATGATGGATGACTTATCGGTGAGCGGCGCATCGACGGCAAGCTCATCGCCTGCCGTCACGATCTGGTGCCAGTCAGTTTTCATATGGAGCGCGCCGGCACGAACGCCGTGGTGCATGGGGGCTCTCGAAAGCAGCGAGTTAAGGCGCGAAGGCTGTGAGGGCTCCGCCGATTCGCCCTCGTCCTCGTCGGGCTCTTCATCGACCAGATCAAAGGAATCAAGCGGCGCTGGCTCGCGACGGTCGATCAGCTCCTCGTCCTCATCATCAAAGTAGTTGAACTGATCGAGCATGTCCTCTTCGATTGCGCGCTCGCTCGCGTCGTCCATCCCGGTGCTCCCTTCCTATCGACTAACCCCCATCCTAGACAGCGACGGCTAAAGGAAACATAAAAGAGACGGCTGTCATGCGAACCATGCGCGCAATAGCCGTGGGTAGTCGTTTAAGAACGTCCCCAATGACTACCAGTAACTCGACAAGGACTGTCCCCAAGTGCCGGCAGAAAAGGAACGTCCCTAAGTGCCAACCAGGGCAACACCGCAGATAGAGGACCGACAGACACTATGACCCAATCCGAGGGCACTAAAAAGATAGGAGCCCCCGCTCGTGACCGCGGGTCGGGGCTGCGACAATGATGTTGAAGTGCCATAGGCGCAGCCGCGCCGCAAC
>DBFPAR010000032.1:0-2071 GCA_048362915.1 Collinsella sp.
CGCGGAGAGCTGGGGCTGGGCTCCGCCCAGGCCGAGCAGGTCGAACTTGTCGATGCCGATGATGATGGCGATCAGGGCGACGCCCAGGACGGGCACGTTGGCGTAGGAGCACAGCAGGACGCCCAGGAAGTAGAAGGGCACGAGCTGCTTGGTGAGCACCAGGCGGCCGAGCATGGCGAAGCCCATGGCAGGCAGGATGTTGGCGGCAACGCCGCAACCGTCGATCACAAAGGTCGGGATGAAGTCGAGCAGGCCCTGGATGGCATCGGAGCCCAGGTAGAATGCGCCGCCGCACAGCAGGAAGTACTCAAGGCAGCCAAAGAGGCCCATGCTCCAATGTGCCGCGTAGATACCCTTGAGGTTGCCCTTGGCAGCGCACTTGTCAGCAATGTCAACAATGATCGAGAATCCAGCATCCGTAATGTTGCCGATCGTCAGCGAAAGGATGGCGATAGGCATGGCGAGCGCGATGGCCGTCTCGGTACCCTGACCGAGCTGAATGGCAAACGCGCAGGCGAGCACGCCGCCGACGGTTTCGTTAGGCGGTACGTAGGCGCCGATGGAGATCGAGCCCATGAACAGCAACTCCAGGCTGGCGCCAACGGCAAGGCCGGTCTGCAGGTCCCCCAGCACCAGGCCCACGAGCGGGCACAGGACGATGGGGCGGAACGCGTAGAGGGTGCCGAGCTGGTAGTCGAGACATCCAAACGCTCCGACTAAGCCGACGAGGATTGCTTGGACAAGCATAATTCCTCCCAATAAGGAATCTCGAACCGTCGTCACTCCCGTCGCGCGCGTTGTTGATATCAATTCCGGGAGTTCGATTCCACGGCTCGAAGCGTACCTGGTGTGCTGCTAACACCCATGCCAGGCACAAATGATTTGATACCAATTATAGGTATGCAGGTCCTCACTATTTAATACCACTCGCTCAGCGGGGTGTTTTTTACCGTAAACGGCAGACGTATCCCATCAGGCGCGCTCTTTGTTTCGATGGCGGACAAGCGCCACCAGAAAGCCATCGCCAAAGGCATCGTATGCCAAGTTGCCTACAATCACCAAAACGATAATCGCCGCGCCCAAAAACTCGTTCCAGCGAAAGACCTCGCCAAAGAGGAGCGCCGACCAGCAGGGAGCGAGCACGATCTCGCTCATGCAAACCAAGTTGGCCGCAAACGCGTTAGTGCGCGCAATCCCCTTGGCATATAGCACGCTCGCAAGGCCACTGCAAAAAAGGCCATGCACCAGCATGAGCCCCCACTCAAATGGTCTCACGGAGTCTAGGGCGCCAGCAAAATAGACGATCGGCAGCATCGAGATACCGCAGGAGATGAGCGAGGACACCATGGGCGACGCATCGGGGCGAGAGTTCAAAAAGAAACACAGCCCAAAGGTGGCGCCCGAAATGACGGCAAGCAGGTTGCCGAGCATGCCCTCGGCACTTAAATCGCCTAAAAAGAAAAGTCCCATACCCGTAAAAGCAACCACCACGGAGGCAATCTTCGCAGGCGAGGGCAACGTGCGAGTTGCGAGCGATTGATACACGATAACGAAAATCATCGAGGTGTACTGCAGGACGATCGCGTTGCCGACCGTCGTGAGCTGGTTAGCAAAGTTAAACGTGGTGCCCGTCACGAAGTTGCAGACGGCCACAAGGACAATAAGACGGCTGACGCGGAGGATGGGCCTGCCGACGAGCAGGATAAAGAGCGCCATAAATATTGCCGTAACGGCACCGATCAAAAGAGCTGACTGCGAATTGGCGCGAACGAGGATGCCGATAAAACTCCACAAGAGCGCCGTGCCAAATAGATACATCGCCCCGCTCACGCCATTATCGGGCGGATTGTCAGATCGAATCACGAAGCACCTCCAGCTAGCTTTCGGTAATAAAAAACGGCGACCGCAGCGGGTCGCCGTTTCCCTTGGGGGCAGAATAAAACGCAGGAACCTACGCCAGCACGCCGAAGAACGCGCCGATGATGCCCACGACCATGGTGGCCACGATCAGCACCATGGGGTTGATCTTCTTGGACAGCAGCCAGTAGTACAGCCAGAAGGCGATCATGCC
>DBFPAR010000033.1:0-1716 GCA_048362915.1 Collinsella sp.
GGCATGATCGCCTTCTGGCTGTACTACTGGCTGCTGTCCAAGAAGATCAACCCCATGGTGCTGATCGTGGCCACCATGGTCGTGGGCATCATCGGCGCGTTCTTCGGCGTGCTGGCGTAAGGGCCCGGCTGCATAGACTGTCATTGCAACCTGGTAAGGGGATGGAGCGGGCCTATGCCCTCCATCCCCTTACTTGTATAGAGGGAGTTCGTATGTTCGCGAAGGATCGCGAAGCAATGCGCCTGACGCCGGCAGAAGTCAGGCTGATTCTTATTGAGTCCCTGCAATGGTGCGCCAACAACGCGGTGTACTTTTTAGGGCTTATCGGCGCGGCGACGTATGATCTGGCTGGCACGGCCTTTTTGGTTGCTGCCATTACGCTCGTGCGCAATCTTATGACGTCGGCGGGCAATATGGTGTCGGGCTCGGTCATCGACCGCTTTGGACCGCGTCGGACGTCGTTTGTGACGTGCGTGATTACGGCGGTGCTATCGCTTGGCGTGGGGTTGGCGCCGTTGTCTGTCCCCGGGCTTGTGTTTGCCGCGTGCGTCTTGGGGCTTGCGGGCGGCTTTATCAACACCTGCACGCATGCGTTTCCGGGATACCTGGAGTCGACCACCGAGGGCCGCACCCGCGTGAACGGTCTCATGGTGTTCTACAGCAATATCGCCTATACCGCTGGCCCGCTGCTCGGTGGTGCCATCGTGAGCTGTTTTGCCACGCAATCGGTCTATCTGCTCATGGCGGGCATGATGGGTGTGGCGGCCGTGCTCTCCTTGGGCTGTCACGAGTGTGTTGCTCCCGCAAAAGGGGAGAAGCCGAAGGGCGGCATTCTGGGCGGCATGGCCGAGGGCGCGCGACTTACGTTTCGCGACCACGACCTGCGCCTTATCTTTATCTCGGGCTTTCTGGGCTTCTTTGCGTTTGGCGCGTTCGATTCGCTGGAGTCGTTGTTCTATCGCGATGTGCTCAACGTGGATATCGTCTGGCTGGGCTGGCTGTCCTCGGTCGTGGGCCTCACTTCCTCGGTGGGTGCGTTCATCCTGACCAAGCTTTCTGCCCGCCATGTCAACCTGCGATTGCTGCTCGGCGCGCTCATGGCCGTGGGCATTGGGTCCATGGTGTACGTGGGCACCGATATGCTGGGGGTCGCGATTATCGGTCAGGCGATTAACGGTCTGGCCTGGGGATTCCTGGAACCGCTGCAGATGATCTTGATTCAGGAGCGCGCTGACATCAAATACCTGGGGCGCATTACCGGCTTTGTGCGTTTTGGCCTGATGAGCGCCGGCGTGCTGCCGCTGCTGGCGGCTCCGTTTTTGGCGGAGGCTTTGGGTGTCCAGACGGTACTGTTTGGGGCATCGACCATTATTGCGCTGGTAGGAACGCTGTTCTTTGTCACACAAGGGAGGCGCCAGAGGCGTTAGCTATACATTCAATTCTAATTTAATACCACTCACCAGAGAAATTCGACCGTTCACCGAGGATTGGAGCAGATTGATAAGTGGTATTAAAAACACATTAGGTGTATGTCTATAATTGGTATCGAAAAGAAACGCGATGTATAGAGTTGCGTGCAGGACAGAAAGGAAAAGCCATGAAGGAAACCGAGAAGATCGAGATCATGCATTTCGACCAGGAGGGCTATCTCGAGGACGGCAAGGCGCTCTACGAGACCGGCAAGAAGATGACCGCGCTCGCCGACAAGGTCGCCGA
>DBFPAR010000034.1:0-13148 GCA_048362915.1 Collinsella sp.
GGCGCGCCAGGGAGATAGTGGACGAGATAGTCGAGAAGCGCGGCCTCAAGAAGGAGTAACATCGGGACTTGCAGCGACGGACCTCAGGACACTCTTACACCACGTCTGCGCGCGCGACCTCGAAATGGCGATGAAAGCATGATTTTGATCCAACTGTTAGTCCTTATAATGGACATATGTTGCGTAACTTAAGCAAATACTGTCTTTTTATATGTTGCAAACAAAGTAGCAGTACTCATTTTTGCCATTTTTTGACCACGGCCTTTGTGACAGACGTGCTGGCGGGTTCGAATCCCATGCGCTGGGCCCAAACAAAAAACGGTCCCCTTGCGAGGTGAACTGCCTTCCAATTCAGTGGTGGGCGATGAGGGATGTCCGCGTGCGGCTGGCGCCGCCCGCATCCGCTTCGTCGCTCCGCTCCTCGCGTGCTGCGCTGGAAAACGCTTCGCGTTTCCTCAGCTTCGCACCCTGTCGGGTTCGAATCCCTCTGCGATGGGTCCAAAAAAGAAAGGCCCCCATTGCTGGGAGCCTATCAAATCAGTGGTGGGCGATGAGGGATTCGAACCCCCAGCCTTGTGCGTGTAAAGCACCTGCGCTAACCGTTGCGCCAATCGCCCGTGCGGAGAGAGTATAGCAAAACAATCGCCCCATTCACCTCATATCCATTAAAGGTAACCGGCGCGTGTCACAGCGGAGCTGATTCAGTTGAGATTGCCTGAACATTCCGCCCCTCTTTACGCCCTCGGGTATACTCAAAAGCTACTGATTCGATTTGATGCCCAGCAACAGCAGAGGGGATAGTATATGTGCGGTTTTGTCGGTTTTGTCGGTGGGACGGATAACCAATCCGAGGTGCTCACCAAGATGATGGACCGCATCGTCCATCGCGGTCCCGACATGGGCGGTCAGTTTATCGACGGCCGCGTTGCCCTGGGCTTCCGCCGCCTGTCGATCCTCGACCTGACCGAGGCCGGCGCTCAGCCCATGGCCAATGAGGACGGTAGCGTCGTCATTGTCTTCAACGGCGAGATCTACAACTTCCAAGAACTCCGTTCCGAGCTCGAGGCCAAGGGCTACAAGTTCCACTGCGGCGCCGACACCGAGAGCCTCCTGCACGGCTACGAGGAGTGGGGCGAGGCCGTTCTCGATCGCCTGCGCGGTATGTACGCCTTCGTCATCTGGGACAAAAAGAAGAACAAGCTTTTTGGCGCCCGCGACATCTTTGGCATCAAGCCGCTCTACTACTATCCCATGGCCGATGCGGGCGACGGCGCTCCGGGCGTGCTCTTTGGTTCCGAGATCAAGAGCTTCCTGGACTACCCGCACTTCCACAAGGCGGTCAACAAAAAGGCTCTGCGTCCGTACATGACGCTGCAGTATTCGGCAACCGAGGAGACCTTCTTCGAGGGTGTCTACAAGCTGCCGCCGGCGCACTACTTTACCGTCGATATCCCGACCGGCAAGATGAACATCGAGCGTTACTGGGATTGCGATTACTCTGCCGTCGAGAAGCCGTTCGAAGAGTATGTCGATGAGCTGGACGAGGTCGTGCACGAGAGCGTCGAGGCCCATCGCATCGCCGACGTCAAGGTCGCGTCGTTCCTCTCCGGTGGCGTCGACTCCAGCTACATCGCCGCTTGCCTCATGCCCGACAAGACCTTCTCGGTGGGCTTTGACTACAAGAACTTCAACGAGACCAACTACGCCAAGGAGCTTTCCGATAAGCTCGGCGTCGAAAACGTTCGCAAGATGATTACCGCCGACGAGTTCTTCGGTGCGCTCGAGGACATCCAGTATCACATGGACGAGCCGCAGTCCAACCTGTCTTCCGTGCCGCTGTGGTTCTTGGCCGAGATGGCCCGCAAGGACGTCACCGTGGTGCTTTCGGGCGAAGGCGCCGACGAACTCTTTGGCGGCTACGCCTACTACGAGGATACGGTCCCGGTGCGCAAGTACAAAAAGATGGTGCCGCTGCCCATCCGTCGCGCGCTCGGTAACCTGGCGCTGCATATGCCGTACTTCAAGGGACATAACTTCCTGGTCAAGGGTGCCGAGATCCCTGAGAAGTCGTTCCTGGGACAGGCTCTGGTATGGCCGGAGCGCGAGGTCGACGGCGTGCTCAAGCCCGAGTACAACACCGGCGATGGCGCCTTCGAGCTTGCCGCTCCCATCTATGCGCGCGTGAAGGGTCAGCCCGAGCTGGTCAAGAAGCAGTACCTGGACATGAACATGTGGCTCCCGGGCGACATTCTGCTCAAGGCCGACAAGATGTGCATGGCACACTCACTGGAGCTGCGCGTGCCCTTCCTGGACCGCAATGTCATGGAGTTCGCCGAGCACATTCCCGACCGCTACCGCATCAACGAGAACGGCAACAAACAGGTACTCCGCCACGCTGCCAACAAGTCGCTGCCCGATGAGTGGGCCACCCGTCCCAAGGTGGGCTTCCCGGTGCCGATTGTCTACTGGCTGCGCGAGCAAAAGTGGTACGACTATGTCAAGGAGTACTTCACCGCGCCGTGGGCAAGCGAGTTCTTCAATACCGACGAGCTCATGCACCTGCTCGATCTGCACTTTGCGGGCAAGGGCGATTTCCAGCGCAAGATCTATACGCCGCTCGTGTTCCTAGTGTGGTACAAGCGCTTCTTTATCGACGAGGGCCAGCCTTCTGTTCAGGCTGCCTAGTCTCGGCTTACGAATGCCTGCGCGTAACGGCTCCTCCGGGAGCCGTTTTTGCGCGAGCACGTTTCAGTTACTATGAAAACCGTCCCTGCCAAATGGCTGAGAAAGGTGAAAGATGCACCATTCGGATTCCGCGACCGTGACCACGGTCGATACGCTTGCCAAGCTTCTCGATGTGTGCGGCGAGCTGCGCGCATCAGAGCAGGTTGACGAGCGTGCCGTGACCGGCTGCTCGTTTGATTCGCGCGCGGTCTCGGCAGGTGACGTGTTCTTCTGCAAAGGTGCTGCCTTTAAGCCCGCGTTTTTGAGCATGGCGCTCGATGCGGGCGCCGTCGCATTTGTGTGCGAGGAGTCACTGGTCGAGTCTCTGGAGCTGCTGGCGCAGGAGAGCGGTGCTGCGATGCTGGTTGTTGATAGCGTTCGCACGGCCATGGCCCTGTTGCCGCCGGAGGTCTACGACCGTCCCGACCACGACGTCAAGATCGTGGGTATCACCGGTACCAAGGGAAAGACCACGGCCGCTTTTATGCTCCAGTCGATTATCAAAGCGGCGGGCGAGTCCTGCGGCATGATCGGCTCGGTGAGTACCGACGATGGCATCGAGTGCTACGAGAGCACCAATACTACGCCCGAGGCCCCCGAGGTCTGGCGCCATATCGCCAACTGTCGCACGTCCGGTCGCCAGTCCATGGTCATGGAGGTTTCGAGCCAGGCACTCAAGTACCAACGCGTCGAGAACCTGCCGTTTGACGTGGCGTGCTTCCTCAACATCGGCCGCGACCACATCTCGCCGATCGAACACCCCACGTTTGAGGATTATTTTGAGAGCAAACTCAGGATCTTTGACCAGGCAAAGACCGCCGTGGTGAATCTGGGCACCGAAGAGGTCGACCGTGTGCTGGAGGCAGCGTCGACGGCCGAGCGCTTGGTGACCGTTGGTGTCGAGCATCCCGAGGCAAGCCTGTGGGCGAGCGACGTACGCATGGTCGGCTTTAGCATCGAGTTCAACTTGCATGGCCTGTGTGCCGACGAGTCCGAGGCGGGGGAGAAGATCCTGCTGGGTATCGCGGGAGACTTTAACGTGGAGAACGCGCTGGTCGCTATCGCCGCCGCGCGCGAGATCGGCATCGGTATCGAGGCCATCAAGAAGGGCCTCTCCAAACTGCGTGTGCCGGGCCGTATGGAGGTCGTGGAATCGAAGGACGGCCGCGTGATCTGCGTCGTTGACTATGCGCATAACCAGCTTTCGTTCCGTTCGCTTTTCTCGTCGGTCAAGCGCGCGTTTCCCGCCAGCCCGGTCATCGCAGTGTTTGGCGCTGCCGGTGGCAAGGCGCAGGAGCGCCGCGAGCAGCTTCCGCGCGAGGCCGCACCATATTCCGACCTGATGATCTTTGCCAACGAGGACCCGGCTCACGAGGACCCGATGAAGGTCTGTCGCGAGCTTGCCGAACATGTTCCCGACGATACGCCGAACAAGATCATCCTCGACCGCGAAGCCGCTGTGCATGCGGCGTTCAAGGCGGCGCGCGAGGAGTACGTCAACCCCGATGCTCCCACCATTGTCTTGCTGCTGGCAAAGGGTGACGAGGAGCTCATGCACGTGGGCGACGAGTTCGTGCCCATCGAGAGCGACCTTTCGCTGGCCAATCGCCTGATCGATGTTACCCAGTTTGACTAATGAACCATGATGGCGGCGGCGCCCTGAGTACGCTGTCGCCATAAGCGTGTTCCCTCAATCAAAACATGCCGTCCAAGTCCAAACCCTTCTACGTAAACGGAGTAACCATGTCCCACAACACCCTGCCGACCGTTGCCGAGCTTTCGGGCGAGATGCGCGAGCGCTTGGCCAAGGTCAAGTACGTCTTTACCGACCTGGATGCCACGATGCTCGCGCCCGGCTCGTGCGTGCTGCGCGACAACGACGGCAACCCCTCGACCAAACTCGTCGAGGCTGTCGTGGCGCTCGCTCGCGCTGGTATTCAGGTGGTTCCCACCTCGGGCCGCAACCGTACCATGATCCACGAGGACGCGCGCGTGCTCGGCCTCAACTCCTACATTGGTGAGATGGGCGGCCTGGTCATGTACGACCTCAAAGCCAACGATTGGGAGTATCTGACCGGCGACATGCCTTACGACCCCGCCTGTGGCCTTACTCCGCACCAGGTGATCGAGCAGACCGGCGTGTGCGAGAAGATCCTTGCCCGCTGGCCGCACAAGATCGAGTACCACAACGACATGTCGACCGGCTACAAATACCGTGAGGTCACCGTCGGCATGCGCGGCGATGTGCCCGACGATGAGGTTCAGGCCATCCTGGACGAGGCCGGCTGCGGTCTGATCTGGGCTTGCAACGGCCATCTGACTCACCTGTCCAAGCCGACGACGCTCGAGCTCGATCGCGTCGAGGACGGCCGCGCATTCAACATCAATCCCGCGGGCCTCAACAAAGGCGTCGCCATTGCGCGCTTCTGCGAGCACCTGGGGATCGAGCGCGAGGAGACGTTGGCGCTCGGCGACTCCGAGTCCGACTTCTACATGGCCGATCACGTGGGCACGTTCTGTCTGGTCGAGAATGGCCTGACGAGCGCCGGCGCGCCCGAGTTCCTGGCTGCTTGCGAGAACGCTTTCGTTACGCGCGGCAAAATTGTCGATGGTTGGGCGGCGACGGCAGAGCTGCTGGTCGCGGCGCGTTCGTAGCGCGGCGTCGCCGCACTTGGACATGTCTTTTCGAGAGAGACTGGTGAGGTAATGTCCGATATCGAGAATTCGGCAGGTGACACGCGCCCGATTGGCGTGTTCGATTCTGGTTTGGGCGGTCTGACGGTTGCGCGCGCCATCGCGACGGCGCTGCCGCACGAGTCCGTCTACTACTTTGGCGACACCAAACGCTGCCCCTACGGCACGCGCACCGAGGATGAGGTGCGCTCGTTTGCGTTGCAGGCGGGTCGTTGGCTTTCGAAGCACGACGTCAAGATTATGGTCATCGCCTGCAACACGGCGACCGCTGCGGCCTTGCGTCTGGCCCAGCAGGTGCTCGACGTTCCCGTGATCGGTGTGATCGCGCCGGGTGCCCGTGCGGCAATCAACAGCACGCGTACGCGTCGCGTGGGCGTGCTCGCCACCAACCTCACCATTCGCTCGGGCGCCTACACGCGCGCCATTCAGGACCTGGATGCCGGCGTCGATGTATACGGCTGTCCTGCCTCGAGCTTTGTCGAGGTTGTCGAACACGAGCTCGCCTCGGGTGCACATCTGCAGGAACAATGGCTTGAGAACGAGGACATCTTCGATACGCCTGCCGTGCGTGCGCTGGTGGGTGCCACGGTTGAGCCGCTGCGCGACCACGGTATCGATACCGTGGTGCTCGGCTGTACGCATTTTCCGCTGTTGGTGGGACCTATCCGGCATGCGCTGGGGCCTGGGGTGCGCGTCGTGAGTTCCGCCGAGGAGACCACGCGCGAGCTGACCGATATCCTCACGCGCCGCGAGCAGCTGGCGGGCGACGCCGCCGAGCCGCAGCATCGTTTTGCCACGACGGCCGATAACATTGCCGAGTTTGCGGTGGCGGGCAGCTTTATCTTTGGTCAGCCGCTCAAGAGCATCGAACATATCGATATCGATGAGCTGAAATAGATGTGAGGCAGCCGCCAAAGCCTTCGCCACATATTTTGCCGAAAGGATATTTCTATGGAGTACATGCAGGTCAACCGCGCCAACGGTCGCGCCGCCAACGAGTTGCGCCCCGTTAAGCTCGCCCGTGGCGTCATGAAGCACGCCCACGGCTCGTGTTTGGCCGAGTTCGGCGACACGCGCGTGCTGTGCGCCGCCACTATCGAGGAGGGCGTGCCGGGCTGGCGAAAAGGAGCTAAGGCCGGCTGGGTGACCGCGGAATACGCCATGCTGCCGGCGTCGACCGGCAAGCGCTGCAAGCGCGAGCACGCCAACCGCAAGGGTCGCTCCATGGAGATCGAGCGCCTCATTGGCCGCAGCCTGCGTACCGTCGTCAACATGAAGGCGCTCGGCGAGTACACCGTCACCGTTGACTGCGATGTGATTCAGGCCGATGGCGGCACGCGTACAGCGAGCATCACCGGCGCCTGGGTGGCGCTGCACGACGCCCTCGCCATGTGGGTCGAGGCGGGCAAGATCGAGCGCATCCCGCTTATCGGCCAGGTGGCTGCCATCTCCATGGGCGTTGTCGACGGCAATACACTGCTTGACCTCGATTATTCCGAGGACAGCCATGCCGAGGTCGACATGAACCTCGTCGCCACCGACACCGGTGAGATGATCGAGCTCCAGGGCACCGGCGAGCAGGCGCCCTTTGACCGCAAGCGCCTCAACGCCCTGCTCGACCTGGGCGACAAGGGTATCGCCGAGCTCATCGAGCTTCAGCGCCAAGCCATCGCCTAACCTGCCAAAAAGGGACAGGTTTATTTTGGTAGGTTTTATCTGCTGAAATGCTGCGTTGAAAGGTCCGATCGCCTGAGAGGGGAGGGGTCAAGTGCCCAAACGCCCCTCACGCGGCTTGCTATAGAGACAAGGAGGCCAGTCATGGCACTTGAGAAGATTGACATCGACACCCTCGACCCGGCGGCGACCATCGTCGTGGCAACGGGCAACGCCCATAAGCTCACCGAGATCGAGGCCATTTTGGGCAAGGTCATGCCCGAGGTGCGCTTTGTGGCGCTCGGCCAGCTGGGTGATTTTGAGGATCCCGAGGAAAACGGCACGACGTTTTTGGAGAACGCCATCATCAAGGCCCAAGCCGCGGTCGAAGAGACGGGCCTTATGGCCATCGCCGACGATTCCGGCCTGGTCGTCGACGCGCTGGACGGCGAGCCGGGCGTGTATAGCGCGCGCTATGCGGGCGTTCACGGCGACGATGCCGCCAACAACGCCAAGCTGCTCGTTAACCTGGAAGGTGTGGCGGACGATGAGCGCACCGCGCGCTTTATGAGCGTCGTTGCGCTCATCGACACGGACGGTTTGGTCACCTATGGTGAGGGCACCTGCGAGGGCGTTATCGCGCACGAGGGCCGCGGCGATCACGGCTTTGGCTACGACCCGCTGTTCCTGCCGGTCGACACGCCGGGCAAGACCATGGCCGAGCTCACGGCGGACGAGAAGAACGCCATCAGCCATCGTTTCCACGCGCTCGAGCATCTGTCCGCCAAGCTGACAGGCGAGGAGTAGGCCGTGCGTGCGGTGGTGCAGCGCGTGCTCAATGCCGGCGTGACGGTCGACGGCGAGTGCGTGGGCAAAATTGGGCGCGGCTATCTGGTGCTGCTGGGCGTGGGCCATGGCGATACGCGTGCCGAGGCCGACAAGCTGTGGGGCAAGCTCCGCGGGCTGCGTATCAACGAGGACGAGAACGGCAAGACCAACCTGGCACTTGCCGATGTCGACGGCGAGGTACTCGTGGTGTCGCAGTTCACGCTGTTCGCCGACTGCCGCCACGGCCGCCGCCCGTCGTTTACGGATGCCGGCGCACCCGATGTTGCCAACGAGCTCTACGAGTACTTCCTGACGCTCGTTCGTCAAGATGTCGAACACGTGGCGCACGGTATCTTTGGCGCCGATATGAAAGTCGACTTGGTCAACGACGGCCCATTCACCATCGTCTTGGACACCGACAACCTTTAGGTTACGCGGTTTTACCAAACCGCGTAACAACTGGTCATGCGAGGTTGTCGTCTGGTACGTATTTGGGACGGGGCTTATTTAGCTACTTGCGTATGGTGGCAGCAGGGTGCTATAGTATTAGAGTTTTGTCTATCTTAGGGGTATTATCCCCTTTTTGAATTGCACCTTCTGGAGGCCCTGTTCATGGAAGAGATGGAAGTCAATCACGTCGACGACATCCACGAGAAGCTGACCGATATGGTGGGCGATCGCGTCAAGGTGAAGGCCAACATGGGCCGTACCCGCGTCGTCGAGCGCATGGGCACCATCAAGAGCGTCCACCCGGCCGTCTTCATTGTCGAGGTTGACGAGCGTCGCGGCCGCAAGTCGCGTCAGTCCTACCAGTATATCGATGTCCTCACCGGTCAGGTCGAGCTGTTCGACCCCGAGAGCGGCGAGCACATCTTTACCCCGCTCGGCAATCAGCTCGAGGAGCATTAACGGTGACCGATCGGTCCCTGACTCTTTCCGCGCCGGCAAAGATTAACCTCTACCTGGGGGTTCATACCGAGCGCGATGACCGCGGCTACCACAGGGTCGATTCCCTGATGGCGGCCGTCGGTCTTTCCGATACCGTGACGGTCACGCCGGCGCAGGCGCTGACCGTCCAGACGGTTCCAGCATCAGATTTTCCCATGCAAAAGAATACGGCGTATCGGGCTGCGGTTGCTATGGCCGAGCATTATGGTCGCGAGGCAAACATCTGCGTGACGATTGAGAAACGCATTCCATTGTGCGCCGGCTTGGGCGGTCCCTCGACGGATGCGGCCGCGGTCATTGTCGCCTTGGCGGAGCTCTGGGGCATTGATCGCACCGACCCAGCGCTCGACGATATTGCGCGAGGCATTGGTGCTGACGTCCCGTTCTTTTTGCACGCGAGTCCTGCGTTCTACGTAGGTGGGGGAGACGTGCTGGCAACTGAGTACCCCGCGCTGCCCGCGACGCCCGTCGTGCTGGTCAAGCCGCGCGAGGCAAGTGTTTCGACAATTGAAGCCTATCGACGTTTTGACGAGGCCTCGGTGCCTGCGGACAAGCCCGGCGCGATAGCTTCTGCCTTGCGTGCTGGTGATGCCGAGACGGCATATGCACTCATCCATAACAACCTTGGTGTCATTTCCGCACAGATGGAGTCGCAGATTCAAACGGTCCTCGACTGGCTGCGTAAACAGGACGGAACCGTTGCTGTAGATGTGTGCGGATCGGGTGCCTGCTCGTTTGCCATTTGCGACACCGCTGCCACGGCCGAAAGGCTTGCCGATGCTGCCCAGCAAAATGGCTGGTGGGCCTGCGCGACTGAGCTTATTCCCAACACGGTTCAAATCGACGCGCCAAAGAAATAAAAATTTCTCTAGCACGCGGCGAAAATCTTTGTTACTATAGTCGAGCTAACGGGTTGTGGCTCAGTTTGGTAGAGCACTGCGTTCGGGACGCAGGGGTCGCTGGTTCAAATCCAGTCAACCCGACCAGAGCATGAGGAGGGACCGCTTCTTGCGGTCCCTTTTTTTAGCTAGTGTTGTGATACCGCGATACCCGCGGTATACTCATTCGAGCTTGTCTCGCTGTATTGTGGAGGTCTACATGTTTGGACTGAGGGCTCCTGAGCTCATCATTATTCTCGTCGTTGTCCTGATTATCTTCGGGCCCAAGAACCTGCCGAAGCTCGGCAAGTCCCTCGGCTCTACCGTCAAGAATATCCGCGAGGGTATGGAGGGCGACGATAAGGCCGAGACCAAGCAGGCCGAGGAGGTCGTGGTCGAGCAGTCCGAGGAGGACAAGGAGATCGCTGAGCTCGAGGCCAAGCTCGCTGCTGCCAAGAAGAAGCAGGCAGAGGACAGCGACGCGGACGCAGAGTAGTCCCATCCCTTTGGGGTGAGCACCTGACCGGCTTGCCCGCAGGCTAGCCGGTCTTTTTCGTTTTGTTGACAGTTGATTGTTTGATCAGAGTTGGGGAGATATCCGTATGGACGCAAGCCAGATCGTACTGACCGCTGAGGGCCGCCAGAAGCTCGTCGAGGAGCTCGCTTGGCGTGAGGGCGATTACGCCAAGGAGATCGTCGAGGACATCAAGGAAGCCCGCGCGTTCGGCGACCTTTCGGAGAACTCCGAGTACGACGCCGCTAAGGACAAGCAGGCCCAGAACGCCGCTCGTATTGCCGAGATCCAGGCCATCCTCGCCAACGCTCAGGTTGCTGCCACCACGGGCGACCTGACCGTCTCCATCGGTTCCACCGTTTCGCTGATTGATCCCAACGGCGAGGTCATGGAAGTCACGCTCGTCGGTACCACCGAGACCAACTCGCTCGAGCACAAGATTTCCAACGAGTCTCCGGTCGGTCACGCCATCATTGGTCACGGCGAGGGCGACTCCGTCGAGGTCGTTACGCCTTCCGGCAAGACTCGCGTCTACACCATCGCCAAGATCGCACGCTAGACCACGGTCCCGCGTAAAGGTATGTTTTCGCTCCCTGGGACCGAATCCTGGGGAGCGTTTTAGTTTGAGGAGCTAACTTATGGCAGAGAACCAGAACGCCGCCGATCAGGCATCGACGCTCAACGACGAGCGCGCCACCCGCCTGGCCAAGCGCGCCGCCCTGTTCGAGGCGGGCCAGAACCCCTATCCCGAGCACTCTGAGCTTGAGGACTACGTCGCCGATATCGAGACTAAGTACGCCGATCTTGCCGATGGTGAGGGCACCGAGGACGTCGTGAAGATCGCCGGCCGCGTGGTCGCCAAGCGCGGTCAGGGCAAGATCATGTTCATCGTCGTGCGCGATGCGACTGCCGAGATTCAGCTGTTCTGCCGCATCAACGACATGGACGAGGCCGCCTGGAATACGCTCAAGGCCCTCGACCTGGGCGACATCCTGGGCGTGACCGGCGTGGTCGTGCGCACCCAGCGCGGCCAGCTTTCCGTTGCCCCTAAGAGCGCGACCCTGCTTTCCAAGGCCGTTCGTCCGCTGCCCGAGAAGTTCCACGGTCTTTCCGACAAGGAGACCCGCTATCGCCAGCGCTATGTCGATCTGATCGCCAACGACGACGTTCGCGAGACCTTCCGTAAGCGTTCGCAGATTCTCTCTACCTTCCGTCGCTTTATGGAGTCCGACGGTTACATGGAGGTCGAGACCCCCATCCTGCAGACCATCCAGGGCGGCGCTACCGCCAAGCCGTTCATTACCCACTTCAACGCGCTCGATCAGGAGTGCTACCTGCGTATTGCCACCGAGCTCCATCTCAAGCGCTGCATCGTCGGTGGTTTTGAGCGCGTGTTCGAGATCGGCCGCATCTTCCGTAACGAGGGCATGGACCTTACCCACAACCCCGAGTTCACCACGATGGAGGCCTACCGTGCCTTCTCAGACCTCGAGGGCATGAAGGCGCTCGCCCAGGGTGTCATTAAGGCGGCTAACAAGGCCATCGGCAACCCCGAGGTCATCGAGTACCAGGGCCAGACCATCGACCTTTCTGGTGAGTGGGCCAGCCGTCCCATGACCGACATCGTCTCCGACGTGCTCGGCAAGCAGGTCACCATCGACACGCCGGTCGAGGAGCTTGCTGCCGCCGCGCGCGAGAAGGGCCTGGAGATCAAGCCCGAGTGGACTGCCGGCAAGATCATCGCCGAGATTTACGATGAGCTGGGCGAGGACACCATCGTCAACCCGACCTTCGTGTGCGATTACCCCATCGAGGTCAGCCCGCTCGCTAAGCGTTTTGAGGACGACCCGCGTTTGACTCACCGCTTTGAGCTGGTCATCGCCGGCCACGAGTACGCCAACGCATTCTCCGAGCTCAACGACCCGGTCGACCAGGCTGAGCGCTTTGCTGCCCAGATGGCCGAGAAGGCCGGCGGCGACGATGAGGCTATGGAGTATGACGAGGACTACGTGCGCGCCCTCGAGTACGGTATGCCTCCCGCGGGCGGCATTGGCATTGGTATCGACCGCGTGGTCATGCTGCTTACTAACCAGGCTTCTATCCGCGACGTCCTGCTGTTCCCGCACATGAAGCCCGAGAAGGGTTTCCAGTCCGGTGCCGCTGCCGCCAAGGCTGCAGAGGCCGGCAACGCCGCGAGCCCATTCGTTAAGTCGCTTAAGCCCACGCTCGATTACTCCAAGATCGCCGTTGAGCCGCTGTTTGAGGAGTTCGTCGACTTTGATACCTTCTCCAAGAGCGATTTCCGCGCTGTGAAGGTCAAGGCATGCGAGGCCGTCAAGAAGTCCAAGAAGCTGCTGAACTTTACGCTCGACGACGGTACCGGTACCGACCGCACCATCCTCTCCGGTATTCACGCTTATTACGAGCCCGAGGACCTGGTCGGCAAGACCTTGCTCGCCATCACCAACCTGCCTCCGCGCAAGATGATGGGCATCCCCAGCTGCGGCATGCTCATCAGTGCCATCCACGAGGAGGATGGTGAGGAGCGCCTCAACCTGATCCAGCTCGACGCCTCCATCCCCGCCGGCGCAAAGATGTACTAACTAGTTACGCGGTTCTACGAACCGCGTAACGGCTCGACGCTGCGCGGGCCGCATTTGGACAATCTGACGTTCAACTTCAAGGGCGCGACCAAAAGGTCAGCGCCCTTTCGTTTCACGTCACCTTGTCACAAATGCGACCCGCTCGCTGACTTATGCTCAACCTGCGGCGCCATTTTTCTTGAAGGCACCTTGCTCGCTCTGGCGGGCTTTCGCTCATATGACCCAATCCGCTGTCAAGAGCCGCAATGGCCCCGCCGACCGCTTGCAATCGGTCGGCGGGGCCTGCCGTTAACCCGTCCCGGTCCG